>DIYF01000061.1:0-170387 GCA_002427745.1 Roseivirga sp. UBA6061 | reverse complement strand
GTCGGGGTGGCAGGATTCGAACCTGCGACCTCCTGCTCCCAAAGCAGGCGCGATAACCGGGCTACGCTACACCCCGATTCCGTCAAAATCGGAGTGCAAATATAGAGGCTTTTTTCTTTTTGCAACAGATGGATTTAAGAAAATTTTAAAAAATATTTTACCCCACATTTCAGGGCCCTGATCACCCTTTTTTCGGTTGCCCCAGCAGATAAAGTACCACACCAGGTCCGGACTTTACCCGCTGCACTTCCCAATCAAAAGTATCCTTCCCCTCTACGCCCTCTATCAGCGCCTCCATCTCCTTTACCGAATAGGTTCTGAGGCTGGAAACAATACCATCCCACAATACAAACAAAGGTACCATAGGAATGAGATAGGTAAAGATGATGCGTCCGGCTTTGAAGGGCCGGATAAAGGGAGTGGTTAACAACACGGTGATGGGCGAGAAAATCATGGCCAGTATACTGGGCAGGCTTCTTTCCTGCCCTTCGAAAACAGCGATCGGACTTTTTGCATCTACTGCATTCTGCAGAATTGCCCGGGCATCAGCAGGTTTAAAATGATGTAAAGAAAGAAATTGTGTGCGTACCCCTTTCAGGTTTTCAGGAACCTCCAGCGCATTTACAGATTCTTCCACATAATCAAAGTTATCGGCTTGTGCCCTGGTATAAGCAAAGGCACTCAGATTTGGGTAATAATCAGTGAGTGTAATCCTGAGCTCAGGGTCGCTTTCTCTGAGCTCTTCATTCAGCCAGAGCAGCCCACCTCCACCACCTGAAGCAAGGTCGATAATCCGATGGGAGTTTGTCTGCCTGAGAGCTTTCTGTAGTACTGGAACCACAGGTTTCCACATCCTGGTTTTGTTGGCAAGAAACTGTAAAAAATCGGTACCGTAGTTTCTGAGAGTTGCGGGAAACCAGCCGAGATCTTCGAATTCGAAAAGATGGATTCGAGCCATGATATTTTTGAGTTGAGCCTACCCGAAAATACTGGCTTCATCCCTGATTTCAAAGGAGTTATAAACAACAAAAGGGGACGACTGTAGCCCTCCCCTGTCAAAAACAACTCAACCTCGGTCAAAAGTCGAGAAATCGGTACCTCGGTGGTCTGATACCCAACATGCGGGCCGCCATTTTCAGCTTACCCACATGACTGGTGCCATGGTCCCGGAAATAGTAAAACATCTGCTCTTTGGTAAGTCTGTTACCAAAAGCATTTACCTGCTGCGCTAACTCTTCATCAGTAATATTGATCAGGGTTGTACTTATATCATCAAAAGCTTGTTCCATGAGCTCCATCACCTCTGTTTTCGACAAATCTTCCCGGTTCTCATAGGAATTGTATTGGATAGTTTCTCCACCGATAAAACTTCTTCGCATGTAGTGATGTGCATAGGCAATGTGCAGAAACATTTTTTCTATGGACCTACCGCCTTTTGCCGGTACAAAGTCATATTTATCTTCCGGTATCAACCGTGCCATTTCCATAGATTGCTTTTTCGCGGCCTGCCAGAAAGGGAGAAATTCCCTACCGAATTCTGTTTTGGGTGTCTGTGAATAAGCTAGTGTCCCGCAAAGCAGGAAACTAAGCATAAGTGCTTTTTTCATATTGTGATTTGAGTTTTGATGCTAAATTTCCGTAAGTACTTACAAAAATAAATCGGTCATTTTGATTGCATCGAACTGTACGCCTCATTTCACCAACGGAATTATAATTATCCAGACCTTTCTGACCAAAGAGCAAAAAAAAGCCGGTCTTTCAACCGGCTTTCAATTTCTTAATGAGCGAGATTAATCGTCTCCGCTCTGAACATCTACCCTGCCTCTGAGCGTAAGCACTACCTGCTTCCTGGCTCTGTCAGTAGCATTGGTAACAAGCGTAACAGTCTTATTCTGCATACCGCTCTTTCCGGCACTGTTAAATCTGACAAATACCTCTCCCTTTTCTCCGGGAGCAATCTCTTCTCTGGAGTATTTAGGCACTGTACAACCGCAGGAGCCGCGAGCCGATAAAATCTTCAGCGGAGCTGTACCAATGTTTTCAAAGTAAAAAGTATGCTCAACCGTATCACCCCGGCTGATCACACCGAAATCATAGAGCTTGTCCTTGAAAGAAATCACAGGACCATCACTCACTACCTCTTCCTGGGCAAAAGTGGTATGGAACATCCCCACGGTAAAAAATAAGATCAATAGCTTCTTCATAGTCATTTACTTGAATCTAAATTTAAGTCTTTCACAGCTAAAAGGAAAACACACATAGCTTACCTTCGACAGCCACACCTTTTAGTTGCACAAACGGGTCATTCGTCATCATGAATGGCCACATTTATAAAATCCAGTAACGGAACAATAGCCTGATAGGATTCAACAACCATATCATGAAAGTGATCAGAGAGTATGTCCTCACGGGTAATAGGCCTGAGAGCCGCAATGCTTTTCAACCTGAGCAATTCAATAAATTCATGATCTCTGGGATAACCTTTCGGAGCTGTCTTCAGCTTGTCCCGCTGAAAAATCTCAAACCAGTCACTAAAAGGTTTAGCCTCTAAAATCTCCCTAAGCCTGTCACCCTCATAGTCAATCTCAGTTCGCACTTTTTTGAGAACATCATTGCCCGGATGCCATAAACCTCCGGCTATTTCCGTCTCATCCACCCCTACATGCACATAGAAATCGGCCCAGCCCTTGCCATAGCCAAAAACCACCCCGAAGTGATCTTTATAGGTGGGTCTGTCGGGATGAAACATCAGGTTATTGTTAATCCGGCCTATACACTTTCTGGCACTCGGCTGCACAATCCTGGGGTCCAGATCTCTGAGAGTTGACAGAATGGGTTCGAAAATCCCGATCACCTCATCTTTTGCCTGGTTATACCACTTGCGGTTAGCGTCCATCCATTCTTTTGAATTGTTAGCCGTAAGCGCCTCCAGAAAGGGGAAGATATTCTCTTTTGACATGGCCACTAAACTAGTCGTATGCCTTAATGTTTCCAAGGTGAATTCATTCAGCTATTCGGTTAAACATGATGGGTGTTTACCCATAGTCAGTCATCTCCCATCACAGTCTCATTCCAAAATCATAAATAGCACAAAAGTTATGCGATCTCCTTTAGTCTACCTACTTCTGCTCCTCATCCTCGGTTGCCAACAGCCTTCAGAATTTGAAGGAAGGGTGATTTACCAACAAAGGGTCATCAGCAAACACAGCTCGGTTGACGCAAATGTCTATAATCAGATTTTCGGGGATACGCTCACCTGGACCCATCGGAAGGGAAACTACACAGAAGAAAGCAACGGCAGTGGAAGTCCGAAAATCATTTATCTCAAAGACAAAGCCTTCACATTCACGATCCTGACCGACAGTGTCGTTGTGAGAGATGTTACGCGTGAGGAAAAGCACCTGGATACCCTCTATTTTTCAGGCAAAAAAGAAACCATCCTCAATCACTCTTGTACCGAACTTGTCAAGGTGATCAATGGCGTATATCACAGATTCTGGGTAAGCTCAAAGCTTTCTGTTGTGCCTGAAAACTTCAGCGCATACCAACTCTCGCATTACAACAGCCAATACAGCTTTGCCCCCTTTCACTACCTCCGTTACGAATACGAAAGCGGGGTTTTCAAAATTGAAAGAGAAGCCATCCTGGTTGATCAGTCACCTGTAAGTCCTGAAACCTTCAGTGTTCCCGGAATCGACTTATTTGATCAGTGACAGACCATTTAAATCAGTGGTCAGAATCTCCGTCATCACGTCAAAGAAAGGTCGTATCGTTTTCCATACCTCAAGGGCTTTATCAGCAAAATCAGGAGCAGTAGCCTCCTCATCTGTAAACTCATGAAAAACATACATGGATTTATATCGAAGCAGATCAATAGCCGGATGCTCTTTATCAAATCCCTTGGGAGCCGTTTTCACCTGCTCTCCCCCAAGTTCTCCAAACATTTTCTTAAAAGCCGGATCGTTCAGCACCTCCCTTAGGGGCTGATCATCCTGGGCAATGTGATTTCTGATCAATTTGAGATCATCCGGATTAGGATTATAAAAACCTCCGCCTACAACAGTGCGTCCAGGTTGGATATGATAATAATATCCCCCTCTTAGTTCAGGCTTAATGCGTCCGAAACTTCCGGCCCAACGGGGATTATACGGGGATTTGTCTTTGGAAAAACGCACATCCCGGTAAATACGCATGAGACTTTTTTTACCACTGACGGTGGCTATCTGATCAATCGTACTAAGCTTTGACAAGAGCTCCCCGGCAAAATCGACCACATGCTGATGCTCTTCCTGATACCACTTTTTATTATCATTAAACCAATCCCGGTTGTTATTGGCCATCAGGTCAGAAAGGAATTTAAAATTTGATTTAGGAATAGATAAACTCATGATCAATATCAGATTTTACGGGTTTTGGTCTTATGACGAATGATCTCCGAAAATCGGACAAATATCTCTAAAAACCTTTTCAATATGGCTCAGTCACTTGTCAAATCGGGTCATGCAGCCTCTTTATTTCTGATAAGAATACTTATATTCACCATACAAAAATTCAAAAACCTGACACTTATGGCAAAACCAGAACCGAACAAAGACCAAGTTACCGATGCTGTTACACAAAGTAATGTGAAAGTAGTAGCTGAAGCTCCCGCCACTGCCATGGGCAATGTGTATCAGGCTACAGCTCAGGCATTGAGTAATGCTGCGCATAATGCTACTGCCAATCAGGAGCAATCGAACGTCACTGCCCAGGCAGCCACCACTCAGGGAGTAACAACTTTATATTCCATCGATACAGCCAGCACAGGAAAGGCCACTGAGGAAATTCTTAAGGGAAAGGACCCCGGGTAGTTCATATTTAACAACCGTCTTTTAGTGGATGGTCCACTGGTAAGGGACAGCTCTTACACGATACCCATTCAGTGAGGGAGACTCCAGGTATTTTCCCGGAAAATCTTTTTGGTACCAGATAAATATTTCTGAGCATCGAATCTCCCTATTCAGGTGGTCAACTATGAATTCCTGTGAGACAAAACCGGCTTCCGCCAGCCCCAGTTCCTGCCCTATGTTTTCCGCAGAATAAAAGGCAATGGGAGGACAGGAAACACTGCCACAATTCAGGGCAAAATGAATGCGTGGATCGAAGAGATTCACCATCCATTTTCGCTTTGGATTTCCTTCCGAAAACTGCACCGGTTTTCCCTTTTTTCTCTCTCCGTTTTTTCGCAAAATACCGTGCTCAATATCATCAAGAGAAAAGTCTTCTCCTCTAATATTTACAGTGAGTGCGGTAAAGAAATCCGGCACTTCCAAGACAGATTTTTCCAGCCCCCTGCTGATGATAAAGTAGTTGGTCAGTCCATTGTAAACATTGACCCAAAAGGCCCTTTTCAAATCATCATCCGAAAGTGACTGCAGATCAAATATCTCCAGCTCATCAATCCATTTGTTCGAGACCTCATGCCTTACCTGAGATCCGGAAAGATAGTCGGCCAATACGGTTTTCATAAACCGCGAGAACTGCTGGTGATCAAACTTCATCGGTGGTTTGCATAGAGGTTGGGCTTCAGAACTGCACTTAGTTCTCTCAGCTGCTCATCACTGAGAAAAGGACTCTTGTAATAGGCCAATGCATCGTCCAGTTGTGCTTCTGTCCTGATACCCAGCACTACGGTGCTCACCACAGGATTGGCCAGAATCCACTGCAAGGCCACCTTGGATTTTGACATTTTCTCAATTGAGAAACCACTTATTTTATTCAACAGTAATTCAACTACTTGAATAGGGTAGTTTAAATAAGAAGTTGCAGCTTTTCCGGCTAAAAGTCCCTTCGCCAGCCCACCTCTGACCATCACCCCCACACCTTGTTCATGAAACAAATGCATGGCTTCCTCTTCCGGTCTCCGGTCAAGTAAACTGTACTGCATCATGTTGCTAAGAATATGAGCACGGTCCAGATATTCACGAATCACATTCGGCCTGATGGAGGAAATTCCATAGTGCCTGATCTTACCGGAGCTCTTTAATATTTCAAAGGCTTCTATGGTTTCATCGATAGGATCATCCATAGTACCACCGTGTAATTGGTACAGATCAATGTAGTCAGTGCGGAGCCTTTTGAGACTTTCATCCACGGCTCTGAGAATATATTCCTTTGTCGGATTCCAGTCCCAGCCACTCCCATCCGGGCGCAACTCATTCCCTACCTTGGTGGCAATCATTACCTCCTCTCTCCTGTCCTGTAAAGCCTTGCCAACGGTCTCTTCATTGGCTCCGTTTTGATAAAGATCAGCCGTATCAAAATAGTTAATTCCCTGATCAAAAGCTTTGTGTAAAAGCCTGGCATTTTCAGCATCATTTCCCTGCAGTGACATGCAGCCAAAAGAGAGTTCGCTCACCTGCCATCCGGCTCTCCGGAGTGTACGATATTCCATAGCCTTTTAACTGCATTTCGGCTGAATTGATTCCATGGTTTTTTCCGAACAACGCATCCTCAAATTTTACCACTCTCCTCAGCCCGCTTTTTCATTTGTACAACTCTCCTGCCCTACCTCTGTACAGGCTGCCTCTCCCTACGGACCATCGATCTTTTTCTAAATAATTTTGCTTTTCGTTTTGCAATCGAAAAAGTGATTTCACTATATTTGCACTCGCTTTGAAAAAGCACACCCGTTTGATCTGATAAAAAAAGTAAAAACAGGTAGGCAAAGCACGGAGGTCTGCTAGCTCAACTGGATAGAGCAACTGCCTTCTAAGCAGTAGGTTTCAGGTTCGAGTCCTGAGCGGATCACATCAAAGAGCAGTCAGCAATGACTGCTTTTTTTTGTAATATATGGTTTCTGACTTGACGAGTCTTTGACTGTCAAGACACTGACTGAAACATCGACATTCGAACCTTGGTCAAATGACATAAAAAAAGCCCTGACGGAACCGTCAGGGCTTTCTGTTTGCGTAAGTGGAGCTATCTCAATGTGCATCGAAGATAGCCACTGCAATAACGCCATCATTCAGGTTAACCTGAACATTGTAAGCTTTACCAGCTTCCAAAGTCATGTTTTTCGTAGTGTCTCCATTTCCAAGATCTGAAATGGTAGGGCTGTTTACTACTTCATTGGTTTTAATAGTTTCTCCTGACTGGTTAATAATTGATATAGTTGCCATAACGTCAATAATGTTTTGTGTGTTAAAAAGTGCCTACTAGGTTAAGGGCTGTTCGGCTTACTGCCCGGGATTAAAATGTGAGAGGCTGCGCTGGCTTCTCCTCGGTTGATCAACATTTCAAAGGTCCGGCAAACAGACTGGCGTTAACAGGGTATTCAAACTGGATTTGCTTATCGCGGAGAAATACGCAGACTATATCAACTGGTATTATAATCCACTTCCGGTAGCAACTACGGGAACAACCCCGGGTTTTTACGTGATTCTTTAATGCAATTCATTATGCCTTATCTGTAATTCCTATATTCATTGCACAATCAATTACACACCAAAATGGATTTTGAATATGAGTAAAGATCAAAAATTAGCAGAGTACATGAAAAACTGGCAGGAAACGGAACCCCGTGAGCTCTACCAGAATTTTCATAAGCTCGATGACACGGACAAAAAAAAGGCCTATGCCTTCTTTGTACGGGGCACCGAGTTTCGACTGAGTAAAGAAGGCCTGGAAAAACTAACAGCCGCTCCCAAGGAAAACGAACGGCTTATTGGTATCAGCGTAGTTATGGGACTTTCTGAGTTCAAACCTTATACGGTCAATTTTGTTCCGATCCTGGGACTCACCTATTGTAAGGAGAATTGTAAACAATGCAGAGAGCATAACGATCCCTACAAGTGCAAGGACAACATAGCCTATTACTTTGAATTTGAGGATGTAAAGCACAACAGGAAATCTTACTGGGGTTCAGATGTTGATGACGGATCATCGGTAGTTTCTCTACCCTTCGTAGACCAGGTAAGAAATAACTGGCTTGACACCGCTTCTGATCAAATGGCAGATACTGTAACCAGTCAAAGCCCCGAAGGGCTTGAGCGCGTACTCTCCTACCAGATAGCGGATGCAGGCCTGGATTTTTTTATTGCCAACAGAGAATTCCTGACTAACCTGTATATCTACCCTGGCGTGGATTTAAACAAACACACCACGGCAGATATTGCCTTTATACCAGTATTCGGGTTGAAATTCCAAACGCTTGCTGATACTGACACCTCCTCACTTTTTCGAAAACACGGCTTCGGCATCAGCTGGAAAATTAACGGAGAGGATGAAGACGATGAGTTATTTATGGATTTTTCCCGTCCCTGCCCCCCAACATGTTACCCACCACCACCACCACCACCAGGCACCGGAGGATTAGCAAATAAATAACAAAAAGAGCCTCTTGGAGGCTCTTAATCTATCTCTATGATCAAGCAATTAGTCGAAAACTCTACATTCATATCATCACTCAGCATTATTATTCCTTTAATAGTAGGCTTAGTACGTTTTCGGAAACTAAGCCCCACTCAAAAACTACTGAGTTATTTGGTAATCGCTTCTGCCCTCACTGAGATTATAGCTAACATTCTCTGGTATCAACAACTCAGAAACCTGGAAGTTTACAATGTATATGCTCTGATCAACTTCAATCTACTTGCCATTATTTTAAGTCGCCACTTATACTTGACATGGCGGAAACCACTTAAGCTATTTCTTATCTGCTTTAATGGCTACTTTATAATTGACGCACTTTTTTTTAAAGACCTAAAGCATTGGGAATATAATTTCAATTCTAACCTTACGACCTCTGCTTCTATAATACTTATAGTCCTTGCTCTCTCCTATTTCCATAAGCTACTGAAGGAAGTCCGTTATCAAAAACTTGAAAGAAATTCACAATTCTGGATTAGTTCAGGAATTGTTATGTATTATTCAGGCACATTAATCCTATTTTTGCTAGGAAATCAAGTGAATGATCCTGAATACAGCTACTACTATGAACTCCACTTCGCAGCATGGGGCTTGAACTCTTTTTTTAATCTGGTTCTTAACACCACGTATACTATTGCCTTATGGGTGAACCCGATCAAATAACTTTATTAGAGATCATCCTGATCGGTATGCTGGGGATGTTTTTGCTCGGCTTTGGAGTGGTTGCTTTCTTTATTGTCTATCAGCGGAGGTTACTGAAACAGCAGGAAGCCAATCAGCAGATCAAAGAAGACTATCAGAAGAACCTGTTGAAGGCCTCTATCGAAAGTCAGGAAAAAGAAAGACAGCGCATAGCTGAAGCCCTGCATGACGAAGTGGGCGCCCTCATCACCACCTCCAAACTCCATATAGGCCAAATCAAGCCCAATACCAGCGAAGCTAAAATGAAAGAAAGACTGAGCAGTGCTACTGACATTCTTACGGAAACCTTACAAAGCGTAAGGCAAATCTCACTCAACCTGAAGCCCCCTGTACTGGAAGCACTGGGCCTGGTAGCTGCAATCAGGAGCCTGATCCAAAAAATCAACACCTCCGGACAAATCGAGATCATCTGCAACGGACCTGATGAATTGATGGTACCTCCGGAAGAGTCTCTGGGCTGTTACCGCATCATTCAGGAGCTGCTTCAAAACGGGCTCAAGCATGCAAAAGCGAGCGAAATCACCCTGGATATTCAACAGATTGGGAGAAGCATCCAGATTGACTACCAGGACAACGGCATTGGCTTTGATTTTACCAAAATGGCAGCTTCTGACCAGGGGCTGGGACTTAGGAATATCGAAAGCCGCCTGAACCTGCTTAATGGCACTATTTCCCCTCAATTCAGGCCGGGTGGCGGAACACATTTAAGAATCGAAACTTTTAAACCTGTTACTTCTTATGATTAAACTGGCATTGGTAGACGATCACACCTTGTTCAGACAAGGCATCAAACTGCTTCTGGAAGATATGGATTCGGTTGAGCTTATAATTGAAGGCTCCAATGGCCGGGAATTACTGGATGCTATGGAGGATCAGGTGCCGGATATCATATTACTGGACCTCGAAATGCCGGTATTGAATGGCATTGAAACCTCCAAGATCATCAAGGAGAAATATGAAGATACTGGTATCATTATCCTGACCATGTATGACGATGAGCAGATGATTGCTCACCTGATGGAGATTGGTGCCAACGGTTATCTGCTTAAGGACACCACTGAGGAGGAACTGCACAAAGCCATCCACAGCGTGCATGATAACCAGTTTTATTTCAATGACTTTGTCTCCAAAGCCTTGCTTTCCGGAGTAAAAGCCAAGCGCAAGCCTCAACCTAAAATCGGTAATAATATTGAAGTGACGCGCAGAGAATCAGAGGTACTTCAGCTTATCTGTGAAGAGCTTACCACCCAGGAAATGGCTGATAAGCTCTTCCTCAGCCCACGTACCATTGAAGGGCATCGTCAGAATCTGATTGAAAAGTTTGGCGTAAAAAACACGGCAGGCCTGATTATTCGGGCGATCAAGCTGGGCTTTATTTCTGTTTAGATACAAGTATTAAGCCGAAGAGATTCTTACACGATTAGCAATCACGGAGTGAGAAACAGCCTTATTAAATTTACTACACTCCTAATTTTCATACTTTGGGCCAATAAGTTCAGTTTTGTAAATAAGTTAATCTCCCCCTATACAAGCCCCATCTATGCAAGTGCCCGAGCAATTCGTGGAAGTACATGGCGGTGGTGGTGGCGGAACACACGTAGGGGGACATGGACGTGCAAAATCAAGCATTAAATAACCCTTCGTCTTAGGTTCGGTTTTGTCTGGTACTAACACGTTACCATTAACATCCCTTCCTATGGACACCAAGGTAAGGTCATTATCTTCATTCAATGCCGTAAAGACTGAAACAGAACTTACAGCTTTCACTTTCAATAAACTCTCGAAGACCTCCCTATTATAAGAAAGCGACAAGAGCCTCTCGCCATTATCAGTAACCAGAGCTCCAATTTTCTCAGAATCCCCAGATTTCTCCCATCTTTCGATCATTTCAATAGCTGCATCCAAATCGATGATATGCTCTCTTGATTTCTTAGGAAGTTGTTCATTTCGCTTGTAGTAGCTCTCT
Organism: Roseivirga sp. UBA6061; assembly: GCA_002427745.1. Classification (GTDB taxonomy): domain Bacteria; phylum Bacteroidota; class Bacteroidia; order Cytophagales; family Cyclobacteriaceae; genus Roseivirga. The sequence continues at coordinate 159,310 of DIYF01000061.1, read as the reverse complement.
TTATCGAACTGCCGCATTTTCGACTTTAACTCAGTTGTTCCCGAATTGTAAGTCTTATCACTACCGTTAAATTGGGAGTTTACAAAAAAGGTAAGACTGCCAGCCTCATCGATCCCTAAAACGAACTCAACAATTGGCATGTCCTCCTCTGCTAAAGCCGCTTCAATCTGAGACCTGTCGAAGTTAATATGACTTAGAAAAGCTCCTTTCTCAGATTGAAGACTAGTCAGTAAATCTCCTTCTTCCAGACTTGTCCATTCTTCAATAGCTGAAGAGGGTTGTTTGAATGCACCGTAATCAGGCTCCTTATCTACAAAAACAAAACCAACCGCAATGAATGATGCGATACATACGGATAAAAAAAGTTTAACTCTCATGTAAAAAAATTAAAGGTTAAAAACTAAAATCACTTTCAACCCTTTAACCCATCTATGAGCAACTTATTTTATAAAAATAGATTTATTTTATTTCATTTTCACTCTAGAATAAAGCAGAATCTATAACTTTCTCTCCCCCTCTTCAATCGGCAGATCATTGATGCTGGCAAAGCGCTTCGCCATCAGGCCATTTTCGTTGAACTCCCAGTTTTCATTACCATAGGCCCTGTACCATTGCCCTTCGGCATCATGGTACTCATATTCGAAGCGAACGGCTATGCGGTTACCGCTGTGCGCCCAGTATGATTTTTTGAGTTTATAGTCCAGTTCCTTTTCCCATTTACCTTTCAAAAAGGCCTGTACAGCTTCCCGGCCATTGATGAATTCTGATCTGTTTCTCCATTCAGTATCAACCGTATAAGCCATAGAGATCTTCTCCGGATTCTTGCTGTTCCAGGCATCTTCAGCAGCCTGAATTTTCTGTCTGGCGGTTTCCTCAGTAAATGGTGGCAGTGGGTACTTCTTTTCCATAGTGTGTTGTTTGAGTTAAGAACCACGACAAGTTACCGAACGTTCATTCGGTAACTAAAAAAATCAAAAAAGATCACAAAAAAGAAAGAGGTTGTCTTCTACAAGACAACCTCCACATAACTCAACCAACTTCACTGCTTACGCCTCAACCAACCGCACTCACAGCATACAAAAACGGCCACACACAAACCACACACCTGATTGCACTCTACTCTTACAAATCATCCTCAGGCCGTATTGTACTCATCAATTCTCTCAGCAGACCATTTATTCTTTTGGTATCTTCCAGCATAACATTCAGGGTTTCCTTCCTGCTGCTGGGCAACCATTTAAGCTCACGCAAATTCCTGGCCTGCTGCTCAACATTCTCCAAGGTGAAAAGGAGTTCCTCCGACAGCTTTGTAACCAGTGCAGGCCTGATCTTAACTTCAACCACTCTACCTTTATTTTGAACTCGCTCGTTCTCCATGCCCCACTGTTTTACGGACACAAAGGTATAGTATGGCTATACTAGATAAATCCGGTTAAAACCTAATTTTCCTTATAGGTGAAACACGTAGGTCGGTGGCCATGACGATGGGCGATTTTTCGATTGGTTGATCAGTGTATCAGTTGATCGGTTGATCGGTTATCAGTTATCAGGGAAGAGCGAGAAAGTATCTGCTTATCAGACCTCACTTGTCTATCCGAGCCTGGGTAGCTGTAAGGTCAGGCGGAGAAGTGGTTTTCCCGAAAGAGTGTGGGGGTTTGAGGAGACTGTGGCAATGGTGGCAGGTTATCAGTGTATCAGTTGATTAGTATATCAGTTATCAGTGAAGTGGTGGCAGGTTATTAGTTGACCAGTTATCAGTTCATATTGCCCGCTCCCTGTCAGACCAAAGGTCAGACGGAGAATGACCTTGTGATTTGTTACAATTGTGAAGAGACTGCGGGTATGGCGGCAGGTTATCAGTGTATCAGTTGATCGGTTATCAGTTATCAGTTATCAGTTATCAGTGAAGAACGAAAGAACACCTACCCTGTGAGGTCTTACTCGTATATCGAATCTTCAGCATAGTCGTAAGGTCAGGCTGAGAAGTGCTTTTCCCAGACGGATGTGAGAGTATGAAGAGACTGTGGCAATGGTGGCAGGTTATCAGTGTATCAGTTATCAGGGAAGAGCGAGAAAACATCTGCTTATCAGACCTGATTTGTGCATCAATGCTTCAGGGTAGCTATAAGGTCAGACGATGAGAGCAAGGCAATATCGATGATTTCGGGCAACGGCTGCCATTCAGTTTCAACACCAAATAAAAACCGTTTTGATATTCAGTTTTGGCGGGTTTTCGCTAAAATTGCGCTTTCAATACTAATCAGGAATACCATGAGTGAAAACGAGACCAAAGAGTCGCTCAATTTTATTGAGCATATGATAGAGGAAGATCTGAAATCAGGTAAGAATTCCTTCGTCCAGACCCGTTTTCCTCCTGAGCCCAACGGATACCTGCACATCGGCCATGCCAAGTCTATCGTACTCAATTTCGGTTTAGCTGAAAAGTATAACGGACGCTGCAACCTGCGCTTTGACGACACTAACCCCGAGAAGGAAAGTGAAGAATACGTCAACTCGATTAAAGAGGATATCAAGTGGCTGGGTTATGACTGGGGAGAGGAAGCACTGTTTACCTCCAACTACTTTGACAAGCTTTATGGCTTTGCGGTCAAGCTTATCAAAAAGGGAAAAGCCTATGTAGATGACCAGTCTGCCGAGGAGATTTCTGCCGGTAAAACCAACCCGACCATCCCGGGCATTCCAAGCCCCTATCGCGACAGATCCGTTGAAGAGAACCTGGAACTCTTCGAGCGCATGAAAAATGGGGAGTTTGAGGAAGGTACTTCTGTGCTTCGGGCCAAAGTAGATATGGACTCTCCTAATATGCACATGCGCGACCCGATTATCTACAGGATCAAAAAAGCCCATCACCATAATACGGGGGATGCCTGGAGCATCTATCCGAACTATGATTTTGCCCATGGCCAGTCTGATTCACTGGAAGAGGTAACCTACAGTCTCTGTACTCTGGAGTTCAGAGATCATAAACCTCTGTATGACTGGTTTATCAATGAACTTGAAATTTTCCCCTCAGAGCAAACAGAGTTCGCCAGACTGAACCCCAGCTATACCATAGTCAGCAAGCGTAAGCTGCTGCAACTGGTAGAGAAAAACCATGTGACCGGCTGGGACGATCCGCGTATGCCTACCATCTCCGGATATCGCAGAAGAGGCTATACACCTGACTCCATCAAGAATTTTGTGCATAAGGTGGGTATCGCCCGCAGAGATGGTGTCACCGATATTGCCCTGCTGGAATACAGTATCAGGGAAGATCTCAACAAGAAGACCAACAGGGTTTTCGGCATTCAAAACCCGTTGAAAGTGGTGATTACCAACTGGCCTGAAGGCAAAACGGAGATGATGCAGGCCGTGAACAATCCGGGTGATGAAACAGCCGGCACACGCGAAATACCGCTGACCCGTGAGATTTATATCGAACAGGATGACTTTCTCGAAAATCCCCCCTCTCCTAAAAAGTGGTACAGGCTGGGACCCGACCGGGAAGTACGCCTGAAATATGGCTACATCATCAAGTGCACCGGATACACGAAAGATGAGGAAGGTAATATTACTGAGCTACAGTGTGAATATGATCCTCAGACCCGCAGTGGGCAGGATACCAGTGGCAAAAAAGTAAAGGGAACCCTCGGCTGGGTTTCGGTTGATCATGCGATATCGGCAGAAATCCGGATGTACGACCGATTATTCCTAACGGAGAATATGACCGCGATAGACGATGATTTTATCAATCATCTCAACCCGGACTCCTTGACCGTGATTCCAGATGCGCTGCTGGAGCCTTCGTTGAAATCGGCCAAACCGGGAGATCAGTTCCAGTTTGAGCGCCAGGGATATTTCATTGTAGACAAAGACTCTACTGAGGATCACCTGGTATTCAACCGTACCGTTACACTGCGCGATAACTGGGCTAAAAAGAAATAGATGAGCCTGCTCACCAAGGATTACCGGAACCTGCAAGCCGATGAAATCGGCATCATCGGCATTCCTCTGGATGAGAACTCATCCTTTATGAGAGGCCCGGCCAAAGCACCTCAGCTGATCATTGACGCCATCCAGTCAGATTCTGCGAACTACTTCACAGAAAACCTGACCAACCTGAAGGGGCATCCCCGGGTCTTCTGGTGCGGAAACGTTCCTTTTGACGGTTATCTGGACATTAGCACACCTGTCGGAGAAATTCTCGGGGCAGGTGCCATTCCTTTTACCCTCGGAGGTGATCATTCCATTGCCTACCCGATCATCCGGGCCATGAGCCGAAAATACCCTAAGCTGAACATCATTCAGTTTGATGCGCATGGCGACCTGTATGATGAACTGGATGGCAACCGGCACTCACATGCCTCTCCCTTTGCCAGAATCATGGAAAACGGCCTTGCCGGAAGCCTGACCCAGGTTGGCATACGTACCATGACTCAACACCAAAAAGAACAGGGAGAACGTTTTGGTGTAAAGGTTATTCAGATGAAAGACTGGACAGCTGATCTGGAATTTCATCTGGAAGGTCCCACCTATCTCTCTTTTGATATGGATGCGCTCGATCCGGCTTTTGCCCCCGGAGTATCGCATCACGAGCCCGGAGGTTTTTCCACGCGCGAAGTACTGACCATGATCCAAAAACTGAACCTGGACATAGTGGGTTGTGATGTAGTGGAATACAATCCGGACCGGGATGTCAATGGCGTCACCGCCATGGTAGCCGCCAAGATTGTCAAGGAGCTACTAGCCAGGCTGCTTCAGGACAGACCAGCAAAGTAGAAACCAGCTCAAAACATCATTTGGAAGGCAATAATTGGTGAGATTTTTGCTTATTATTGACTGCTGAGTCGATTCGTTAAAATCTACAAAAACGGTTGAATATAACGATGGTGTCGTAAAACCGTTGACCTTAACAAGTATGAAAACCATTTCCCATACCCTGTTTTACATGGGAGTGATGTTATTGTGTGCTGTGGTACAGGCCCAACCACCCGAACCCAGTCCGAGAAATCAACCCGTCATGGTCTATGCAGATCATTTAGGAGGTGCTTTGCTCTTCGGGGGACTGTCAAACGGCAAAAGAATGAATGACACCTGGCTTTGGAACGGAAGCTGGCGCCAGCTGGAAACCGAACAGGCCCCACCCGCCCGTAGTGGACATGCCATGAGCTATGATACACTGAGAAAAAAAGTCGTGCTCTTCGGAGGCCGGGGTGAAAACGGATTGCTGAATGATACCTGGACCTTCGATGGTAAGGAATGGAAGCAGGTCAAAACAAAGGCTCCCCCGGTAAGACAGTCGCATCGGTTGGTATATGATCAAAGCAGGAGAAGGTCGGTGCTCTTCGGAGGTTCGGATGCCGACCGTAACAGTCTCTCCGATACCTGGCTTTTCAACGGCAGAGGATGGGAAGCACTGGAAACTGAAATTCCAGGCAGGTTGCAACATGCCATGTCCTATGATCTGAAAAGGAAGAGCATCGTGCTCTTTGGAGGTTTTTCCCGCCTGGATGGCCAGAAAACCGTGCTGTCTGACACCTGGGAGTTTAAAGGTAAAACCTGGCGTAAAATGAGGGCTGAGGGCCCTGTGGGAAGAGATCATCACGCCATGGCTTTTGATCCGGTTACCCGCTCTACACTGCTCTTCGGGGGATACAGGGAAGGCTACCTGGGAGATACCTGGCAAATGGTAAAAGGGGCCTGGCGACTGATTAGTCAAAACGGTCCGGCCAGGGCTGGTAAACCGGCCCTCTTCTATGACAATGTTACCGAACAGCTCATACTTTACGGAGGCTGGGACCGGACTAATAAACCCCTTACGGACTTCTGGTATTTCAGGGGAAAGTGGATGCAGGATTGACCCTGGTTAATAAAAAAATACTTTAACCATATTTTTAATTTGAATTTTCTTATTAAATTGAGCTTCCATCCTTAACAGACCTCCCTCTCCCGTCTAATATCACACCTGGTTAAACCATTAAGTTTAAAACAATTGTGATATGCTGGCATCTAAAGAACTTCGGAATCAGTCCACTCAACCTTCATCAAAAACAAGTCATAGTCCAGAGAAAAAAGGGCGACCGGCCGCTGCTCCATTTATCCAAACCAAACTCAAAATAGGAAGCCCGGGCGATTCCTTTGAAAGGGAAGCCGATTCCATGGCTGACTATGTTATGAGCGGACTTAACTCAAAAAAGTCCAGCTCCCAACCAGCCTCGGGTACAGTGGCCCCCGGTATCCAAAAAATGGACAATGAGGAAGAACAGGTAATGACCAAAGCTGATGCTGCGATATCTTCTTCAGCCCCTCAGAACCTACATGCACGTCTTTCCAGCTCAAAAGGGCAAGGCTCAGCACTTCAAACAGATATCAGGACGAAGATGGAAAGCGGCTTTAATGCCAATTTCAGCAATGTACGAATCCATACCGGCCCCTCGGCCATTCAGATGAGCCGTGATATCGGTGCCCGAGCCTTTACCTATGGCTCTGATATCTATTTCAACCAGTCAGAGTATAATCCGGGCTCAAAAAGAGGACAACACCTCCTGGCTCACGAGCTTACCCATACCATACAGCAGGGAGCGGTGAGTTCAAGTCAGTCAAGGGCGGGAAGTCAGAGCGAAAGCCTGCAAAGGAAGCCTAATGGTAAGGCCCCCAAAATGATCCAGATGGTACCCACTGCCTATGGCGATTTCGACACGATTAAATATAATGATATAACAACCATCTCTTCCGGACATGAGGTTGGGGTACAAATGCACTTAAAATTCACACCTAATAGCAAGGTTGATTCAACTTCTATCGGACTGACCCAGATAGCAACTGGTACTCACAACGGAAGTCTCATCAATAGTGGAATTTATGGAAGACGATCCGCCACCAGCGGAGCAGGAGTCGGACACTTCATTGATCACCTGGGAGGATTTCCTAACCCCGTATACGCCAGCGAGGCTAACCCCAGAGCAGGTGCCAGTCAACAGGACCTTGATGGGTATGATACCAAACCCATTACTCAAATGAATGCAGCCCAAAAAGCGCTTCGGGAAAGCAGAACCGGTGTAACAGGTGTTGATATGCAAGGCTTCGGTAAAAACGGACACAGATACACCAGTGGTGGACAAGTAGTAGGCCCTGTTGATGCCGAACTTTTCGATGCCCCCATGCTTCCTGGTTCCGGTAATAGTTCAGAACAGGTCTTTGAAACAGCAGCTATCGCATTAAATGGTGTCCAAAAGGGACAATATTACGGTTCTGTAGAATGGGGCTGGAGGAGAAATGCTACCGGTACATTCACCAGGCTGCCGCTCAGGGTTATTTCTGAAGGAGTACCCAGCAATAATTTCATGACTGCCGCAGTGATTTGGAACAATGCCACCGAGAATATAGGCACAGCAACCTCCCAGGTGATAGCCAATGCACAAACTCTGAGAATATCAGGAGGAAGAGCGACTCCCGTTCAAGGCGTTACAGTGAATGTACCTGCCAATACAACACTTAACATACTCGCCCAGGTAAGCTCAGGAAGCACCAACTATTACATAGCATCTGCTACAATCAACAGCGCCACTCAGACCGTCTTGGTACCGGTGTCTCAAACCAGACAGATCGATGTAGGACGACCTACCGTAGACCTGCCCATTGTAGATGTCTTTACCATTACCAGCGTAGCCGGTGGCATGCTGAACCAGGGTATAACCGGAGCCACTCAGACGCATCTTCGAGATGGCACTCGCGTCCGCAAGGTTGGATTAACCTATGGTCCCTTCCAGGCAGGGGACCCCCGTATCAACATGGTTGAAGTAGAAGTGGTACAGGGCCCTCACACCGGAAAAATCGGTTATCTTGATCCTGCTATTCTCACACAGGAAGTGAGAGGCACCCGTTAAAATGACAGCATGATCGACTGCAGATCTCTTTGTGAAAAAGGATATAATTATCTGTTCCGGTACCCCGACAGGGAGGAACATGTCCTGGCCATATGGGACCTCCCGAATGCTGCAATTATCCTCGAAGAGCTGGTCTATGATAAAGAAGCCGAAGATTTATGTCGCTTTCTGGCAGCAGAAATACTCTTACATCAACACTCAGATTTTATCATGAGAGCCGGGGGTGAGGAAATGGCGAAGCTGTACTTCAAGGCATTTCTGAACAACTTCTCAACCCAGGTAAGTGACTGGGCTTTTTATGGAGGAAAGACGGCTCTGGAGTCTTTAGGTAAGCGTGTACTGATCTTCGGTGACCAGAGTCTCAAGCTCTGGTCCACCCTCTTATCAGACGAACGGCCTCTGCCATTTAATTTCCTGGACGAACCCGATAGCAGCGCCTCCTACCGGTATGCAGACCTGGCAGCTCTTATTATCAATCATCTTCGGGGTGATTTCTCCGACCTCCCCTATCCTTTGAAAGAAAGGAACCAGCTGATAACAGCGATGAAGAAGATCTGTCAGACTGAAACTCCATAGTTTTCTCTGGCCTCATGAAATAAAAAGCTACCCTACTATGACATAAGGCAGCCTCTGAAATGACTGTGAAACAGTCGGTACGAACCTAATCTATGCTATACAGCGGCATATGCTCTGTTTAGTGATCAACCACCCAATAATTCAATGTATTGGTGGGTGTTTCGAAAATGATTTTCAGATACTTCGTTTGGGTCCAGGCTGCGTTTTGGGCATGAGTCAAAGAAATGGTTGCTTCTTCATCATTTAAGTCAATCCGCTTACCCAGTTGGTCATAGAAATCCTCTCTGCCCTCCCGATAGTTGTTTGTAAAACTCAGCCAAATCCTGGCCTTTCCGGAAGGTTTCATTGCCTTCCAGTTCAGGATCAGCTTATCTCCTGATAGGGTGGCCTTGAGATCGGTGGCATGTATATCTCCGATAAAAGAAACGCCATCCAGTTCGCGCGCAACAGACTGAGGAATTTCAACTCCGATAAACTTCAATACGGATGGCAGAATATCCACTACAGCGGGCTCATCTTCTGTAAACCTGGTATTCACATCTGCCCGATTGGTCACAATCCAGGTAGTACGCTCCCGGTTGCTTTGCCTTCCGTGAGAACGTCCATTCCGGGCATCACGCCCATGATCAGTAGTCACCACCAGCATCCATTCCTCACCTTGTTTCTGCCTTTTCTCTATGGCCTGCCAGATCTGCCCTACCTGTTTATCAGCCAGCCTGACGCTCTCATAGAAAGCCTCACTATCTCCCCTGGCATGCCCCACATCATCCGTATACTCCAGGTATACCCAGGAAAGATCAGGAGCATCAGAGGTAATGTAATCAGCAGCTTCTTTCGCAACCCGATTGTCTATCTTCTCAAAACGTGTGGGAGTTTTAGGGTAAGTCTCCAGGTCTTTTTCCAGTCCGTCAAAAGCATAATCTATCACCCTGCCTCCCCCTTTGGGTGAACCTTCGCCTATCAGGACAGTACGATTATCGAGCCAGGAGGAAAAAAGAGCTGTATGCAGTTCTGGCTTTGCGGTTTTGGCAATCCTGAAAATATTATGGTAGTGGTAGTTGGGCGACTGGTTATAGTTGTTGATAACATTATGCTTGTTGGCCCAGGTACCGGTAATCAGGTTCATATAACCGGGAGCTGAAATCGTAGGGGTTTCATTATACGTTCCTCTTTTCCCTCCCTGATAAGACCTGGTATACCCTCCTCTGGCAGCAATCTGATCCAGAAAAGGAGTTTCCACCTTTTCCAACACATCGGCAGGAATGCCATCCAGTATAATAAAAACAGCCCTTTTAGTATTATTCTGAGCCTTCAACTGAAAACAGCAGAGTATGGATAAGAGACCAACAACAATTCTGAAAATCGACATTATAATATCTATTGTTTTAAAGAGGCTATCTCAAAAGCCACTTAAAAAGTCTTTACAAACAAAACAGCTCAATCCCGTTCTTTGATAGTTCATGATAACAAGATTACCTGACATCGTTCGCACTGACAGTACACTTTGAAATAGCCTCTTTCGTATTCCTGATTATTTATCCCACCAGACTCTGGAGTTGATATTATCTCCGCCAATACCGGCAGCAGCTGCCGTATAATTCTGAGCATTTACTGATTGCTCAAGAGCCGGATACATCAATCTTACCGGAAAATCACCTCCGTTTACTGTGCCAGGTCCTGCCTGAATGAAGGATGGTAATCCTGTACGCTTCCAGTTAAACCACCCCTGCACAGAGTTGTGATAGAGAGATAACCATTTTTGAACCGCCAGTACTTCTGTTGCCGCATTGTAAGGAGCCGTTGAAGTCAGATAATCTGCTGGTATAGTGACTCCCCATTGATCAAATGAAGCATTTACTGCCTGATCATAGTAGGCAGCCGCATCGCCTGTGATCATACCTGCTTCGGCCGCCTCAGCCATGATAAAGTTCAACTCGCTGTAGGTCATAAAAATACCACTGATCTTGCTTGAGACATCGAAGAAACCGGCAGCCTTGGTCGAGAAATCACCAGGACGCCCTACATCTCCCAGACTCTGACCCGGAGCAGTACCCAGATAGTCGGCTGTTCCTGCAATGGGATCAAACCAGGCCTGGAGCCTCGGGTCATTGTTATCAGAAAGTGTATTGATCAGGTGTGTGGTGGGAATACCCAGATAATAATCATAGGCCCTGCCCCTTCCGGCCGAATAAGGCGAAAGATCAGGCAAAGCACCACTGTATTTGTAATCGGCATTGTCTGCATTGGATTCAAACACGGGAAACTGTGCAGGATTGCTCACAATAGCCTGCATGGCTGCGGCATTATTCCGGGCACCAGAGCTTCTGAGCAGTAATCTCATTCGAAGTGAGTTGGCAAATTTCTTCCACTTCATCATGTCACCTCCATAAAGGATATCACCATCAATGGCTGCGGAAGCATCGATCAACCCATTGGCTCTTTCCAATTCGCTGAGCAAGCCCTGATAAATTGACTCCTGGCTGTCGTACACCGGTGCAAAAACACCCTCTGTGGCCTGTGTAGCCTCACTATAGGGAACATCTCCATAAGCGTCTGTCAGGATCGAAACCCCGAAAGATTCCAGGATGATGGCCACGGCTTCATAATTGGGGTTAGCCGTGCGCTGACCAAATAACTCAATGTCCTTCACATCCTGTAGAATCGAGTAGATTCCCCAGAAACGTCCGTCACTGTTCCAGTTGAAAATATCAAGTCCGTTAAACTCATAGTTTGCACTGTACTGACCAATGGTGTTTCCAAAGGCATAGTTCTGGTTGACCATCAGATCGGCATAACCGAAGATCACGGTAGGGAGCAAAAGTGCACCACTGACTGATTCGGGCTGATCATTGTTGGTATTGATCTCTTCGAAATCATCGGTACAGGCCAATGCGAAAAGTGCGATAAATAAGTATGCTATTTTTTTCATTTCCTTAATGCTAAAAAGGTTGATTAAAATCCGATGTTGAGTCTGTAACCCCATGACCTGGTAGATGGCAGTTGTGTTACCTCGAAGCCGGGTACCAGTGTACCTCCGTTGAGTGCCTGTGCTTCGGGGTCGATGTTCGGTACATCTGTCCACAGAGCCACATTGTTACCGGTAAGCGAGATGCTCAGGCTCTGAAGCCCCAGCCTCGAAACCACTTCCTCTGGCACTCTGTAAGAAAGGCTCACTTCCTTCAACTTGATAAATGAGGCGTCAAAACCATTGGCTTCTACATTATTACGGGCATAAAAACCTCCGTAATACCAGGCTTCAGCTGAAGCACGATTGGTATTAGGTACAAATCCCCCGTTACCATCTCTCATCACACCATCTCCTACGATTCCCTCTTCGTGACCTTCCACAGAGTGAGAAAGCAATCCGCTCTCTGCCCCTATGGCATTGGTGTATGAGTAGATATAACCGCCTTCCCTGATATTAAAGAGTGCGTAGAGGCTGAAGTTTTTGTAGCTGAATGTAGTATTCAGTCCCATCAACCAGTCAGGATTGTAATTACCAATTTTCTGCCTCTCAGGATCAAGAGCCGGCAGACCGTTATCGTTGAATACAATCTCACCTTCCGGAGATCTCAGGAATACATTTCCATACACATCTCCCAACAGACCACCTGGCCTTGCCTCCACGGTAGCACCGGCCGGACCATTGGCGATGATAAATGTTTCCAGGTCGTTGTAAAGCTCGTTCACCTTGCTTCGTACCCGTGTGAAATTCATTCCCACGTTCCAGTCAAAATTGGCCGTTCTTATGGGGGAACCATTCAATGAAAGCTCAATTCCCTTAGTTTCAATTTCACCTGCATTGACCACGATAGAGTTGAAACCGGAAGCCTGAGATATGTTGGCAGAAATGATCTGATCCCTGCTCAGGCTTCGGTAAGCACCGATATCAGCAGTCAAACGTCCGTCAAAAAAGCGACCCTGAATACCGAATTCGATAGAGGTGGTAGTTACCGGTTTCAGATTGGCATTAGGCAACTCCCCGTTATTGGTCACACTATTGGGCAGTGTACCGAAGGCAAAGGTCTTCTGGAGCTGGTAAGGATCGGTATCATTACCTACCTGGGCTATATTGGCTCTGATCTTCAGGTAGTCTACCTGTGGTCCCAGGTTTGCCACTTCAGACAGAATAAAGCTGAGTGAGGCAGAGGGATAGAAATAGGAATTGTTAGCCGAAGGCAAGGTTGAAGACCAGTCGTTTCTGGCGGTAAGGTCCAGGTACAGGTAACCCTGATAACCAATGTTGGCAAAGGCGTACAAGCTGTTCACCCTTTTCACACCATTGTATCTTGACAGGGTTGGTACCACATTGATATTACCCAGGGTATAAATGCCTGGAATAGCCAGTCCGCGACCTTCAATAAAGCTCTCGTTCACCGTCTGATCCATACGGTTACCCCCTACAGAAACCACCGTTGAAAAATTCTCGAAAGTCTTGTTATAACTCACCAGGAAATCTATGTTTCTCTCATTGAAAGAGATGTTCTGCTCGCGGTACATGCCGTTAGGAAATCTCACAGAGCTCCATGGCCTTCTTGATGTCCTGAGGTCGTCAAAATTATCTACTCCCACTCTTACCATAGCGGAGAGTTCATCGGTGATCTGGTAGTTGGCCGCGATATTCCCGAATATTCTGTTTTTATCAAAGCCGTTCAGATTCTCATTGGTAATGAGGAAGGGATTGTCTCCCCAGGAGAAGAGCTGTCGTTGCTGTACATTCTCCTCAATCCAGTAATCCTTCAGCCAGTCCAGATCAACATTGTTGTAGTTCCAAAGCAGCGTGTACATAATACCCTGGTTGCCGTAACCGGCTACCGGCAGATTGTCGCTATTACTGCTGATGTAAGAGCCATTGAGGCTGATTTTCAGTTTCTCACTGAGGTCGTAAGAAGTACTTACGTTCACGGTGTTTCGAGTAAGGTCAGTATTGGGCACAATTCCCTCGTTGTAAGAATTACCATAAGACAGGCGATAGTTGATCCTGTCTGCAGCACCTGAAAGGGAGATCTGATTGTTGGTAGCCAGGCCTGTTTCGAAAAAATCGTTGAAATCGAAACGCTGATCAAACGGCAGCTCTTCTCCATTGCCAAAGCCGGGACTCCCGTCCTGGGCAATAGTCAGACCGGTATTGAGCCTGGGGCCAAAATTGGTACCGAAGTCGGCAAAATAGGTCTGACCCCAGCCACCTCCGTATACAGTTTGTAATTCAGGCAATACCAGGGCACTGCTCCAGCTGGTGCTCGAAGAAAACTGAACACCCATGCCTTCCTGGTCCTTACCGGATTTGGTTGTAATCAGAATCACACCGTTACCACCTCTAGACCCGTAAAGTGCCGAAGCAGCCGCTCCTTTCAATACATTGATGGATTCTATGTCATCCGGATTGATATCTGATGCCGCATTACCATAATCAGTCGGCAGGTTTACCTGATCGGTACTTCCTCCGCCCACACCATAGATATCGTTATTTACCGGAGTTCCGTCAATCACGATCAGCGGAGAATTGTCATTAATATTGAGCGAGTTCTCTCCTCTTACCACAATGCGGGAGCTACTGGCCAGTCCGTTACTGGCTGAATTGATTTGTAAACCGGCCACTTTACCCTTCAGGGCACTAAAAGCGTCTTTAGAGCGCACCTGGCTTAACTGCTCAGCGTTTACATTCTGCGCTGCATATCCCAGGGCTTTTTCCTCACGCCTGATACCTAAGGCGGTTACGACTACCTCCTGCAGGTCCAGCGCACTGACTTTGAGTGTCAGGTTGAAATTTCTTTGGTTGGCATCAAAGGCTACTTCAATCGTTTCATAGCCGATGAATGAGACCAACAGTATACCGGATTCCTGTGCTGTCGGGATGCTGAATTTCCCGTCAGCCGTAGTGATTGCTCCTTCAGAAGTTCCCTTTATGCGCACCGTAGCACCGGGCACAGCCTCGCGGGCCTCTTCATCTATAACAGTTCCCGTCAGGGGAGTCATAGCCTGCCGGGCCTGAAGCTGAAAGCCCCCGCAAAAAAGTACACTGACAAACAAGGCGAAGCAGACCCTGACAACAGTGCTTGATACAGATAGATTTAGGTTTGGTTTGACCATAGTTTTTTAGGTTATAAATCGATGCTCAAAATTGATCAGCTCAAATGAAAAATTGAATGAACGTTCAATTAATTATTTATTAAGATGAGCACCGGAATATTTGCCTTTTTCTTAACAAGTCATACAGACTTTACAAAAGCCAAAACAAGCCAATGCATCTTAAAATGGCAGATTTGATCGAAAACACAACCTCAATATCAAGCCTCCATGACATGGATATATTATGGTATTATGACGATTGTGTAAAAGACCCTTTTTGAGTTTATCTCAACTTTGATTTATCTTGCCAACCTCATAAAATCAGGGCAATGAAGAGCATTGGCGAACGGAGAAAACAGGAGATTATCAAGGCCTTCTACAGCGAGGCAAATAAGAAGGGACTCGAGAACACTTCCATTGCCATAGTGGCTGAAAGAGCAGGAGTCAACCCCAGCCTTATCATTCATTATTTCAAATCGCGCGAAGGCCTGCTACTCTCGCTGGTAGATTATATCCTGGAGCGGTACCTCACTATCTATCATGTCAAAAGCACAGTTGATACGAAAGAGAAACTGGTAGAAACAATTGGAAATCTGTTTTCCCGTAAGTGGAACAGACTTTTTAGTGATGGGGTCTTTTACAGTTGCTACGCCCAGATTTATCAGAACAAGCAATTCAAGTTGCGCTTTAAGGAACTGCACGACCTGCTTCATGAGAAACTTCAAAAGACCCTGGACGAAGCAGTAGCACATGGAGTAATCTCAGTAGACAATACATCTGAAATGAGTGAGATCATTTTTGCCCTGGTTGATGGTGCCTATTACTATCTGGGAATGGTAGATGATAAAGAAGCGTATTCTCACCGCGTAGCCGTCTATCGACAAACAGCACTCAGACTCCTCAAACTCGATGAGTTCATTGCAATACCCGTGAAAGAATAAATCATGAGTATTTATGAACTGATCGGCTGGACCGGAGCTTTGTCCTTTATAGCAGCTTACCTGCTACTGGTTGCCGGGTTCATATCTTCTGAAAAACCACTCTATCATGTACTGAATGCTTTGGGTGGGATTTTTCTCACTATCAATGCCATTCACCTGCTGGATATGCCTACCGTTGTAGTAAATCTGGTCTGGACCATTATTGCCGGTTTTGCCATCTATAAGGTGATGGCACGCATGCGGAAACACCGTAGTGAGGCTTCTGATTCCTGATCGTTCTCCCGGCAGCCTCCCCTCATACTTCATACATTCTTCTCCCGATTTTGACCCAGGTCAAAATTTCTTAGTTTCCTGTACCTGATCTTTGTAAAAAACTTTCTTGTATGAATAACGCTGTATTGTTCTTTCGGTCCCTGCTGATCGTCTTCATTGTTGCCGGTATTCCTCATGCCCTGGCCATTTATGCAGGATCAGAGAATGAGGCTACACCCGACAGCAGCATCCGGGACACGGAATCGCCCGGAACTGAGTCACCCAAACCAACAGAAGAGAAAACGGCTGAGCCCCCTGATGAAGAAGACTGGGCCTACTACTGGAAGGGACGCTATGAGGTCACTTTTGAAGGAATTAAAGAGAAATCTGTTTATGAGGTGAGAGAAGAAAACGGTGGGCTTCAATGCTATTCGGTGGTACAGATAGATGCTTCCGGCAATCGATACGATGACAATACCCTGCTTATGAAAGCGCTGAAGATTGACGAGTATTTGGCCAAAGCTGAATACGAAATCAGTTATGAGGGACAAACATATACCGTGCAGAGCAGTCTGCAGATGGACGAAAAAGGCGACATACATTTAAGCTACCATTACGAGGGCTACACCATCCGTGAAACCTGGAAGCGCCTGCAATAACTGAATACAAATCTGATCACCATGGAATTTTTAACCGAGACTTTTGAGCTGGAAGAGCTGCAGTACATTTTCGACCTGGTAAACAACGGCAGTGTTTTTTATGTCATCATCCCCTTTTTCATACTGGAGTTAATCCGGTATGCTGTCATGAAAAGACTGAACTGGAACATTCTTGGTGATTCTGTCGCCAATGTAGTGACTGTTTTTGCCTTTGTGACGATTGAGTACTTACTGGGAGCCATACTCATTTATAAGCTGTATTTCTATGTCTATGAGTATATGAGTCTTCCTCACCTCCCATTGAATATTGTTACCGTGGTATGCTGTATTCTGCTGGCTGATTTCGCCTATTACTGGGACCACAGAGTGATGCACCGCATTGGCATTGGCTGGGCAACCCATACGGTACACCATAGCTCACCTCACTTTAATATGTCGGTAGCTTACAGGTTTGGTCCGCTGGATGCCGTATTTCCTATCTTTTTTTCGCTCCCCATTGTCATGCTGGGCTTTAACCCGTGGATGCTCTTGTTTATCGAGCTTTTTGTTCAGACTTTTCAGGCCATACTGCACACAGAAGTAATCAAAAAACTGCCGGGACCTATTGAGTACATTTTCAATACGCCTTCCCATCACAGGGTACATCATGCTTCAAACCCTCAGTATCTCGATAAGAATTATGCGGGTATTCTGATTATCTGGGACCGGATGCTTGGTACGTTTGCAGAGGAAAAAGAAAAGGTGGTTTATGGTATCACCGAGCCACTGAACAGCATCAACCCCATAAAAGTCTTCTTTCATGGCTTCACCCGACTTTACACCCAAATGAGAGATACAAAGGGCCTGAAAAACAAACTGAACTACCTGATCAAACCTCCGGGTTGGACTCCAAAACCTGATCACTGATTCTGTCTTCGCCTGATACGGCTCAGGGTCTCCTGAGTAATACCGAGCATGGAGGCAATGTATCCCAGGTTCACCCTCTGGGTTACCCCGGGAAAAAACTGAAGCAGCGCATCGTACTTTTCTCTGGCTGAAAGCAGAGAATACCCTCTTGCATAGTCATCTATCTGAGCCAGTTGCTCTTCTGCCAGGTGCCTGCCAAAGCGTTCTATGGACCTGAAACGGTCGTAAAGTTGCTGCAGACTTTCTTTGGTGATAAACGCCAGCTCTGTATCGTCTTCCAGCACCTGCAAAGATTCAAAACCTGGCGTTTGCTGAATAAAACTTGACCAGGAAGTCACAAAATTCATTTCCGGATAAATCCAGGTGGTTACCTCCTTTTTGCTATGATCATGGTATGTTCTGCAGACACCTTTTGAGATAAAAAACATGTGTTGACAGACCTGACCTTCATGTATCAGAATATGTCCCTTGGGGTAAGTCTTCATCTTATAGGTATCCCGCACGGCCTGCTCCTCTTCCGGACTGAGTGTAACATAATACCTGATATAGCTTAGCAATGCCTCCATAAATCACTTAAAAAAATCGGGCCTTAAAGAAGAAAAACCACCCGGCTCTCTAAATCTATAGCGAATCCGGATGGCTTCCAAACTAACCTAATCTATATTAAAGAGTATCAGTCGCTATCAGGCAGGCATTATGGTTGCTGAACAATAGATTCCTTAACACTAATTACCTGAGCGTTCCTGAAGGAATGTGCGTAGCTCAACAAGTTTATCTGTATTGATAAGGTCTATACCCAGGTTGAGAAGAAATCCCCATACCTCCGGTGTATCCGGAGCTGCCCATAACCTGACCTTTTTACCCTGAGCATGAGCTTGGTCAATCATTTGCTTAAGCTTAAAAACCTCCTGTCGGTTTGGCTGACCTCCCCCTTTCCAACTCAGGTACTGATTATAGTTCTGGCTGATCACTGGCATGAGCACCTTAGGAATATTCAGATCCAACTCATCCGGTCGACCATCCAAACCGGCATATTGTACCGAATCCGCCAGCAGTTCATCAAAAGGCCTCCCATGAAAACCGGAGATAATGGCTTTTACAGGCCTTTCTTGCTCCTGCCCTTCCTTCACCACTCTAAGTATATCCTGATACGCACTCAGAACATTTCTCAAAACAGGGTAAGAAGTAGTAGCAGGAGTCTTCACATCAATCATTAGATAAAGCAGTCCCTGCTGATTTTTATAAACCTTGCCTTTGTTCTTTCGGATTCGCTGCCGCAATGGTTCTAAATAAAGTGTTTCCAATGTCTGAAGTCCTTCAGTACTTTCAGGAGCATCGTGAACCACATAGAGTTTCCCTTCAATCAAATGAACATCCGCTTCTATAGAGGTAAACCCGTTTTCTATAGCTTCCAACAAAGGTCTTTCATGCTCGTAGTCATTATGTGCATGAGCATTGGTGAGTTGAACAAATGACTGCTGGGCACAGCCCGCCAGCATAACTATTGCTAAGAAGACAAGTGATTGCTTCATTGGTGCTTTCCCTGAGATTTAAGATGGGTCAATAGCTCACGCGGCTTGTCAGTAATGATCACATCAATACCTTGATTGATGGCCCAAGTCCAGTTTTGCTCAAAATCTTCTGAGCAATTCGTGAAATTGAGCGGAGCAAAAAGTAACCAGTGGCCAGAGTGCTTCACACGCTCATATTTAGCGTCCTGGGTAAGCAGTAGATTACAACTGGGAAAAAGAAAGCGTCCATCAGGGTTTGATATATGACTTTCTATATAAGCCATACTCTGCCCCGCTCCTATTCTGGCTGCAAAGTTCAGGTCTTGCCAAACATCAGGGTAATCAGACTGGTATCTTTGCCAGTCGGCTATGCCTTCAACAATTACCTGTTTAAGCATTCCGTGCCGAGCCACAAGGTCATGGATCTCATTGTGCAAGGTATAAGCCTTATCCAAGAAGAGCACCATCTTGTTTTTGGCTACCGCCAAAGCCTCTTCCAGTGAGGGTACGGTCTCAGATGAAAGAGAGCCATCTGCATTGCGTAATCTCAGGTTTTTAATCACAGACCAATCGGTAGCACTTACTAATCCGGCACCTTCAGTAGTTCGATCGAGGGTTTCATCATGCATCAGTATTAAAACCCCGTCTCTTGTTCGTCTCACGTCCACTTCAGTCATATCAAGCATGAGGGCAATACAGTTTTCAATACCCTTCAAACTATTTTCCGGAGCATTCTTCCAATCTCCCCGGTGAGCCATGATCATCACATAGCTACCATCAGGAGGGTCAGCCAGTTTGTCCAATACAAACTGGTGATAGTCTGTGGGCTCAACCGGGTCCGTCATAGTACCCGGTTGAGGATCAGCACCAGTGGTACCACAAGATGTAAGTACCCAAATGGCCAGGTTTAGGAGGGTCATATTAAGAAACATCGAATGCATCTATTGTCTACAGTTACCATCCAATACCTGCTGGAAAGAAGGGCTGAAAAATGTACCGTTGTTGATGGCACACTCCCGGCCTTCCAGCACTGCCACTGTCACATTACGGATGACTTTATCCAGTGCACAATAGTCTGTTAGCTTTTGATTAGGTTTCACAGTACCCTC
Organism: Roseivirga sp. UBA6061; assembly: GCA_002427745.1. Classification (GTDB taxonomy): domain Bacteria; phylum Bacteroidota; class Bacteroidia; order Cytophagales; family Cyclobacteriaceae; genus Roseivirga. The sequence continues at coordinate 139,401 of DIYF01000061.1, read as the reverse complement.
TAGGCCTTGCCACCCCTGGTAACCGATAAATATGCGGTTATCGACTTGTTCCAAATTTTCCACTCCTTTCAGTGTGGTCAGCTCGGGATTGTCCAGTATGCCAAAGTCATCGGCTATATATGTAAGATTTTCAAGTCCTTCGAGCGATGTTAGAGTAGCCATTTCTCTGATGACTAACTCCCCTACATTGATACCACCAATAGCACCCACAGAAGTCAGACTGGAAAAGCCCTTCAGGTCAGTGATATTAGGAGTTCTCTGAATCAACAAACGGCCACCTACCTTGGTCACATTCTCAAATTTTGAGAGGTCAGTTATGTCATTAGCAGAAGCGTCAAGCCCCACCACTAATTCACCTGTGATCTCTACCAGGCCATCAGGTACGGCATCTACCTCGGCTTGCGTGTTTACCCGAAGACCACCATTCAGAATCCCTTCTTCACAGTAGCCATCGAGTATCTGCTGATATGATGGGCCAAAGGCATCTCCATTATTAATAGTGGCCTCCCTGCTCTCCAGTGTTGCCACGGTCACCGTCTCTATTACTTTGGTGAGTGCACAATAGTTTGTCAGTTTTGGGTTGGGCTTCACCGTACCACCAAGTCCCTGCCAGCCCTGGTAACCAATAAATATCCGGTTCTGTACGTTTTCAAGGTTCTCCACTCCCTTCAGCGTAGCCAGCTCGGCATTGTCTAATACACCAAAGTCATCAGCAATAAAGGTGAGGCTCTCAAGGCCTTCCAGCGAAGTAAGCAATTGGTTTTCCCGAATCACCAATTCGCCAACATTGATACCACCTATGGCTCCAATAGACTCAAGCTTATCAAGACCAGAAAGACTGGTTAGTAGTGGGTTCCTTTGAATCAGTACTCTGCCGCCTATTCTGGTAAGCTCAGAAAACTTAGATAAGTCAGTAATGTCATTGACAGAGGCATCAAGGCCAATCACCAGTTCTCCGGTTATCTCGGTATATGATTCCAGTGCATCTACTTCCGCCTGCGTATTTACCCTGATACCACCATCAAACACCCTTGAACCATCTTCTGTACAACGGCCTTCAAGTACATCCTGAAAGTCGGGGCTGAAAAAGTCACCATTATTGATTGTGCATTCCCGGCCTTCTAATACAGACACACCAATACTGGTGATCACCTGCCTGATAGCGCAATAATCGGTCAGTTTTGGATTGGGTTTTACCGTACCACCCAGCCCCTGCCAGCCCTGGTAGCCAATAAATATGCGATTCCGTACATCAGCAAGGTTTTCTACACCTTTGAGTGTAATCAGCTCAGGATTATCTAAAACGCCAAAGTCGTCTGCGATGAAGGTCAGGTTTTCCAGCCCCTCAAGCGACACCAATGAAGCGTTTTCGCGAATCACCAGTTCACCCACATTAATGCCTTCAATGGCTCCCACAGAGGTGAGTGCAGAAAAGCCCTTCAGATCCGTAATGCCAGGCGTACGCTGAATCAGCAGTCTACCTCCTATTTTTGTGAGCTTAGAAAACTTAGAAAGATCTGTAATGTCGTTGGTGGCAGCATCAAGGCCTATCACTAGTTCTCCGGTAATCTCTGTGTATTCTGGCAGTGCATCTACCTCAGCTTGTGTATTGACCCGCAGACCTCCAGTGAGTACGAGGTCAGAAACCGGGTCACCGGCACAGGTACCTGCCAATATTTCATCGAATGTAGGGTTGTAAGGGTTAGCCGTAATGACAGAACGGTTGCCATTTAGTGCGGTAATGTTGGCAGTCACCACATTGGTAAGGGCACAATAATCAGTCAACCTCGGGTTGGGTCTTTCAGCACCAGCAGGGCCATTCCAGCCCTCTTTTCCAATGAATACCTCATCTACCGTCAGCAGGTTATCGAGTCCATCCAGCGTAGTCAATAAAGCATTGTTCAGGATAGCAATGTCATTTCGCATATAGCTGAGCCCCTGCAAGCCATTCAGGGAACGTATTTGTGGATTGTCCCTCACCGTCAAGTTACCTGTAATGATTGAGTCCAATGACTCCAGACCAGAGAGATCTTCGAGTATGCCATTCCCATCAACCTCCAGAAAATCAACAGTGCGCACTTTCGACAGTTTAGACAGGTCTGTAATATCCCCGTTAGCATCGTTGCCAATCTTAAGGCGGCCGGTAATCTTGGTATATTCAGCTGTGATCGCATCCAAATCGGCCTGGCTTTCCAGGACCATGTCTCCCTGGAAGATTACATCAGGGGCAGTACAACTGCCAGCAGCTATTTGGGTTTGTGATGGATTAAAGCTATTGCCCTCCGTGGTCAGGTTACCGTTATAATTACCTAAGAAGCCACTGATGGCACAAAAGTCGAAAAGGGTGGTATTGCCACTGATGGTGATATCACCGGTCACCGACTCCAGGTCGGCCAGTTGATTCAGATCAGAGAGGAGCGGGTTGTTGGTAATGGTGAGTGCTCCTGCAATTTCTCGCAACGCAGCCAATTTAGTCAGGTCATTAATGTCACTCACTGTACTACCTCCTATCATCAGGGTGCCGGTAATATCAGTGTACAGTTTGTCGAGTTGATCAATATCTGACTGACTGGCCAGCTCCAGATTACCTTCAAAAATGGTTTTGGGAACCGGCAGCGTAGTAACTGTAGCCGAATCAGCCGGAGACGACTGCCCTCTGTTGTTGAGCCAGGACACCTTGAACGTGTAAGCGATCTCTCCGCGCAGCCCGGTGATAGGCACATTGGTAGAATCCGGATCTTGTATCAGGATTGCCCCATCATCGGGCGTATAGCTTACCACATAAGAAATAATGGAGCCCTCAGGTTTATCCCAGCTTATGGCGGCTGAGCGAATGCCGGGATTTACATTTAAATTGGTCACCGGATTTTTCGGAGCTGTATCCGGCATATCATCATCGGTCTTACAACCACAGAGTATCACCAGCAGGATTAAGAGTGTATATAGATATTTGATCGTTTTCATCAGTACTTCAGTTGGGATATTAGTAACCAGGGTTTTGGATAATGTTGGTCGGGTTGATATCTACCTGACTCTGTGGTATAGGGAACAGACGGTGGTGTGTCTGCACGACTAAAGGTGCCCTGTCTTCTTCGTAATTGTTCATTACGTCCAGGTAAGCGTTTGTTCTGACCAAATCAAACCAGCGATGAAATTCAAACGCCAATTCGAGCCTTCTTTCTTCCCAGACAGCCTGACGGAAGCTTTCCTGATCTGGTAAATCGGCAGCAACAAAAGCGGCAAGCCCAGCCCTTTCCCTGATCTGATTCAGGTGACCGAATGCAGGCCCATCAGCAGTATAAGCTTGCTCATTCAACGCCTCTGCCAGCATCAGCAGCACATCTGCATAGCGCAACACCATAAAGTTGTTGTCCTCATCATTGGTATCTACCGGTATGCCGTTGAATTTATTGGTATGGAGTCGGCCGTCCTCCAGTGAATCCACGGTGACAGCACTTCTCAGGTCTCCGGTAGTAAATGCCTCTACCAAATCTCTCGATGGCAGGTTATCCCCTACTCCTCCGGCTCCTATGCCACCTAGCAGGCTATTGTTATTCAGTGGGGTGTGTAGTCTTAGAAAAAGACTCCCTTCCCCATCACTACCGCCCACAAACTGTACTTCGAAAATCGATTCGGCATTGTTCTCATTGTCCACATCAAACACATCGGCATAATTTGGCAGCAGAGAATAACCCTGTACCTGGTTCAGTACATTGACAGCCTCAGCCCAGTTTTGACGGGTGAGGTGCACCTTACCGAGTAGCGTAAGGGCAGCCCCTCGGGTCACACGTCCTACATCTGTCTGGCTGTCAGGCAAAGCAGCGGCAGCAGCTTCCAAATCAGCAATGATCTGTGCATATACCTCATCCGTACTATTTCTTACATGGCTGTAGGCATCGGTTACATTGGTCACTTCTTCGGTTACCAGCGGTATATCTCCCCACATGCGAACCATATTGAAATAAGTGAGGGCCCGAATAAAGCGCACTTCTCCTCTGCGCACAACTTTTAATTGCGCATCCATATCTATGTCATCGATGCGCGAGAGCACCACATTGCAGCGCTGAATACCGGTATAGCAAACATTCCAGGTAGCCTCCACATACGAGTTAGTGGTAGACTCTCTAAAGAGATCCAGATTTCCTTCTTCACCTGCCGCTTTGGTAATGTCTTCTACTACCGAATTGTCAGAGCGCACCTCCATAAAGTAAAGGAAGTTTTGAGCGTACTCACCCCTGGACTGCAGGGCTGCATAAGCGGCTATCACAGCCTGCTCTATATCTTCCTGGCTCTGGAAAAAGTCGTCTACATTGGCATTAGACTCAGGGGCCAGGTCAATAAAATCATCGCATGCGCCTACCAGTACAACAACCAGCAGGATCATTGTATACTTGATTATTTTCATGACTGTTTTGGTTAAAAGTTGAGGTTGATACCTAGTACTACTGATTTTGCCAGTGGATATGTGCCGTAGTCTTCTCCCTGCGACAGGGGGTCTTCCGGCCGCATATTCACCTCAGGGTTATAGCCCGGATAATCTGTGATGGTGAAGAGGTTTTGCCCTGTGGCGTATATGCGCAGGCTGTTAAATGGCAACCTGGCCAGTTTATCACCTTTGAGCAGGGTATAGCCCAGCGTGATGGTTCTGAAACGAATGTATGAGCCGTCTTCTACATGGTATGATGAAATGGCATCGTTGTCATTGGTAGGGCTGGCATTCGGCCGATATACCTGACCATTTCCAGGGTCATCTTCAGAGAAGAAGGAGTTTCTGAAAATATCGGCCCGGTAGTTACTGAAAGTCTGCAATGACCCCAGGTAACGCTGTGCCAGATGAAATACTTCAAAGTTCTGTGCACCTTGAATGAGGAAACTGAAATCGAAGTTTTTGTATTCAAAACGGCTGGAAAAGCCCCAGGTATAATCGGGGAAGAAGTCACCAATAATGGTCCGATCATCTGCATTTATGATACCATCACCATTCACATCGTCAAAGCGAAAATCCCCGGGCTGTGCATCGGCCAGTGAAGGATGGCTGTTAACTTCCTGTTGGTTCTGAAACACGCCCAACACCCGGTAACCATAATAGGAACCTATGGGGTTGCCTACCTGGGTAATGTGCGTATTATTCACACCTCCATCGCTGATTATGGGCTCATTACTTTGTCCCAGTGAAAGTACTTCATTTTTTACTGTAGCAATGTTGGCGTTGAAATTCCACTTGACAGGTCCAAGGTTTACATCACCATTAATACCCAATTCAAAACCCTGGTTACGTACCTCACCAATGTTTTGGAGAGAAGTATCAAAGCCTGATGAGCCCGGTACCGGTAGGTTAATGAGGAGGTCTTCAGTATCAGAAATAAAATAGTCAGCTGTAAGGCTAAACTGACTATTGAGGAATGACAGATCCAGACCAAAATTGGTCATGGTTGTTTTTTCCCATGATAAGTCAGCATTAGGTGAAGTAACAGCAGCCAGGCCATTTACCGGTTGATTGTTAAAGACATAATCGGCTTCTCCAAGCAGAGCAATGGCCCCGTAGTTTGGAATGGAGAAGTTACCGGTTTGACCAATGCTGAACCTAAACTTGAGGTCATTTACCAGATCGTTTTCCGGAAAGAAATCTTCATCAGACAGCCTCCAGCCCACACTTACTGCCGGGAACAAGCCATATTTAGTGTCGTTTCCGAAGCGTGAGGAACCGTCCCTTCTCAGGGAGAGGTTCACCAGGTATTTACCTTGGTAGTCGTAGGTGACACGGGTGAAATACGAGAGCAGCGACCATTCTTGTATTTGTGAAAAGCCTGAGGTAACGGTACCGGCATTGATGGTGGTCACCAGGTCGTTAGGAAAGTTATTGGCAAAAATGCCATTACGATCCATTCGTTCTTTCTGAGCAGAGAAGCCCAGGAGAGTGCTGAAACCATGGTCTCCCACGCTGAAGTCATAATTCAGTGTGCTCTCACTGACCCAGTTAGTCACACTAGTGCTAAAATTTCTGGCCGATGGATTAGAAGGCCCTTCAGCGCCACGTACCGGAATCCAAGACGGACGGTAGTAGTGGCGCTTAAAGCTGTTGATGTCTGAACCAAAAGAGGTAGAGAACGTCAGGCCATCATACAACTCTGCATCTACTTTTAGGTTACCCAAAAACCTGAACTGGTCCAGTTCGTCATCTATGCCCACAGCTAGGGCGATAGGGTTGACAAAGGGGCCTGAGCCGGCTGCTGTATTTTGGTTAAAGTTAAAGGAGCCATCCTCATTGTATATAGGGTCTGTGGGCACTGCCAATAGCGCCAGGTTGACCACTCCATCTACAAAGTAGGGGTTCTCAGCAGGTACCAGATCACTTTGCGTAAATGATGGACTGAGATTCAGACTCAACCTCACTTTATCAGTAAGCCTTCCCTCCAGGTTAGCCCTTAACGAGAAGCGCTCGAAGCCAGACCCCACAATGATACCTTCCTGGTTGAAATATCCACCAGAGACATAGTAGTTAAGGTTTTCGGAGCCACCACGTACAGAAAGGTCATAGCTTTCAATGAGCGCATCGCGGAAGAGTGCGTCTTGCCAGTCGGTGCTGGGCAATCCCCGTACATCATTCAGATAAGGTACATAATCATCCACAAACCCAGCTGTAGTACCTGCATTGAGGCGTGAGAGGTAATGCTGCTCTGCAAAAGTGTAGGCATCCATCAGTTCATAAGTATCTGTAATGCGCTGTACTCCGAAATAGCTATTGAAGCCGAACCGAGCTTTGCCTACCTGACCTTTTTTAGTGGTGATTAAAATCACCCCATTTGCGCCACGTGATCCATATATGGCGGCCGCAGAAGCATCTTTCAGTACCTCCACCGACTGAATATCATTTGGGTTAAGTGTACTTAATGCGTTTTGCGGATTTTCTCTTCGGGTACGGTTAGAAGGTCTTGAACCTTGCACAGTCGGTGAGTTATGACTGTCAGAAACCGGGAAGCCGTCTATCACGATGAGTGGCTCATTGCCTGCGGAAATAGAACCGGTACCCCTGATTTTAATAGAGACGTTGCCACCGGGTGTACCCGTAGTTTGCTGAATATTAACCCCGGGAATTCGCCCGATAATATTCTGCTCAAAACCCGTATTAGGCTGGTTATTCACGACCTCTTCAGAAAGCTTACCTACAGAGCCCGTCAGGTTTTTGCGGGATGAGGTTCCATAACCAATCACCATTACCTCATCCAGAGTAGAAACACTGGCACTGAGCGTAATATTAAAGCTTGCCTGGTTGCCAATGGGTATTTGTCGGGTTTGGTAAGAAATAAAAGAAACCAGCAGGGTCTTACTTTCATCGGGAGCGGAAAAGCGAAAAGTACCATCTACGGCTGTAATACCACCATAGCTGGGAAACTCCTTAATGGCTACCGAAGCCCCTGCCAGAGGGTCTCCTGTCTTAGCATCAGTGACCTTACCTGAGATGATGATGTCTTTTTGCTTTTTTTGGGGCAGCTCACCTATACTTCCGGTAGCCACAGAGATGTTGTCATTGATTTGTTTAAAACTAAGTTTTGTCTCTTTGGAAACTGCCTCAAGTACCTTGGCTACAGATACCTCTTTGAGCTTGAGTGACAATCTTTTTTTCAGCTTTTTCACTTTAGTACCATACAGAAATACAAAGTCAGATTGCTGCTCAATGCTCTGGAATATTTCTTTTACGGGAGCATCTTTTACTTCTACAGAAACCTGCACCTTATGCCAGCTCTGACCATTGGTATTGGAGGCCAGCAGTAGCTGCATGGTGAGTACATTGAAGAATATAAGATATAGTGACTGCCTTGATGCGAACATCAATAGTTTTATTAATTTCGGATTCATAAATCTTAATGCGTTGTTAAGGTTTTAAAAAGTTGCCTGGGCTTGGTGCGAACAAGTCCGGGCTTTTTTGTTGCTGCCTGATGCCTGGCATAGATAGCAACATATTATTTTGACTATCAGAGTTTTATCTAATCATAGGCATCTAAGGTTCACAAGGTCCTCCTTTAAGTATATATTGTCCACGCCCTTGTTTTTCATAAGTAATTTCCTGGGCAAATTCTAACGCGTCCAGTAGGTTTTCCAAAACATCCAGTTTGTACTTACCGCTAAGTTTGCACTGGCCCATGGCCTCATTTTGCAGGCTGATGGTCACGTCATACCAGTCGTTCAGCATAGACACCACTTCACTCAGTGGTGTATCTTCCAGATCGAGTGTATTTCGCGTCCAGGCGGTGAAACGGTCGATATTTACCCGTAGGCCGACCAGGCTGGAATCATTGAGGCTGGCGATGGCCTGTTCTCCCGGAGTAAGTACCACGGCAGATAAGGGTTTATCCGGAATTTCCACTCTTACCCGGCCAGAAGTCACTGACACCTCATATTGTAATGACTGCCCTCTTGCCTTCACATTAAAAGAAGTACCAAGTACTGTGGTTTGTATCAAACCCGACTCAATGATAAAGGGCCGCAGTGTGTCGCGCTCCACTTCAAAGTAGGCTTCACCCGTGAGGCTGAGTTTCCTGTTATCTTCTCCAAAATTTTCTGGGAAAGTCAGGGTGGAGGCAGCATTGAGTCTCACCACAGAACCATCGGGAAGTTTCAGGGTAGCGCGTTGTCCTTTTTCAGTAGACCGGCTGATGTATTCTATACCTGCATCATCAGACAAATTCAGTTGATAAACCCCATAGCCCAGACTCAGGACCACAGCCACAGATACGGCCACTCTCCATAGCAAGCGCCTGCCACTACTTTTAGTAACCGATACTTCCCGCTCAATTCTGCGCCAGATTTGGGGGCCCAGTTCGGGATCTACCTCCCTTTCTTTACCTTGCAAAGCATGGATAAATCCATCGAATTGCCGCTTCTCTTTTTCAGTAGCTATTCGATTGAAAATGCGCTTTACAATTACCTTTAAGTCGCTCATATACTGTTAAGGGGATTTAACAGCCAGATACACCCACGCCACAGGTAGAAAAAAAAGACAAATAACCTTAGCGTAACAGTAAGATAAAATAGAGCACAAATAACTCTCCGGAAAGCTCAGGGTCATTCTTCAAATATTTGAGTGCTTTATTGATCTGGTTTTCTACCGTGCTCTTGGAAATACCCAATTTTTCAGCAATTTCCTGATTGGTCAGGTGATGAAAACGACTCAGCTCAAACACCTCCCGGCAACGGTCTGGCAAAAAGCTAATGCGCCCCTTGACAAAGGCCACTAAATCGTCATAGGCAATGTCCGTTTCTACATTGAGCGAGTCCTGAATACTCTCAAACAGCGTCTCGTGAAATTCGGTAAGTTTTCTACCCTTTAGCTTTCGTGCGATGCCATGGCGCACCGCTACATACATGTAGCCTCCGATGTTGGTAACATCCAGCTTTTCCCGCCTGTTCCAGATATCCAGAAACACTTCCTGCACAATATCCTCGGCATCATCCTGATTCAGCAATACATTTTTAGCGATCAGATACAATTTTGACCAATAAACATTGAACAGTTGCCGGAAGCACTGCTCATCACCATTCCTGATCCCGTTCAGGACTTTGAGTTCATCGATAGCATTGGTCATAGGTGCCTGAAAGAACGCGAAAAAATATCTACCCAGCGTAAAGCCTATATTATTTTCTGTTAAAGACACACCCTCCTCTCCTCCTGCGGCTAACCGCTCATTAATCAACTGGAATTACCTAATTGTTAGGTAAAAAAGTACAAAATAAACAATTCCGTAACATGAACACGTAGGTGCCTGACTGACCGACTACCCACTACATAGGCAAAACCTTTTAACCATTAAAATCAAAACAATGAATCTTCTTTTAAAATCAATGCTTACAAGAATCAAAGCAAGCTTGTCAGTTTTAATTATCGTACTGTTTGCCTCTCATGTATCTGTTGCACAATCAAGCGGCACCATCACCGGTACCAGTTCAGACACCTATGTTCTCAACAATAACAACTCTAACCATTACAGTCGCCTGAGGCTCCAAACCAACAGCAATGCATTTAACATCATGAATAACGGGACGAATCTGGAACTTCGCTCATCAACCTCAACAAACCATAATGACCTGGGTACTCTGTTGTGGACAATCAACAGAAACACCGGAAATCTCACTCTAAAAAACGATGCCAAGATATACGGGGCTGATTTAATACAAGGATACAATGACCTGCGTTTTAAGCCATCGGCTTCTTCAAGCATGGCCATGACCATGTATACAACCGGCAAAGTAAGTGCTCATCACACTTTCACTGTAGGAACAACTACCCTGGTTTCAGGAACTGTGATGTCAGTAGACGGAAGAGTTTATATCTCTGAAGAGGGTGGCTCTGAGGCCGGTTTTGACAACACCGCTGACTCAAACTATCAGGATTATCTTTTATGGGTAGAAGAAGGTGTAGTTAGTAAAGATTTTGCAGTAGCTGACGTAGCCGACTGGCCTGATTACGTCTTCGAAGAAGGCTATGACCTTAAAAGTCTTAACCAGATAGAGTCATTTATCAATACCAATGGCCACTTACCCACTATGCCTGCTGCCAGCACTGTAGAAGAGAAAGGACTGACAATCAGCGACATGACTAAGCGCATGGTACAAACCATTGAGGAGCTCACACTTCACACCATCGATCAGCAGAAAAAGATTGACACTCAGCAAAGCAAGATTGATAATCAGCAACTTTTAATTGAAAGACTGAGCCGAAGACTTGAAAAGCTGGAAAAAACGGAGTCTCAAAATTAATCCCCACACTTAACAGCGTTACCAATGAAATTCATTATAAAATCAGCATTGGCTTCGATTTTATGTCTTTCATTTTTCAATTCGTCATTTGGTCAAACCTCCATTGAAACAATAATGACCCTGGAGGTAGCTCAAATCAAATATCTCAAATTGAAAAATTCAGACATTGGAATCAAAAGCTCCGGATCAGGATCTGGCCAATACAAAGTATCTATAATAGACATTGAAACCGGTCAACTATTTTACTCCTTCAATGCCTCCGCCAATACTGGCGGAAGTTTAGAAAACTCGGGCTACACCATCGGCACAGGTACCTTCCATTGGTACTGCTATGTTGGATTCTGTAGCTTCGGAAACAGTGGTGAAGTCACCCGACAGTCAAATGACCTGTACTACCTGAAAAAGAAAATGAATACGGTAATCAGGCACGACATTTTCTTTGATAGCGATGTTGTCGCTGCCGATGGCGGAGCATTTGGTGGTACCGACAAATTTTACAAGGTGGGTGACACACACTTTGATGTAATCGTGAAAATAGAGACGACAGGGCCGAGCCTCAATGATATTGATGAACTGAGGATACCGGGTTACCCGGAACCACTGACCATTCTGGAAAATGAAGTATTTGTGAAGGACTATACTGACCCTTGCGCCACCAACGCCAACTTTCCTGGATGTGATGCTGTATCGGATTTCAAAGATGTTTCTTCTTCTACCAAAAAGAAGCCTATTGTGGTTGCACACAGAGGCTTTCATGGCACACGTGACGTACCGGAAAACTCCATAGCAGCGGTTCACAGGGCCTATGAATCAGGATTTCGGTATGTAGAGGTAGACATCAGGATGACCAAGGACAACGTACCTTTCCTTTTCCATGATGATTACTATGGTTATGCCACTGACTTTGCCACCAGAAACAACACCAATACCAATACACATACTGAAGAGAGGAACTGGAAGGATGTAAACCAATACCACTACAGAGATCGTTATTGGGACCGTCAATACTTAACAGCATCCAACAGTACCAATCAGCATGTGAGGTTAGGTTCCGTAACGGACTTTGAATTGGATTCATTTTCAAGCCTGTGCCGTTACATCCAGGGGAAGGACATCATGGTCTTTCTGGATATTAAGTCGGCTCCTACCGCCCGTAATTTCGCTGTGATGAAAGAGTGCATTCGCATAGGCGCCAAAAACAACGTTTTGCATCAGCTAGGCTTTAAAGTGGTAAGAACCAATCTGCCTGACACCCATCCTAATAAGTTGCTGATGCCTCTTTCTGAAGCTCAGTCGGCACTGGGTCAGGTGTACAACACATTTAAAAATCACCTGAACATTCACGTGGTTGACTATGACCCTTCTCTGGGTACAGCCTACATTACAGACTGGATCAATCAGGGAAATGTTATTGGTTTTGAGTTTGATACACAAAACCCGGGAGCCTCTTGGGAAGATGGCTCTAAGCCATCAATGTTCGCTCCTCCAGCTTTTAGCTCGAACATCTACCCTGGTTCAAGAAATGCCTGGGAATATACAAAAAGTCAGGGCTACCGAACAGGTGTCTGGTCATCAGGACCTGCAGACCCGAGAGGAAGGCCAGGTCACGATCCTAGTAAATGGGGTACCGGTGCCATAACTGTAAACATCAACAGAAATCAGCACTATAACGATATCAGGTCGAGATTTGAGATCGTAAACTACGCTGCGCCAGAATACATAACGCAGGATCGCCCGGATATTTGGGAAGCTTATCTACAGGCAGTAGGAAAAAACAACTCAGACACTAAAAGATAAAGAGAGATGAAAAAAATAATTTTATCCATAATCTGTCTGGCAGTGTTTGGTATACAAAGTTTTGCCCAATGCTCTGGACAACAAACCTGGAATGCCGGAACTTCCAACTTCCCGTCTCTCGGCTTAAGCCAAACCTTCGGTAAGGACAGGATATCTTGCGACAATTCCTCAAAAAGTGGGGGAGTTCAATTCAAAGCTGAATTTGACATCGTTAACACCTCTAATTCTGCCGAGCTGTTTTCACTTTCATTCAATAACAATACAGTATTGAGAGTGAAACTTGTTGACAACCAAGTAGAAATAACCAGGCGTGTGCAATACAAACCCTGCAACAATTGGGATTCATCAGGTTGTACAAGTTTTGGCAGCACCGTAACTGGCAATATGACCTACCGTTCCTGGGATGACCAGCTGCTCGAAAGCGGACAGGGGTGGATTGATTTTACTATTGCTGACAATGGTGTAAAGATCAAAATCAGTGAATCAGAACTCGGACCGTTCAAAACCGAATTCGACTATAATGGTCTGCATTGGTCCGAGATCGAAAATTTCCTGAGTTCTGCCGGTTCCTCTAATGTCACGGTTGTAGTACCTCCCTACAACAGCTCCAATGTAGAATTGACTAACATTTCAATCAAAGTAGGACAGATAGATTATATCACTCGCGTGGTTATCGATGATAACTCTGATAGCCCTGAGACAAACTACCCTAACGGGGGTGGTTCCAGTGAGGTAGCTCCTATCTCCCTAGTCGACTTTGTTGAAACAGAAACCGAGAATCCCATTTTCAAGCTGTACCCGAATCCTGCTGGAGATAGAGTAACTCTGACACTACCCGAAAGAGAAGGACAAGCGGGCATTTATTTCTACAGGGAAAATGGCCAGGTGGCCGGTTACTATGAAGTAGATGATACCTCGCTGAAAGAGACCACTATTTCCACTACTCATTATAGCAGAGGTTTTTATCTGGTGAGGGTAGTGGCCGATGGCAAAGTGTACCAGAAAAAGTTAATCATGAACTGATCGATACATCAACTTCTTACAACCACAGAAAGCCGGGCTATGCCCGGTTTTTTTGTTGTGATCCAACTCGCTTTACAAAGAACTAAGCCCAGACCAATAGTGCTTAAGAAAGCGAGATACCACCTCTCCTGTAGAAAAGTAAACAATTTGGTAATACCACACAGTGGGTGCGCCCCCCTTGTACACTGCCCTGAATAGATATAACCATTAACCACTTATTCCAAAGATTATGAAAACCAAATTAAGATTACTCAGCATCATTGGCACATCTATTTTCGCTCTGACGCTATTCTTGTCAAACAACCTTTCTGCCCAAACCACTACTACTAACGGCACCAGTAAAAACATCTGGTACATTAACAAAAATCGGTCTTACTCTACCTCCGAGTTGAATTTCCGATCTGGGTCAAGTAACAATCCGGAGTACTATATGAGGCTCTACAACAATCAAATTCGTTTCACCTCCCGGCTTAATTCCAGTGCGTCCTGGACCAACGATTTATTGTGGGATAAGGACGGACTTCGGATCCAAAACAAACTAGCCGTAGGTACAGAAACTATGATCACCGGAGCTGTGGCGCACTTTGATGGGCGAGTGTACATTTCAGAAGATGGCGGCAGCGAAGAGGGTTTTGGCGCTGGCTACAGTGGCAAAGATGAATACAAAGACTATTTGCTATGGGTAGAAGAAGGGATCGTAAGCACGGATTTCGCCCTGGCCCAACTGCCAGACTGGCCCGATTATGTTTTTGAAGATAACTATCAATTAAAGAGCCTTAGCCAGGTAGAGTCATTTATCAAAGCAAATGGTCACCTGCCTACTATGCCTACCGCCAGTCAGGTAGCTACTAAGGGGTTTACCGTGGGTAACATGACCAAACGCATGGTACAAACCATTGAGGAGTTAACTCTTCATACTATAGAGCAGGAAAACAAAATCAAAGACCAAGATTCGATCATCGAGAGTCTCTTGGAAAGAATTGAAAAACTGGAAAAGTCAATTGATCATGAATAAGTTTCTACTCAACTATAGTAGTAGACTCAGGCTACTACTGGCCATACCCCTGTTAACCTGTATGCTGACACAGACACTCAAGGCACAAAGCTGTCCAGGGGATGAATGTCATGTATTGACCACTACCATGAACCTGAACCAAGCCATGAACTTTAAGTCCAAAACCCAACACGGCATCAATGTGACAAAGCCAGGGTCGGGGTGGACAGTAGAAGTTCAGGTAGATATGACCCGCAACCTCAATATCTACACAGGTGCTCTTTGTAATCATCATGAAAATTACCCTGCCCTTTTATACGGTACCCAAGTAACTTCTTTTACCAATGACCAACTGGTTTCTGGCAAAATTTATGATGGTGACGAGGTAACGTTCAATCATTTTGTGCCTGGGTACCTGTATTGTTGGTCAAAAAAGTATAGCTCAGCTAATGATTTGAGTCTTGTTAGAGACAATGCCTGGGCAGCCTATGTGTCTAACCCAAGTCCTGGATTCTCTGGAGTAGGCGCAGCCAATGAGCCCATAAAAATAACGATCGCTCTCTCCAATGGCGTAACCCTGGCAGACATTAAAGAGCTAAGGATACCGGGTGTTGAACCGTTGGATGGTGGTGATTTTGTGGATTATACGAATCCATGTACCGGCAATCCCTCTTATGCAGGGTGTGATGCGGTAGCCGATTTCAAAAACGTATCTAATGCGACAAATAAGAAGGCTATTGTGATTGCTCATAGAGGCTACCACGGTATGCGTGGTGAGTTTCCTGAAAACAGTCGGGCCGCAGTCCAAAAGGCTTATGACGAAGGCTTCAGATACATAGAGGTAGACCTTAGAATGACGAAGGATAACATACCGATCATTTTCCATGACGACTGGCTGGGCTATGCTACCGACTTCGCTACATTAAACAATACCTTAAGTACTACCGAGACGGAAGAGAAAAACTGGTCGGAGATCAGTAGTCTCAAATACCGTAACCGCTACTGGGACAAGACTTATAAGACTGCATTAAATGCGGGCAATCAGTATGTAAGGTTAGGCGATATGACCAATCAGGCTTTCAATTCCTTTAGCCAGATTTGCGATTATATCAGCGGTAAGGACATTATGCTCTATTTGGACATTAAGTCGGTACCTACCAATCACAATCTTGAAGTAATGAGGCGATGCTTGTTCATAGCCGCAGAGAAAAACGTACTGCACCAAATAGCTGTCAAAATGATTCGGACGAATTCCGGAGCACCTCCGGATAAACAGTTGATTATGCCAGTGGCCACCGCAAAAACACAACTTGGCGGCATTTACAAATCCCTGAAAGATGACCTCAACATCCACATTGTGGATTATTCTCCTAATGAGGGTACCGCATTTATCACAGATTGGATAGCGGAGGGTAATGTAGTAGGCTTCGAATTTGACGCTGCCAACAATGATGGCATGCTGAAAGCACCAGCCTTTGATAGCAAGACATTCCCTGGAGGTTTAAGTGTATGGGAGTACACAAAAAGTCAAGGATACCGAACGGGGTTATGGTCTTCCGGCCCTCTTGATCCGCGCGGTCGTCCGGGGCATGATCCCAGCCGCTGGAGTACCGGTAATGTAATGAAACTTACGACCAGTTCCAGCTCCTACTTCCGCTACAAAGACAGTAGATCCAGGATGGAGATTCAGAGCATGGTAACACCTCAGTACATCACTCATGACCGACCAGATACCTGGGTAGAGTACCTGACTGTAGTGGGGCTGTATAATTCAAACACCAAGAGATAATGAAAGCTTACTTTATATTGATTTTAATGTGCGTCACCGCATTTGGTGCATTGGCACAGTTTGATCCGACCGGATGTAGTTCAATCGCCTCAGGCGTAAGTACATCTCAGGCGAATAACAATTCAGATATGACTTATTACTTTGACAAGAGATACCTAGCCTGTGACGATGTGGATAACAATGCCTACAACGGTTTTACCTTCAAAGCTCAATTTTCAGTTCCCAACAGAACAGGCATTAAAAACATTTTCAGCGTCAGGGTAGGAACCACCAATACAATAATGGTTTTCCGATTTAATGAAAAAAAGGTGGAAGTACAAAGGGATGTCTTGTATCGGCCTTGCACTTCCTGGAGCAACGGCACCTGCCAAACCTTTGGCAGTACTGTAAAAGGCAACATGACATTCAGCTCTTGGGATGACGATTTTGTTGAGTCGAATACAGGCTGGATATATGTGAAGCTGGTGGATAATGGCATGGAAATTAAGGTAAGCAATAGTGAAAACGGTCCCTATAAAACCGAATTTAACTACGAAGGGCTTCACCTTTCAGGAGTGGATCAGGAACTGGCAGATACTGGGTCCAGTAGTGCAGGCATCTACATATATGATAGTTCCTCATCCAATGTAACGCTCACAAACATTTCGTTCAATGCTGGCCATTTTACGCCTGTTGCGGCCATATTGATAGACAATGGCTCGAAAAGCCCCGAAACGAATTTCCCTGCCAGTGGTGGCTCTGCCTCAAACCCTAACACTCTCGCTGAATTTGAAAAACCAATAAGCACGAATGCTATGTTCAAAATACATCCGAATCCGGCACAGGATCAGGTAACCCTGACCCTTCCAGAGAGAAAGAGTGAAATGGGCATCTATTTTTACAGAGAAAACGGTAGGGTGGCAGGCTACTATGAAGTAGATGATATTTCTCTTAGAGAAGCTACCATTTCCACAGCCACCTACAGCAGAGGCTTTTACCTGGTAAGGGTAGTGGTCGATGGTAAAGTATACCAGAAAAAACTCATTGTTAAATAACCTTACAGAAAAAGAAAGTCGGTTTATCCCCGGCTTTCTTTTTACAAAAGCAGGAGTTTCTTTTTTAAGCTATGCGGCAGAAAGAAAAACCACCCGGTCTGCATTAACTATTGCAAATCCGGATGGCTTCCAAACTAACCTAATCTACTGGTGCTCTGATTGTGTCAGGGCTTTACTTTCATATCTTTCAAAGTGAGCCTTTTAGTTGGATTCATAAGGGCCGTAACGATTGACCACTTCCAGTTCGGTCCTGGTGTCATCCAGGATGATGACCTCATAGGTGCCACCCCTGGGTTTTACCCGTACCAGAATATGACCGGCATAGGAGCGATAGTTTTCTTTAAGCCAGAAGCCAAGTGTGGTTTGTGTTTCTGCATGCATATTGGTGGCAAAAACGTCTGTGGGTTGTGCGTAGTAATTAAGCCGGTGCAGTACTTCCTGTCCCGGGTGGTCAGAGCACCAGGACTGTTGTACCACTACACGAGGAGACAAAGCTTCGATAAAATCCTGGTTCATGGCATCACGGTTACCATGATGGTTCATGGTGGTTACATCTGTTTCTCCAATCACCCCGGCCACTGCGCTTTCTACATTGAACCATTGAGGCAAACCATAGCCCTGGAGCCCTGTCATATCACCTCCGGTAAAGTACTCAAAGTCTCCATAAGTAATTTTAATACCCAGGCTCAGAGGATTTTCATTGAACCGACCTTTGCTGTTGAGAACCGAGTCTTTTGAAAAGAGAACCCGTGTTTCTGTCCCGGTTCCAGTCCAGATAGTGCCATTGGATTTGATGCCGGTTACATAGAAATCAGGGTATTGCCGGGGTGACTTTTTCAATACGACCTGAGCTCTGCTTCCTACCTCAAGCGAACTTGCCTCAAGCCGTCCTTTTGACTGCTGATCTTCTATAAAATCCAGGTAGTTTTTAAAGGTGTGGTTATCCGCGTAGTATTGTCTTAAATCTACCGGATAGTTCAGGTCTGAAGAAGCCCTGTCAATGATGTGAGCTATGGGAATTTCTTCATGTACCCCGGTAATACCAGATAGTCTGTACTTACCTTTTTCAGACCAGGGAGACTTAGGCGTGATGTTACCGTAGTGATCTCCATGGTAATGGGAAATCAAACCATAATCGATACCAGTCTCTCCTTTCTGCGGATTTACCTGCCTGATATAATGGGCAATCCAGCCTGCTGCATCTTTTGAGTCGTTGGGTTTCAGGGGAGTGGCTTTTAAGGGTGCCAGTCTTCGGTTAAAACCACGATCATCCATATCTCCGGCATCAAAGAGCATAGTAGTGCCATCTGGCAGGATCATGAAAGCAGCATCCCCATGTCCCGTGTTGATATGATGTATATCCAGATAACCAGGAGACCATGGAACCAGCTCTTTGCTTTTATCCTGAGCTACTGCCAGAAAGGGCCACAGAACCCACAGCCAGCAAAAAAGCCTTGTACGAAATTGAGCAAACCTAGTCATGCAGATCTCTTTCTCTTAAGTAGGACAGCAGCAAGCCGGGGCGATCGGTCTGAATCATATTGACATGGTTTTTAATAAACCAGTCGTAGGTGCTCAGGTCAATGGCCGCCTGCTCGTCATCGTGACCAATACAATGCTGAGGTCTGAGTGAATTAACCCATACCCGGGAACCTTTCTTTCTGATCTGGTCAAACTGTGCAATCAGCGAAGTGGTATCGCTGGGAATCGTAAATTCGAAAGCCACCGGAGCATCCACCTGCTGATATTCATCGACCATGGACACAGCTCCTGGTTTGGCCGTACGCACCAGGGGCATAAAATAGAGTTCATCCAGGTATTCTCCCAGTACGTCCTTCACCTCACCCTTGCGCATGGGGGCCTTGATCAGCACCTGCCTGAGCGTTCCGGTCTTTTTCAGCAGCGCATAATATTTGCCCAGGTTTGCGTAATCCTTGGTATCGAGGTTGATCAGAATCTTATCTTTACTCGCCAGCAGGGCCTCTTCCAGCGTAGGCACTTTATGAGGAGTGGTCTGAAGCAGCCCGTTCAGTAAGGAAAGCTTCTGAAGTGAATCATAGGTAATGTCCTTCACATATCCCGAGCCATTGGTAGTACGATCAAGCGTAGCATCATGCATCAGTACCAGCACAGAATCCCGGGTCATACGCACATCTATCTCCACCATATCCACTCCCATTTCAATGGCATACTCTATGGCCTGCAGGGAGTTTTCAGGAGCATTGCGCCAGTCTCCCCTATGCGCAATTACCAGTACCTGATCACTGTCAGGATCTTCAAGCTGCGCTATCAGCTTTTGAATATCGGGCCGGCCGCTTTCTTTTTGTTCAAGGGCAGGTTCATTACTACAGGCAGCAAGCCACAGTGCTGCGACTGTCAATAATTGTATTTTTCTAAACATCGTGGTATCAGAAAAAGAGGAGGCCGAAAACACAGCCTCCTCTTCGATTAAACACTAATAACCCGGATTTTGGGTGATTGCAGGGTCAGTATCCAACTGACTTTGTGGAATAGGCAGAATGAGGTTATTGGCCCCGATGCTAACGTTAATACTATTCGCAGTAAACCAGGCATTCATGGTCTCAATGGCTTTGCCCGTTCTCTTCAAGTCAAACCAACGGTGACCTTCGCCTATCATCTCCAGCCTTCGTTCCATTTCGATGGCTGTTCTCAAATCGCTTTGAGATGAAGCTGTGGTGTTTGTCAGTCCGGCTCTGTTTCTTACCATATTCAGAAATTGCGCTGCGCCTGCTCCGCCAGATTCGTTCAATGCTTCTGCATACTTGAGCAACACATCAGCATATCGCACAATTACATGGTCACCTCCTCCGTCATTAGGTCCGGTGGATGATACCTCGTACTTCAGAGAGAAATAGAAAGGGTTGGCTGCAGCATCGATGCCTACATAATCAGTTTGCCTAGTATCGCCTGCCTCATAGAGACTGACAAATTCAACAGAAGGCAGGTTATGCCCTTTGGCATTGGCTGTGGTACCTGAGGGTCTGAATTGAGAAGCAGCCGGCTCCCCTTCACTGTTTCCATTAACACCACTGGCAAACTGCACTTCAAATAGAACCTCAGCATTACCTTCATTGGCTGTACCAAAAATCTGCGAGGTAGAAGGCATCAGGCTATAAACGCCTGAGTTGACTACTGCCCCCAGGTTTACCGCTGCCTCGCTATACTTGCCCTGGGTCATTTGCACATCTCCCAGTACAGCCTGGGCGGCCCCCTTGGCCGGTCTGCCGGAAGCCTTTGTCAATGGCAGATTCAGCACTGCATCAGTCAGGTCTGTTTCGATTTGTGCATAAACTGCAGCCATTGCCGTGCGACCCTGACCAAAGAAGTCTGATGGATTGGTGGTTTCCTCAGTGACCAGAGGCACGTCTCCATACAGCCTTACCAGGTTGAAATACAACAGACCGCGTACAAACTTCATTTCTCCGATCCTGGCAGTTTTAAGATTCGCATCTTCAAACTGAATATCATCGATGCGATTCAGGATCACATTCACTCTCTGGATACCTTCATAAGATTCTCTCCAGATATCCCCTACCAGGTCATTTCCGGCATTGGTTGAAAAATCATCGAGCTGACCGAAACGACCACCATCATTGGCAGCGATTTCCTCGAAGGTATCTTCTCCTGATATCTCCCCTACCCCGATAAGGTCCAGACCGTACAGTCCGTTTTGTTGCAGCTGGGCATAAACACCATTCACAGCACTTTCAATTTCCTCTTCACTGGAATAAAAATTAGCTGCCGCCCGCTGTGTGGTAGGCACAATGTCCAGCTCATCGGAACATGAAACCAGAGCCACCAAGACGATGGCCATCAGATATATTCTGTTTTTAATTCGCATTTCTTCGTCTTTTGGGTTGGTTAAAACTTAATATTCAGGCCTATCGCCACAAACCTGGTCAAGGGACTGGTGGAGTAAATGTACCCACGTGTCAGAGTCTGTCTCTCATTAGACCTTGTATCCAGTCCGTCTGAGTTGAAGCCTCTGTACTTTGTAATGTTGAAGAGGTTGTTACCCTTGATGTACACGCGAGCTCCTTCGATGCCGAAATACTCAGTAACTGAAGCGGGGAGCGTGTAGCCCAGCTGCAGACTTCTGAGTCTGAAGTAATCTCCGTCAAGTACTGACAGATTCGATTTTCTGGTCAGCCTTCCTGCAGAGGAGAAGCTTGAGAAATCGGGTCTTCTGAAAAATCCGTTTGGATTCCGATCATTGAAATAATTATCGAAATAATGCTGAGTCGGCACGAAGAAACCTTCGCCACTTTCCGAACGGTTAACCATATTGTCTGACACCTTTCTCCCCTCTATACCATTGAACTGAAGTGCCAGATCAAAGCCTTTATACTGAGCAGACAGTCCGATGCCGTAGGTAAACTCTGGATTGTAATCACCTTGCATTACCCGATCATCAGGAGTAATCACCCCATCGCCATTGGCATCCAGGACGATGTAATCACCTGGTTCAGTACCGGCCAGCGGTGTCACATTATCGTTATCAATTTCTGCCTGAGAGCGGTATACACCAATAACCTGGTAGTTGTAAAACTGAGCGATGGGCTCTCCTATACGCGTAATAAAGTCAACCCCATTGCTGGAGATGATCTGGCTCTGCCCTGCGCCCAAAGCAAGTACCTCATTATTGTTGGTAGAAAAGTTGGTATTAAACCCAAAGCTCACTTCTCCCAGCTTAAAGTCGCGCCCGCTTACCTCTATCTCAATCCCCGTATTCTTCAGCTCGCCAATGTTCTGGAGAGACTCTGAGAACCCTGACTGTTGTGGTACCGGCACGTCCAGCAGCAGGTCTTTGGTTTTGGAAGTATAGTACTCAGCAGTGAGTAAGATTTTGTTTTCCAAAAAACCGAGGTCCAGACCAAAATTCAGGGCCGTATTGGTTTCCCAGGAAAGGTCTGCATTGGGCGAGGTGCGCGTGTAAACACCCGGAGTGAGGGTACCATTGTCTACATAGTTATCAGTAGAAACCAGGGCTATTGACGCAAAATCACCTATCTGATTATTGCCGGTTTGTCCCCAGCTCGCGCGCAGCTTGGCAAAACTCACAGTTTCTGTCTTTGGGAAAAAGGGTTCGCTGCTGAGGGTCCAGCCGGCAGACACAGAAGCAAAGTTACCGTATTTGGTATTGGCTCCGAAACGGGAAGAGCCATCTCTTCTTAAAGAAGCTGACAATGAGTATTTGCCCTCAAAATCATACTGCAAACGAGAGAAATAAGACTCCAGCACCCATTTACTTTCGCTGGCCGTTGATGCGATGGTAGTCGCTCCTCCGATGTTTCTCAGGTTGTCATCGGCAAAGTCGCGGCTTTCCAGGTTCAGACCATCTCTGGTCTCCTGCTGATAGCTATACCCCAGGAGCACATCAAAATCGTGTCTGCCAATTGATTTTTTATAGGTCAGCAGGTTTTCATTGATGAAGTTTTCGCGGGTATTCTCTCTTCTGGCGGCCCGTGCCGGATTACTGGCCACAGGGGTTCTGTAGTTACCAAAAGTGCTGGGACCGAAGTACTCTTCCGTACCGGTAGTATAATCACCACCAATAGAACTCTTGAGTGTCAGTCCCTCCGCAGGTTTTACCTCTACAAAGGTATTTCCAAAAGCCCTGAAGTTTCTTCTGGTAAAATCTGAAAGGGCCGCCTGTGCAATGGTATTTTCAGAAATAGGACCATCCCAGTTCTGGTTATTATCATCTATCTGGTGCGCAATGGCAAAAGACGAACCATCTGAGTTATAAATCGGATAGTAAGGCTGCATCAGTACGATGGTAAAAGCAGGGTCAGCCTGTCGGCCACGTCCTTCCTCACTTCTCGACCAGCCTGTAGTACCTGTGGGATTGGTATTGGCCAGAGAGATATTGGTATTGATACCAAAGCGGATGCGATCACTCAGCTGAGAATTGAATCGGATATTGTTAGTATATCGCTCATAGTCCGACTCCACAATGATATTCTCCTGATTGATATAGCCAAAGGAGATCGAGTAATCCGTACTGCCATTACCTCCGCTCAGGTTCAGGTAATGACTTTGCTGAATGGCATCTCTGAAGACGGCATTGGCCCAGTCGGTATTGGTAAGACCGGGTACGCCATCTACATAGGCCTGGAGATAGTCGGGTATTCTGCTTCGTTTGCCCCCTCCATTCGCATCGCGGGTAGCATTGTCATCGTTAATACTTCTTCCGGTACCTCCTGAGATGTATCCGTAGTTCCGGGCATCAAAGTCAAAAAGAGCCGTATTGTAAGCATTAGTCAGCTCAAACTTATCGATGCGCTGCTGCACACCCAGGTATCCGTCATAGGTCACTTTCAGACCACCGGCTTCTCCCTTCTTGGTGGTAATCAGGATCACTCCATTGGAAGCCCTGGAACCATAGATGGCAGCTGAAGCCGCATCTTTGAGTATGTCAATGGTAGCGATGTCCTGGGTATTGATGGAGCCAAGAGATGATCCTTCGGTCAGCGGGTTACCATCTACCACAATGAGTGGATTGGTTCCGGCTGTCAGCGTGCTGATACCCCTGATCTGAATGACAGAGTTTTCACCCGGGTTCTTGTTATTACCCACAATTTGTACACCTGCCAGGGTACCCGCCAGGGCCTGCTCAAAGTTGGTGGAAGAGTAATTGTTCAGACGCTCATTATCTACTTTGGACACGGCTCCGTTAAACTTCTCGCGGGTTCTGGTGCCATAGCCAAAAACCACTACCTCTGAGAGTGCTGACACATCAGGAGTCATAGACACTTCAATCATGGTCAGGTTACCAATGGCCATCTCTACCGTTTCATACCCGACAAAGGTGATGACGAGTGTTTGTGCATCATCCGGTGAGGAGAAAGAGAACTCTCCGTTTACATCAGTAATGGCTCCCACATTGACAAAGTCTTTGACGCGCACAGAAGCTCCAGCCAATGGTTCTCCGTTCTCATCTGAGACTTTACCCTTAATGGTTTTTTCCCGAATCTGCTCAGATACATTGGCTTTTTCAGCCTTTTTTCTCGGCAGTACATAGATCGTACGATCGACCCGCTTGAAATTGTAAGGAGATTTCTGCGCGATCTCCTCAAGTACTTCGCGTAAGGTAGTTCTTGACATTCTGAGACTGATCTCACTCTTGTCAAGCATAACCGTATTTCCGTAGGTAAAATTAAATTCAGTTTTAGACTCAATCGTTTCAAAGATTTGTTCGAGTCTGGCTTTTTTAAGATTGATAGACAGGTTAACGTCCTTGAGGGCTTGTCCGCTGGTTGGCTTTGCTATCAGAAACTGCAGGGCCAATATCTGCACCAGAAAAAAATAGCATGTGGTTTTAGATGCGAACATCAATAGTTTAAGTAAATCTGATTTCATAGATTTGCGATGTTTTATAACGTTTAAGAAAATGTCCCGAAGGCTTAATTCGGGAGTTTCGGTCCGATGCTGCTGCAACAGTCTCGGACTTTTTTATGCCCTACCTGGCAGGGACATAAAAAAGCTTTCTTTGCTCTGTTAATCTTTTATCACATAGTGGCGGTTAGTTCGTACATCCGGTTGTATTGATAAGTAAAGTCGAATCGTTTTTGAACTCATAGTCGAAGTCAACAATGAGCTGAAGTCCTTTCAGTATCTCTTCCAGTGACTGGTTTTGGTACTTACCGCGCACCAGGCATTCTGCCCCGCGGTTACCCGTATTTTCTATCCTGACATTATATACCCGTGAGAGTTGGTCCAGTGCCTGCGGAAAGGGTAGTTTGCGGAAACTGACAGAACGTTCCATCCAGGCCAGGTAAGGCGCGGTTTCCACCTTCTGAAAAACCAGTTCCCTGTTCTGTCCCCGATAAAGCGCCTGTTCTCCGGGCAGCAAATCCAGCGAGGAGGCTTTTCCGTCTTTTCCTTCTTTTCTCACATTCACCTTGCCTGTCGTTACGGTCACTTCCACATCCTCTTTGCTGAAAGCGCGCACGTTGAATGAGGTACCTAATACGGTCGTGGTAATTTCCCCTGTTTTTACCATAAAAGGGTGGAGTGTATCGCGCACCACATCGAAATATGCTTCTCCTGTCAGGATAATCTCACGGGTAGATGCTCCATAGTTCTCCGGATAACGGATGCTGGAACCGGAGTTAAGCTGTACTACCGTGCCATCCATCAGTGTTACTTTTGAAAGCTGCCCCCTGCCAGTAGTTTTGGTGATGTAGGCGAGTGCTTTCACTTCCTTGTTCAGATCAGAAAGCCATAGCGCCCCCAGGCCTACAGCAGTCAGAAACAACAGAGATACTGCTATTCTCAACCATGAAAATCGCTTGCTGCGAGCTTCGGGAACCAATACCCGGGTTTTGTCGTCAAGTTTTTTAGACAGCACATCAAAGGCATGCAGGCTGTCAAATTCTTCATCTTCCGCTTCTATCCATCGCCCTTCCAGCTCCTGCAAGACCTCAATATTTTCAGGATTCTCCAGCAACCACTGCTCTATCTTTTTCCGGTTTTGCTCCGTTTTTTCTCCGTCAAGCCAACGTTTGATCAGCCCCCAGTCCGTATTTCCTTTCATGCTTTATTGTTTGGCAACAATGCCATGCTTTCAACTTCATGACAATAAAGCAGCAAGGGGGTAACCAATGCCTTGTGTTAAGTATTTGTTAAGAAGGATTTTAAAGTGGAAAAGTAGTGCCCAGCACTGAGACCAGGGTGATCACCTTCAGCGAACGTACCGCCATCTGGACCTGATTCCTGACCGTATTTTCCGACAGGTCGAGCTGTATGGCAATCTCAGCATAAGTGAGCCCCTGAAGTTTATTCATTCTGAAAACCTTCTGCCTCTGTGGAGGTAGCTGGCTTATTCTTTCCTCCCATTCTCCCAGGGTTTCAGCTGAAATAATCCTGGCTTCCGGGTTCTGCGCATCTGACTGGGCGCTCTGCAACAATTCGTCTATATCGACAAAACCAATCTTTCTGGTCTTAAGATAATTCAGTGCAGCATTGCGTGTAGCGAAGTGAAGATAGCCCCCCACGCTGGTTTTGATATGCAGGTTTTCACGCTTAACCCAGATGTTAAAGAAGAGATCCGAGACTAATTCTTCAGCAATGGTATTGTCTTTAA
The DNA here is from genome assembly GCA_002427745.1 of Roseivirga sp. UBA6061. GTDB lineage: Bacteria > Bacteroidota > Bacteroidia > Cytophagales > Cyclobacteriaceae > Roseivirga. The sequence goes on along the minus strand of DIYF01000061.1, from coordinate 112,900 downwards.
TTATGCCTGCAGCAGACTTGCAAAGTGTATTGTAGTGGCTCCTGAAGAGTATTTCGAAGGCATGTTCATCCCCTGCCCGGATGGCTTCAAAGAGCAATTTATCTGTAAGATTTCCACTCATAGACAGGAGGATTCGTCTACAAATGAACAAACTATTCGTGTACTCGCGGAAACGTAAGCGTTAAAAAAAGATTAAGAGAGGACAGAGAGTGCACCCGACTTAAGACCTTACGAAACGAACAGATAGCGATTTGTCCTGCACAAAACAGCTTGTGAAAGACAGTTGTTTCTGACGGGTATTCTGCAAAAACGACTTAAAATCACCTCTGACATCCCCTGTTACCTCATTCAGAAGTAAAAGGGGAGTCAGGGTGACTTCTGAATTGTGACTGTACCTGCCAGTCACCACTAACCTAATCTGGCCGGGTATAAGAATGGTGAAACCGAACCCGACCGTATTTTCAGAAAGCAGCCTCAAAAGAGGTCTGTTTCCTATTTCCTGATTTCAAACCGATCCACCACCTTAAGGTCATGGGTGGTAATGGCAGTACCTCTCAGGCTTTCTCCACTAATATCGAGTTTAAGAAATGCCCAGTCATGTGCGTAGGCCGCGACAAGACCGGGGTACCGGCAGTTATCGGGATCAGGAGTAAAAGCTTTTGGGTCTGTCCCCACACCTCTCAGTTTTCCGCCACTCCCTACTGTAATACTGGTAAAGCCTTTCTGTTCTCCTTCCCTCACTACTTCACCTTGTCCATTCATGGGATTCAATCGCTCATAGGTATGCGCATGTCCGTTGAGCACCAGGTGCACGCCATGTTTTTCGAATATCGGATAGAGGCTCACTACGTTTTCATAAGCATCTTTATAAGTACAGGACCTACCATTATGATGCAGAAACACAATCTTCCAGTTTTCGGTACCGGCAACCCGGGAAAGGTCTTCCTCCAGCCAGGCCACCTGTCTTTCGTAGTCATAAAAGTCTCCGTTTTTAGAATCCAGGGCTATAAAATGAGCATTACCATAGTCAAAGCTGTAGTAGTGTTCATTGCCGGGAAGTTTCCATTCCTTTATGTAATTGGCTTCGGGTTCATGCCAGTCATGATTGCCCAGAATTGTAAAAACCGGTACATAAGGGAATACCTCTCTAAAATACCGAAACAGGTTATTGTCGTAATCTTCACTCTTTCCCTCTGGGTACACGATGTCACCCAGTAGCAGACCAAAATTCAGAGAGTCCACATAAGATGAAAGTGCCTCACCGAGTTTATCGGGCGTGCCTCCTCCTTCTACTGCCTCTCCGATATCCCCCACAGCGAAAAAAGAGAAAACAGAGTACCCGGCTGCTACCGGAGCTCTAAAGCCCAAAGAAGTTTCAGGTAGCAGCTGACCTTCATCTGTGAAGATCTCATATTCATATCGGGCGCCTGGTTCCAGTTTTACCAGGGTCACTTCATTTTCAATCAGGCTGGTATTAGTCGCTCTGACCACTCCTTCTGCTTCTGACCAGGCTAAAGCTCCCTTTTTTCTGAACCTGACACCCGATTCAGTACCGGCATCCGTTCTCCAGAGAACCGTCATGCTGTCCGCCAGGGCTGTTTGTAAGTAAGGCATTCTGAGTACCTGTATGTCTGTCATGCTTGATCGTTCAGGTCCACAGGACATACATGACCAACAAAGGGCTGCACACAACACTGGGTATACCAACATTCTTTTTGATAGCATCACTATGGGTTTTCGTTTAATAAAAAGAAAGGACACTTATTGAGAGAGTATATCTCCTGATCCTCAATGATATGAAAACCGGCATAAGTAAGTAACCCATACCACTTATGCCGGAAAATCAGTTTAATATCCCTGGTTTTGCTCCAGGAAGCCCTCCACATTAGAGGCACCATCAATGGCGCTTTGTGGTATAGGGAATAGTCTTTTTGAAGGGTTGCTGCTGGTCTTCTCAGTCCAGGAATCTTCGTACTTCCCGAATCGGATCTGGTCACTTCTTCTGAATCCTTCCCAGTAAAGCTCAAAGCCGCGCTCACGGAACATGATATCCAGATCCAGCGTAGTCAACGGAGCCGGGGTCTGATCAGGCCTGGCCGTTCTTGAAGCTCTTACAAAATTGATATCAGCCAGGGCTCCTGTTACATCTCCAAGTCTCAGCTTAGCCTCTGCCCTCATCAGGTAGATTTCTGCCAGACGCATCATCACCAGATCCACACTGCTGAAGTTGTTACCATTAGGCGAAGTACGACTGAACTGGTATTTGGAGCTTCTATACCCTTTGTTGTGCAATCTGCCTTCATTAGTGAAGTCAACATCCATAGTATGATTAACATACCCAACATCACGATCCGGGCCATTTCCTTTTCGCTGAATGACAGGGAATATTTTCACATCTCCATTATCGCATCTCAGGAAGGCGCCATCGGCTCCTTTACGAGGCCCCCAGAGTACACCACGTAAAATCCCTCTGTCAATTTCAAAGTCGACATCGGCAATACAGTAGTGATGATCCTGATCATTCAGAGGCGACATTCCGGTCAGGTCCTGTATGGCCGTTGGCACCAGGGTGTTTCTCTGATAAAACCGGGCATCAGCCTCAGCCGGATCAACGCTTCCATAGGCATCCATCCAGCTCTGGATAAAGTCGGAGGTCATAGCCGGACCGTCTGTTCCATCAGCACTTGGAAATTCAGGCCTTGGAAACAATGAACCGGCAATCGACCAGTAGGCCCAGCGACTGTGCTCTCTTCTGAGTACACCTCTTTGATCCAGTGAGAAGATCAGTTCATCGTTCCCGTTATTGCTATCGTTAAACAGATCGAAGTATTCTGGTGACAAGCTGTGCTGACCGGAGTTGATAATGGCATCGGTAAACTCCACCACCTTGTTCATATCTTCGGTTGCAAAATTCGGGGTTCCGTACGGATCGCGATACACTGCCGCGTTGAGGTGCAGCCTGGCCAGAAAGCCCCTTACCGCATTCTGTGTCAATCGTCCTGGTCCCAGATCGGTGTTAATTACATCCACTACAGAGCTTAGCTCGCCCATCAGGTAATTGACGGCTTCCTCGCCTCTAAGGACATTGGAAATATCGCTGGAACGTTCTTTGTCAAATACAAGTCCCCAGCTGTCAAGCATCAGCATATTAAGGTAAGCTCTCAGTGCGATCATTTCATAAAGAGCAATAGTTGCCTGGGCATCTCCCTCTTCTGACAGAGGCCTTAATACTTCAATGGCGGAAATAGCTCTTGATATGTTCTTGGTCAATTCATTCCATGAGCTTCCCACCAGGTCGTTACCCGGTGTCATCAGGTGCTGGTGTACGGCAATGAATTTACCTCCGTCAAACCAATCCGTTCCACCACGATAAGGCAGAATGGCTTCGTCTGAAGCGATGAGTTGTAAACCATAGTAGTTTGTATGCCTCCAGGTCCATGAAACCTGACCATATGCCGGAGCAATGGCTCCACTGATTGCTTCGGCCTGACCTGCTCCGGTCAGGGATTCGTCCAGTACTTCTTCTTCCAGATCGGTACAGCCCCAGCTGAATACTGACCCCAGGATGATAAACAGTAAATATTTTTTCATTTCAGTTGAAATTTATTTTTTAAGATTCTTTTCGCTCAGGTGTTGCGGTGGCTCCAAAAGCCACTAAAATCGATTTGATCATTAGAAAGTCGCGCTAAGGCCCAACAGGAAAGTTCTTGCGGTGGGGTAAGTAAACCGGTCAATACCAAATGTCTGAATACCTCCGACAGATGATCCTGTGTTTACCTCAGGGTCGAAACCGGAATAGTCTGTTATTACAAACAGGTTCTGACCAGTAAGTGAAAGACGAACATTTTTGATCCAGTTCTCCAGCCCCAGCTTTTCGGGAGAAAAGGAGTAACTCAGCGTAGCATTGTTCAACCTCAAAAAGCTTCCCTCTTCCAGATATCGGGTAGAGACTTCATTCGAATTGGTGATGTCCTCATTGTCGTACTGTACTGCGAAATCAGTGGTATTGAATGACGAAGCCAGGCTACCACGGTTGAAGAGAGACATGGTGGTATGATTGTAAATCTGATTTCCTGAAACTCCGTTGAAGTTCAGCCCCAGGTTCCAGTTTCTGTAGTTCATGTCAAAATGAAAGGCATAGATCAGGTCCGGCAGGGCTTTTCCCACGACATATCGATCATTTTCAAGTACCTGATCATCTCCATTGACATCTCTGAAAGCGTTCAATCCGTTAGCACCAATGCCCACAAACTCCTTCATGTAAAAGGCTCCGATAGGCTCACCGTTAATGTAGCCGTTGATGGTGGCTCCCGTCTGCCCTGCTCCGGAAGCTGATCCGGTTGTCAGTACTGCAAAGGGAGAGTTCACCACCTCGTTTTTAGTGTACGAGATATTACCTCCGATTCGGTAGCTGAACTCCTTTTCAGGCTTGCTGCTGTATTCCAGGGCCAGTTCCACACCGGTATTTTTGATTTCCATATCCGGAATGTTCGTCCAGAAAGTGGCCGTTGGCTGAATCGGATCAGCAGGAACAACCTCCAGCAATATGTTCTTGGACACTTTGTTGAAAAAGTTGAAAGTTCCGGTAAGTCCGTAGTCCAGCAATCCGAAATCCAGACCGATATTCATCTGACTGGTTACCTCCCATTGAATATCCGGGTTGGCCAGACGGGTAAAGATGGTACCAAAAGGATAGTCATCGAGTGTTGAGGCATTAGGATCAAGAGGATAAGTATCATTGTTGTTTTTACTCTCCGTGAAGCTGGACTGGGTGATCTTGGCGGGGATCTCCTGGTTACCCGTTTGTCCCCAGCTGGCTCTTAGTTTCAGGTTATCCAGCACAGAGTTGGCCATGAAAGATTCACGGCTGATGTTCCAGCCAAGGGCGAAAGAAGGAAAGTATCCGTATCGGTTGTTCTCACCAAACTTGGAAGAACCATCTGCCCGCATAGTAGCTGTGAGCAGGTACTTGTCATTATAGGAATAATTGACTCTGCCGAAGAAAGACTGCAACTCATTTTCAACAGCAAAAGCACTTACCGTGGTAGGCTGATCCTGTGTACTGATCTGGTCCTGGAAAATGGGGTCAACGCCATTGTTGGCGAAGCCTGTAAGGCTGAAAGCCTGCTGCTGAACACGTGTCTTCTGATAAGAATGCCCGGCCAGGAAAACAGCACTGTGTAAGTTACTTTCCAGATTGTAAGTAAGTGTGTTTTCCACCAGTCGGTTTTCGTTTCTGGTAGTGATGGATGAGAGCGACCCCAATTCAAAACCTTCCAGGAGGTTATAGGGCTTTCTTTGTATATCCCTGTTAGTGGCAGAATAGTCGACCCCAAGGTTTAACCGGTAAGTCAGCCCTTTTACTATTTCCAGAGAAGGAGAAATGTTAGCAAGAATTCTGTTGTTGAAAGCCTCATCGGAATAGAGTTCGTTGCGGACTATTGGATTCAGCAGGTCATCCAGCAGGGTGGGTTGTCCATTCGTAAATACGGGAATGGTAGGGTTTAACTGAAGCATGTCTACCACGTTGGCACCGAAATCGGGTCTGAAATTCTCGGTTCGGGCACCTGTGAGGTTATAGCTGATTTTCAGCCGTCCGTCAAAGGCTTTCTGTTCCAGGTTAACGCGGCCGGAATAGCGCTCCAGTTTACTGCCGATCATGATTCCTTCCTGGTTCTCTGCTCCGGCAGAAATAAAGTAGGAGAACTTTTGGCTGTTAGCTCCGCTCAATGAGAAATTGAGGTTGTTGGAAACACCGGTTTGTGTCAGCTCATCCTGCCAGTCAGTATTTCCACCTGCATCGAATAAATTGCCTCCAATGGCGGCTACCTGTCGCCTGAACTCATCTGCACTGAAGACATCAGTTTTATTGGAAATAGACGACCAGGCCGTAGTCAGTGACAGATTCATTTCAGAAGTACCTTCTTTTCCTTTCTTTGTGGTAATCACAATCACTCCGTTAGCCGCCCGGGCTCCGTAAATAGCTGCTGCCGAAGCATCCTTTAAAACATCGATACTTTCGATATCCTGAGGATTGATAAAATTGAGAGGATTGTTGGCTACTCCGGTAGAAGCATTATCAATAACAAAGCCGTCAATTACGTAAAGTGGGGTGGTTCCTGAGCGCAGGCTGCCCACACCACGTATGATGATATTCTGTGCAGCTCCCGGCTCTCCACTTACATTGGAAACCAAGACACCAGCCACTTTTCCCTGCAATAATTGACCGGGGTTTGCCACAATCCCCTTATTAAAGTCTTCAGCACTGGCCGAGCCCAGGGCACCGGTTACATCTGACTTTTTCTGAACACCATAACCTATCACGACAACTTCTTCCAGGCTGTTGGTAGCCGGATCAAGTGTGATGCGAAAATCAGTCTGGTTACCAATGGCAATTTCTTTGGGTGTAAAGCCAACAAAAGAGACGACCAGGGTGCGGCTATCATCAGGAACTGAAAAGCTGAACCTGCCATCAGCATCTGTGATGTCACCAACATTGGCGTGTTCTTTCACGCGCACTGAGGCTCCGGGTAAGGGGTCTCCGTTTTCGTCCAGTACCATTCCTGAAAGGGTCTTTTCAGGAGGGGTTTCTTTAATGATCTTTTGCTCGTTCTTTTTTCGGGGAATTACCGTGATGGTTTTCCCTACCCTTCTGAAGTTGTAAGGCACTTCCTGCAGGAGTTGTTCAAGGGCTCCCTTTACGTGAGTTGCCTTGATTGAGCGTAAAAGCGTTTTGTCTTTGGCTACTTTAGCGGTGTAAGTAAAACGGAGGTCTGTACTCTTTTCTATTTCGGTAAGAACGTCTACCAATTTGACGTTTCGAAGATTGAGTACAATGCCTACCTCCTCTAAATTCTGACCCCTAAGGTCATTGGCCGCCATTATTTGAATAAAGGCGGTTTGTATAAGTACAAAGAAGATTGTGGTCTTTGATGCGAACATCAAGAATTTGATTAATTTTGAATCCATTATTTTAAGATTGTGATTAACGATAATTACATCTGGCCCAGCCTTGTTGCCGCAAGCCTGGGTTTTTGTTTTCTACCTGGTAGAAATTAAAAAAGGTATCGTCTCTGGTATACTTCTAGGTCATAGGCTAATCTTTACATCCGTGATAGGTTATGCTATAGGTTGATTCGTCAATGATCTGGTACTCGAAGCTGACAACATCCCGGATAATGTCAAGGGTCTGCTCCAGGCTCTGATTTTCCACGAATGTTCTTACCAAACAGGCTTTACCGGAATCTCCGGTGATTTCCATTTCTACATTATACCATCTGGAAAGGCGCCTCAACACCTCATCAAAAGGCATTAAATCAAATTCCAGTTCAGCGTCTTTCCAGGAGGTAAAGGCCTGCAGATCTACCTGACGCGCTATGAGTTTCCGGGCTCCGGAAAGAGAAGCCTGCATACCGGGCTTTAGTATCAGTTTCTGGTCCTGAAAAGAGACTTGTACCTTACCTGTTACCAGTGTCACATCGGGCTTGTCCAGGTTGCGCGCATTGATATTGAAGCTGGTTCCTAATACAGTAGTGTTTACTGAACCTGACTGAACTACAAAGGGCAGTTGTTCATTGTGGGCGACATCGAAGTAGGCCTCTCCTTCAAGGTGCACTGCTCTTATTGAATCAGAAAACTTTTGCGGGTAGCTGATTTTTGACCCAACATTTAAGATAACCACCGAGCCATCGGGCAACTGTACCCTGGATCTTTCTCCTGCTTCGGTGGACCGCTCTACTATAGTCACTTCGGTTGCCAGGGTATCGTGTCCGTTTCCGATAAGCAGGGAAGCGACCACACCACTGGTTATAAGCACAAGAATTACGGCTGCATACCTCCACCAGGAAACCCGACTTTTCCGGGACTTATTAAGCTTATGGCTCATGTTGAGGAATGCTCTGTCTCCCAATTCCCTGATCTTCTCTTCCGTCAGGTTTTCAGGCATTTTCCTGGTCTGGAGATAGTCCACAAAATCATCTACCTGTCCGGCTTCTTCTTTAGAAACCTGCCCAAGCACATATTTGTCCAGAAGCCGTTTAAAATCCTGACTCTTCATAAGCTGTTTTACAGAGAGTCACAAAAGCCAGACAGTCTACTTACTCCTTAAACGGGACTTAACAATTATATAATAATGGACCAGGAAAGGACCAGCAGATAGATGGCCACTTCACCCAGGTGGCTTTTCAAAGTTTTGGAAGCTTTATAGAGGTGCGCTTCTACCGTTCTTATCGAAATACTAAGGCGGGCGGCAATTTCAGCATTACCCAGCCCTTCATGTCTGCTTAGTTCAAAGACTTCTTTACACTTTTGAGGTAGCTGGCTGAGGTGATAATTGACCTGTTCATTCAACTCCTTGTATTCCAGATCAAACTGTCTGATACTTTCATCGTTGAACACCCAATCTATGGCTTCCAGATGATCAACTGTAAGCTTGCGGGTTCTGAGCAAATTCAGAGTTTTGAACTTAACGGATCTGAAGAGATAAGATTCAACCTTTTCTATGGACAGCCCACTGTTTTTTTCCCAGAGGCTCAGAAAAACTTCCTGCACAACATCTTCTGCGAGTGGGGCATCATTGAGTACTTTAAAGCTATACGTAAACAACCTGTGCCAGTAACGTTCAAACAATTGCCTGAAGGCCAGTTGACTTCCTGAGGAAATCAATTTTACTAACTCATTGTCTGACAGCTCTTTCAAGTTTTACCTCGTTTTTGATATATCGAATAACGCGAATTTCAAGGTCAAAAAAGGGTAATCGCTATTAAGTGTAGATTAAGCTGTGCCGCCAGGATTAATCAGAAAGAGAACGCTGGCTCCACAGACATCAATGTACTTGCACAGGCCATCTGAAAAGTCCTGAATCCGGAATGTTTTCGGAGGTAATCTCCTATTCTTTTTCCCTCAGGAATGCACTCAGCTCAGCCAGCTTATCCGTATTGATCAGGTCCACTCCCAGTTCCAGAAGTTTCTCCCACGCTACTTTATTATCAGGAGCAGCCCAAAAGCGAAGTTTCTTACCCTCTGCATGGGTTCTCTCCACCAGGCCTTTGATCCGGTCCTGATCGGCTTTTCGCATAACGCCCCTGCCCCGCCAAAGGGTATAGTTGAGCATATTCTGACTTACCACCGGCATTAATGAAACCGGGATTTCTTTACCCAGATCACTGGCTCTTCCATCGAGTGCAGCCAGGGTCACAGTCTCTTCCAGAATCTGCTTCACCGGGCGGCTACCGGAGATAAAGATTTTAACAGGTTTGGTTCGTTCCTCTTCCCCATCCCTCACGGCTGAAAGTATGCCTTCATATTTCTCGAGTAAGGGCTTCAAGGCCATATAAGTCGAGTCTGCCTTTGTTTTAAAATCTATCATCAGGTAGAAGAAATCATCATAGCCCGGATAGATATGGCCTCCATTTTCTCCGACTCTTTCAGCAAGAGGTTTCAGATAAAGTGCTTCCAGCGTTCGGGTACTGTCAATAGAATCGGGCAGATCATGGTAGACATACAACTGACCTTCAACCAGAAACACATCTGCTTCAACAGAAGTAAAGCCATGGTCCAGGGCATCGAGCAGCGGCCTTTCGTGCTCGTAGTCATTATGGGCATGTGCCCCGGGTAGAGGAGCCTGACCACTCACTTCCGTTGCCTGAAAAAAGATCAGGGCTACCAGCAGATTCTGTAGCATGAATGTAAAAACCCTTTGTATCTGTTTATTGCCCATCCTCATAAAGTCAATTTTGATAGCCACTCCCCGGATTCCCGGGTACAAAATAGTTCAAATTCATTTTTCACTTCGCTGAAGGTACTCAAATCCTTCTTCCAGCACTTTAAGTATATAGTGAATTTCTTTTTCTGTAATGACCAGTGCCGGTTTCAGGTTAAGAATATTCCCCTGGATCAGTTTAAACGAAACGCCTTTTTTCAGACAAAAGACCATCAGCTTATGGGCTTTCTTTGTGGCCCTTGTTTTAGTCTTTCGGTCTTTCACGAGGTCCACCGCCAGATTGAGCCCCAGTCCCTTTACCTCACCAATAAGCTTAAATTTTTTCTGCAATTTTTCCAGCCCGGCCCTGAACAGTGCGCCCAGCTCATCGGCATCTTCTACAAGGTTATAATCCTCCACATAATCAATTACCGCTTTCGCCACGGCAGAGCACAAGGGGCTTTTTTCATGCGTATAATGACCAATAGACTTATGCGCCAAAGTATTCAATTCTTCCCGGGCAATAATGCCGGCAAAGGGCACGATACCTCCACCAAAGCCCTTACCCACAACCAGTATGTCAGGGCTCACGAAATGATCTGAAGCAAACATCTTGCCGGTACGACCAAAGGCGGTATATATTTCATCGAAGATCAGCAGTATGCCATGATCTTCACATATTTCCCTGATGCTTTGCCAGTAATAGGCTGTGGGGACAGTGGAGTTATAAAAAACGGGCTCAGTGATGAAAGCTGCAATATCATCATGGGCGTCTACCACTTTTTCAAACTGCTCGATATAGGCATTGTCAATTTTCACCTGGTCAGTATAACCCCAGGGGTTGCGGTAGTAGTCGGGTAGTTCCAGGTGCAAGGCCCCGGGCATCAGTGGACCAAGACCTTCTGTAAAGTGCGGATCGGCCCCGACAGAGATGGCCTGAAAGCCGGCACCGTGAAAAGTACCTTTGAATGAGAGTGTTTTCCATTTACGGGTATGGTGCCTGGCCAGCATAATGGCCATTTCAATCGCCTCCGACCCTCCGGGGCAGAGCAGCACCCTGGAGAGTTCTTTCGGAGCGATCTCAACCAATTTCTCAGCCAACTCCACAGCTGGTCCGTTGGTAAATCTTCTTGGAGCAAAAGTAAGACCTGTCTCCAGCTGGTCTTTCAGCGCTTTCAGTACATAGGGGTTATTGTAGCCCACTGTATGGACTCCATTGCCATGTAAGTCTAGCAGCTCATTACCTTCTCCATCGTATAAATAGGCTCCCTCTACTTTGGTGACAGACTTGAAAACCGGAGATGACAAGGCCTGATGCAGAAAGACATTGGCATCCTGCTCCAGCAAATCTTTATCAGAGGCGGTTTCGAAGTCACTGCCTTGAAATATGCGGATGTTCTCGCCCTGATTTACGGATGTATTGGATTGATCAGCCATCACTTACTCATTCTTTTTGATATCCATAAAATCTTTGAGGCGCCCCTCGATGTCATACATTTTGAAAGAGAAAGTATCCTCAAATACATCTACACGGCAGTAGTGATTCCCTCTTTGCACGCGGTTTGAAAAGGAGTTGTGGGTTGGGGTGAAGTCTTCCAGATGCCCTCCGGCTCCCCCACTCTGGATATACACTACTCCGTTTTCCTTATCGATCTTACCATCCGTCAGAGGCCAGGATCTTTCATAGGCATGTACATGACCATAAAAAACGACATCTACCCCGGCAGATTCATACAGCGGCATGAGGTCTCCAAACTTTTGATCTCCCATGCCCGAAGTTTTACCTGCCCAGGTGTTGCCATAGTCGTTTTCGTCAGATGACACCGGGCAATGATGATGGGCTACAAACTTCCATTTAGCATGGGAAGCAGCGAGTTTTTTCTTTAGCCATTCGTACTGAGCACCTCCCTTTTTAAGTTCGTCACTGGCATTGCTGTTAAGCATAAAGAATTCGGCATTTCCATAAGTAAAGCTATAGTAGGCCTCTGTTTCAGGTAGCTTATGGTAGCGGTTGTACCAGTACAAATCACTCTCACCATTACCGGCCACCGGAAAGACCGGGATACGACTGGCCACGGGAGTAATACCGGTGAAGTATTCGTAATTCCATTCAAATTTATGGGGCTTCTTTCCTCCGTCTGTTACATCTCCCAGATGCATAATGAAATGAGGTCGCTCTTCCCAGATCAACTCGCCCAGCCTGTGATTTACATGAGGCCGGCTCTCTGTATCACCTATGATATTGAAAGAAAAGGCTGATTCACTTTTCACAGCTGTTCCGAAGGTCAGAATACCCGACTTCATCTCTGTGCCGTCCTGTGCTTTGGCCGTGACCTGGTAATAGTAAGGTGTTTCCGGTTCCAGTCCTTCCAGGGTTATCTCCTGTATGTAGGCGGCATTTTCAATGACTTTCTTTTTATCCAGCGGGATGGTAGTTCCGTACTCTATGGTGGCACTGGCCATTCTGTCTGTTTCCCAGAGTATGTTGATGCTGTTTTGCGTGGCCATATGCAGATACGGACCGGCATTGAAATGGAAAGTATCATCGAAGAGCTTCCCCTCTTCTACCAGTCCCTGCAATGCCTTATATCTATCCTGAATTTCATCAGAAGTGAGTGCCTTTTCATAAAGCCTGGAGGCCTTTAGCAGATTGGAGAGTTCCATGTAAGGTTCGTTTTCAAAGTAACCTGCCACTTCCAGCTGCTGATGATCCGGTAGCTTCAGCATACCTCCGGCATCAGCTGATTCGGCCAATAATTCGCCATTGAGATAAAGCTTCATACGCTTTCCGTCATAGGTACCTACCACATGCCCCCAGTACTTTTTCCAGCCACGCGCCAGAGGTACTACCAGAGATTGCTGTCCCTCCGATGTATTGACATGAAAAACCACCTCTTTGTCGTAATAGCCCAACAGCCAGGCAGGCTCATCCTTTACTGATTTGCCTCTTGCCGTGATCAAAGCACCTATGGGCAGGTTGACATGGTTCAGCAGCCATAACTCAGTGGTAAAAGCCCCGGAAGGCAGTTTATCCCCCTCCACAAAATCTGTCAGCCGATCCGTTGGGTTTTGTCCGTAAAACACAATGGGTTCTCCCAGTGTTTTGAAGCGCTGAAACCTGCTTTTGGGTGGTTCTATCTTATTGCCCGGATAGTTTTCTGCATTCCTGGCCAGGGTATAGTTAGGATGGAAAGTCCAGTCTCCAACGAGGCCGGACTGGGCTGAAACACTGAGGTATGTGCACAGCAATATCAAAGAGAGGAGTGTTTTTTTCATGAAAAAATGGTTTGTCAGGCGATCTCCAAATCAGAGACCCGGAAGTAGCCTTCTAGTGTGATAGATTCTTCTTCGAGTGTGACAATGGCGAAGCTGTTGTTCTCCGGCCCACTGTAGTCAACCATACCCAGCATGGTATAGTAGTGAATGTCATGGATGCGTTTATGCCGCTCTTCGTGTTTGTGTCCCTGGAAGACTGCGGTGACTTTACCGCTCTCTTCCAAAACCGCTCTCACCTGAGCAAAATTCTTAATATGATGCCTCCCGTTCTCAATATCTTCCAGCATCTGGTGGACGAAAACGATGGTCTGTTTTTCAGTAGTCCGCAAGTCCTCCTTTAGCCAGTCAAGTTGCTCCTTTGGCACGTTGGCATCATCCCATTTGAAATTATCGTGATCATAAGGACTACCATCCGGATTAAAGCAGCCGTCTAAGACCACAAAGTGATAGTTACCCTGATCGAATGAATAATAAGTTTTGCCTTTATCAATACCGGTATTCTCTACCTTAGACTGAAACTGGGCTTTGGACAGGCTGTCCATATCATGGTTACCCAACACATGGTAGCGAGGGCCTTCGAACCTGGCGTAAATACCCTCAAAATCTTTGAGGTACTGCAGCGTTCGTTGCTCATCAGGCTCAGGGTCCTGGTCCTTGAAATCGCCCAGATGGATCATAAAATCCACCTTCTCCCGGTTCATCACTTCTACGCAGGCTTTCATCTTATCCGCTGATTCACGGTAGAACCTTATCCCTGAGGCCTCTCGGTCGGCATAATGGGAATCTGACACCAGACCAAAGCGTATTTTGCCGCTGCCCTGTCTGACACAGGCAGGCAAGGCTGCCAGTGTCAAAGCTGCGGTTGATGATTTTAAAAATACCCTGCGGTTGATTTTCCAGGTCATGAGTTGATTTTCCTGTTACTTAAAAAAATCTGGTTTTATCAATTTCCATTTTGTCTTTTGATTCTCCGGAGGGAACACTAACCAGGTTTAACATCAAGCTAATGTATCCCAGGGCCCGGTGATTGCCACGGTATCTCCATTCTCCTGGATATTCACAAAAAGCGTTTTCCCGGAAGGAGAAAAGGTCAGACCGGTAAACTCGGATTTTGAGCTCATATTCCTTCCGAAGTCATAGAGTTCTCCCTTCTGATTGATACCGCGAATGTGATTTCGCTCACCATTGTCCTCACAGAGGATCACATCTCCCCAGGGAGCAATGGTAAGGTTATCACACATGTTTAAAATCCCTTTATCTTCTGATTCAGCGAAGAGTTCCACAACTCCCGGATTGTTCAATTCTCCGGCAGTTCCCTCTTCAGAAGAAGGTTTATAACGGAAAACCTGTCCCAGTTTCTTTGGACCACCATTGGTGCAGGCGAAATAAATTTCACCATTGCCATACCACATGCCTTCTCCTCTGGCGAAGCGTGCTGCTCCCTGATCAAAGCCACGCAGCCTCAGGTCATCCTTGGGAGATTCGACATCGTCCATGTCTATCCATTCTACCTGGATTTCTTCCTGCAGGTTGATTGTGCGTCCTTCCCAGTTTCGGGTATCAAAGCTCTTTTGACCTTTGATCGCCAGGGCCTGCAATTTCCCTCCCTTGAGCAATTCACCTTTGACATTAGGGATATACCGGTAAATCAAACCATCGTGGGTATCTTCTGTCTGATAGACTATACCGGTTGCAGGATCTACTGCCACCGCTTCATGGTTGAAGCGCCCCATGCCAATGATGGGTTCAGGGTTGGCCAGTTGTGCATCCACAGAGGCAGGTACCTCAAACACATAGCCATGATCTTTTTCAATCACCTCGCCTTTGACATTGGTGTCTTCTTCGCAGGTAAGCCAGCTGTTCCAGGGGGTGATACCTCCTGCACAGTTGCGGTAGGTGCCGGCCAGGCTGAGGTATTGCTTCTCTACAGTCTGGGTCTCTTCATTGTAAATGATGGTAGAGGTTCCACCCAGGCCGGGCATTTTACCGGAACCGGCATCATAGAACTGAGCGGGATCCAATTGTTCCGCGAGTTCATTCTCCGGTCCGAAAGGACTATGTTCCAGCGTATTCGGGCTGTTTTCATGGTTGCAGATCAGGATAACCTTTCCGTCTGATCCGGCAAAGGAACCCATACCATCCGGTCTGCCGGGAACAAGAAAACCATCGGCCATTTTTGCACCTGATTTAGCAATGACTTTATAGGAAAAACCTTCAGGCAAATCCAGATAGCCTTTTGGGTCTGTCTTTAACAGTACTTTGGCCAGGCTTTCTGATTGCTCAGTGCTGAGTGTACAGCGTGAAAGTGCTGCAAAGCCCAGGCTTACGATAGTGGCTTTTTTAATAAATTCTCTGCGGGTGTTGGCTGAGGTATTTTCCATTATTCAGGTTTAAAGTCCGGCTTTCAATTTGTTCATCACATCAACCAATTCCTATTGGCTTTCTTTAAGCTTTTGTGAAGTCGTTTAAACGGCAGCATTCTGCCACATTTTTTTACTCTGAAGAGTTAGCCGGAGACCATCCCGCCCCGCTGCACGGAACAGGATGGCTGGTTAT
The DNA here is from genome assembly GCA_002427745.1 of Roseivirga sp. UBA6061. Taxonomy (GTDB): domain Bacteria; phylum Bacteroidota; class Bacteroidia; order Cytophagales; family Cyclobacteriaceae; genus Roseivirga. Next base: position 97,368 of record DIYF01000061.1, on the reverse strand, counting down.
GATTGTATTCGACTTAAACTAACCTAATCTACCGTCAGAAGGATCTGTCTCCGGCACCAGATTCGTCCCCCTCTGAACTGTCTTTCATTTCTTATGATTACCGCAATACCCCGGGTATTGCCTTGCCTGCTTTGGGTTCTTTGTAATTCACCCCCAAAGCTTTGGCCACTGTGGCAGCGAGCTGGTTTTGATAATACTGCCCTTTTACTACCGTACCGAGTGCTTCAGTATCGGGTCCAAGCGCGGCAATCCAGATTTGATCCGCATCCTTAATGCTGGTGCCATGCCCCTTCCAGCTGTCCTTCGGTACTGTGCCCCGACCGTGATCAGTTGTGATCAGCAGTGTGGTTTTGTCTTTATACTGTGGTGTGGACTGAACGTAGTTCCAGATCTCCCTGATAAACTCATCAGTTTGTCTTGTTGATTTCAGGTAGTGATCATAGGCTCCGTCATGGGCAAAATCATCGGTTTCGCCATAGGCAATATACACCAGTCGGGGGCTGTGTTTTTTCACATACTCCATCATAAAATGATGTGTAAAAGCGTCCAGTCTCACTCCTCCCCATGGACTGGGAATTTCATCCTGAAGCTTGTTAAGGAATACTTCCCTGTCAGAAAGGGGTTGATCACCGGATTTTTCGAATCCGGCATTAACAGGCACACCGCTTCGCTCTTCATTGATAATGAAAGGGAATACATCCCAGCTACCAAAAGCAGCTACCTGTCCTTTAAACTCATCAAGTTGGTTTAAGTATTCAAGTACCGTAGTATTGGGGTTGGGTATTTTGTCATTGGATTTGATTACGGCATCATCGGCAAATCCGGAGAGTATTTCGTTATAGCCAGGGTAGGAAAACCACATCTGATTTGTGCAGTTTACTTTGCTGTCCTCCCAGCGATTGCCATAAAGTTGTCCCTCCTGTGCAATAGTGGACCAGAAAAAAGGCATAAGCATCTTTCTTCGTTCTTCCTGATTCTCTTTCCAGAAAAGACGCTTTAGTTCATCTGTATTTTTTACGTAGGTTTTGTCACCTACCAGGGTTGAGTCAGCTCCTCCGAAGAGCTCCTGCCAGCGAAGTCCGTCCAGCGTGATGAGGAACACATTCTCGGTCTTCCGGCTTTGTGCGCAGCCTGAAAAGGCTATCAGGAAACAGATGAGTAGCAGGGTAAATTTGGTTTTCATAGTCTTGTTAGTTATCCGGTGCGCCATCATTGAACCAGCAGATAATATGCTGAATTTCAGTGGAAGTCAGTGTTCTGCCCCTGGGCATATTACGTGTTTCCACCTGATTTTTTATCCGGGTGGCCGCGGAAAAAATATTTGATCTCACCGTGAGGTCAGGTGCCTGTGCCCCGGAAACATGGCAGCCGGAGATAGCACAATCGGTTTGTATAATTGGTAAAATGGTTTGGCTGAAGCTGATGCCTGATTTTACGGTTACCTGCATTTCTGCCATGCAGTTCAGGTCGTTTTTAACGACAACAGTGTAAGGTCCCGGTTCGAGGGACTCAAAGATGCCATCGTCCTGAAAATTGATGCCATCGATACTGAAGCGTACAGTTCCATTCCCCGAAGCACTCACCCGAATGCTGCCTGCGCTCTCATCACAAGCGGTGCCTGTAGTACTTACCAGTTGCAATACAGGGCTATTGGAAGTCGTACAGTTCATTGTGGCATCATCATCCGAGCTACCTCCTGAACAACCTCCCGGCAATAAGGTCAGCAGTATCAATGTAGCCACATAGAAGAGAGGCCGAAATGGAAATGAAGAGGAGTCAATACTCCTCTTCATTTTGGTAAACCATAAAGAAAGGTCTAGTTTTCCCACCAGCCCTTACTATTGATATCGTCAGCGCCACCCATGTCAGAAACTGCCTTCTGGTAATTTTCAGCATTCAGTGATTGCTCCTGATCAGGATACAGAAATCTTACTGGTATAACATCACCATTGACGTTATCCTGTCCGGGTACAATGTCAGAAGGCATTCCTGTTCTTCTCAGGTCGTACCAGGCTTCCATACCTGTCATGAATGAAGCCAGCCATTTCTGACGCATAATGGTCTCAAGCTGACCATCATAGATCACACCTGGTTGTGTCAGGTAAGTCGGCATGTCCTGCTCTGTATTCCAGTAATCGAAAGAAGCGGTGATACCTGCCTCATAGTGATCTCTGGCATTCGCTGTGATCAGGCCTCTTTGTGCTGCCTCTGCCAGCAAAAACTGAACTTCAGCAAACTGCATCATGGAAGCTCCCACTGCATTTGGCGAATCGAAGAAAAGACTCTGATTCAGCCTGGATACGTTAGAAGCACCACCGTTGAAAGTTGACGCGTTATTCTCACTAAGTCCGTTTGGCAAGCCGACAAACAAGTCAGGATCATCATTTGGATTATCTGTTACCTGGAACCAGGTGTTGAGTCGGTTGTCATTATACTGCTTCAATACCGCCTCACTGGTCTCACTCAGTCTGTGCTCATCAAAACCTCCGATTCGGCCACGCCCAATCGGGAAAGAAGTCGCCACACTTACCGCAGGGTAAATCAACACAGCATTGTCTGCATTGCTTTCAAAGATCGGCTCATTGTTGACGATGCGGCTGAATTCATTGGAAACATCGATACGATTTGAAACTCTCATGAGATAGCGCAGGCGCAATGAATTGGCCAGTTTTCTCCATTTCAACAGGTCTCCATCATAAAGCAGGTCTCCGCCAAAAACCGGCATTCCCTGTGCCAGCAAATCATTGGCAGAGCTCAGGTCATTTTGCAAAGCTGCATAGATACTCTCCTGGCTGTCGTAGGCTGGCTGGAAGTTTCCTTCAGACTGACCCTGAATCGCCTCGCTGAAAGGCACGGCACCCCAGTTATCTGTCAATTGAGAATACATCCAGGCTCTCAGAACGAGCGCAATGGCCTCATAGCTGGTATTTCTGGTGGCTTCTGCTCTGGCAGATTCCAGGATCAGTTCCACCTCTGTCAGGTTTCCGTAAAGGCTGTTCCAGGTACCCCCTTCCGATCCCCAGTTGTATCGGTCGAAATCGGTAAAGTTGATCTTCGCAGTAAGCTGCGCTACAATATTTCCCCGGCTCCAGCCATCGCTGATGTAGCGGTCCATATTGTTGGAGATTACGGTTGACAACAACAGGTCAGGCGTTACAGATTCCGGCTCGTTGTTGTTGGTATTGATGTCTTCAAAGTCATCTGTACAAGCCAGCATAAAGAAGGCTATTACTAAAAATGAAGTAAGCTTTTTCATCGTTGAAATACTTTTTCGTTGAGTGATGAGCATTAGAATGTCAGGTTGATATTGAAACCGATGCTTCTTGACGTTGGCGTGGCCATATCTTCTACACCCGGTACAATGGTACCTCCGTTGAAAGAGATCGTTTCAGGATCGAAGTGAGGGTTTTCAGTCCACAAAGCCAGGTTTCTACCCACAACTGCTACCGTGGCGGCTTTGAAAGGCAGACGGCTCAGCAGAGATGAAGGCAGATTGTAAGCCAGTCTTACTTCTCTCAGCTTGAGGAATGAAGCATCGTACATACCCACTTCTTCATTACCACGGTTGTATCTCCACCAGTAGTAGTCTCTTCCGCTGAGTCTTACTGTGTTTGGAGAATAAGTACCGTTACCATTGTCTACCACACCTTCAGAAATGATACCTTCTTCACGACCTTCAGCCGTAAAATCCATCATACCGGAAGTACCACCAATGAGTACCGTTCTGGAGTTAACCACTCCGCCATGTCTCCAGTCGAACAGGACACCCAGCGTGAAGTTCTTGTAGGTGAAGGTATTCTGAAAACCTACCATGAAATCAGGGTTGTAGTTACCCAGGTTTCTCAACTCAGGATCGCGGATGGCGAAACCATCTTCGTTGTGAATCACCTGACCGAAGAAAGGACTGTTCACATCTTCTACCTGACGGAAACCGGTTCCGTATACATCGCCTACTCTGCCGCCTACCTTGGCCAGTACCTGCACGTAGTTAGAAGAGATGGTATAAGTATCCAGGTCATCGATCAGCTCTTTTACCTTACCTCTGTTTCTGGAGAAGTTAATCGCGGTATTCCAGGTGATGCCTTCAGTAGATCGGATTGGCGTACCACTCAGCACCAATTCAACACCCTGGTTCTGAATTTCACCGGCATTTACAATTCTGGAGCTGAAACCAGAGGTCAGTGATACAGGCAGTGTCAGGATCTGATTCTGGGTATTTGAGCTGTAGTAGGTAGCGTCAAAGTTCAGTCTGCCACCGAAAAAGCGCAGGTCCATACCCAGCTCTATAGAGTTGGTTTCCTCAGGCTTCAGATTCGCATTCTTCAATACAGAAGAAGCACTTACACGCTGAGCATTACCAAACGGCTCATTGAAAGCAAAGGTATTGCGCAGTGCATAAGGATCAGTATCATTACCTACAATGGCCCAGCCTGCTCTGAACTTGGCGAAAGAAATAGCAGCAGGCAGTTCGAAGATATCAGAGAATACTGCACTGGCTCCTACTGACGGGTAGAAATAAGAGTTGTTATCTTCAGGCAGCGTACTTGACCAGTCGTTTCTTCCGGTAATATCCAGGAAGACCATGTTTTTGTAAGACAGGTTTACAAAACCGTACAAACTCTGTACTTCTTTGTCTGAATCAAACTGGCTCTTGGACAATGGCTCAGCGGCATTTCCGAAGTTGAAGATACCCGGTACAGACAGCGCATTGGCACTTACTCTTTTGTATCGGTTTTCTTCCGTTCTAAGGTTACCTCCCAGTGAAGCACCCAGGTCCCAGTCAGTATCAAGCTGTTTTTTGTAAGTCAGCAGGAAATCAGTGTTCTGCTCTTTGAAGTAGATGTCATCTTCTCTGTACTGACCCCTGGCAAAACGCTGTGTACTGAAAGCTCTCTTGCCTACCCGCAGTTCGTTAGACAAGTCAATTCCTGAACGGATCATCAGATCAAGGTTCTCGGCCAGGTTGAAGTCTACACGAAGGTTACCGAAAATTCTGTCTTTGTTGAATGAGTTCGTATTCTCATTCATAGTAAAGAAGGGGTTGTCATGCCAGTTATAGTTGTAGTTGTACTGCTGTACACCTTCCAGACCCGGCTGCCAGTAATCCTGAAGTGTAGCCATATCAATCTGACGACCGAACCATACCCAGAGGTACATGATGTTTTCAGTACCATAAGAGTTGTTAGGTCTGTTATTACTGTTACTGTTCACATAGTTGAGCGAAGAGCTCACTTTCACACGTTCGTTGATTTTGTATGAACCGTTCAATGAGAAATTCTCTCTGTTGTAGTCAGTATTTGGCAGGATACCTTCACTCTTCAGGTTGGTATAAGAGGTTCTGAAATCACCGGATTCATTAGAACCACTCAGTGACACATTGGTTGTGTAGGTAGAACCTGTTCTGAAGAAATCCTCAATATTATTGGGGCTGGCCGTCCAGGGAAGGCCGATCACCTCATCCGTAAAGTTTCCGTTGGCATCTCGCGGACGCAGAGCAAAATCACCTGCTCTCAGGCCACCACTTGTAGGGCTGTTATGCTGAACAATGCTTTGTCCGTTAAAGGCGGGGCCCCAGCTTTCATCAATGTTGTCGTTGATACCAGCTCCGAAACCATCACCGAAAGCAAACTGTCCACCGGCACCCTGCCCGTAGCTGTTCTGATACTTAGGGATTCTGAGTGCATTTTCAAAAGTCACGTTCTGGTTCACATCAATTCTGAAACCCTGGCCTGATTTACCTGATTTGGTAGTGATGAGAATCACACCGTTCGCACCACGTGAACCATACAGAGCCGTAGCATTAGGACCTTTCAGCACAGAGATGGTTTCGATATCGTCAGGGTTGATATCCTGCGCACCGTTACCATAATCCGTTTCGAGGTTACCTTCAGAACGATTGCTCACGGTTCTGTTATTGATCGGAATGCCGTCCACTACGAAGAGCGGAGAATTCTGACCTGGGATCAGCGAGCTTTCACCACGAATGGTGATCAGGGAAGTAGAACCTACACCTGAGCTACCACCCACTACCTGAACACCGGCAGCACGTCCTGCAAGCGAGTTGACCACGTTGGTTTCACGCGCCTGTGTCAGTTGAGAACCATCCACTTTCTGTACAGCGTAACCCAGTGCTTTTTGTGATCTTTCCACACCCAAAGCGGTAACTACTACCTCTTCCAGTGAAGTCACATCTTCCACCAGGTTTACATTGATTTGAGTCCTGCTACCAATGGTTTCTTCAATGGTAATATACCCCACAAAAGAGAATACCAGGGTTTCGGCATTATCGGGCATACGCAGGTTGTATTTACCCTGGCTATCGGTCACCTGACCGATGGTTGTACCTTTGACAGAGACTGTAACAAAGGGAAGCGGTTCGTTTGTAGCCGCATCGTAAACAGTACCGGAGATGGTCTTATCGTCTTCGGCTACCGCAGCGTCTGAGTGTGTGTATGCACTCAACCGAATGGTGCATAGCGACACCAGTAATAGTGAGTAAAAAGAAAGCCGCATTGCAAGGCGTGCCGGCTTCTTAGCACATTTTTTCATAGTTTTGTGTGTTTTGCTAAAGTTTTCTTTAGTGAAATGTTGATTGTTTAATGTGGCCTGATGATCCCGCCAAAGATGTGTCAGGCCTGGTTAAATAAAACTTGAGGTGCCTTCGGGCACTTCTCTTTTTGTCGAAGTCTTTACATAAGCAGCTTGGTTGAGTTTGTCATGTTTTAGATATCTGATAAAGTCTCTTCCAGCAATCCGAACGAAAGGGTCATTCCCGCTCCGCCCAGTCCATTGATAATCGTTACTCCTTCTTCGGGAGTCAGTATGAGTTCAGTTGCTCCATTGGTCATCTTGGCGTAAATGCCATGCCAGTGCGAGTCGATTGTCCAGTCTTTAAAATCAGCAAAGGTCTTCAGGTAATCGAGGATCATCTCGTCTACAAAAGCCTTATTGAAGGGGTCAAAATCCAATCCGTATTCATGCGAATCGCCTATAGTCAGCTCTCCGGATCCGTTTTGCGACACCATCACATTCAGCCCCCACTTCAGATAAGCGGGATGGTTTTCCTTATAGTAATCATACAGTGCGTGGTGAGAAGGCGTCTGCTTAAATGACTCGTAGTGGACCATGGTAAGGCCCCCACATAAGGCCGGGCCGATCTGCCACTGATTGGGCTGAGATACCAGCCTCATCATTTGCAGCTTACTCCTGGTGATATCCGAATCGGTGTAGGCTTGTGGATAAAGGTATTCAAAATCCTGACCACTGCAAACGTAGATCAGGTCGGCCTCAAAGACCTTGTTGCCTGCCTTCACCCTCGGGTACATTACCTCAGTAGCAGCATGCTGCCAGTGGAAAGTGACATCATAATGTTCCTCCAACACTCCGGGAAATGCTGCGATCGCCTGCCTTGGGTCTACGATGAGCTCTTCATCGCTTGACAAAACACCGAGCAGCCCTTTTTTCACAACAGCTTCTGATTCCACCTCATTGGCTGTCAGTAACTCGTACTGCGGATTGCGATCTACAAACTCTTCAATCACCGCCAACTCTTCAGGTCTGTAGGCCATGTGTAAACTGCCCACCTCTCCATACCAGATGCCGGCCAGGTCGGCCATTTCTTTCCAGATGCTTCGGGAAACCATGGCCCGGTCATACATTTGTCCGGTAGGCTGACCAATAGGCCAGACCATTCCGAAGTTCCTTACAGAAGCTCCCTGGGCACTTTGCCCCCTTTCCAGTACATCTACCTTATAGCCTGCCATGGCCAGCTTTCGCGTTGTGGCCAGCCCTACAATTCCTGCTCCTATTACTATCGCTTTTTTCTGTGTCATGCCTGTGTAGCTAGTATGATTTTATGAGAAGTGATCTCACTTTGATGCTTGTGTTTTCTTTTGAAATAAACCGCTGCCATAGCGGTGAGTAAAAGCCCTATGACCGAAGTGATCAGCAGGGAGTTTTGAAAAAACTGTGTCCAGGACATCTCTCCGAAGCCCGCCAGCTCCTTGTAGAAGAGAAAGCTCATGCTGCCCAGATAGCCGAAACTATCTGCCACGTACATAAGGAAACCTGCATTTCCTGCATGTTTGAAAACCGCCATAAAGCGATCAAAGATCACACAGTTGAAGGGCACATAGGCCATGTACAAGCCCAGCCCTGTTATGACCATCCAGTTAGTAACACTGATGGCATCGGCCGCGAAGAGCCCTGTGGCCATGAGGATGCAACCGAAGCCGGCCATAATGAGCCAGTGGTTGACCATCAGGGCTTTCATATTGTTTTTGATCAGCACCAACAGGCTGATAATGATCAGCACCGCAATGGAGATAGGCACCTCTGTAGCAGTAAAAATGGCCGGGTCGTTTGAGAGCCCCTGCTCGGCCCAGATGTTTGATACAAAATTGTCTCTGACATCTCTCAGCAGGGTAAGTATGATATAGGCAGATACCAACATCAGGATGCCTGAAGCATAATTCCTGAAGAAATATTTCCTGTCTTCCCTTGTCATCGGCACGCGCCTGCTCCTGAGTTTTTCGTCCTCAACTGTGGGAGGCGGGGTCTGGTCCAGCAACCATACAAATACCACCAATGGCAGCATAAAAATGAGCCCTGTAAAGAACGGCATCCACCATTGGGTAATGCCATAATTCACCATGAGGCCGGCTCCTACCGATTTGACGAGACCTGAAGAGAATATAAAGCTCACCCCCAGAAAGGCTCCCATGAATTCTGTATGCTTCCTGCCTTCCAGATAGCTGAAAACCAGCCCCCAGACCATACCCAGGGGAAAGCCATTGATTAGCAGAAATATGATATTATAGGGCCTGCCTGCCAGTGGAAAAACGAGCAGTGCCAGCCAGGCAATGGCGATGAGTACCACAATGGACAGGGCTCGCTTCTTATGCCCCATTTCAGAGATAAATCTGATGCCGTAGAACTTGGAGAGTGTATAGCCGATGGTCTGCGCAAAAATCAGCCAGACCTTGTAGTCGATACCCAGCCATTCGAGTCCGTCAAAGGTGGCTGCTGTAAACGGCTTTCTAAAAGCATACATACAGGAATAAGTACCAAAGGCAGCCAACGCCCCCACCAGTGCCACCAGTCGATTATCAGATTGAGCCAGGTACTTCTTCAGGTTCATATCAGGCGGTGATTATCTCTTTGAGCTCGGCTAACTCATCAATCGCATGGGTAGCCCCCATATCCAGCAGGTCCTGTCGGCTATACTGATCAGAGCTGATTCCCACTACAGCATAGCAGCCTGCATTATGCCCTTCTTCAATATCTGACCGGGTATCACCCACCTTGATGACCTTTCCGGCATTTTCAAAATCAAAGTAGGCCACCATCTTCTCTATCATCAGTGGCTCTGGTCTTCCTTTGGCTACCTCGTCAGAAGTGATAGAAAAGTCGATCAGGTTCTCGGCCTGCCAGTCCATTTTGTTGATCAGTATGTCTGCAGTGCTGCGATAATAGCCTGTGTCCAGCACCACCTTGATTTCATGGTCTTTCAGAAATCTGAAGAGACGGGTTGCTCCTGTTTTCTCCTTCACACTGTCGTCTGTTCTGTAGGCCTGCTCCACCTTTTCGCGAAAAAGTTCGAAGGCATTATCCACATCTGCCTCAGAAACCTCAGACTGGTTATTCATCAGGAGCCGGATGCCCTCCTTCTTATTCATTCCCCCGATCCGGCCGACTACTTCTTCCAGATTATAGTCGTAACCAAAGCAGGCGATGGCCTCCTGAACGCAGCGATACACGGTCTTTCCCTCATCAATGGTAGTTCCTGCCATATCAAACACCACTGCGTCAATCTTTTTTATATCTGTTTTACTCATGTCTATTGTTCACAATTACTTAATGCCCGCTTGCTCATTCTTTACTTATTTTGCCTCAAACACTCCCTGATGAAATCCGACATACTTAGCGCTATTGGCAAAAAACTCCGTGATATCCGTAAGGAAAAAGGGATGAATCTTGCCGAAGTAGCCAGCAAAAGCGAGATAACTGCCGGTCTGCTTTCTAAAATCGAGAACTTCCGCACCATGCCTTCTCTGCCCGTTTTGCACAAAATTGCCATGGCACTGAACGAGCCCCTTTCCGAGATTGTCAAACCCGTTGATGAGGAGCCTGAACAAGCCTATACGCTGATCAGAAATGGTGAGGGAGATATTGAAGCGCGATATGACTCGGAGGGGCTGATCTATGAAAGTCTTATGTCGAAGGTGATTCAGAGTACCCCTGTAAAAATCAATACGGTCACCGTAAATCCGGGAGTTTATCGCAAACCATTGTCCAATGATTGCTACGAGCTGGTGTACCTTCTGGAAGGAGAAATCATATACGGACTGGAAGATGAATTTATTCATCTTAACCAGGGGGATACGCTTTATTTCAATGGTCAAATTCCTCATTCCTTAAAAAATCCCGGCAGTAGTGATGCCAAGTTGTTCAAAGCTTACTTCATGAATCAGGGGCTGTAGAGCTCATTGCTTTCGCACAACCACTTTATTCATATATGTAAAATTATGAAGAATGAAGCGAAGGAAAATCTATTCCAATCAGTTTAACAATATGATAACCACCTTCATGCAAGGTTAATACATAAACTACTAAAAAACAGCCATTTAACTACTATTGACAAGTGCTTTTTACTTAGAAAGAGTGCATATATGTTAACTTTTCATGAATTGAAAAATTGAATATTTGTCAACTTTTTTGAGAGATAGACACCATTTTATAGCACAGGAGTAAACACAGGTAGGTACACAGGTCTTACATAAACAGAAACATTAGCTATTTATATTGCTTTCCATGTTTGATCACAATGTCTACATCCTGCAGTAAGCTGATGTACCTGAGTACATCACCCTTGACGGCAATGATATCTGCATACTTACCCTCGCTCACAGTGCCTACCTGATCTGATACTCCCTGCATCACAGAGGGCCAGTAAGTGGCGGCCTTCAGGGCATACATAGGGTCCACTCCGAATTCATTTACCCAGACATCCAGCTCATGCCAGGTAGACTGACTATGGAATTTCATGGGTACACCACTATCGGTCCCGATTAAGAGTACCAACCCAGCTTCTCTAAGCTGATTAAATTTTCGCTCCAGCGTGGGGATGCGTACCGGAGTCAGTTGGAAATACGGCAGGCGATTGGGGTATTTAATGGATCTTTTGATATCCACCACAATAGAATCAGGAAGCCCCAGGTGCCAGGAATCGTTGTCCAGTTCTTCGGGGTTATCACGTATATATTCATAGTCGTAAAGCACTTCCACTGTGGGTGTCCAGAACATAGGGCCTTTGTTCATCCGGGCAGTTCTTTCCTTGAGCATTTCCATGATATCAGCCGGGTATTCAGGTGAAGACGACAGCCCGGTATGTTCAAAGTTATCAACCCCTACAATCAGCCCTCTCCTGATTTCCTCCGGCCGGTGGCCGTGAGCTACTACTTTCAGACCATGCGCATGCGCTTCATCCACTACCGCCCGTACCTCTTCCATGGTCATCTGATCCTGATCAATCAATTTGATGCAGTCTACTCCCGCCAGTGCCAGCTTTCTCACCTTGGCCCGGGCATCTTTTTCTCCATTCACTCCCCAGCGAAAGGCCTCGGTTCCCGGATAGGGTTTTTTCTGAATAAACGGTCCCGATACATACATAGTAGGACCGGGAATGTCTCCCCGGTTAATACGGTCCCTCACATCAATACTCTCTTCCAGAGGAGCTCCCAGATCGCGCGCACTGGTAACTCCGGCCAGTAACAGCTGGTGGGCAGAAGCAGGCATAATCACATCTTTCAGCAGGGGCAAATAAGTTTTGTCCCAGTAGGCATAGTCACTGTGCCCGTTAATCATCAGGTGTACGTGCATATCCCAGAGGCCGGGCATAACACTCATACCCTCGGTAGAGATCACTTCCGCTCCTTCAGGAATCGGTAAGGTCTTTACAGTGCCTACGGCTTTGATCCGTTCACCTTCTATAATGATCACCGAATTGCGGATGGGTGTACTGCTAAAGCCGTCAATAAGGGTACCTCCCACCAGGGCCTTGAGGTTATTTTGTGCAGAAAGGGATGTGGTAATAAGGAACAGGGCCAGACAGGCTCCTGTCATAAGAGAAGAGAGTTTCATAATGGGTTTACGGTTGCTTAATTAATAATAAGGCTAATTATCAGAAAACCGAAGTGCTATATGATGTAGCCACCCATAAATGTTTACAAGGGTAGTTGTTTCAGAAGTGACATTCATGCTCTATATTCAGAATGAACTGCCATTGCACACCACCATGAGAGCCATCCTGATCACGGGGTTTTTATTGTCTTTTCCGATAGCCGGCTGGCTGATGGCCCAGGAGGCTGATACGACTTTTCAGGCAGCAGAAGAACTGCTTAAGGCACAGGACTATGAGGGGGCCAGGACGCTTTATCATCAGTTCAGGAAAAGACATCCTGACTTTGATCCGGGAGAAACGGATGTGCACTTTGGGCTGGGGGAATCTCTTTTCAGGCTTGGTCAGTACGACAGTGCCTTGTTTTATTTTAAAGCCACTCTGACTGAAAAAAGACAATCTCCGAGACCGGCAGGTTCTCAGTTACTTGTCCACGGCAGGCTGGGCTACATCTACCGATACATCAAGTTTAACTATAGAAAAGCGCTCAGCCAGTTTGAGAGTGAGCGCCAGCTGCTGGAAGAGCATGATTCGCTGGTGGAAGTCCGGGTGAATTTTGCCAATAGCTATAATCTGGCTACGACCTATCGGTTGCTGGAAAATTATGAAAGGGCTCTGAACTATGCTTTTTCTTCTCTTTCAATCATTCAAAATGAGACCGAAAGCAACCAGAGAAGCCTGTTGCTCAGCTATTCCGTGATTGCCAACATTTTGGGAGATATGGAGGAGTTCAAAAGGGCAACCGAGTATCACCTGAAGAAAATCAGGTTGAGCGAAGAGCTTTATGGTGCGCTGCAACCTGAAATGGCCGACTACTATAACAATGCGGCCCTCGATTTTCTCGGAGCACGTGAGTATGATGAGGCGCTTCGCTATTTTCTGAAAACACAAAAATCCGTACTAAACCCGGAAGAGAACAAGTACCTGCTGTCTGTTTCGCACAGAAGCATTTCCACAATTTATCAGCTCAAAAAAGACTACAACAAAACCAAAAAGCACCTGGATACTGCCCTGACCTATTCTTCAGGGAACGCTTTTGAAATGGCAAGTACCATCAGAAACCTGGGCAGTTATTTTGAGGAGCTTGACCTGTATGACTCGGCCATTCTGATGTACCAGCAGGCACTGGGCCATGCCATCAGCGATTTTAAGTGGGAATCTCTGGCAGAAAACCCTTCTGAAGACCAACTGTTTTCAGATCCTTTTTATTATAGACTGCTGAAAGAGAAAGCACAATGCTGGCTGAATAAATACCATTTCGATGGTGATCTGAGCGCCTTGTCTGAAGCCAACAAAGGCTATAAACTTATGGACAGGCTGACTCAGGCTTATCGTGACAACTTTACCATGGAGAGCTCTAAGTTATTCTTTCAGAGCTGGAACTACAGCAATTACGAAAGTGCGGTAAACACCCTCTATGAGTTACATAAGACCTCTCAGGAAGACCACTACATCAGCGAAGCCTGGCATCATATAGAGATGAATAAGTCCGTTTTACTCCTGGAAAATCTAATGAGGGCTGAAAAGGCCGATTTGGCAGGAATCACCGATTCGTTAAAAACATCTGTTTCACAGGCATCTGAGCTCATCTGGAATACAAGACGGGACCTTACCGACTGTCAGCAAAACGAAGACTGTGCCGAGTCGAAAGTTATACAGTTACGGACCGATTTAAGACTGGCAGAGGCGGAACTGGAAGCGTATAGAAAAGCCATTCAGAAAGAATCTCCGGATTACTATCAACTGGCTTATGACAAGGACCTGATCAGCCTCTCAAAGGTTCAGGAATCTATAGAAGGAGATGCCGTGGTACTCAATTATTTCGCCACAGACAGTGATTATTATCTCATAGGCGTGAGCAAAGAAAAAAGCTATTTTCAGAAAGTCACCAGAGATTCATTACTTGATCAGGCCCTGACAGATTTTCTGAAGGAAGTATCTGGCGAAACTTTGCAAAACCAGGATTTAAAAACCGGGTACAGAAAGTATGCACAGAGTGGGGCACTGTTACTGGAAAGACTTCTACCACAGGAAATCAGAGAAGAAAAACACCAGAAACTTGTTATCATCCCGGATGGGCTACTCTCCTTACTCCCCTTCGAGGCCCTCACACTACCTGTTCCCTCCGGCTCAAACGTCAACTTTTCAGATCTCCCCTATCTGATCAGATCACATCAGATAAACTATGGCTATTCGGCTACCCTCTGGTTTAAAAACCAGCAAAACCCATCACTTAATAAAGATGCAAGGTTGTTAGGATTTGGTGCATCCGGTGATCTCCCAGGTACACTTAAGGAAAGTGAATCACTGAAGTTTTTCCCTAATGCTAAAGTATATATCGGTAACAAAGCTCTGGAAAGCACCTTTAAAGACCAGTCTTCTAAAGCCGACATCATTCATTTAGCCATGCACAACCTCAATGATTCAAGAAACCCACTTAATTCTCGATTAGTTTTCAATCAAGACTCATATAAAGAGGATGGACTCTTGTTTCTATATGAATTATACGGACTTCGGATGACAGCAAGTCTTGTAGTGTTAAGTGCCTGCGCTACCGGAGTAGGTGATTGGCAAAAAGGTGAGGGAATATATCATATGGGAAGAGGTTTTCTTTATCATGGTAATCCGGCCATGGTGATAAGCCTATGGAAAGTAAAAGACTATCCCACTTCCTTATTGATGAGTCAATTCTATGCCAATCTCAAAACTCATAGCAGCTCATCAGAAGCTCTAAGGCTTTCAAAGTTGCATTTTTTGGCGAATTCAGATCAACTCATATCTCACCCTAGCAATTGGGCCGCCTTCGTCAGTATTGGCGATACTCAGATATCACGAAACACACCCTACCTATTGTTTTCTGCTTGCATATTAGGGGGAGTATTTTTGTTGCTCATGGTTCGACACTTATACAAGCTGAAACACGATCCAGGTAAACAGGAAACATTCAAAATAGTTAACTTTTTTTAGTGAGTAAAAGTGACACTAAAAGCCTGTCCGAAAACCGAAGTGCTATATGATGTAGCCATCCATAAATGTTTACAGGGGTAGTTGTTTCAGAAGTGACATTCATACTCTATCTTCAGAATGAACTGCTATTGCACACCACCATGATTAAGCCTCTTTGCATAGTTGCGATGTATTTACTTTTTCATTCTTCTCTTAGGGCACAAACACCTGATGAGGCTCTCTTTGTCAAAGCAGACACCACAATGAAGTCCAGAAGGTTTGCCCCGGCAACAACACTTTGGAAAGAGTTTTTGAATACTGGATATCAGGGTAAAAAAAGAGGTATTGCCCTTTCTAAGCTTGGAGCCAGCTACTTCAACCTCTATGCGAATGACAGTGCCATCAAATACATGAACCTGGCTATCGCAGAGAAGAGTAAAGCCCATACATCAACTGACACCACATTCCTCAAAGACCACGCTATACTGGGGTATATTTATCGCTACGAGATCAATCAGTCTAAAAAAGCTCTCAGACATTATGAAGCAGAAAGACAGATTATTGAAGCCAATCCAGAAATCGTTACAGAAGGTCAGCGATATCAAAATTTCTACAACCTGGCCACTACCAATCGCCTTCTCGAAGATTTCAACAGAGCGCTGAATTACGCTTACAGGGCATTGGACGCCACCATGAAAGACTCGAAGGCCCAACCTCACCACAAACCTAATTGTTACGCAGTCATTGCCAATAGCCTCAACAATACCCAGCGCTATGCAGAGGCTGACGAATACTATCAATTAAAGATCTCATCGAACATTGAAGTCAATGGTTCAAAAAGCCCCTCACTGGCACTTGATTACTACAATCTGGCTGTCAATTCGAACGATCGCAAACGGCCCGAGGAAGCTATTAAGATCTTTAACAAAGCACTGAATCAGATTCCTGAAGGCACCAACAACCCTGACCTCGAAGCCAGTATCTACATCGGTCTGGGTGTTTCCTTCCGACTTACAGATGACCTGGATAAGTCAGTGATGTATCTGGAAAAAGCTATCAAGATAGCCCCTGAAATCTCATCGGACAGGGCTCTTGCCTACCGCCAATATGCGCTTTACCATGAAGCTCAGGGTAATTATGACCTGGCCATCGATAAGTATCAGTTGGCATTCGCTTCTCTGATCAGAGGGTATCAGGCTCCATCGCGTGATGCTTCCCCGGAAATTGTAGATATTCTCACATTACCCCTGGCATATCAGATACTCAGTTTTAAAGCGCATTGCTGGCTGAAAAAATATCAGGCTACACAGGACCAAACTTCCCTGAAAAACGCTTACAAGGCTTATCAAAAGCTCGATCAATCAACCGATGGATATCGTCAGAATTTTGTCCTTGAGAGTTCCAGGCTTCACTTCCAGAAAAAGAACCATCGCAACTACGAAAGAAACATTGAGGTGGCATATGAAATGTACAAGAACACGAATAATGAGACTTACCTCTATGAGACCTGGCTTCTGATAGAAAAGAATAAATCGTTACTTCTGTTAGAAAATGTACTTCGGGCCGAGAAATACACCAACCTGGGAATTCCTGATTCCATTCAGGAAAAGATGACATTCGCTTCCAAGGCACTGCTCAGCGCTCAGAAAGAACTGAATACTTGTGACTTGGAGAAAAATTGCGAGCAGTCCGATATTATCAATATCAGACAGACAATTTCACAAAAAGAGGAAAGCCTGAGGTCTTTCAAGCAGGAAATCGAGAATAATTTCCCTGACTACCACCGTTTCACCAGTGACAACGAACTAGGGTCCTTAGAGGCGATCAAAGCTTCTCTGAAAAAGAACCAGTTTTTGATCAACTACTTTGCAGGCCGGGATTATTATTATCTGGTCGCCACTTCTCAGACCTCCTCACATTTGCGCAGAATACCAAAAAATGACGTACTCGATAAAGAAATCTCAAGGTTTCTTGATGAGATTTCAGGAGAAACACTCCAGCATACTTCTTTAAAAGAGGCTTTCCGAATATACAGTGCAAGTGCCTATTCCCTCTTTAACAAACTGATGAATGACCATTTTGATATCAGCCAGTATGAGGAACTCATCATTATTCCGGATGGAGACCTGGCGGGTGTACCATTCGAAGCTCTGATTAGCTCCGCTCCCTCTCCGGAGCACAGTGATTTTAACAGACTTACTTACCTCCTGAAGAGTCATCGTGTCAATTATGGTTTCTCGGCAACACTCTGGTCAAAGAACATTGCTACTGACAGTCGCTCACAATCGCTGAACCTCATGGCCTTTGGCACCTCGGAGGTGGCTAACCGGCCTGAGTTGGCCACCCTTAGCGCGGTAGAAGAGGAGATGCAAACCATCTCACAGATTGAAGGCAGTCAGCTCTTTTCGCAGAAAGAGGCTACCGCAGAAAACTTCAGGTCGAATGTGGCCAAAGCTAATATGATTCACCTGGCACTTCATAATATTAACGACTATAACAATCCTCTAAACAGCCAACTGGTGTTCAACTCTGATGGCAATACACGGGATAGCAACCTGTATCTGTATGAAATCTTCAACCTGAAAATGAACCCTTCTCTTGTTGTGTTAAGTGGTTGCGAAACAGGGGTGGGTAAATGGCAAAGAGGTGAAGGTTCTTACCATATGGGACGTGCCTTTCTCTTTCATGGAAATCCTGCCCTCGTTATGAGTTTATGGCGAGTAAGTGATGCCTCCACGGCAAGTATCATGAATGCGTTCTATGACAAACTCAGTGAAAGAACCTCTTCACCTGAGGCCATTCATGAAGCCAAGCTGGCTTACCTGGAGGCGGCAGATGGTATTACGGCCCATCCGAGAAACTGGGCTGCTTTTATTAGTATAGGTGAGGTAAAGGGACAATCCAAAAAAATCGATGCCTGGTTGATTGCCATAGCATCGATTATCGTGCTTTTATTAACCGGACTTCAGGTCCGTAAAAGAAAGCTTCAGGCTCAGTAAAAAGAGCCTCTCTTCAGTCTTAAAAAATTCCTCCTCCACAGACGCAGAAAAAAAGCTCGTAGAGTTCTTTGATAATAAAGACTCCACTGGCCGCTGTCACGCCATAAGCAGCGGACTTCAGATATACTGGTCTGTCTGGTTTGGGATCTTTTACTTTGTCGGGAGTTGACTGATCATCATCATTTTCTCCTCCTCCAGTTGTGGTATCTTCTGACATAGTCGTAGTGGTTTTTGGTTAAAAAATTGGTTATCTCATTTTCTTAAGCAGTTCCTGCGCCTTTGTCTGATAGCTGGTGGATGATCCGGCCAATTCTTCCAAAAGCGACTTTGCATTATCGTATTCTTCTCTTTTTATATAATTGAGCGCCAGGTACCAGGTAGCCTGGGTTTCAAAATCACCGTGCTCATTGATTACACCTTGCAGCAAATCAATGGTAGTACCGGTCTCACCTGCCTCCATATAGGCAATGGCGCCATAAAACCGTACAAAAACACGCTCATCTGTAGCAAGCAATTCATCAAACAGCTCGGTGGCCTTTACATAATTGCCCTCATCATAGGCACTGAAGGTTCTCACCAATAGCGTGGGCTCTTCTTCTGTTCTGACCCTGGGTACTATCACATTCTCATAAGCAGTAAAGTACTCCTGATACAGCCCTCTTTTATCTGACTCTCCTCCACCTGACAAGGCAAACCAGGACACCGTAGCTACAACAGCTAAGCCAATAAAAGCCGCGGCTACTCTCTGCACTGTCCAGTAAACTACCTTAACCTCTTTCCGGGCTTCCAGCGGATTGGCCAGACCTGCCTCAAGCCTATCCATTCTCTCCAGGAGATGCTTGTGTTTCAGTTTACCCAGGCCTTCCACCATGAGTCTGGTATCTTCGAGCAGCAGGCTAAAGTCTCTGTCCTCTGCCAGCCTCTTCTCTACTTCTGTTCTTTTATCCGCGTCTAACTCGCCTTGCAAGTAGCTTTCAATCAACGCTATGTCGTTTTCTTCAGCCATCGGTCCTTAGTTTTGGCGGTATAATTTTCTCAGTCTTACCAGACATTTGTATTTCAGATTCTTAACTGTATCAGCATTTTTATACTCCAGTGTTTCTGCTATTTCAGTCAGATTCTTTTTATAGTAATAGTAGAGTTCCAACAGTCGCTTACACGGATCTCCCAGCTTTGTCAGAGATGATTCCAGTTGCTCAAAAAGCAATTCTTTTTCAACCTTATCCTCATCTTCTTCGGGCCCCTCATAGCGATCCTGCATTTCCCTGAACCTTCGTCCTGAATCCCTGAGCTCCCGAATCTTGTTTTTACCAATCGCAAACAAATAGGTCTTCAGATCGCTGGTCAGTCTGGTCAGCTTACCGGACTGTACATTTTCATAAAACTGAATGACAGTAGCCTGGTAAACATCCCGCGCTTCTTCGAAATCACAGTAATAATTCTTATTGGCCCACATTATAAATTCATCTCTGTAAGACAAATAGGCCTGTTCGAATCCTGTTAAATCACCCTGAGTCATCGGCTCAAGCAGATTCTGATCAATCATGCAATGCTATCCTTTATGTGAAAAGTGAGAAAAGGTAACCCTGTACCAACATGAAAATTTTCCGCATTAGTCAAAAAAATATAGAAAACGTGGAATAAACAGGAAATTAAGGCATTTGCGAGCTAAATCCAACCACTGAAAAAAATCCCAAAACAGCGGGTTTAAACTTTTTCGAAAAAAAATTAAAAAAGCCGGGTTACCTTTTTTCGAATCTCCCATTAAGAGTCAAATTCTTTTCATAAGAAGAGAAGACAACTAAATCAAGTCAGTTTAATTCTGTAGGATTGGTAGTTGAGGTAAGTCAATCTGAAAAGCTCCCTAGACGAGGGAGCTTTTGTTTTTTATAACAGCCCCAGCCTGGCAACCAGTTGATCCAGCTCTTCTTCTGTATTATAATAGTGTACCGAAGCTCTTACTAATTCGGTCAGGCCCCTGGCCTCCATATCAAGCCTGGCATTGGGTGTTCCCAGCCATGAAATGTTAATACCATATTCCTTCAGGTGATTCTTTACCTGATCCGGGTGATAGCCTGTTACAGAAAAAGTAACTATCCCTCCTTTTACCTCACCCACATCATGTACCGTAACTTTTTCGAGAGTACTGAGCTTTTGTCTCAGCAAAGCTCCTAAATGCTGAATCCTGTTCCAGATATCTTCAATACCCGTTTCCAGGGTATAATCCACGGCTTTTTTAAGTCCGAGAATGCCCGCGAAATTGCTTTCCCAGTTTTCAAACTTTCTGGCATCGTCTCTGAAACGATACTCGTTTGTGGCCGTCCATTCTGCAGAGTGCAAATCTATGGCAGCAGGCCTCAGTTGATCTTTGATCCGGTTACTCACATACAAGAAGCCCGTACCCCTGGGGCCCCGCAGGTATTTCCTACCCGTGGCAGAAAGCAAATCACAGCCAATCTGCTCCACATCCAGTGGCACCTGCCCTGCCGACTGACAGGCGTCCAGCAAATACAGCATCTGATGTTTTCGGGCTACTTTCCCTACTGCCTCAACAGGGCTCACCAGACCGCTGTTGGTTGGTACATGTACGATGGAGATCAGCTTCGTAGTCTCGTTTATCAGTCCTTCCAAAGCTGCCACATCTACCTGATCAAACTGATCGTTAGGTGCTATTCTCACCTTGACATCGAGCCTCTTCTGCAGGTGCAGGTAAGCCAGATAATTACTCGAATAATCTGCCTGACAGCAGATGATTTCATCCCCCGTCTGAAAACTAATGGCCTGAAAGGCAGCAGACCAGGCCACTGTGGCATTTTCCAAAACGGCAATCTCGCTGGCTTCCGCATTGATCAACCGGGCTATACTATCGTATACGCCTTCAATTTCATCGAAGTATTTGGCATGCACTTCGTACCCACCATAAGTCATTTCCTCCTGCAGGTAATCCAGGACAGATTGCCTGACTATATCAGGCGGCAATGAGCTTCCCGCATTATTGAGGTGAACTACATTTTTTACTCCGGCCGTTTCTGACCTGAACCTGGTGATATCCTTTTCAGTGAACATGGCGGAAATATAATCAAATGGCCTTCGGATATCTATGCTAAATATACTTTGGAACCGTTTTGGTTGAGGAATCCGTACTCTATCTTTGAGTACTGTTGCCTAATCGAAAATTATATGCTGAAAAAACTCATTCCTGCTTTCGTACTATTACTGATCACGACTACCGCCTTTAGCCAGGTAGACAAAGCCCAGGTGACTGCATTTGCCAAAGAATTTGCAGAGAAGCACCAACTGCCCCTGGACGAAGTCACGGGCATTTTAGATCAGGCAGAATTTCAGCAGGAAATCATAGACAAAATCAGCAGGCCTGCTGAGGGCACAATGACCTGGGGCAGGTACCGCAAAATCTTTATGACAGATGAACGTGTAGCGGCCGGAATCTCCTTCTGGGATGAACATGCCGAGGCCCTGAGTCAGGTCAGTTCAGATACAGGTGTTCCGGAAGAGGTGATTCTGGGCATCATTGGAGTTGAGACCTATTTTGGCAAAATTATGGGAACTTACAGGGTACTGGATGCACTTTACACCCTGGCCTTTGGTTATCCGAAACGGGGGCGTTTTTTCAGAAAAGAGCTGGGGCACTTCCTGGAATTAGCCGAAGCGGAAAAGCTGGAAGTAGCCGGCATTAAGGGGTCCTATGCCGGAGCCATGGGCTATTCGCAATTTATGCCCAGTAGCTATAAAGCCTATGCCCGCAGCTTTGACAAAGGAGGCAACAGCGACCTGATGGGCTCTCCGGAAGATGCTATTGCCAGTGTGGCCAATTACCTGAAAGTACACCGGTGGAAAACAGGCCAGCCTATCACATCACAGGCCACTATGACCCGAAAGATTACCGGACTCCGCAAGCAGTCACTCAGACCCAAGAACAAGGTATCGGACTATACCGCCATTGGCTTTAAGCCTGAATCAGAGCTACCTGCTGACCTGAAGGCTACTATGATCATACTCGAAAATGAAAACGGGACCGAGCACTGGTTCGGGTTGGAAAACTTTTATGTCATTACCCGCTACAATCACAGCAAACTCTATGCTATGGCCGTAACACAACTGGCCCTGGAGATTAAGGAAACGAGGGATAAGAGGTAGGACGTAAGAGGTAAGAAGCAGGAGGTAAG
The DNA here is from genome assembly GCA_002427745.1 of Roseivirga sp. UBA6061. Classification (GTDB taxonomy): domain Bacteria; phylum Bacteroidota; class Bacteroidia; order Cytophagales; family Cyclobacteriaceae; genus Roseivirga. Next base: position 75,061 of record DIYF01000061.1, on the reverse strand, counting down.
AGGTAAGAGGTAGGAAGCAGGAAAAGAATGTATATTACTTCCGGCTTCCCACTTCCGAACTCCGGCTCCGGACTTCCGTCTTTCCACTTCTGACCTGCCCCTTGCCTCCTACCTCATTCTCTATGTCTGCCATACTACCGGCTACCAAACATCTCCCGGCCACAGCATGGAAATCTCAAACGTTTGCTTAACTTTGCTAACAGTCGTTAGGTAAACCATAAATTTGATATGAACGAAGTATATATAGTATCAGCTGCCCGTACCCCGATCGGGAGCTTTGGAGGAAAATTAGCGGGTTTCACAGCCACTCAGCTCGGTTCAAAAGCCATTGCAGGTGCGCTTGAAAAAGCAGGCGTTGAAGCCAGCCAGGTACAGGAAGTATTGATGGGTAATGTGGTTTCCGCAGGTCTGGGACAAGCCCCGGCACGTCAGGCAGCCCTGGGAGCCGGTATAGGACATAATGTTCCCTGTTCAGTGATCAATAAGGTGTGCGCCTCTGGCATGAAATCTATCATGTTCGGTGCGCAATCTATCATGCTGGGTGCTCAGGATGTTGTGGTAGCCGGAGGTATGGAGAGTATGACCAACATCCCTTACTACCTGCCAAAAGCGCGTTACGGCTACAAATTTGGAGGAGGTGAAATCATTGATGGTCTGCAGAAAGATGGTCTGTGGGAAGTGTACAATGAGTTTATGATGGGGAGCTGTGCCGACAATACGGCCAAAGAAATGGGCATTACCCGCGAAATGCAGGATGAGTTTGCTATCAATTCATATAAAAGAACTGCTGCTTCAAGCGAAGCCGGTCTGTTCAAAGATGAGATTATCCCGGTGGAGATTCCTCAGAGAAAAGGAGATTCTGTAGTGATGAATGAGGATGAAGAGTTCAAAAATGTATTCTTTGACAAAATACCTAAGCTGAGACCTGCATTTAACAAAGACGGTACGGTAACAGCTGCCAATGCATCTACGATCAATGATGGTGCTGCAGCCATGGTGCTGATGAGCAAACAAAAAGTAGAAGAGCTTGGCCTGACACCTATTGCTAAGATTCGTGGTTTTGCTGATGCTGCCCAGGATCCGCTTTGGTTCACTACCGCTCCGGCACTGGCCATTCCAAAAGCGATGGCTATGGCAGGTGTAGAGAAAAACGATGTTGACTACTACGAGATCAATGAAGCTTTTTCTGCTGTGGCGATTGCCAATAACATGAAGCTTGAGCTTGATCCTTCCATTGTTAATGTGAACGGTGGCTCTGTAGCTATAGGTCATCCGCTGGGCGCTTCAGGTACCCGAATCACGACTACTCTGACCTCTGTGTTAGCGCAGAAAGAAGGCAATATCGGTGTAGCCGGTATCTGCAATGGTGGTGGTGGCGCTTCTGCTATCGTTATCGAAAGATTGTAAATAGCTACAGGCATAAACAAGCCTTAACACTGCCTGAAACAACATTTAGGCGGTCATATACAATAATTTGTGAGGCCTTTCGTATTTTTGCGAAAGGCCTTATTCATGAAAAAGCTAATCTTCACCACACTCCTCTCTGCCTTTACTGTAACTGCTGTTGCCCAGCAAAAGGTAACTACCCGCTACAAGCCTGAAGAAAAGATAGTCAAAGAAGTCTATTATATTCTGGACAACGACAGCACTAAAATCCACGGAGACTATGTCAAGTACTTCCAGGAAGGGGGCGTGTCGCTGAAAGGAAAGTTTGAAGAAGGCACTCCTGTAGGCACTTTTAATGAATACTACGAAAATGGTGAGCTCTTACAGCGCATCACTTATGAAGAAGGAAAAAAGACCGGTCCCTTCGAAATATTCTCAAGAAGCGGCAAACCCATTCAAAAAGGCAAATATGTTGATGGCATGCTGGACGGGCTGGTAGTGGCCTACTACGAAAACGGAGAAAAGAAAACAGAGACCAGCTTCGAAATCAATACCCCTAACGGACCTGCCAAAGAATACTTTCCGAATGGCAACCTCAAAACTGAATTCACCTATCTGAAAGGAAAACAGCACGGACCTGCTAAAACCTACCACGAAACAGGCGAGCTCTCTTCTGCATTCACCTACAAGATGGGAGTAATTGAAGGTGTTTACGAGACCTACTACAAAAATGGTCAGGTAGAGTTTAAATACCTCTACGTACTGGGTTATAAAAACGGCCGGTTCGAAAATTATGATGGCGATGGCAGTCTCATCGCTGAAGGCACCTATATAGACGGCCTCTATGACGGCCCTTATAAAACCTACTACCTCGATGAGGCCAGAAAGGAAGAGTTTACTTTTGAGAAGGGCGCCAAGGTGGGTAAGAATGTCACCTATTACGAGACGGGAGAAGTAAAGATCATTGAGAATTATACCCGTGTGACTCAGGACGTAACCATAGACACTTACTATAAATCAGGAGCTATCAAGTCCAGGGAAATCTATGTCGATGCACTGAAGAACGGTCTTTGGAGTCTGCATCATGAAAATGGCAAGCCCAGGAGAACTATTCCTTACTCTAATGGTGTGGTGAATGGTTTTGTTAAAGAGTACTCAGAGCAAGGCTTTCTTGAAAAGCAAAGTCCCTATCAGTACAACCGCAACACGGGTATAGAAACGGCCTTTTACCCAAGTGGTAAGATCAAGAGTACCACCAGCTATGTGAACGGGCTCAAATCAGGTTACCACAAGGCTTACTATGAGAACAAAAAGCTCAAAGTAAAAGGCAACCACCGCTATGACCTCAAAGAAGGCACCTGGCAGTATTTTGATGAAAAGGGTGAAATCACCAAACAGGAACGCTATTCCAGAGGCAAGCTGATTTCGAGTTCAGAAAACTGATCGGAAACGTTCACCCATTCTATTTTTAATTATTTTTGCCTCCATGACGGCAGGCATCAAAGAAACCGGATTTCAGTTTCCCGGACAGCAGGATTTTTACAGAGGAAAAGTACGTGACGTTTACTTTTTTGAGGATCAGCTTTTAATGATCGCCTCCGATCGTATCTCGGCATTTGACGTTGTATTGCCCCGGGCCATTCCTTTCAAAGGTCAGGTATTGAATCAGATTGCCTCCAAGTTTCTGGACATGACGAGCGACATCGTGCCCAACTGGCTGAAAGGCACTCCGGACCCCAATGCAAGCGTGGGCCTGAAATGTGAGACTTACCCGGTAGAAATGGTAATTCGTGGTTACCTGGCAGGTCATGCCTGGCGGGAATACAGGGATGGTAAACGTACCCTATGTGGTGTTTCGATGCCTGACGGATTAAAGGAAAATGATAAGTTACCTGAACCTATCATCACCCCTACTACCAAGGCGCATGAGGGTCACGATGAGGATATTTCACGTGAAGAAATCCTTGCTCAAGGCCTGGTAAGTGAAGCCGAATACACACAACTCGAAGCTTACACCCGGGCCCTTTTCAACAGAGGAACTGAGATTGCTGCGGCACGAGAGCTCATCCTGGTAGATACCAAGTATGAATTTGGCAAACATGAAGGCACAATCTACCTGATTGACGAAGTTCACACGCCTGATTCTTCACGGTACTTCTATGCCGATGGCTATCAGGAACGACAAGACCAGGGGCAAAAACAAAAACAACTGTCCAAGGAGTTTGTAAGACAGTGGCTCATTGAGAATGGCTTTCAGGGGAAAGAAGGACAGACGGTTCCTGAGATGACTGACGAGGTTGTGAATTCAATTTCCGACCGGTATATTGAGCTTTTTGAAAATGTGACGGGAGATCGCTTTGAAAAACCAGAAGAAGCCGATCCTTTGAATAGAATAGAAACCAATATCAATAGATATTTAAAAGAGACAGAATGAAATTTTCGGTAGATAAACAAGAAAAATACACCCTGCTTACACTGGGGGAAGAGAAGTTGGATTCGACCATATCACCTGAATTAAAATCAGAATTTGTCAATCTGCAGACCACTGGTGTATCCAGTGTAATCCTTAACCTTTCGGCCACTAAATATGCCGATTCTTCAGGCCTTAGCGCCTTGTTGGTAGGAAATCGTACCTTCTCAGAAAACGGAGGCTCGTTTGTACTGGCCGGCATTACCCCTTTTGTTGAAAAGTTGTTGACCATCTCTCAACTCACAGGTGTATTAAGCATCGTGCCTACCAATGAAGAAGCGGTAGACCTGGTATTTATGCAAGAACTGGAAAGAGGATTTGAAGCAGAAGGCGGGGCTGAGTAAAGAGTCATTTGGGCATATCCGTCAAAATACTAGGCTCTAATTCTGCCGCCCCAGCGCACCGTAGAAATCAGACTTCTCAACTGATCAATGTTGAGGGAAGGCTTCATCTGATAGATTGTGGAGAAGGTACCCAGCTACAGATGAAGCGCTTTCATATCAGGGCGCAACGTATCAACAATATTTTCATCAGTCACCTCCACGGTGACCACTACCTTGGCCTCATGGGCCTGCTCAGCACCATGCACCTGCTGGGCAGAAAAAAAGCCCTCAACCTGTATGGCCCCAAAGGGCTGGCCGATATCATCACCTTACAACTCAAGTATTCGGAAACGGTCTTCAATTACCATGTTGAATTTCATGTGGTAGACACCGAATCTCATACACTGGTTCACGAAGACGACTTTATCCGGGTATATAGCATTCCGCTTAACCATCGCATTCCCTGCAGTGGCTATTTGTTTGAGGAAAAGCCCAAGAAAAGGCGCATCATTAAAGAAATGCTACCTTCAGATTTTTCGGTAAGGAATATCGTGCGCCTGAAGAACGGAGAGGATATCGAGGATGAGGATGGCAAGGTGATTTACGAAAACACCAAGTACACCTACCCCCCGAAGAAATCCTTCAAATACGCCTACTGCTCGGACACAAAATACGATGAGTCCATCATTCCCTATATCCAGGGGGCAGATATGCTCTATCATGAGTCTACCTTCCTGGATGAGCACGCAGACAGGGCTGCCAACACCTTTCACTCTACTGCCAAAGAAGCGGCTACCATTGCAAAGAAGGCCAATGTGGGCAAACTTCTCCTCGGACACTTCTCTATCCGATACAAGGAACTGGAGCCACTGAAAGAAGAAGCACGCACCGTATTTGACAATTCAGATTTGGCCATAGAGGGCGAAGACTATGTGCTGGGGAATAGTTAAATTCACAGCATGTCAAGCTCCATTCTGAAAAGTAAAAAGACCAGTCTCTTTATCATTCTTGCCGGTATCTTCATTACCAATGCGCTGATAGCCGAGCTGATTGGTGGTAAGATTTTCTCCTTTGAAAAAACTCTGGGGGCAGACCCGCTGGAAATTCCGCTCTTTGGAGACTTTCTGCTTCAGTTTAACCTGACTGCTGGGGTGCTGCTCTGGCCGGTGGTTTTTATACTCACAGACATTATCAATGAGTACTTTGGCAAAGAAGGGGTGAAACGGCTGACATACATTACCGTAGGCCTTATTGCCTATGCCTTTGTGGTGATTTACCTGGCCATGGAGTTGGCCCCGGCCGATTTCTGGCTTGATATCAATTCCACCGATGATGAAGGAAATCCTCTGAACATCAATACGGCCTTTAACAAAGTACTCTCACAGGGGCTGAACATCATTTTTGCCTCACTCGTGGCCTTTCTCATCGGGCAGTTTGTAGACGTTTTCGTATTTCATAAGCTTCGTAAAATCACTGGTAAGAATAAGATCTGGCTGCGTGCAACCGGATCTACTCTGGTTTCACAGCTGATAGATAGCTTTGTGGTACTGATCGTGGCTTTCTACTTTCTGGCGGACTGGTCATTGGTACAAGTGTTGGCTGTGGGTGTCACGAATTACATCTACAAATTCATTGTGGCCGTAGTCCTGACCCCTACTCTATACCTGGCCCATAATGTAATAGACAGGTATCTCGGTAAAGAGCTGGCGGAGGAAATGATGGAAGAGGCTGCTGACACCAGTGGAGACAAGCTGTTTTAGAGAGTTCTATATATGATCAACCCCCTTTTTTCCGAGAGGATAGTCCATACATTTCCCGAGAAATAATAAAGCCCAAATACTGCTGTCTTTCCCAACTTGATTGGGAATCCAGGAAGTTTACCCATGGCCCACTCAGTTAAGCTTACTGGTAAAATATGTATTACTACGTTATCTGTTTTCTTCAAAGCGATGGAGATTACCGTTTTTACTGGAATTACGACACAAGATTAATGGAAGTACTCTGACTACCTGAAAAAGTTATCCAGTATCACGGCAGTGGCAACAGATACATTGAGCGATTCCGCTCCTCCTCTTCTGGGGATATGAACGGGTTGTGTAATGTAAGGGATGAGATCAGGTTGAATGCCTTTGGACTCATTACCCATCAACAGAATACCTGAGGTTTTCAGCTCGGTCTGATAGATGTTATCTCCCTCCAGTAAAGCGCCATAAACGGGAAGGTTCGTTTCTTTCAGAAAATCTTCCAGCTCTTCATACCACACTTGTATTCTGCTAAAAGAGCCCATACTGGCATTGACTACTTTGGGATTGAAAACATCGGCACATTCTTTGGAGCAGATGACCCTGGTTATGCCATACCAGTCAGCAATTCGTAAAATCGTACCCAGGTTACCCGGGTCCCGGATGTCATCCAGGGCCAGAGCCAGTTCATCTTCATCAAGAGACAAGGCCTGTTCTTCCGGCATGGAGGCTACCGCCAAACCGGCATTGTTTGACTGGAAAGTCCCCACCTGTATCAGTTCTTTTTCTGAGACATCCAACACCTCTCCTTTCAGACTGACAACTGTTTCAAGTTCTGCCCTGAAATCGGCTGCCAATAGCAAATACTCTACTTCAAGACCAGATTTCAGTAATTCCGTCACGCCTTTAGCCCCCTCTACCAAAAACTTTCGTTCTTGCCTGCGATATTTTTTTAATTGTAGAGATTTAAAGTACTTTATTAATCGTTTAGATAGCATTGTTAAGGAATTAGTGAAGCAGGCCACAACTCAACTTTTTACCCTTTTTTTGATAGTCAGTTGTCTCCTGGGATGTGTAGGCACCCGGCATCTGGAAGATGGTGAAAAACTTCTTTACAAACAAAGCATCACCGGTACTGACAAAGCAGACAAGGGCGATCTCTACGATCAGATTATTCTGGAACCCAATACCCGTATCCCGCTGATCGGCACCCTGGGAGCCAACCTTTATGAGCGAGGAGAAAATGCCTTTGATACAGCCAAAATCAATCAGCAAAAAAGAGACTTCATCGCTCGCATAGACGAGAAAATTGCGAAAAAGCAGGCACGTGGTAAATCCACCGCGGGACTGGAAAGCAAGAAGAGCCGTAGGATTGATCGCTATGACAATAACCTGAGAAACGGCAACTTCCTGATGCGCACAGGTACTCCGCTGGCCGTTTATGATAGTTCCCTCATTGAGCGTTCACGGCAGCGGATTCTGGACTACCTCAAGGACGATGGTTTCTTTGGTGCGCAGGTATCCATTGGGCTCACAGAACACAAGCGAAAGGTAGATCAGGTGTTTATTGTTTCAGAAGGAGAACAAAGATTTATCGATAGCCTCAATCTGCGAACAGGTGATCCGGCCATTACCAAATTGCTGGAAGACAACAATAATCAATCCCTCCTCAAAATAGGTGATAACTACAATGTAGACAGGCTTACGGCTGAACGCAGCAGAATCAACGATCTGCTCAGAAACAACGGCTACTTTGAAATGAATGAGAGCTATATCACATTCGAGGTAAGGGAGGCTCCGGGAGAAACGGATCTTTGGGTGACCACAGTCATCAACAAACCCGCCAGCAAACCTAATCATGTGGCCTATACCATGGATTCTATCATTGTCAACACCAATGGTACAGACGCAGTGACCGAGAGAAAAAACTATGAGCAGATCGGCTACACCTTTGGCCAGCAGAACTACTCTCCCAAGGTACTGGATACACGCCTGATCTTCAGGCCCGGGGAGCTCTATGACTACGAAAAAGTGGTCAACACGCAACGACAGCTCCTGAATATGGATATGTTCCGCTATGTCAATATCAACTTTGACACTACCCTGGTACCGGGGAAATTCGTTACCAACATCTATACCGCGCCACTTAAGAATTATCAGCTTACCCAGGAGCTGGGGGTCAATGTGAGTGAAGGCTTGCCTGGCCCCTTCTACAATGTATCGCTGATCAACCGTAATATTTTCCGAGGGCTGGAGACTTTCAGGTTAAACGGCTTCTTTGGACTGGAGGGAATTGCCTCGGTATCAGAGACAGATGGGGTGTACCGCAGCTTTCAATACGGTACCAATGCCTCGATAACATTCCCAAGGTTTTTGACTCCTTTCAATTCGCGTAACCTGAACCTCAAGACCTTCAACCCCAATACCCGGGTTTCCCTCGGTTTTTCTTTCACCGACAGGCCTGAGTATACCCGAAACAACATTAACGGTACCTTTGCTTATACCTGGCAAAACCTGAAGGGTACTAAAAACTACACCCTCAACTTTGCCAACGTCAACCTGATAGACACGGTGCGCATCAGTCAGGATTTTAAAGATCAGTTGGATGAACTGGCCAGTCAGGGAAATACCCTGAACCTCGCTTTTAATCCGTCCTTTGTGAGTAGTACTTCTTTCAATGCGATTATCAACGAGAACTACGCCAACCCCAACAACCCCTCCTCTTTCTTCAGGTACTTTGTTGAGACCGGAGGCACCATCTATGACCTGATCGGCACAGGTGTTCTGGAAAGACAGGGGCTGGAATTTTATCAGTTCTTTAAGTTTGAGGTAGACTACAGACGCTATGTGCCCAAAAACAACGGCAGTGCCTGGGCTTATCGCTTCCATACTGGTATAGCCAACCCCTATGGTGAAAATGATGCCCTGCCTTATGAAAAATTCTTCTTTACCGGGGGTAGCAGCAGCAACCGGGCCTGGAGTCCCAGGCGACTCGGTCCCGGGTCTTCTTTTCCCTATGAGCTCAATGAAGCCGGAGAAAACGTACTGGATGAGAACGGTAACCTGGTACCCAATCGGAACAGCTATCAGTTTGAACAACCGGGTGAGGTACTGCTGGAAATGAATGTGGAATACCGAAGCAATCTGGCCGGTTTCTTTGACTGGGCCTTTTTTATAGATGCGGGTAATGCCTGGAGGCTAAGCGAAGTAAGCACGACTGCCACTGAAGGACCTATCAGGATTTCTCAGGGTGGTGAATTTAAACTCGATCGTTTCTATAAAGAAATTGCTGTCGGAGCGGGACTGGGACTGAGGCTGGATTTTTCCTTTCTGGTATTTCGCCTGGATATGGGGCATAAGCTGAGAGACCCACGCTTTCCAGAGAAAAACCGCTGGCAAAGACTGTTTAAGCGCAATTCTCAAACGGTATGGAATATTGCTGTCGGATATCCTTTCTAAAAAAAGAAAGCATCCCTTTCGGGATGCTCTCCTGTTTTCCTCTATTCTATTTCTAATAATTTAACAGCTCTCCCAGAGCTACCTCTGTCTTTTCAGCAGTAGGCAACATGGCTTTTTCAAGGTCTACATTGAGTGCAATGGCCGGTAAATTTGCTGCCCCCAGAGTCATTACCGGAGCATCCAGCTGCTGGAAACACTCTTTAGAGATTCTGCCGGCAAGTGACTCGGCAAATGAATTCATCAAAGGCTCTTCCGTCAATACCAGCGCTTTGTTATGTCTTCTGACTGAAGTAATTACAGCTTCCCAATCCAAAGGATTCAGGGTACGCAAATCGAGAATTTCAACCTGTCCCTCAAAAGCCTTACTGGCAGCCTTCGCCCAATAGACTCCCATGCCATAGGTGATCACCGTACAGGACTCCCCATTCTCAATGGCCTCGCTATTTGCTTCCTGAGCTACCCTGGCCTTACCCAGCGGAACGATATACTCACTATCCGGCTCAAAGGTTTTAGCCTCTTCCGTACCCGGCACTTTCGACCAGTAAAGTCCTTTATGCTCCAGCATTACCACCGGATTGGGATCATGGAAGGCGGCCTTCATCAAACCTTTCATATCTGCTGCATTGGATGGATACACCACCTTGATGCCACGGATATTCAAAAGAGTAGACTCTACACTGCCTGAATGGTAAGGACCACCTCCGCCATAAGCTCCTATCGGTACTCGTATCAATGACTGAATCGGGAATTTGCCCATGGACAAATAGCAGCTTTTGGAAAGCTCCTCTACCAGCTGATTGATCCCCGGCCAGATATAATCTGCAAACTGAATCTCCACAATGGCTTTAGCTCCCACAGCCGACATACCCGCTGTAGAGCCTACAATGTATGCCTCCTGAATAGGTGTATTAAAGATTCTTGCATCACCATATTTCTGCGCGAGTGTAGCCGCCTCCCGGAATACACCTCCAAGGGTTCCTCCCACATCCTGCCCATAGAATAAGGCTTCAGGGTGCGCCCGAAGAATATCATCTACGGCATGCAGGCCGGCATCTACCATAACCACCTTCTCTGCTCCCCTTGGTTTACGGTTACCTTTCTCTTCAGTAATCGGTGTCGGAGCAAACTCATGATCCATCACGGTAGCCGGATCAGGATCATCTGCATTCAGTGCTCTGGCATACTCAGACTGAACAAAGGCTTTCGCTTCATCTTCCAGCTTTACCAGCTGTGCCTCTTTGTAGCCAACTCTCTTTAAACTCTTTCTCAGGATCGGAATCGGGTCGGTCTTCTGATGCTCTTCAAAGTCATCGCGGTACCATTCTTTTCTTACACCTGATGTATGATGCCCCAGCAAGGGCACTTTGGCATGTACCAGAATCGGTGCTCTCTTTTCTCTTACATAGCTGAAGGCCTCTTTCAATCCCTCATATGAGCTCACAAAATCACTTCCGTCAACCCTCATGCGTTCCATACCCTTGAAGCCTGAAACGAACTCATAGGCATCCATGGCACGCATTTCTTTGCCTGTAGCCGATATCCCCCAATCGTTGTCCTGAATGAGATAGACTATGGGCAGTTGGTGAAGCACGGCCATTTGAAAGGCTTCCGAAACCTCTCCCTCAGTAACGGAACCATCTCCTAAAGAACAGAGTGCCAGAGGCTTGTTATCTCCTTCCAGTAAACCTTGCCCCTCCAGGTAATCTATAGCATGTGCCATACCTGTGGCCGGAATAGCCTGCATACCCGTAGCTGAGCTTTGATGAGGTATGACAGGAAAGTCCTCTCTCTTTAATGAAGGGTGTCCGTAATAAGTACGTCCTCCTGAAAACGGATCGTCTCTTTTGCCCATCAATTGCATCATCAGCTCATGAGGCTCCATTCCTATTCCCAGGAGAATGGACTCATCACGATAATAAGGAGCGGCATAGTCATATGACTCCAGCAGCATGCCTGCCGCCAGCTGGATGGCCTCATGTCCGCGGGAAGTACTATGAACATACTTGCTGCAAACTGCTCTGTTTTCTTCGTAAGTGTAGGCCATGTTCATGGCCGTATGCATCAGCCTGTACGCCTTTTCCAGTACGGGCTTTGGGGTGGGAATGGAATTCTTTTTGGTATGAGGGACTTTACTTTCCGTAACGTTCATTAATTAGGGTGATTTGAGGCCAAGTTAACCAATATCAACAGAAGTCGACAAGAAAAACTAACGTTTGTTAGGTTATCTCTTCTCACTAACGCAATACCGAATCAACGGTTCTCTTTATACAACAAGTAATTTGGCCCTTCTGTTAATTCAAAATTTAATTTGGTCAGATCAGCTACCATCAGCAAACCTCTTGTCAAAGATGCATGTGCTAAAGGAAGCCCCAGAAAATCCTGAAGCATTCGAGGGTTTATGATATTTTTGTGCCCATGAACGGAACGGATAAGGAGTCGATCTCCAGTATATTCAGAAATATTCAGGATCATATCTGCAGTGAGCTGACCAAAGCGGACGGGCGCGGAGAGTTTCACGAAGACCGGTGGAGCCGGCCGGGAGGCGGTGGTGGCAGAACCCGTGTGATGCGCCACGGTAATATCATTGAAAAAGGTGGTGTTAACTTTTCAGCCGTACACGGTAAAACTCCCGAGAAGATATTGAGCTCTTTTGGCTTAACGGAAGGCGACTTTTTTGCCACAGGTGTTTCCATTGTGATCCACCCTGAGAATCCTTTGGTTCCCATCATTCATATGAACATCCGGTATTTTGAAATGTCGAATGGCAAATACTGGTTTGGTGGTGGCATAGACCTCACCCCCCATTATATCAATAAGGAAGATGCCGTCAATTTCCACGCTCGACTTAAAGCGGTTTGTGATAAGCATCATCCGGACTATTATCCCAAATTCAAGCAGTGGGCCGATGACTATTTCTTTATCAAACACAGGAATGAAACCCGCGGCATAGGTGGCATCTTCTTTGATCAGCTTGGTGATGATAAAGAGTTTACCAAAAGGGACCGGCTGGATTTTGTAAAAGATGTCGGTCTGGCCTTTGCCCCGATTTATACTCAGCTTATGAACAAGAATGCCCGCCTGCCTTATGGTGAAAGGGAAAAGGAATGGCAAATGCTACGCAGAGGGCGTTATGTTGAGTTCAACCTGGTGCTCGATCGGGGAACCAAATTCGGGCTGGATACTAATGGCAGAACTGAATCCATCCTCATGAGCCTTCCTTCACAAGCCGGCTGGGAATACGATTTTGAGCCGGTTGAGGGCAGTAAAGAGGATAAAACACAAAAACTACTTCGAAAAGGTGTTAACTGGGTTGTATGATTGATCGCCTGGAACAGTGGGATCAGGAACTTTTTCTGTTTCTGAACGGAGCACACAATTCGCTCTTTGATTTTCTGATGCCCCGGATCAGTGATAAGTACGTATGGATTCCCCTGTATGCTCTTTTGCTCTACTGGCTGATCAAAAAAGATCAACGCAAGTGGCTTTATACCCTCGTCTCAATCGGGCTGTTAATCCTGATCAGCGATCAGATTGCCAGCGGCTTTCTTAAACCTACAGTAGAGCGTTTGCGCCCCTGTTACGAACCTTTGCTGGAAGGCAAGGTACATTTACTCAAGGGCTGTGGCGGACAATATGGTTTCGCCTCCTCCCATGCCTCTAATTCTTTTGCCATTGCCATCTTTTGCTGGCTGATGCTGCGAGATCATGTAAAGCTCATCTGGCTGCTGCTTCCCTGGGCAGCACTCGTGGCCTACAGTCGCGTATATCTGGGGGTACACTATCCTGGTGATGTCATCACAGGCATGCTCATCGGTGTATTCGCGGGCTACCTGATTTATTTTCTATTCAAGCGCTTTACCGGTGAAAAGAACAGTTAGACTGATATTGTTTTTTCTGCTGTTTCCACTCTCAGGCGCTACCCTTATCGCTCAAAACCCCGTTGAGCCCTGGCTGGGAGAATGGACCGGTACACTGGAAATTTATAATCAGAAAGGGCTTAGTCAGACAGTAGCCATGGAACTCAACATTGCTCAACTGACCGACTCAAGCTGGACCTGGCAAATTGTCTATGGAGCTGGAGAAAGCCGACAAGAAAGGAATTATGAGCTACTGGCCACCCGGGAACCCGGACAGTACCTGATTGATGAAAAGAACAGCATCAAACTTGATTTGAGCCTGATAAAGAACGGCTTCTTCAGCTTTTTCCAGGTGGGAAAAAGTAAGCTGTTGATCTCCTATGAACTGAATGAGGGAACCATCCATTTCAGAACACATTCCATCAATACGGATACCGAAACCCAGACAGGCGGTGAAGATGATGTACCTTTGGTGTCGAGCTGGAAAACCGGAGTATACCAGATCGCGGTGCTGACTAAAAACGAGAAGTAATGGCTAAGAAAGACGCAATTGTATTTAAGTATTTCAAGCGGGTATTCGATGATTACCAGGTGCTGGTGTCAGTAAACCCCATAGACTTCTCAGGCACTGAGCTGATCATCCACCCTGATGATCGGGTAGAAATCACCAAGCTGCAGTATGATGAAGAGATTTACGATGACCTGGCCGAAGATGAATTTCAGGAGAGCAGCCCTCTGGAATTTCAGCTCTATATGAAGAAGGAGCTTTTTGAGAGGAAGCAGTGATTATATCTGGTAGTCATTAACGGCCAACCTCCTCTCCTTAAACCACTTAGTTCTTACCACAGGAGGTTACCCCAAAAACGATTAGATTTTCTTAGTCCCCGGCCTTGCATTTAACATTTTCTTAATACCTTTGTGCCCGGCAAAGGGGTGCGACCAGCTCCTGCTGAACTCCCCCAGGCTGGGAACAGAGCAAGGGTAGGCGGTTGAGCGGTGCGACATCCCGATGCCTTTTTTTATGCCCTTTTGTGAAAAGACTCATTTTGGAAAGTCTTTTTGACGACAAAGCCTGACAGGGCTCTCCCTCCTTTTTTTATTGGCTCCCTTGTCGTATTATTACCTCCCCTACATTTTTCAACTATGTCTGTTTATCTCGCTGAGTTTATCGGTACGGCCGTATTGCTCTATTTTGGAAACTCCATCAACGCTGCTACCACCCTCAATCACTCCTTTGCCAAGGATTCCGGATGGGTAATTACCACCCTGGGCTGGGGACTGGCCGTGGCACTGGGCGTGTTTGCTGTGGGTGATATCAGTGGCGGTCATCTTAACCCTGCCGTAACGGTATCACTGGCAATTGCCGGAGAGTTTGAATGGGCGCAGGTACCCGGTTATATCGTAGCCCAGGTATTGGGTGCCATGACGGGGGCCACACTAACCTGGTTACAATATTTACCACACTGGGGTAAGACGGAAGACCAGGGAGCAAAGCTGGGAGTTTTCTGTACGTCAGGGGCCATTCCCGCCAAGGGGTCCAATCTGGTCAGTGAGATTTTGGGTACGATGATTCTGATTTTCGGCCTTATGTTTATCGGTGCCAATGAATTTGCAGATGGACTGAATCCTCTGGTAGTTGGCGGACTTATTGTAGCGATTGGCATGGCACAGGGTGGAAGTACCGGTTATGCTATCAATCCTGCCCGTGACTTCGGCCCCAGACTTACTCACTTTTTGTTACCCATTAAAGGTAAAGGAGGTTCCAACTGGGGTTACTCCTGGATTCCTGTAGCCGGACCAATCATTGGAGGCGGTATGGGAGCCGGCCTGTACTACCTTTTATTTAAGGAAGGCACAAGCCTTATTGGCTGGGCCTGTATCGCTCTCAGCGTGCTGGCCATTTTCTACGCCATTTACGAAGAATCAAAAAAATAACACCCTGCTATGCAGATAGACCAGATTGAGCTTTACCATGCGGCCTTAAAGCTGAAACACCCTTTTATCACTTCTCTGGGCTGGAGAGATCATGCCAACAATGTTTTTGTGCGCATCCGCACCAAAGAAGGTATCGATGGCTGGGGTGAGTGTTCTCCCTACCCTCCTATCAATGGTGAAACGGTCGACACCTGTTTTATCATAGGCAAGTTACTGGCTCAGAGTCTTATGGGAACCAACCCCTTAGAGCTGGATCAGGCAAGTGCGGCCATGGACAAAACCATTTATGGTAACACCAGCATCAAGAGCGCCATGGATATTGCCCTGCATGACATAGCGGCCAAAGAAAAGGAACAACCTCTCTATCAGTTTTTAGGCGGGGCTATCAAAAAACCCATCTATACGGATTATACGGTGAGCGTCTCTTCCGTAGAGCAAATGGTAGCCGATGCCAGCCTGATCAAAGAAAAGGGTTTTCCTGTGATGAAGGTCAAGCTGGGAGATGGTGGCAAAAAAGATGTGGAGCGAATCAGGGCCATTCGGGAAGCAGTCGGTTATGACATCAAGATCCGTATAGACGCCAACCAGGGCTGGGATGTAGCCGAAGCCATAGAGGCTTTGCAGGCGCTTGAGCCTTATGATATCCAGTATTGCGAGGAACCCATCTCCCGACACGAATATCCAAGGCTGAAAGAGGTAAGAAAGCATAGCACTGTTCCTATTATGGCTGATGAATCAGTGTCAGATCATCATGATGCGGAAAAGCTGATCCGGCAAGACCTATGTGATATGATCAATATCAAGCTGGGTAAATCATCAGGTCTGGTCAAAGCACAGAAGATCATTCAAAAGGCTGAAAAAGGAGGAATTCCCATGCAAATTGGCGGTTTCCTCGAATCGCGTATTCTGTTCACTGCCAATTGTCATTTGGCCCATACCTCTGACATGGTCCAGTATTTTGATTTTGACAGTCCACTGTTTATGGAGGAAGATCCTATACTGGGGGGTATGGAGTATCAACCTGACTGGGAAATCAAGCTTCCGGATAGTCCCGGGCTTGGTCTGAGTGTCAGGGAGGAGATGCTCAATAAGTTCAGGAGTGAGATTTTTCGCTAGAGGTTACTTTACAATCTCCACCTCGATATCTTCCAGAATAATTCGTGACAATTCTTTCAGTCCTCCGGATTCAAAGTGTTGATCGTAGGTGGATATGTCTTCTTCTGAAAAATCACCTCCTCCATAGTTGACATTGTCTACGAAACGAATGCCATTGACCATTCTGGCATTATAAGGAGCACGAAAGCGGTTTCCATATTTATTATAGCCCAGGAATTCCATAAGGCCTGTCTTTTGGTCGAACCAATAGTAAAAGACATTATCCGGGCTGTGCCCTCCTCCCTCTCCTTCAAAGGTCACTTTGATTTTATCATAGGTATTCCCTTTAATAACAACCTCCCCCACATACTCTTTAACCACAGCAGCATCATTGAGCTTATAAGGCAGCATAGCGAAATAGGAAACTCCGTTCACATCTTCTACATACCGCTCTAGCTTCCGCGTAGACAAAGAGACTTCCTCACCATTGATTAGTCTTCTGAACTCTCCGTTTTCATACACATCCAGCACTTCATCTCCACCTTCTGTGAAACTCCGTTCGTAGCGATAGCTTTTATCATCCTGTCTCACTGTGTGTCGCTTGCCCCTAAAAGTAAAAGAGATAAGAGATTGCCTGTAAAGATCACCTCCGTGCAACTCAATTGCCCTATCCACAATTTGCTGTGCTTTGGAATCGGTGGAAGTCAGCACTTTCTTCTTTTCAGCCCCATGGGTACAGGCAGCAAGTAAAGTGATGGTCAGGAATGAGGCGAGGACAGCTTTCATATTGGAACTTGTTTGACTTTCAGCATGCTCAACCGGAAGCATTGGCTTTTAATTCCGGATGGGATTTTCATACGGTCACTTTAGTCAACTGTATGACATTCCAGGGGCACCTTTAAATTCCAGATTTAGTTTCTATTCCCAAATCGGGAGAGCAAAACCAATCAAAACCGCCAAAGAGAGCTGTTTTTGGCTTGGTATCAGGATTGCACCTTACTGGTCAGTGTGTATGTGTATATAAGGAAAACATGGAAGCAACTTTAAGCACTCATAAATCTAAGAGGAGAAGAAAAAACACCAGAGGTCAAAAGAAACACTGGGCTATCTGGCTTACTTTCGGTATTGCCTTCGGGGTTATTATATGCGAAGCCATTGCTACAATTGGCGACATATTTTTGCCACGTTAATCAGTCATGCAAGTCCGGTAATACCGTTGACCTTTTAGCTTCATTCAGCACGAAAGAGCTACTCACATAACTGACCCTGGGCACCTGGGCAAGTTTGCCCGAATAGAACTCGTGGTAGGCATCGAGATCCTTCACAATCACCTTGAGCAAAAAGTCATATTCTCCGCTCATCAGATAGCAATCCATCACTTCCGGTAGCTTCATCACACCATCATAAAACTCCTGCGTCTGCTCAAATCGCTTTACCTCAAGCTTTCCTGATATAAAGACTACAATCGAAGGGTCCAGTTTCTTCCTGTTCACTACAGCTACATACTTCTCTATCACCCCTTCCCTTTCCAGTCTTTTGATTCTTTCATAAACCGGAGTTTTGGTCAGATTCAACCTGATCGCAATATCCTTTACATTGAGCTTTGCATCTGCCTGAAGCAGGTTGAGAATTTTCCGGTCTATAGAGTCTAAATGTGCCATAGTTTATTTTCCTGATAAGAAATAGTGTCTGAAGCCCTTAAAGGTATTTATTCCTGAATGATTTATCAATTCAGGAAAATTCACCAATCCAATTACTATTCATAGACTTTAAGTATAGTTCACAATAGCTTTGACTCCTGTTGATAATCTATCTGTGAATGAAAAAAGTGCTTTTAGCCCTGATATCCATGACACTTATCTCTACCTGCGAAAAACCTCTGAATACTTATTCTCCCTCAACGCAATCAGACATTGCCCGGTACTTTGACAGTATCAGACAAGACCCTCAATCTCTTCGTGAGTTTCTGTGGAAGATGCCCAAGGGGGGAGATATCCACCATCATGCATTAGGTTCTGTGTTTGCTGAAGATTATCTGGAACTGGCACAGGAGAAAGACCTTTTTATTAACCCTGATTCTTACCAGCTCTATTTTGACGAGACAGATGCACTTGCCAAACAAGATGAGGCCGCCATTTCCATCAACCAGCTACTCAGAACAGATCCCCTGGAAAGAGGGCAAATCATAGATCACTGGTCCGTTCGAAATCACAGAGAATATGGGCGAAGCGGACATCACTGGTTCTTTTCCACCTTTCAGAAATTTGAATCTGCCATGATAGGCAATGAGCCATACTTTCTGTCAAAGCTGTGTGAGGCCGCTGCTAAAGAAAATGTGCAATACCTGGAGACCATGGTGGCTGTTCCGAGTATCTTAGAAAGGGTAGCTAAACTTACAGAAGGAAAAGACTGGAATCCACAAACCTCTATCAAGGATCATCTTACCGACTGGTTCGACTATCTGGAAACACAGGGAATTGATCAGTGGGCAGGATATAATACCGAAGTCATGGACCACTGGATGAAATCAACCGATACCCATGGCGTAACACTCCGGTTCCAAACCGTCAGTCTCCGAATTATTCCCGATTTGCCGGTAGTCTTTGCTCATTTACTGCTTGCCTTTAAAAGTGCTGTACTTTCCGAGAATCTGGTGGGGGTTAACTTTGTAGCTCCGGAGGACCATACCCTGTCCCTTTCTCACTACAATACACATATGGCTATGTTTCATTTCCTCAGAAACCAGTACCCCGAGGTACACCTATCGCTTCACGCAGGGGAATTGGCCCTTGGTAAAGGAGATACGCAACCTGAAGATCTCACATTCCATATAGACAGGGCGGTGACTGTAGGAGGTGCTCAGCGGATCGGTCATGGCCTGGATATCCTGTCCGAAACGAGAAAAACAGAGCTACTGACACTTATGAAAAAGCGTAAAGTAGCCGTGGAAATCAACCTTGAAAGTAATGCGGTTATTCTTGAAACTCATCCGGGCATTCATCCATTAAGAACTTACCTGGAGGCAGGAGTACCTGTCTGCATTGCCAGTGATGATGCCGGTATTCTCAGAAGTGACCTTACCCGGCAATATGAGATGTTGGTGGAGTATTATCCCGAAATCAGCTATGCTGAGTTAAAGGAGATTGTGATGAATTCTATCAGCTTTTCATTTCTGAATGCGGCAGATAAATCAAATGAAGCAAAGCGGCTTGAAGATGCCTTTGAAGTATTTGAAAAAAGCCAACAGTCCGAAGAATAAACCCGGGCTGTTGGACATAAGCATCACTAAGGTGAGTTGCCTGACTCCGTATGATAGTGCCTAACCTTGAATGAATCAGGTAACCTCACCAATGCTGTGAAACACTTATGCTTTCCTGCCACCAATCATCAGCAGCTCATTGAGATTAATCTCCGTAACGTAACGCTTCTCTCCTGCATTATTTTCATAAGAGCGATGTGTGAGTTTACCTTCCAGGGCTACCTCCTCACCTTTGGCCAGGTACTCGGCCGCAATCTCGCCTACCTTACCCCAGGCCACTACATTGTGCCATTGCGTGTCTTCTACTTTTTCTCCTTTCGCGTTTCTGTAATAGTCTGAAGTAGCGAGCGAAAAAGTAGTGAGCTTCTTACCTGTGGTGAGTGTTCTTACTTCAGGATCCTGACCAAGTCTTCCGATTAACTGTACGCTGTTTCTTAAATTTTTCATAACGTGATTATTTAAATGTTTAAAGTTTCAATGTGTGTGTCGCCTCGAATTTGATTTTGTTGATTCGGTTGTTTCGAATTGACAGTAGCAAAGTAACAGCAGGTTGGAGCCATTAGTCGGTTCTTAAGTATTTGTAGCCGATTAACATTCGTTTGTAAGCGTTTGTAATTGGATATATCACTAATAATCAGTAGATTAAATTAATGGAAGAAAGACAGTGTTTAGAATGCGGAGATGCGATTTATGGCAGAATTGACAAGAAGTTTTGCTCAGATCAGTGTCGAAACAGTCACAATAACCGCCTGAACAGCGACAGTAATAACTACGTACGAAACGTCCATAATATTCTCAGGAAGAACAGACGCATTCTCGAAGAGCTGAACCCTCATGGCAAGGGCAAAAGCACCAAGGCGAAGTTACTTTCCAAAGGTTTTGATTTCACTTACCATACCAGCACTTATACCACCAAAGCAGGAGCCACCTATTATTTCTGTTATGAGTTCGGCTATCTGCCCCTGGACAATGACTATTACGCGCTGGTCAAGAAGAAAGAATATACACCCTGATTAATGAAACCCTGCTGACATAGCAAGTGATTTCCTGATTGCATTCCGGTTAAAAAGTAATTATTCACTCAAAAAACTCAGGCATCCTGACTGCTCCATTGTCAAAACAATTATATTTAAAAACTTCAACCAATTGTGAGTTTTACCTCATCCGAGGTAAAAATGGTTAAAAGTTCCATCGTTTATATATGTTGAAAAAGGGCTTACTTTTACTACTCTTTTTTCTATGTTTCAGAACATATAGTCAGGACTACGCCCCCTCCGAAACTTACCTGGTGGATAGCCTGGATCTCTCCGCTATCTCTGAGAAAGACCGCATATTGATAGACTCCATACTCACTATCTACCGCAATTGTGATGATGAAATCTGTAAGTTACAGGCTGTCGGTGTTATTGTTCAGGATAGCTGGGATGCCAATGTATGGCCAAAGTATAATCGCTGGATTCATGACTACACCGCCAGAAGATTAGCCGAAGACGACCTTGACTCTGCTACCATTACCAACCTGAGTGTTTCGTATGCCGGAGCTCTTAATAATATTGGTTACTTATTTAATGCTACCGACCAGATAGACAGTGCGCTTTATTACTATGAACGCTGCCTGGTCATTCAGGAAGCCATGGGAGACAGAGTGGGAATGGCCGGAACCTTGATTAATACCGGCTATATCTTTCTCAACCAGGGATTCATAGAAAAGGCCCTGGAGTATTATTACCGCAGCCTGGCTATCGAAGAAGAAAATGGCAACCAGCCGGGAGTAGCCACTGCCCTTAATGGAATCGGTTATATGCAGTATAAACTGGGTGATGTGGATGCTGCACTTAAGAGTTATGAGAGAAGTCTTATCATGAGACGAGAACTCAATGATGATTACGGCACAGCGACCTGCCTGAACAATATTGGCCTGGTATTCAGAGATGAGGAAATGTGGGATAAGGCCCTGGACTATTTTGAAGAATGTATGTCTCTTCAGGAAAAGCTGGTCGATAAAAACGGGATTGCCATAGCCCTGGCTAATATAGGCTTTGTATACAAGGGTATGAAGCAGTGGGATAAGGCCCTGGACCATTACCACCAAAGCCTGAACATCATGGAAGAGCTTGACGATAAGTCAGGCATTGCCAAAGCACTGAACAGCATCGCTGTAGTAGAGCTCATCATAGGTAATGTAAGTATGGCCAAGATCAGGGCCGAACGCAGTCTGAGGATTGCCCGGGGACTGAAATTCCCTGAGGCCATCAGAGACGCTGCTGAAACACTCCATAAGGTGGCCAGAAGACAGAAAGACTGGAAAAAGGCCCTCTCCTACTACGAATTGTATGTAGAGATGCGGGACAGCGTATTCAATCAGGAAAACGTGACAGCCTCTATCCACCAACAATACAAATACCGCTATGAGCGCCAGGCGATGGCCGATAGTATAGAAAACGCCAATGAGCAGCAGATTACCGATGCCCAGCTGGCTGCCAGTGAGGCCGAAACGGAAAGGCTCAGCGCCCTCTCTACCAAACAGAGACAACAGACTTACTTTCTGATTTTCGGGGTGTTTTCCGCATTCCTTTTCAGCGCCACCATCTTTAACCGGATGAAGACCATTAAGCGGCAAAAAGAGACCATTACTGCTCAAAATGAGGAGCTGGAATTGCAAAAGAAGAACCTCTCTAACTTCGCGCACACCATCTCCCACGACCTCAAAACACCCATAGGTGGTATTATCGGCCTGATAGACCTGGTTGAATATGAAAACCATCAGCTAGAAGGAGAGTTGAAGGAAAGACTGGCCCTGATCCGGAAAAGTGCCGCAGACTCTCATGAGCTGATCACCGGTGTACTGGCTTATTCAGAAGCCGGCAGAAAATCGCTTGATCTGACAGATGTAGATCTCAACGATCTGTTAAAAGGAATTATCAGCGAACTACCTAATGAAAATCAGGTCGCTATTGAGATCGGGGCGGTACTACCAACCGTGCGCTGCAATGCCTACCAGATGAATCAGGTTTTTTCGAACCTCATCACCAATGCCATTAAGTATAATGACAAAGAAAAAGGACAAGGTGTGGTTAATATCGGTTATAAATTGACATCAGATTTCCATGAGTTCAGCATTGCAGACAACGGGCCGGGAATTCCCGAAAATGCCAAAGCCAGTGTATTTGAGATTTTCACCAAATCAAAACATGCCAATAATGCAGATAGTACCGGAATTGGACTATCCATTGTGAAGCAACTGGTTACCCAGAATGGTGGTACGATTAGTCTGAATTCTACAGAAGGACAAGGAGCCACTTTCACCTTTACCTGGCCTAAAATCCCGCAGTAATCCTGTACTAGATTAAAGATGGCTACAGAAACCGAACGTAAATTTCTTCTGCAAAATGACGACTGGCGCAAGCAGGTTTTGTCAAAAAAGGAAATCAGCCAGGGCTACCTCAACTCTCACGCTGAACGGACCGTCAGAATACGGGTAACCGGAGGCAAGGGGATCATTACAATCAAAGGGAAATCAAGAGGCATCAGCAGGGCAGAATATGAGTATGAAATCCCGGTAGAGGAAGCCAAAGCGCTTTTGATACTCTGCGAAAAGCCGATCATCGAGAAAACCAGATTCCTGGTAGATTTTGAAGGTAAAACCTGGGAAATTGATGAGTTCTATGGCGATAATCTGGGCCTGGTAGTAGCCGAAGTAGAACTGCAAAGTGAAACAGAAGAAATCGGCTTACCCGGCTGGGTTGGTAATGAAGTATCGCATGACAGAAAGTACTTCAACTCTTCATTGATAAAACGCCCCTATACCTCGTGGACAGTGGAAGAAAAACAAGTTCAATAGACATTTGCATGCTACCCTCTGTCGCTTGCTACAAAAAACTGATTTCCACTACATTTATCAAAAAGTCCCCCCGCTATCCCTTATATTCTGGCTTTCGAAATATTTTGAGCACAATCACCCGGAGCCTGATTTTAGTATTGCTGCTACCCCTGACGGAATATGCTTTTGCTCAGGAAGTAGAAGGCGACAACATGCTTACCTATCGTATGCATTACGATCAGGCTATGCGATATATCCAGGCCTCCCTGTATGCTGAAGGACTCAAAGAGCTCTCCCTGGCAATGGATGTAGCCAAAAAGCACAACCTCAAACAAGAGTATTACCAAACCTCTATTGACCTGGCTGAAACACTCAGAAAAACGCAGGATTTTAACCGGGGAGTCAGCATTCTGCATGACTTGGGTGTCATTGAAGACTTTCCCCTGCAGGAGGTAAGAAGGCTCGGACGCATTGCGGCTATTTATCACGAGCGGGGCTTTACCAATCCAGCGCATCTATACGATTCAGTGTTGGTATTTCTGGAGCCGGCCATGACATTGGCTGAGTCTCACAACTTTGAACTGGAACTGGCAAGTCTGAAAAACGAGTGGGGTTATCTTCTTCGTAATTCCAATCCCCAACGAGGTATTCCCATCCAGTTAGAGGCTGCCAGGCTCTTTCTGAAAAATGATGATCACCAGAACTACGTAGGCGCCATGACGAAGGTGCTGGAATATTACATCTATGAGGAGGTGAATATTCATAAAGCAGATTCAATTGCTCCTATTCTGCTCAAAGAAGTAGAGGCCACCAACTGGTTTACTGCCAAAAGCCAGCTCTATAAAGCAGTGGCTGACCATACTCTTCTGAATCAAAAAGACTCTCTGGGCTACTTCAGGTGGGTTACAAAATCGCTGGATAATAACCTTCAAAATTCTATTGCGGTACACTCCAACCAGCTCGATAACCTGAGAGTGATCCATGAAACAGAAGAATTGCAAAGTGAAGCAAACAGAACGGCCAATGCCCTGAAAAGGCAGGAACAACGCAACAAAGAACTCGCTCTGTATCTTTCTATACTGGCCGTACTCATCCTGTCGATGGTTTTTCTCTTCTACCGGGAAAGGAGAACCAAAAGGGCTAAGGCCATTGTCAATGAGCAACTCAAGGTAGCCAACGAGAAGTATCAGATGCTTATGGTGGAGAGCAATCACCGGATAAAGAACAATCTGCAGATGATTATTTCGATGCTGGAATACACCGGCAAGGATGTGAACCCTTCCAACACCAGAGCCCTTAAACGGATGTCTGGCAAAATTCATACGATCAGCGCTCTTCACAAGCACCTCTACAGTGATGTACACAATGAAAAGGTCAATATGCATACCTATTTCAAAGAGATCATAGCACTGTACCTCCAGCTCAGCCCGGACAACCTGGAGGTTTTCGAGCATTTCGACTCAGTACTCATACCCAGTGAAAGACTGGTCTATTTTGGCCTTATATTTAATGAAATGCTTTCTAATACGGTAGAACACAATCCAAGTAATATCAAACAGGTACACATCAGTACCGTACGGCATAATGACGGGTACCTGTTTGAGTATCGTGATGATTCAGAACATCAACCCAATGCCAAAGAAGGCACAGGGAGTATTCTTATCCGGCAGTTAGTCAACAGAGTGGAAGGAAAGGATTTTCATTTTGACCCCAGAACGGGTCAGTATCAATTTAAATTCAATGCATAAAGCCAGGGTCATTATCATAGAAGATGAATTCTTCGCAGCGGAGCACCTCAAAGACCTGATCAATTCACTCGGTTTTTGGGTCATTGGTGTTTATCACAGTGGAGAGGATTTTCTTAGCAATACAGCCTGGAATTTTGATGCAGCCATCGTAGATATCTTCCTGTCGGCAAAGCTCAGCGGACTCGACATTGGAAAAAAACTGAAGGAGCATAAAAAGCCTTTCGTTTTTCTCACGGCCAATCAGGATGCCAAAACGCTGAGAGAAGCCGCTCACCTGCAGCCGGTTTCTTACATAACCAAACCCTTTAAGCCCAATGACGTGGCTGCCGCCCTGGAAATCATAGCACACAGGCTGCCGAAAATGCTGGAGGTAAGAGGGGCCAATGGCATTGAAAAGCTAAACCCGAATGATATCATTTTCATTAAATCAGACGGGGTATATGTGGAACTCCATACCGTGAATGGCATGGTGGTTCAAAGGAAACTTCTCAAAGAAATAATAGGGCAATTGCCCGACTTCTTCCTCCGGGTTCACCGCTCTTACCTGGTCAATATCAATTTTATAGAGCAACGTTCCTCCTCCCACCTTATACTGAAGGGACACGAGATTCCGGTTTCCAGAAGTTTCCGGGAAAACCTGACCATCCTGTAACCCCGAATCATTCTTTCACTACAAAAAGGGGTAGTCCACAACAGAAACAACGAGCGGAGACTGCTTTCCTATATTTTAGGCACTTGCCTGCTTCCACCAGGCACATCATTAAATAACACTCTACTTTAACATAGAAGGCCCTGACAGATGTCCGGGCCCTCTTGTTTATATCGGCTGACGTCACGGCACATACACCAATTCACAGGCGCGTCTACTTCATTTGAAAAACTTCAGCTCCCTCCACTGCTTCGTGAAATCAAAAACCTTAGATTTGCAAAGCATTTTAACCCTCAAAAATTAATCAGCATGAAGTTCTTTGTAGATACTGCAAACCTTGACGATATCAAAGAAGCCTACGACCTGGGCGTACTGGATGGCGTTACTACCAATCCGTCACTGATGGCCAAAGAAGGCATCTCCGGCCACGACAATGTAATTGCACATTATAAGGCCATCTGCGACATAGTGGACGCCAATGTAAGTGCAGAAGTAATCTCTACCGACTTCGAAGGCATGATCAAAGAGGGACGTGAGCTCGCTAAAATCGATGATAAGATTGTGGTGAAAGTACCTATGATCAAAGATGGTGTAAAAGCAATCAAGCAATTCACCGCTGACGGCATTCGTACCAACTGTACTCTCGTATTCTCAGCTGGCCAGGCCATTCTGGCGGCAAAAGCAGGAGCTTCTTATGTATCTCCTTTTATTGGCAGACTGGATGACATCGGTTTTGACGGCCTCGAGTTGATAGAACAAATCGTTGGCATTTACGATAACTATGGCTTCGGCACGGAAGTACTGGCAGCCTCTGTGCGCCATACCATGCACCTCCTGCAATGTGCTGAAATTGGAGCCGATGTGGCCACATGTCCTCTCAAGGTTATCACCAGCCTGCTGAACCATCCTTTGACTGATAAAGGGCTGGCGCAATTTCTGGCTGATCACGCAAAAGCGAATGGATAAAACATTAACAGAAGCTTCGGGTTATACGAGTAACCCGAAGCTTTTTGAGCAAATGTATATTATCAAGGTTAAAGGCAAAGCCAAGATTCCGGACTACATTCAGCTAAGAGATGAGCAATTTGTACTCATCGCATACTTCCGTGCAGACCGGCCTCTGAAAAAACTGGAAAAGTATGGACTGGAAGGCAAAGAAGTTGCGTTACAAGATGTAATTAATAACTTGCCCTTCGGTAAATTACAAAAGCTGGAAATATAAATATGTCCTTCTCTTCAGAGCCCGTAGTACAGATAGAAAATGCCTGTATATTTCAGGAAGAAAAAACAGTACTCAACAATCTGAACCTTAAAATAGACAAGGGAGAGTTTGTCTACATCGTAGGCCGAACCGGAAGCGGAAAAAGCTCTCTCCTAAAAACATTGTATGCCGACCTGCCCCTCCGCATGGGGAATATGAGAATAGCAGGTTTTGATATCAATGGCATAAAGCGAAAGCAAATACCTCTACTGAGAAGGAAACTAGGCATCATTTTCCAGGATTTTCAGCTTTTTACCGATCGGACGGTTGCCGAAAACATCTACTTCGTAATGCGGGCCACAGGCTGGAAAGACAAGGCCAAGATGAAAAGCCGGCTGGCAGAAGTACTCATGCGGGTGGGACTCGGGGCAGTAGCCACCAAAATGCCTCATCAGCTCTCTGGGGGTGAGCAGCAGCGTGTGGTAATCGCCCGGGCGCTTATCAACGAACCCATGTTACTCATAGCCGATGAGCCTACCGGTAACCTGGACCCCGAAGTGTCAGATGGTATCTTTAAGATTTTTATGGAGATCAATAAAAGTGGTACGGCCATACTCATGGCTACGCACGATTATCATCTGATTCAGAACTATCCGAAAAGAGTATTGAAATGTGGTGACGGCTGCATAGAAGACAGCACCACCGAAGCGCTGGAAATCTCTAAAGTGAGCTGATATCTTCGTCCCGGGTCTTTACAGGATTCTTTGCTTCTTCTAGAATATCCAACTGACTGTTGATCAGGTGAAGCTTTTGTCGAAGCAAGTGCACCAGTGTGCTCAAAACCTGCTCTCCCCCCTGCTCTGATTCAAAGGTGGCTCTTAACTCACCATAGATGGCATCCAGCTCCTGAATATCTGCTTCCAGGTAGTTAAAGAACTTCTCTCCCTCAAGTTCTTGTGAAAGCTTGGAACTCTTCTCGGTAATGATAGAGGTGTAGAAGGCCTCGAACTCTTCGAAATCCTCTATGGTAGCCATGGTAGGAATTTCCGGTTCTACCGGCACAAACTTATCAACTGCCAGGTAAGTAACAGCAACCAGTAAAACGGCAACGGCCACTTTCCATAACCAAACCCCACTACGATTTTCTCCGCCAATAGGCTTCACTTTCTCGTCTTCCCCGCTCAGGTCAGCAGCAATGCGCTCCCACAGTGCTTCCCCCGGCTCGGCAACATCAAACTCACTGCGATGCTCCTTCACAAATTCTTCCAGTCTATCCTGCATTTTGCAATTGTTCTTTTAAAATTTCTCTGAGCTTCTTTTTCGATCGGTTGAACTGCGATTTCGAAGTAGACTCAGTAATTCCCATAATACCAGCTATCTCTTTATGGTCATAGCCCTCCAGTAAATAGAGAGAAAGCACCATCCGATAGCCTTCCGGCAACAGTTGGATACAGTCTTTTACCTGTGCTACCTCATAACTGAAGTCAGGCTCATAGCTTTCATCCGGACGTTCGCTATAATCAGTGGTATCATCTATAGGCTGTACATCCAGCCTTCGCTTTTTTACCAGATTGATGGCATTGTTGACCACAATCCGTTTTAACCAACTGCCAAAAGAAGCAGTTCCCTTATAAGACTTAAGGTTTTTGAAAGCACTCACAAACGAGTCCTGCAATACATCTTCTGCCTCCATTTCATCATTGGTTATCCGCAGACAGGTGTTGTACATGGCCTTTGAGTATAGCTTATACAGCTCATACTGTGCCTGCCTGTCACCCGCCATGCAACGATCAATAACCGCCTGATGTAAATTTTGGTACTTAGCTTCCAATTATTATGAATTCAACTCAAAGACATAGCTCCCCCATGAAGGTTGCACCACTTCAAAATTTACAAAAAAAATACCCCGACCTGCAGGCCGGGGCATCCTTTCTAAAGTTTCTTTTGAAGATCTAGCCCTTATTCAAACCATCCAGTGTGTTTTTGGCTGCCTCAAATTCAGGGGACAACTGTAGAGCCTGATTCAATAAATTCTTTGCCTCAGTGTTATTACCCTGCTCTATGGCAATAAGTGCTCTCAGGTTGAGTAAAGCCGCCTTAAAGGCTACCTGCTGTATTTGTCCGCTACTCGTATTAAGCTGTACAATGTCTTCAGGTTTGACCTTGCCATCAATGATCTGGAGATTGTTCAGGGCCTCTGTATGACGTTTGAGTGAATACTGCAGATAGGCAATCTGGTAGAGGATATTAATGTTTTCGGTGGCAAGCCAGATGGGCTGATAATACTCAATGGCTTTATCATACAAACGCAACTGTTCATAACTCAAAGCCACAATTTCAGTGGCAACCAGGTTTCCGGGGTACTTCTCTAAGAAATCAAGGGCTACCAGCGCACTCGATGTATACAGTCTGTTATTATAGTAGAATTCTGCAAGCCCTCTTAAAACAGTGGAATCGCTGTTGTTAAGTACCAGCAGATCGAGCAAAGCATCCTTAATAGCTTCCTGATCATTGAACTTCTGGGCAAGCTGATAAGTAGCTACCGCTTTTGAGTATTCATTGGAAATGTAAGTACTATCCTGTGCCAGTGCCCGGGTTGAAGCAAAAAGCACACATACCACCACCAAAAACTTAATTCGTTTCATTATAGTCTGATTCTGATTATTTTAATTTCTTAACAACTTCCAGTCCCTTTTCCCTACCCAGCTGCAGCATGTAGTCGTATGCTTCGTTGAATTCGTTGCGGATTGTTCCTTCTAAAACCGCCTCTTTCAAGGCTTCTTTTATTTCTCCAATTACTCTTCCCGGAGACATATCGAAGGTTTCCATGATCATTTGTCCTGTGATAACGGGCTGGAAGTTACGAATTTTATCTTTCTCCTCTACCTCGCGCATTTTTCTTTCCACCACATCAAAATTCTTTAGATAGCGCTTTACCTTATGGTGGTTTTTCGAGGTAATATCTGCCCGGCAGAGCATCATCAAAGATTCAATTTCATCCCCTGCCTCAAAAAGCAGCCTGCGGATGGCCGAATCAGTAATATGATCTTTCACCAGGGCGATAGGTCTCAGGTGGAGTTTCACCAGTTTTTGCACAAAACGCATGGGTTCGCCCATTGGTAATTTCAATCTCCTGAAAATCTCCGGGGTCATACGTGCCCCTTTGTCCTCATGCCCGTGAAAAGTCCACCCTACTTTTTTATTAAATCGCTTGGTAGGCGGCTTGGCAATATCATGCATTATGGCCGCCCAGCGTAGCCACAGGTCGTCAGTGTTTTTACTGATGTTGTCCAGCACCTGCAAAGTATGGTAGAAATTATCCTTATGGGATTTGTCCTCGATGGTCTGTACCCCCTGCAGGGCCACCATTTCAGGAAAAATATGCTTTAACAAACCACAATGGAACAGCAGCTTAAAACCATAGGAAGGAGTAGGCGACAATACAATCTTATTCAGCTCTACAATCACTCTCTCAGCAGATACTATCTTAATCCGGTCGGCCATTTTACTGATAGCCTCAAAGGTATCTGCCTCGATATCGAAGTTGAGCTGGGAAGCAAAACGAATAGCCCTCATCATCCTCAGGGGATCATCGCTGAACGTTTGCTCCGGAGCCAGGGGCGTACGGATCATTTTACGTTTCAGATCTCCCACCCCGTCAAAAGGGTCCACCAGTTCACCATAATTCTGCTTATTAAGACTAATGGCAAGTGCATTAATGGTGAAGTCCCTGCGGTTCTGGTCATCTTCCAGCGTACCGTTTTCTACAATAGGCTTTCTGGAGTCGTGCCTGTAAGACTCTTTTCTGGCCCCGACAAACTCAAGTTCATCTTCACCACTTTTGATCATGCCGGTGCCGTAGGTTTTAAAAACGGAAAAAGGCAAGTGTGTACCCAAAGCCTCATGCACCCCACGTGCCAGTGTAATACCACTGCCTACACAAACGAAGTCTATGTCTTTTGAAGGCCTTTTCAGCAGGATATCACGCACATAGCCCCCCACCACATACGTCTCCAGTGACTTGTCTCCGGCTACAGCGGCTACGGTCTCAAAAACCGGTGATTCTATGTGCGATGAAAGATTCATTTCTGGCTGCCTGTTTTAAAAGGAGGGCAAAGTTAGCAGGAAATCAGTGGTCTCAAAAGTGCACCCTCTGAGGGGCATTTCAATCTTTTTAACCGAGCCCCTAATTTCTATTGAAAAATACTACCTTTGTGTCCCATAAGTTAATGTCTCATTTAACCTACTTATGGCATCTGCGAAATACATTTTTGTTACTGGTGGTGTAACTTCTTCATTAGGAAAAGGCATCGTTGCCGCTTCATTGGGCAACCTGCTTCAGGCAAGAGGATATAAGGTCACCATCCAGAAATTTGACCCTTACATTAATATAGACCCGGGTACTCTTAATCCCTACGAGCACGGTGAGTGCTATGTAACGGATGATGGTGCTGAAACGGATCTTGACCTGGGTCATTACGAGCGTTTTCTCAATGTTCGTACCTCGCAGGCCAACAATGTGACCACGGGAAGAATTTACCACAACGTAATCACCAAGGAAAGAAGAGGTGACTATTTAGGTAAAACCGTTCAGGTAATTCCTCACATTACAGACGAAATCAAGGACAACTTCTACAAGCTTGGCAATACGGGTGATTACGATATCGTCATTACCGAGATTGGTGGCTGCGTGGGTGATATTGAATCACTTCCTTTTATTGAAGCAGTAAGACAGGCCAAATGGGACCTGGGAGATAACAATGCACTGGTGATTCACCTGACGCTTATCCCCTACCTGAAAGCCGCAAAAGAACTTAAGACCAAACCCACCCAGCACTCGGTAAAACAATTGCTGGAAGCAGGGATTCAGCCAGACATCCTCGTGTGTCGCTGTGAGCAGTCGCTACCCATGGACATCAGAAAAAAACTGGCACTTTTCTGTAATGTACAGCTGAACTCGGTTATCGAAGCACTGGATGCATCTACCATTTACGATGTGCCCCTGCTTATGAGAAAAGAAAAGCTTGACGAGCGTGTATTGACCAAGCTGAAGCTGCCACACAAAGATCAGCCGGTAATTGATGACTGGAGGAACTTCCTGGGCAGACTTAAAAATCCTACCAATGAGGTAAACATAGGACTGGTGGGTAAATATGTGGAATTACCCGATGCTTACAAGTCCATTGCCGAAGCGTTCATCCATGCTGGAGCGCACTTAGAGTGTAAAGTGAACGTTCACTGGATTTCTTCGGAAACGGTGACAGCTAAATCCGTAAAACGAGTACTAAGAAATATGGATGGGGTTTTAGTGGCCCCCGGTTTTGGTGAAAGAGGCATCGAAGGAAAAATAGAGGCTGTTCGCTATGTACGGGAAAACAATGTGCCTTTCTTCGGTATCTGCCTGGGCATGCAATGTGCCGTAGTAGAGTTTGCCCGAAATGTATTGGGGCTGGATGAAGCTGCCTCTGCCGAATTGCGAAAAGATACACCTCATCCGGTAATTGACCTGATGGAGGATCAAAAGAACATTAAGGACTACGGTGGCACGATGAGATTGGGTCTGTACGACTGCAAGATCAAAAAAGGCACCAAAGTAGCCGCGGCCTATGACGACACCCTGATTAAGGAGCGTCACAGACACAGATATGAATTTAATAATAAGTACCTCAAGGATATGGAAGCAGAGGGCCTGAAGGCAGTGGGTATCAACCCGGAGTCCAAGCTCGTGGAGATTGTGGAGCTTTCCGGGCATCCTTATTTTGTAGGTACTCAGTTCCACCCTGAATTAAAAAGTACGGTAATGAATCCACATCCTTTGTTTGTGAGCTTCATAGCTGCCGTAGCGAAGAATAAAAAGAATCAATAGCTTAGAAAGAAGAGAAGATGGATAGAAATCAAATCATAGGATTTGTTTTGATGGCGATATTGCTGATTGGCTATATGTTTATTTTTGAGCAGCCCGAAGAACCCGTGGCTGAGCCGGTAAACACAGAAATAACTTCTCCTGACAATGGTCAGGCGGACCCTGCACAAGGCAACACAAACCAGCAAGCCACCATAGCACCTGATACTTCCCAGACCAACTATAACGAGCAATACGGTGTATTTGCTGCCGGTGTATCAGGCGAAGAATCAGATATTACGATAGAGAATGACCAGGCAACCTTTGTTTTTTCAACACGCGGTGGTCTGCTCAAAGAAGTACGTTTAAAGGAGTTCACCACCTGGCAGAAAGAGCCACTGATACTCCTGAATGAGAAAAGCAGTCAACAAACGCTTACGCTTCAGACTACCAAAGGAAATATCAATATCTCTGATCTGTATTTCAATGCGAGCAGATCAGGCACCACGGTTTCCGGTACAGATTCCACCACCGTTACTTTCACCCTGCCAATGGATGGCAGCAGCATTGTGCACACCTATAAAATTGGTGGCACTGGCTATGAGGTGAAACACAACATGAAGATCAATGGTCTTCAAAATACGATCATCGGTAATGAAATGAGCTTTGTATGGCTCAATGAGATGATCCGCCAGGAAAAAAACCTGGAAGACGAACGAAACAAGTCTACCATTATTTACCGTACCCTGTCTGAAGAGGTGGATGAGCTTAAGGAAATCAGCCAGAGCCCTGAATCAGAGCAGATTGCCGAGGGGCTTAAATGGGTGGCCTTTAATCAGAAGTTTTTCAATGCCGGTATCATAGCTGAGAAGAGTTTCAATGGAGGTATGGTAACCACCGAGGTACCTCTTAATGATACAACCATTGTTAAGGGAGCTGTCATGAACCTGGCCGTCCCCATGGGCGATATTTATGCCGGAGCAGACTTTAAGTATTATCTCGGCCCTAACAATTTCAAAGGCCTTAAGAAGGTAGCTCCTGACTATGAAGACAATGTCTACATGGGCTACAAGGCGGTGAGCTGGGTGAACAAACTGATTATTGTCAACCTGTTTTACTCCCTTGAATCAGTCATTGGCAACTACGGTGTCATCATCATCATCATCGTACTGATCATTAAGCTCTGCCTCTTCCCGCTGTCGCGCAAGTCTTACCTCTCCATGGCCAAAATGAAGGCCCTGAAGCCGGAGCTTGATGCCATGAAGGAAAGACTGGGTGGAGACCAGCAGAAGATGCAGCAAGAGCAAATGAAGCTCTACAGAGAAGTAGGCGTCAATCCTATCAGTGGTTGTTTGCCGGTACTGCTGCAAATGCCCTTTCTGTTTGCCATGTTCTTTTTCTTTCCCAACTCTATTGAATTGAGAGGAGAATCATTCTTATGGGCAACAGACCTTTCTACATACGATGTACTGTTCTACCTGCCTTTCGAGATTCCCTACTACGGTTCTCACGTAAGTGGATTCACCCTGTTGATGACCATCTCTACCATCCTGTACACCTGGTCAAACAATCAGGTAAGTACGGTGCAGGGCCCGATGAAAACCATTGGCTATGTTATGCCGATCATTTTCATGTTTGTACTGAACTCTTACTCTTCCGGTCTTAGCTTCTATTACTTTGTTTCCAACATTGTGACTTTCGGTCAGCAGACTATGATCAGACGCTTTGTAGACGAGGATAAGATCAGAGCCACCCTGGAAGAGAACAAAAAGAAGAATGCCAACAAGAAGAAATCGAAGTTTCAGCAGCGACTGGAAGATGCGATGAAGGCAAGCCAGGAAGCTCAGAAGCAAAAGCAACAACAGCAGAAGAAGAAAAAATAAGCGGATTTTACATCCTGAATAAAAAAAGAGATGGGCCGAAACCCATCTCTTTTTTTGTCCTGTTCTGAAAGAAAAACGCCATGTCAGAAGCAGCTTAGACATAGCCGGCATCGGCCGATAAAAACGTCTGTGACTTCATGTCTAATTTCACCAATCTTTCGATTAAACTTATATCTTTGTAGGCTCTTGATTTTTAGCAAAGCTCCTCGATCAAAATGAAATTCACCTACTTCGGACACGCCAGTTTCATGGTTGAAACACAGGGGAAAAAGTTACTTTTTGACCCTTTTATCACCCCCAATGAATTAGCTAAAAACGTTGATGTATCGGCCCTAAAGCCAGATTACATCATACTGAGTCATGGGCATGCCGATCATGTAGCGGATGTAGAAACTATCTACAATCAATCAGAGGCAACCATCATTTCCACTTACGAGGTGGTAGGCTGGTTTCAGAACAAAGGGCTGGAGCGGGCGCATCCGATGAATCACGGAGGTAGCTGGCAATTTGATTTTGGCAGAATCAAGCTCGTCAATGCAGTGCATTCAAGTTCTATGCCTGATGGCAGCTACGGAGGGCATCCGGCCGGCATTGTGATTCAAAATGACGAGGGCACCTTCTACTACGCAGGAGATACGGCTCTTACCAAAGATATGGAGCTGATCGGGGAAGAATTTGATCTCTCTTTTGCCGTACTGCCTGTTGGTGACAATTTTACCATGGGCGTGGCAGATGCTATGAGAGCTGCTAAAATGATCAGGTGTACAGAGATTATCGGGGTTCACTTCGATACTTTCCCTTATGTGGCAATTGACCACACGGCAGCACTGGCCATAGCCGGTGAAGCCTCTGTAAACTTAACACTACCTAAAATCGGTGACAACATCTCATTTTAATCAGACAAATGGGTAAGATAATAGCAATAGCAAATCAAAAAGGCGGAGTAGGTAAAACTACAACCGCCATGAACCTGGCAGCCAGTCTGGCTGTGCTTGAATATAAAACACTGGTGGTGGATGCAGATCCACAGGCAAACACCACATCCGGTCTCGGGCATAACCCCAAAGAGATAGATAACAGCATTTATGAATGCATGGTGAGTAAGGCCAATATCAGGGAGTGCCTGATGGAAACGGATGTGAACTTTCTTCATCTCGTTCCTTCACACATCAACCTGGTAGGTGCTGAAGTGGAAATGGTAAACATTGAGAAGCGCGAGGAGAAAATGCGTGATGTACTGGAAGAAGTTGTTGATGAGTACGACTTTATTCTGATAGACTGCGCGCCTTCCCTGGGTCTGATTACGATTAATGCCCTGACGGCAGCACATTCGGTTATTATTCCGGTACAGTGCGAATATTTTGCTTTGGAAGGATTAGGAAAGCTTCTGAACACAATTACTATCATACAGAAGCGTTTAAATGCCGGACTCACGATAGAAGGCATTCTGCTTACCATGTATGATGTTCGCCTGAGACTTTCCAATCAGGTGGTAGAAGAGGTACAGACACACTTTAATCAAATGGTCTTCGACACCATCATACCAAGGAATGTTAAATTGAGCGAATCACCGAGCTTTGGTGTGCCGGCCATCGTACACGATGCTGAGAGTAAGGGAGCCATGGCTTACCTGAGC
Source organism: Roseivirga sp. UBA6061 (assembly GCA_002427745.1). Classification (GTDB taxonomy): domain Bacteria; phylum Bacteroidota; class Bacteroidia; order Cytophagales; family Cyclobacteriaceae; genus Roseivirga. The sequence goes on along the minus strand of DIYF01000061.1, from coordinate 38,756 downwards.
CTGGCCAAAGAAGTGAGTGATCGTTCGAAATCTTAATAACTAGTTATGGCTAAAGCTCCAAGAAAGAAGAACGCACTGGGCAGAGGATTAGGGGCTCTATTGGAAGATTCGTCAACCAATGAGGAAACCAGGCTGAGCAGTGAAAAAGTATCAACAGGCTCAATCAGTGAAGTTCCCCTGGATCAGATCCAGGTAAACCCTTTTCAGCCCAGAACCCATTTTGACAGAGAAGCACTTGAAGAACTCTCCGAGTCCATCAAGGTACAGGGCATTATTCAGCCCATCACCGTTCGCAGGCTAAGCGAAGGAGAATATCAACTGATCTCCGGGGAAAGAAGGTTCCAGGCCTCTAAAATGGCCGGACTTGAAGCCATCCCTGCCTACATTCGTACGGCCGATGACCAGCAAATGCTGGAAATGGCACTGATTGAGAACATTCAGAGGGAAAACCTCAATGCCATAGAAGTAGCCCTCAGTTACCAAAGACTCCTCTCGGAGTGCGACCTGAAACAGGAACAGCTGGGTGAAAGAGTCGGGAAGAACAGAACTACTGTAAACAATTACCTGAGGCTGCTCAAATTGCCACCGGATGTTCAGGCAGGTCTGAGGGATAAAAAGATATCCATGGGTCATGCCCGGGCGATTATTAATGTCGAAGACGTAGAAAAACAGCTTCATATTTACAGAAAAGCGGTAGAAGAAGACCTTTCTGTGAGAAAAGTGGAGCAATTGGTACGCGATTTGATGGTTCCCAAGGCAGAAAAGGCTAAACCTCAGAAGCAAGACGGAAGCGCTCACAGAAAGTACGAAGTACAGCAAATTCAGGGCAAGCTTTCATCTCACTTCGGTACCAGGGTAAGCCTGAAAGCGGACGGTCAGTTCAGAGGAGAAATAAAGATTCCTTTTGTTTCCACTGAAGACCTCAACCGCATACTTGAGATCATCGAGCTATAATGAAACTTAGAATTTTATCCGTCACCCTGTTACTTTTTGCTGCATTGGGTATGAATGCCCAGGAAGGTAAAGAGAAGAGACAGGGTGGTAAGCTTGGTAAAATTGACACACTGGCTATCGCACAACCAGAAGCGAAACCAGAGGAGATAAAACTTAAAAAGCCTAAAAAGTTCTATGACCCGAAAGTGGCTTCGCGAAGATCTGCATTGATACCGGGCTGGGGGCAAATCTACAATGATAGCTGGTGGAAAGTACCGATCCTGTATGGTGGCTTCGCCCTTTCATTTTACTACATCGATTTTAATAACGATCAGCGGATTTTCTACGAAGACCTGGCCAAAGACCTGATTGCGCAGCAGGCTGCAGGCACGGCCATCAATGAAAATGAACTGAGAGTCTACAGAAGAAGAGCCGATACCTGGAGAAAAAACAGAGACTTACTTTACCTCGTGACTGTAGGTGTTTATGTGCTCAATATAGCAGAAGCGGCCATAGATGCTCACCTCAAAGGTTTCGATGTTGATGAAAACCTGGGGTTGAATCTCAAGCCCAAGCTGGGAGTGATCAACAATGGTTCGCCCTACCTGGGCATAGGCCTTACCCTTCCGATTGGAAAGTAATCTGACGATTCAGATAAGAATTTCACGTCTATCTGAAAGGCATTACTAAATTTGCCTCCCTATCAGAATTACCACTATGAAACTACTGCTACTGGGTTACGGAAAAATGGGTCAGCTCATTGATAAAATGGCAACTGCCAAAGGTCACGAAGTTGTAGCCAGAATCAATATTGACAACCGAGATGAGCTTGACTCACTGAATACCGGTGATATTGATGCAGCCATCGACTTCAGTCAGCCCTCTGCAGCAGTCAGCAATATCAAATGGTGTATTGATCATAAAATTCCGGTGGCTGTGGGTACTACGGGCTGGCTGGATGAAAAACCGGCCCTGGACGCTTATTGCCAGGAAAAAGGTGGCACTTATTTATACTCCTCCAACTTCAGCATTGGTGTGAATATCTTTTTTAAAGTCAACGCTTTTCTGGCCAGACTTATGAATCAACAGCAGGATTATGCCGTCTCAATGAAGGAGATTCATCACACCCAGAAACTGGATGCTCCCAGTGGTACCGCCATTACCCTGGCTCAGGGCATCATAGATCATATTGACAGAAAGGACAGCTGGGTCAATGATACCACCGCCAAAGAAGACGAACTGCTTATCACTTCGGAGCGCGTAGACCCCACTCCCGGCACACATGCCATAGCTTATGATTCGGCCATCGACTCTATTGATATAAAACACACGGCCCATGGCAGAGAAGGCTTTGCCTCAGGTGCTATTCTGGTGGCCGAGTGGATTTCCGGACAAAAGGGTGTGCTGACCATGGATGATTTCCTTTCATTATAATAAGGGATAAAAAAAGCCCTGACGGTATCGCCAGGGCTAAATAGTTAGTTAGTCGGTAAGTAAATTCTTATCGTATCAGTTCAATACAATCTTTTCTGTAAACAGAGCTTCCAGCTTAGCTACGTCTTTAATCGTCCATAGCATCTTTTCGAGAGCGGCTGTATCCTCATGCCTGATAGAATAACCAACAGATACGATTTTTGCCAATCTCTCTTTTACATCTTCTTTAGACATTTTGCCCTTTTTGAGCATCTTTTTGTAGTGCTTATCCAGCTTCTTTACGGAGTTGTAAATAGCAGGCTTTTCTGTGGTAGGTGAAGGATTCATGTTAATCGAAGTCTTCTCGGGGATGTAGACATATTGCTCCTTCAGGGCAAAAAACATTTTGGTGAACTCCTCACCCAGGTAATGTTTTTTTTCATAGGAAGGTACCTGTACCTCTTCCATTTCATCGGTGCGGTCAAAAAACTCAAACTCTTCCTCAGTCTGAGCGAAAGCCGCTACACCAAACACCAGCATTGCTGCCAGCAAAAAGTATTTTCTCATTTCGGTTGTGTAGTTTAGTTTAATAATATTCTAAGCCTAGCCTCTTTTCAAGTAGTTTCTTTTAAGAAACACTCAAGTCACAAACTTAAGTATATCTTACAAGAAAACACACAATCACAGCAACCAAAATCTGCCCTATTTTCGCGCATCAATCGATTTCCATGAAAAAAAAGAGCGAAAAGCTGTGAAAAAAACGTGAGTGTCGCACGAAAGACACAGAAATGAGTGCAAACTTCGACCAACTACAAAAATCGGCATTACCAGTCTATCGTCTCTTTGCCCTGCTGACTCAGATACTGATTCGCTTTTGAAAAGTGACCATTTCCGAAGAAGCCCCTGTGAGCCGAAAGCGGAGAAGGGTGTGGGGATTTCAACACCAGGTTCTCATTGGTATTAAGGAAAGCCGCCTTCTTCTGGGCGTAGCTTCCCCAAAGCAGATAGACAATACCGGTACGTTGAGATGCGAGATGATGTATCACGGCATCGGTAAACTGCTCCCATCCCTTATTTTGATGTGAACCTGCCTGATGCGCTCTGACTGTGAGGGTGGCATTTAATAAAAGTACCCCCTGCTCTGCCCAGCGGTCGAGCGAGCCATGAGGCGGAATATCTTTGCCCAAATCGGCCTTGATTTCTTTGAAGATATTGACCAAAGAGGGAGGAAAGGGTACGCCTTCTCTGACTGAAAAACACAGCCCGTTAGCCTGACCGGGGCCATGGTAAGGATCCTGTCCCAGAATTACTACTTTCACCCTGTCGAAGTCACATTGGTCAAAGGCCCGAAATATCTCCTTGCCCGGAGGGTAAATGGTCTGACTTCTGTACTCCTGCTTTACAAAAGAAGTAAGCTTTTCAAAATATTCTTTTTCAAACTCGCTTTTCAGCTCATTCTTCCAGCTTTCAGCAACTTTTACATCCATTGAATTTTCAAGAGTTGGGTTAGCATTTCTAAAACTAATTGATAACTTTAAATCTTAGAAGTGAATGACAAAATGATTGTTACGGCCATCACAGAAGGCGTTCAGGTGAGCGTAGAAACAAACTATCAGCCGGAGTACTCCAGCCCGACACAGCTTCACTATGTCTTCACTTATCGCATCACTATCGAAAACCGTGGTGACTACACCGTAAAACTGCATCGCAGACACTGGTTCATCCACGATGCCAACAATACCATCAGAGAGGTGGAAGGCGAAGGTGTGGTAGGCCAGCAGCCTATTCTGGAACCAGGTCAAAAACACCAATACGTTTCCGGCTGCAACCTGAGATCAGGCTTAGGCAAGATGCACGGTACCTATCTTATGGAAAAAGTGGTGGACGGCTCTCAGTTTGAAGTGATCATTCCTGAGTTTACCATGATTGTTCCTTACCTGCTCAATTGAGGAAATTGTTTCCGGTTTTTCAGTTTATTAAATACTGGCTCTATCAGGTCAACGAGCATTCGTTACACTCCCCCTTTCTCTATCATTTCTATACTGAAATTATCAAAGCCGATTCATTAACGGGTTTTGAAAAACTCACAGTGCTGCGAAAGCAGCTATTGAGCAGTAAAGAAAGCCTGGAAGTAATTGAGCTGGGTGCCGGTTCACGTGTAGATAACGGGCAAATCAGGAAGGTGGCAGATATAGCCAGACATGCCAGTACTCCTCCCTCCTTTTCAAGGCTATTACATCGCATCATTGCCCAACAGCAACTCAATACCATACTGGAGCTGGGCACCTCACTGGGCCAAAACACACTTTATATGCAACAAGCCTGCCCAGGCGGCAAAATCTATACACTGGAAGGCAGCCCCGCTATTGCCCGAAAAGCCCGGGAACACTTTGACGCTTTTGGTGCAAATAACATTCAGCTGATAGAAGGAAATATTGACCAGACACTGGCTCAGGCTTTGAAAGAAACTCATAAGATAGACCTGGCCTATCTCGATGCCAATCACCGATATGAACCTACCCTGAGATATTTTGATCAGATTTTACCACAACTTCATGATCAGAGTATTGTGGTAATTGACGACATACACTGGTCGCCTGAGATGAACGAGGCCTGGACGGAGCTAAGAGATCATCCCCGCGTAAGTCTCTCTCTCGACCTCTTTGAGGGAGGTTTGCTCTTTTTCAATCCTGAATTCAAAAAGGAGCATTATATCCTGAGTTTCAGGCGCTGACCAGGGGCTTCACCAGCTTGACAAACAACTCATTCCCCGCTCGGGGAGGTATGGAGTTATACGCTGTTTCCATAATGCTTATATCAAAAGTATCCCTGAATAGCGGCTCATAATCTTTCTGGTGTCCACCAAAGGGTGGATGATCGTCAAAAAGAGGAATGTTAAACATCAAGCCCACAATCTTCCCACCGGGTTTCAGCAGTTCGCTGGCCTTCTTCACATAAGCCGGTCTGAGTTCGGGATTCAGGGCACAGAAGAAGGTCTGTTCCAGCAGAATGTCATATTGCCCTGTATGATCGAAAAAATCCTGACAGATCAACCGGTCATCCGGGAAGTCGGGTACCCGCAGTTTCAAATTATCGAGAGGGGCCTGAGACAGGTCCATAACATATACGTTACCAAAGCCCTGTCTGTGCAAATACTCGGCTTCATAGCTATTGCCGGCACCGGGAATCAGAATTCTGACCGTCTTGTCCTCCAACTGATCTATATAAGTCTTCAACGGGGTGGAAACATAACCAATGTCCCAGCCGGTTTGCCCGCTTTCATACCTTCCCGACCAATAATCTTCGTTCAATAAATCCATGCGCTTAAGCCTGTGTAAACAGATTGGCATATTTAAAAAACTTTTTAGTACTTCGCCCAATATTTACCCCTTTTGACGTTAGAAAGGTGGTATTAAACTAAGGGTTTAGTCGGATGAGTGAAAACGCAGAAAACAAGTCGGGAAAGAGAGATCAGATCAGGATCATTCTTATCATCGCCATTGTGATCATTGTGGCAGCAGCAGGATTTAAAATTTATACGGATAATCAGGACCGCCAGGCATTACAGGCTGAATATGATCAAACCAGAGAGCGACTCACCGGCCAGCTGGACAGCATAGGCACCGAGCTGAGCGCCAAGATACTGGAGATTGCAGAGCTGGGAGGAGATATCGACTCACTGGTTACCCTGAAGGATTCGATTACAGATCAGCGAGATCAGTTGCAGCGTACAAGAAGAGCCAATAAGGCACTGATTCAGCGACTGGATAAAAAGGTAACCGGTTATCAGGAACTTTTGGTAGCCAAGGATGAACAAATCGCTGAGCTGAGAAAACTCAATGAAGATCTGCTGGAAGAAAACACAGGGCTGAAAGAAGACAAAAATCAGCTGAATGCTACCATCAGAGCTGCTGAAGAAGAACAACGAAAGCTGCAGCAACAAATCTCGCTTGCAGCTAAGCTGAGAGCTGAAAACGTAAAGTTCTTTAACGTGAACAAGCGGGGTAAAGAGAAAGAAGGAGATTTCAGAGCGCGTCAGGCTCAGAAGATCAAAGTCACTTTCAACCTGGCCGATAACGATGTGGCCCCTGTGGCCGGCCACCAGATCATGATTCAGCTGGTAGACCCTGCAGGCAATGTAGTGTTTGATGTAGCCAGAGGCTCAGGCTCTTTTAAAGTAGACGGCAAAGAGCAGTTTTACACGGCCATGCAAGAGATTCTTTTCGATAATACCAAGCAGGAGCTGTCATTCGTGTATGACAAAGGTTCGACTTTCGACAAGGGAGATTACAAGATCATCATCCTGTCCGACACCTACGAGATAGGTCAGACCAGCTTTAATGTAAGATAATTTCGTTCATCCTTCCTGATAGAATGTCGCGGAGCAATTCGCGGCATTTTACGTTTGCAGCAGGATCACTCTAACCAGGTCTCCATAGGGTTCCTCCAGTCAATCGCAGTGCAAACGTTGGCATAAGTTCCGGCTTCTTATTCTGCCAGGGTCTGTTTATCTTTCTTTGATATACTAACTCTGATTCCCCCTATGCGGACTTTTCAAAAGAAACTCAGCCCCTCATTTTTTGCAGTACTCAGTCTCCCTGCTACCGCCATGGGTTTTGCCCTCTCGGTACAGATAGCCGCCCTGAGCTGGATACTTAATACTAAATTCGGTTTCGACCTGCATGAAATAGGCATTGTCTGGGCTGCAGGACCAGCAGCCGGTATTATCGGGCAGGTGCTGATCGGGGCACTCAGCGATAATGTCTGGTTCTGGGGAGGTCGCAGAAGACCTTTTATTCTCATTGGGGGGGTTATTGCTTCATTAATGCTACTGGCCCTGCCCAATATCGATATTATCAGCGAAGCACTTGGCTTTGAAGAAATACTGGGAGTGGCCATCGCGGTAGCCCTCTCGTTGGACCTGGCTATCAATATCAGCTTTAACCCCACCCGCTCTATTATAGCAGACGTAACACCGGAAGGACCGGTAAGAACCAAAGGCTATACCTGGATGCAGACCGTCTCTGGTTTTTTTGGGGTGATCGCCTATCTCATCGGAGCTTTTGTGAGTAATTATGTTCTGATCTATATGGGAGCAGGACTGGTGTTTCTGTTTTCAATCCTGCCGACTCTCTTTATTAAGGAACCCAGAAGTCTCAACACTGATGAAGGTGGAGAAGATAAGCCCAAGGGACATACAAACATTCCTGAATTTCTCAAGATATGTCTGGCTCATGCCTTCACCTGGCTTGGGGTACAAACCATGTTTGTGTACTCCTTCGCCTACATTAAAGAGGTCATCATGGGTTTTGATACGGCTGCCACCCTGAGCGAAGCAGACAACAATAACATAGGCCTTATTACAGGTATCGCTTTTGCTATCTTAAACACAGTAGGTTTTATCCTGCCGGCCTTTGTACTCGAACCCGTCAGCAAAAAAATCGGCCGGGTCAAAACACATATGCTCTGCATAGCCACTATGGCGCTGGGATACCTGCTTATCATCTTCTTTGGCAGTTCCCCGGCCAGTTTCTATGTGATTATGGCCGTGGTAGGTGTGGGCTGGGCAGCAGTGGTAAGCCTTCCTTTTGCCATAATGTCGGAAACGGTGGATCAAAGTCGCATGGGATTGTTTATGGGCTTATTCAACCTCTCTGTCGTACTACCACAACTGGTAGCCTCCAGTTTGGGGGGATTTATCGATGGCAGAGCTGACAAAACCACCATTTTCATCATCAGCGCTATTGCCCTGGGGGTTTCGGCAGTACTTTGGTTGCTGGTCAAAGAGAGCAACAAAGCCGGTGGTAAACTGACTCCTTCCGGGGGACATTAAAGAGAAGCAATGGGACCTGTAAAACACCTGTTGCGGCTTGTTATTATTTTCCTGTTGATCTTTTCGTGCGAAACTATGCCTACTTATAGCTCTTTCGAGGAATATCCTGCCTATGATGGCAATGACCTGGGAGTACAGTATCAACCCGGACAATCTGCTTTTCGTTTGTGGTCACCGGCAGCTTCTGAAGTGAGACTTCATCTCTACTCTCAGGGGCATGGCGATCACCTGATTGATACCTATTCCATGTCACCTGATATTGCGGGTACCTGGGTATATCAGCTCAAGGGAGATCAAAAAAACAAGTACTACACTTTTCAGGTAAAGCAAGACGGCATATGGCGTCAGGAAAAACCAGACCCCTATGCCAAAGCTGTTGGTGTAAATGGTCATCGGGCCATGATTGTTGACCTGGAGGCTACGGATCCAGAAGGCTGGTCTGAGTATCAAAGGCCTCCCCTTGCCTCTTATAATGACATTATACTGTATGAGCTTCAGGTTCGGGATGTGTCCATCCACAAAAGCTCGGGTATTGCAAACAAGGGAAAGTTTATAGGCCTGGCCGAAAGCGGTACTAAAAATCCGGCCGGCCTTTCTACCGGTCTTGACCATATAAAAGACCTGGGCGTCACTCATGTGCACCTGCTTCCTGCTTTCGATCACCGCTCTATTGACGAAAGCCGACTGGATGAACCCCAATATAACTGGGGCTACGATCCGCTCAACTATAATGTACCGGAAGGCAGTTTTGCTACCGACCCTTTTGATGGTAATGTCAGAATCAGGGAGTTTAAGCAGATGGTAAAAACACTTCATGAAAACGGCCTACGGGTAATTCTGGATGTTGTGTACAATCATACCGGTCAAAGCGAAGAGTCTAACTTCAATCAATTGGTGCCCTCCTACTATTACAGGCAAAATGCGGAAGGTGGCTTTTCAGATGCTTCTGCCTGTGGCAATGAAACCGCCTCCGAACGTGCTATGATGCGTAAGTTCATGATAGAGTCTGTGAAATATTGGGTGGAGGAGTATCACCTGGATGGTTTTCGTTTTGACCTCATGGGCATTCATGACATTGAAACCATGAACCTCATCAGTCAGGAGCTAAGGGCTATTGACCCGACCATTTTCATCTACGGTGAGGGATGGACAGCAGGATCAAGTCCCCTGCCTGCTGAAAGTCAGGCGCTGAAAGCCAACACCCCAAAACTGCAGGAAGTAGCTGCTTTTAGTGATGACCTCAGGGATGGCCTTAAGGGAAGCGTTTTTGCTCATGAAGACAGGGGCTTTGTAAGTCAGAAAACAGGACTCAAAGAGAGTATTAAGTTTGGTGTAGTGGCCTCTACGCAACACCCTCAGGTAGACTATGAGGCTGTTAACTACTCCAGGGCACCCTGGTCGCCCAAACCTTCGCAAACGATCAGTTACGTCTCCTGCCACGACAATCACACCCTTTTCGATAAGCTGAGCATATCCATGCCGGATGCCACTCCCGAACAGCTGATCAAAATGCATAAACTGGCAGAAACCATTGTGCTTACTTCCCAGGGAGTACCGTTTGTTCATGCCGGTATGGAAATGCTGAGAACTAAAGGAGGGGTTGAGAATAGCTTTGAGTCTCCGGATGAGGTCAATCAGATTGACTGGAACAGAAAGACACAATACAAAGAGGTATTTGACTACTACCAGGGGATCATCAACCTGAGAAAGAACCACCCTGCCTTCAGGATGCCAACTGCTGAAATGATTCGGCAAAAGCTCGAGTTTACAGATACGGAGGATGACAATCTCATTCTGTACCGTCTGAAAGATCATGCCAATGGAGATACCTGGGAGGAAATACTGGTAGTGTTGAACGGCAACAACCTCAATAAAACCATGAGTATTCCCAAAGGTCCCTGGCAACTTGTGAGTGATGGCAACCGGGTAGATGAGCAGGGTATCCGCGAAATAAATTCGACCATTCTGACCATACCTGCCATGACAGCCTTTATTTTGTATAAAAACTAGCTATGGCATTTATCAGAATCATCTTTTTTGCCCTGGTGCTCGTGGGCCTGTATTTTTTATTGAGAAAGCTCTTTCCGGTTTCTGATTATAAGAAGTGTGGCAAATGCGAGGGCAAGGGCTATTGGGTAGCACTGCGCGGCAGAGAGAGTTGTGATGCCTGTTCGGGCTCTGGTAAGGTGCTGCGCAATAGTTAAGAGTGCTGAATATTCAGTTCTGTGTTAAACACCTCCACAGCATGCCCTTTGAGCAAAACACGTTCTCCGGCAAGTTCCGTTTCCATCTCACCACCTCTGGCAGAAGCCTGACAGGCTTTGAATTTAGTCTTCTCCATTACGGAGTTCCAATAAGGCGTTAAAATGGTGTGCATAAAGCCCGTTACGGGATCTTCCTTGATTCCGAGATTTGGTGCAAAATATCGTGATACAAAGTCATACTCCCCTCCTTCTGACCTCGCAGAAACAATGACTCCGTTCTTTGCCTGTTTGGCTATAAAAGCATCATTAGGGTTTGCTTTTCTCAGGTCAGACTCCCGGGACATAATTACCACCAGTTCATTTGGCACAGTCAGTACCTGCTGAATCAATCCCCCCAGTTCTTCTTCCAGCTCGGTCTTATCGATACCTGCCTTAACTTCGGGCATAGTACCGGGAAAGTCCATTACTATTTTCTCCTCTTCCAATCGGGTAAAGAGACTTCCGCTGAGGGTGCTGAATTCAATCTGGCGGGTCTTCGGCCATAAACCGTGCGACCAGAGCACATGAGCAGTAGCCAGGGTAGCATGACCACACAAGGGCACCTCAGAGGCCGGAGTAAACCATCTCAGGTTACAGTGTTTCTTGTAAAGCTTCACGAAGGCCGTCTCTGACAGGTTCATCTCCAGCGCAATCTGCTGCATGAGCTCCTCATCCAGATCGTCCTCCACAATACAAACGGCAGCCGGATTTCCTTTAAAAACTTCTTTGGTGAACGAGTCTACTTGAAACAGCTTCATATCAATTACTTCTTTGCTGGAGGCGCTGTTTGTAAGCAATATTCAGAATTACGCCTATCAGCACCATGGTCATACCAAGATACGTGTTAAAATTAAAGGTTTCGTCAAAAAGTACCCACCCGAAGCCAATGGCATAGAGAATTCCGGTAAACTGAATATTGGCGACTTTGGCCAGCTCCTCAGACTGATATGCTTTGGTCATAAAATACTGCGCCACCTGTGTCAGGACCCCCACCAGTATAAGTACTATCCAATCCGTCCCGACAGGAGTAACCCAATCAAAAAACATATAAACAATGGTAAAAGGAAGCGTGACCAGCGGAAAGTAAAATACGATCACCAGCGGATGTTCGCTGTTTTTCAACTTGCGAATCATGTTATAGGCCACACCAGAAAAGAAAGCAGCTCCTATACCCACAAGGGCCATAAGGGGTGACACCCTTGTGTCAAAGCCCTGGATCATCATAATGCCAGCGAAAGAAATAATAAAGAACACCCATTGCAGCCACTTCACAGGCTCTTTTACAATCCAAATGCCCAAAACCGCGGTGAAAATGGGAGATAAGAACATCAGTGTCACAGCACTGGCCAAAGGGATTCGCTGTATGGTAGTAAAAAAGAGGATCAGTCCCAGTGAACCGGCAATCCCCCTCAGGATCAACACTTTTTTGTTATTACCAAACAGGTATACCTTCTGGGACCTTAATGCCACTCCCGACATGATAAGCGAGATGATGGAGCGGAAAAATATCACTTCAACAGCCGGGATATGCCCCACCCATTTGACCGCCACATTCATAATAGCGAAAACAAAAGTGGCTAAAAGCATGTATTGTACTCCACGACTAAGCATGCGCGAAGTTGAAATATTCCGTGGCAATTAAGAAGCATAGTCTGTAATATTAATCACTCAACATAAACAGCCTCTATGGCACTAAAAAAAGGGGTGAAAGCTCCAGAAATCCGATTAAAGAGCACCTCCGGGCAGATATTTTCCTTAAAAGATGACATGGAGGGGACATCCTGTATTATCTATTTCTACCCAAAAGACTTCACTCCGGGCTGCACGGCAGAAGCCTGTAGCTTCAGGGATGCCTTTTCTGAATTCCGAAATCTGGACATACCGATCTTTGGTATCAGTCGTGATTCAATAAAGAGTCACCTTAAGTTCAAAGAAGCGCATAACCTACCCTTCGAGCTTCTTTCAGACCCTTCCGGAAAAGTCTGCAAGGCCTATGACGCACTTGTACCGGTAATAGGCATACCTAAAAGGGTAACGTATCTGCTGGATAGTGATCACAAGATTTTAGCAGCCTACCAGGACATGTTTGGTGCACGTCAGCATATCGATCAGATGATCAAAAAATCAAAAGAAGCTAATAACTAGCAAATTTTTGCGTTTCCCTTATATCTTTAGCATTTTGGCACCCAATTCGAAGATGAATGATTAGAAGGTCGTTATTATTACTTACAGTTCTTTTTATTAGTGCAATTTGTCAGGCACAACGATACACTACCACTGGCGATTTTGACAGAATATCGAAAGTAACTTTCGGACTGGGTGTCAATTCGTACATTGGAGAGCTTAGAAGGGCGAATGATCCCAAGCTACAGGCAGGGCTTAGTGCTTCTGTGGCTTATGAGCATCTGTTCACAGACAATATTGCCTTAAGGGGCTCACTTTCAATTTATTCTATCAAAGCAGATGACAGACTGTCTGCTATCAGAGCCAGAAGAGAAAGAAACCTGTCTTTCAAAGCTACCAACTTTGAGTTCACAGCTCAGGCACTCTATTTTGCTTTCAGACATCCACCTTCAGGTTACAAAGACCGTGCTTTTGCCAATCCCTATTTCCACCTTGGTCTTGGAGTGACCTCAAATAAACCCAAAGCAGAGCTTAACGGTGAAGAATTTGAACTAAGGCCACTGAGAACCGAAGGTGTAGACTACGGAAGTCTGGCCCTGATAATTCCAGTCGGGTTTGGTGTTAATGTTTTCATCAACCGCAATGTTGATCTCCAACTTGAAATGCAGTATACTCTGGCCCTCACAGGCTATCTGGATGATGTCAGCGGCAATTATCGCGATCCTTCTTCTTTTGGTGATCCGACAAGCCCCGCTGCGTTGCTTTCTGACAGAAGAGTAGAACTGGGATTAGACCCTGCGGCTGCTGGTTCACCCAGAGGTGACGGAGGCAATGATTCTTACATCAGACTTGGATTCAGACTGGGTTTTTACCTGCCCAAGTCACTCTATGGCAAATCATCTATTCGCTGCAAGGTGGCCAAGAAGACTAGATAATCTTCCCGTCCGCTATTTCTATTTTTCGATCGGCCATATTGGCCAGAGAAGCATTGTGGGTAACAATCGCAAAGGTCTGCTGCATCTCTTCTCGTAGCTCAAAGAAGAGTTCATGTAGTTCCTGAGCGTTTTTGGAATCAAGGTTTCCGCTTGGCTCATCAGCAAAAACAATAGCCGGCTTGTTAATAAGCGACCTGGCTACAGCTACTCTCTGTTGTTCTCCTCCTGAAAGTTCTGATGGCTTATGTGCAGCCCTTGCTCCTACCCCTAATTTCTCCATGAGCATCATCGCGTCTCTTTCCACTTCCTTGTCATTTTTCTGACCTAGAAAAGCAGGAATCATAACGTTCTCTAATGCAGTGAATTCTGGTAGCAGGTTATGGAATTGAAATACAAAACCAATGGATTCATTTCTGAATCTTGCCAACTCGTTGGAGTTCAAATGAGAAGTACTTTTCCCTTTGATAATAAGCTCACCGGCATCCGGTCTGTCAAGCGTACCCAAAATATGTAGTAAAGTACTCTTACCGGCTCCTGAAGCCCCGACAATCGATAAAACCTGCCCTTTTTCCACGGTCAGATCAATACCTTTTAACACTTCGAGGGCACCGTATGCCTTTTGAACTCCCTTGGCTTTTAACAACTCCATTTTCGCATCAAAATCCAAACATACAGATTTATCGCGTACCAATCGAATGTGCTGATTTGTTCCCTCTTATTTGTTTGTTATTATAAGCCCAATGGGTTACTTTCGTGCCAAAATTTCAGGCAATGAACATACACGAATACCAGGCAAAAGAATTACTCAAAAAACACGGGGTAAAAATTCAGGAAGGCATTGTGGCAGATACTGCTGAAGGTGCTTTGGAAGCTGCTAAGTCTTTGAATGCTTCAACCGGCACAAGCTGGTACGTAGTGAAAGCTCAGATTCACGCGGGTGGTCGTGGAAAAGGAAAAGTTCAGCAAACCGGATCTAACGGTGTTGTGCTGGCAAAGAGCCTGGATGAAGTACCTGAAAAAGCAGGGGCAATTCTCGGAGGAACGCTGGTTACACACCAAACCGGACCTGAGGGCAAAACAGTAAACAAAGTACTGATTGCTCAGGATGTTTACTATCCGGGAGAATCTGAAACGAAAGAATTTTATGTATCTATTCTGCTGGACAGAGCTAAAGGATGCAATGTGATTATGGCCTCTACCGAAGGTGGAATGGACATAGAAGAGGTGGCAGAGAAGACACCTGAGAAAATCATCAAGGAGTGGATCGATCCACGCGTTGGTCTGCAAGGCTTCCAGGCAAGAAAAGTAGCTTTTAAGCTGGGACTGGAAGGTAAAGCCTTCAAAGACATGGTGAAGTTCATCTACTCACTCTACAATGCTTATGTGAGTTCAGACTCATCTATGTTTGAAATCAATCCTGTACTGAAGACTTCAGACAATCAGATACTGGCGGTAGATGCCAAAGTGAATCTGGATGATAATGCGCTCATGCGTCATCCTGATCTGCTTGAGCTTCGCGACATCAGTGAGGAAGATCCTGCAGAAGTAGAAGCTGGCAAATACGGCCTGAGCTATGTAAAGCTGGATGGTAATGTTGGCTGTATGGTAAATGGTGCAGGCCTGGCTATGGCCACCATGGATATCATTAAACTGTCTGGCGGAGAACCTGCCAACTTCCTCGATGTAGGAGGTACAGCCAATGCGGAGACAGTAGAGGCCGGTTTCAGAATCATCCTGAAAGACCCTAATGTTAAGGCTATTTTAATCAACATATTCGGAGGTATCGTTCGATGTGACCGAGTGGCCCAGGGAGTAGTTGAAGCCTACAAAAAAATTGGTAATATTGACATTCCGATTATCGTAAGATTGCAGGGAACAAACGCTACAGAAGGCGCTCAAATCATTGATGAGAGCGGTTTGGCAGTACACTCAGCCATCTTACTGAAAGACGCTGCCGGGAAGGTACAGGAAGTACTTTCTTAAGCACGGGCACCCGTAGTTCAACTGGATAGAATACCAGATTTCGGCTCTGGGGGTTGAGGGTTCGAATCCTTCCGGGTGCACAAAAAAGACTCTCTTCTGACGTTTAAGGAAGAGAGTCTTTCTTTTTTAACATAGAATTAACTACTTTTATATCTCCTCGCCTGCCCAAATTTTTGTAGAATCACTGTCAACTTGCTATTTTTGTTCAAATAGTCGATACTCGATTACATCGCGTGATGAAAAAATTAATATTTACCACTGTATTCCTTCTGTTTCTGGCAGACTTCGCTGATGCACAAAGTTTCTACTCAAGAAGAAGAGACAGATCATGGATGTTTTCCTTTGGTCTTGGCGTTTCAAGCTACCATGGTGACCTTCATGATGTGGTGTATGACGGACTTGGTTCTGCTGTAGGTTCTAACCTTGGCATTGGGCTAAGAAAAAAGTTCGGCTCTCAGATCAGTATGCGTCTTGACCTCAACTGGTATGGCATCGGAGGTGATGATGCGGACAACGGAAGACTAGCCGGTAAGGAACCAGGGCAGAGAGGCGGCCCAAGGGAAGGACAGGAAGACACGCGTTTTATCAGAAACCTGAGCTTCAAATCAAGAAACTTAGAAGCTTCACTCTTTTTTACTTTTAACCTGATTCCTGTAAACGGAAGCTATACGAGACGTCCTGTGTTAAACCCCTACCTGCTCATGGGGATTGGTATAACCACCAACAATCCAAGAGCTGAGCACCCAGATACAGGCGAGATGGTAAACCTGAGAAAACTTAACACAGAGGCACTGGATGGGCTAGGCTATAGCTCTACAGCTTTAGTGATACCTCTTGGTATTGGTGTTCGCCTGAAGGCCAATCAGTATGTAGACATCCTCTTTGAAGCAGCCAGAAGATTTACCTTCACAGACTATCTTGATGATGTAAGTACAGAATTCCCAAGTCTTCAGGAACTTGAAGATGCCGGCCGAATAGGAACCTTTGAAGATGCACGCATTCTTTTTGACAGATCGGCTGAGGCTGGTTACCCAACCAGGGTAGCAGGTGATGATCGTGGAAATCCTGAGAAAAATGATTCCTACTACATCTTCCAGATCAGATTAGAGCTATATCTGCCTGACAACTTCCTGAAGCAGCTTTTCCAGCCTTCTAGAAGGAAACCTAAGTTCCGTTAAGCACAATACTTAACTACTCTTTAATTCTACTAAGACCTTAACCTGAACGGTCGGGTATTGG
This sequence comes from Roseivirga sp. UBA6061, assembly GCA_002427745.1. Classification (GTDB taxonomy): domain Bacteria; phylum Bacteroidota; class Bacteroidia; order Cytophagales; family Cyclobacteriaceae; genus Roseivirga. Next base: position 22,053 of record DIYF01000061.1, on the reverse strand, counting down.
CCATGGCAAATACCGTCTTATGGTATGCTCGATAATCATGTTCAATTGAGTCTCACCCACCTTCTAAAGCTGCTGATTCAAGCGTTTTCAAGTGGGGTGCAGACACAAAAAAGCCTTACCGAAGTAAGGCTGGTTGTTCGTTGGGAATTATGCTATGTCTGGAAACTTATTGGACTATTAAGAATATGTAGGGCGATCTCAATTAAGATTTCACATTCTCCACATCAAGCGCCTCAAACTTTGACTCTTTGCTTTTGTATTCGTTGACCAGCTTCTTGAGAATGCTTACTACTGCGAATTCATCCTTATCAGAGAGTGATTCTTTTAGTTCCTGACAAATATCCCTGACCCTCTTAAATTCCAGTTCTCTGACCTGTGATATCATGATTTTGGGGTGATGGGTTGCCAGGGTGTTTTCTTTGTCATCCAACAGCTCCTCATACAGCTTCTCCCCTGGTCTGAGTCCTGAAAAGACAATGTTGATATCAACTCCCTCCTGAAGGCCGGAAAGCTGAATCATTCTTTTGGCCAGATCCAGAATCTTGACTGATTCTCCCATATCAAAGACAAAAATCTCACCGCCATCTCCCATTACTCCTGCTTCTAAAACAAGGTTACAAGCCTCTGGAATGGTCATAAAGTATCTGGTGATCTCCGGGTGGGTCACAGTAATAGGACCGCCATTTTGGATTTGCCGCTTGAATATCGGGATAACCGAACCATTACTACCCAATACGTTACCAAATCGCGTAGTAACAAACTTGGTACTTACGGTATCAAGCCCTCGAAGGAAGTTATTGAGCGATTGCACGTAGATCTCTGCAGCACGCTTTGTGGCTCCCATTACGCTGGTCGGATTGACAGCCTTGTCCGTAGAAATCATCACAAACTTCTCTACCTCATATTCAACCGACAAGTCAGCGAGATTTCTTGTACCCAACACATTACAACCTATGGCCTCCCATGGGTTGGATTCCATCATAGGTACGTGCTTATATGCTGCTGCATGAAAGACATAACTGGGCTTATACAGATCAAAAGCCATTTTAACCCTTTCCTTATTAGAAATGTCTGCGATAAAACTCACCATTTTATCACCCACATTTTTTAAAGCCCTGATCTCATTCTCAATTTCAAAAAGCCCGGTCTCTGACTGATCAAGCAATACCAGCCTGGCAGGATTGTACTTCACAATCTGCCTTACCAGTTCACTACCGATACTTCCTGCAGCTCCGGTAACCAATATGCTTTTGCCGGTAAGCTCCTTGCTTACGTATTTGTTTTGCAGATCGATGACATTACGGCCTAACAGGTCTTCAATCTTTATTTGCTTGATTTGATTTGGGTTGAACTCACCACCAATCCATTGATCTGCTGACGGCACGGTACTGATCTTAATACCAAATTCGAGGCACTGATCTACCAGCTCATTCTTGCGGTCAACCGGAATATTATTGGCAGCCAGAATCAGCTCCTGAGGGTTATGCTTAATGGCAAGCTTCTCAAAATCCTGGCGGGCAGAGTAGATGCGCACCCCTGAGATGACATTGTTGATCTTCCTGGTGTTATCTTCCAGAAAGCCAATAATCTTTACGTTAGACGATACATCATTGTCAAGTACCTGCTTTGTAGTGATACCATGTCGCCCGGCACCAAAAATGAGGACCTTCTTTTGTGATTGTGAAACCGTTCGGTAGTATGAAAAAAGCTCCTTTACCAGCAGTCTGTAGCTTACCAGGGCTACGAGCGAAACAAAAAAGGCGATCACCGCCACGGAATAAGGTAAAGAGTTCTCCGAGAGATAGTTAATGGAGAAAACTACGGCCAAAGTGAACAGGTTGGCATACAATACACGGAGTGTATCCTGGAGTCCGGTATAACGGATAATACCTGCAAAGCTCCTGGTGACCAAAGAACCTATAAGCCCCGACATCATGAATATCAGTACTCCTCTCAGGAAGTTATATTCATAGAGTGCCTCTATATCAAAATTAAGCCTTAGCATATACCCCACCAGAGCCGCCAGGGCAAAAGTGACCAGATCGATGATTACAATAATCCATCTGGGAAGGATATTCAGTGTCTTTATGCGCTTTATGATCATGGCTTAATAGATACCAAATTTAAGAAAAAATATCACTCAAGACATTTTGGATCCTCTCCTGCTCGGCCTCGGTAAGATTTGAGCCTGATGGTAAACACAAACCATTCTCAAACAAATCCTGTCCTACTCCAGCTCCATAGAAGGGAAATTCCTGGTAGAGTGGTTGTAAATGCATTGGTTTCCAGGTGGGTCTGGACTCAATATTTTCATCTAAAAATGCAAGGCGTATTTGCTCTCTGCTAATACCTGCTTTTTGCTCGTCTACCTGCATTACTGACAGCCAGTGATTAGAGAAGTAATCATCATTGGGTTCTTCAAGGAAAGATATCCCTTCTCTCGAAACAGTCTCTTTATACCATTGATTGATCTCTCTTCTTCTGGCGACATGCTTGTCCAGAATCTCCAGTTGCCCCCTGCCTATACCGGCACAGATATTGGACATTCTGTAGTTAAAACCCAGTTCAGAGTGCTCATAATGAGGAGCTGTATCTCTGGCCTGTGTTGCCAGAAATCTCGCTTTGGCTATCATTTCTTCATTTTGTGAAAGCAGAGCACCACCACCCGAGGTTGTAATAATCTTGTTTCCGTTAAAGGAGAGTACCGAGAAGACACCAAAGGAACCCGCTTTTCTTCCCTTGTAGGAAGACCCGAGTGCTTCGGCCGCATCTTCAATCAAGGAGATTTCATATCGCTGGCATATCTCAATTATGTCATCTACCCTGGCCGGCATACCATAGAGATGTACCAGGATCACGGCTTTAGGCTTTTTACCTTTTTGAATCCTGTCTTTTATGGCTGTTTCCAGCACATCAGGATCCATGTTATAGGTATCCCTTTCGCTGTCAATCAGAACCGGGGTGGCTCCCTGATAGAGTATAGGGTTAGAGCTACCACAAAAGGTAAAGCTTTGCACCAGCACCTCGTCTCCTCTTTCTATGCCCAATAGTATCAGGGCCAGATGTATGGCAGCCGTTCCGCTGGAAAGTGCCGCCACATGATCAACACCCGTGTATTGACCAAGTTCTTTTTCAAATCCATCTACATTAGGACCCAACGGAGCGATCCAGTTTTGGGTAAACGCCTGTTGAATGAAGTCTATTTCCTTACCTCCCATATGCGGGGAGGACAACCAGATTCTGGGTTTATCAGTCATTATATTTTATAATTCTAGCCGGGTTTCCCACCACAACTGCATTGTCGGGTATGTTCTGAATAACTATGGCTCCGGCACCCACCGTCACCCATTTTCCAATTTTGACTCCTTGAATAACGGTAGCACCTGCGCCTACCTGCGTACCTTCTCCCACACTCACATCACCGCATAAAATGGCACCGGGTGAAATATGACAGTAGTCCCCGATCCGGCAGTCGTGATCAACTGAGGCCCTTGAATTGATGATGGTGTGACGGCCTATTTGTGAACTGCTGTTTATCACCACACCTCCCATTACCACTGTACCTTGGTCTATGGTGACGTTAGGATCCAAAACAGCACCAGGGTGGATGGCTGTACCGAAGTTTGTATCTAATTTCTCTACCACCTTCTTCCTGATTCTGTTCACACCGATTGAAACAATCAGCTCTTCGGTGGTCAGATCAAGCTCAGAGGAGTAAGTCCGAACCTGCAGGTTCAGCAATTCCTTAATCGCCTTGTTATCGTCCAGGAGGTAAGGCACTTCAACTCCTTGTTTGTTCAATACATCCAGAATGACCTTAGCATGTCCGGAAGCGCCAAAAAGAATCATTTCTTAGTCCCTTTGAATTTTTCCATTGTGACTGAGTTTTCACCGCTGATACCCTCGGAGATAACTACTTTCTTTACCGTCAAAAATAGTATTTTAAGATCAAGGCCAAAAGAAAGGTGATCTACATACCAGACATCATGCTCAATCTTAGATTCCCATGACAGGGTATTGCGGCCGTTTACCTGAGCCCAGCCGGATATACCGGGCCTGACCTCATGCCTTCTCTTTTGTACGCTGTCATACAACTCCAGGTACTCAACCAGAAGCGGCCTGGGGCCTATCAGCGACATATCTCCTTTCAGCACGTTGATCATCTGCGGCAGTTCATCAATGGACAACTTTCTGACAATCCCCCCATACCAGGTAAGCCTGTCCGCATCGGGTAACAGGTTCCCCTCCGAATCTGTTTTGTCATTCATCGTTTTGAACTTGATGATCTTGAAGAGTCGTTCATCTTTGCCCGGACGTACCTGAAAAAAGAAGGGCCTTCCGCCATTCAGAAAGAACAGGACTATCGTAGTCAACAGCGTTACAGGGCTGCTGACAATCAACACAAACAGAGCCACCATGAAATCCATTACAGGCTTAAAAACCGTCCTATACATCTCTTTTGGTTAAGTTCTCATATTCTTGTTCCAGTGCCTTCCACACCACTCTTCTATCGTATCGGTTGACCACCATAGGACGAGCCTCTTCCTTCATTGATGAGAACAGTTCCTCTGAATTCAACATGACTGAAATTGCAGCTGCCAATGCCTCCTCATCTTTGGGAGGAATGATCAAACCATTCTTCTCATGGATAATAATTTCGTTGCAGCCGTTAATATCGGTCACTATGCAGGGAAGCCCCAGTGCACCGGCCTGTAGCGGCACGTTAGGGAAGCCCTCTCTGTAGCTTGGGAATACCAGAAAATCTGCTGCCATAAGATAAGGCCTGACGTCTGCCTGAAACCCAAACCAGAAGATGTCACTATCGTTTTCGATTTGTTCTTGTGTACTGGCCTCCAGAGGATCCAGCTCAGGCTCCATAGGGCCAATCAAAAAGAGCTTTAGCCCCTCCACCCTATTCTTTGCCTTTATGAGTTCGTTGATCCCTTTATCACCCGTTATTCGCCCCACGAAAATGGCTACTTTTTCATCCTGACCAATACCTGCATTTAGTCTTATTTCTTTTGCCTGTGATGCTAAATCTTCCGTGTGGCTAAAGTGATCTATGTCAATACCATTACTGCTCCCATTGGCGATAACTTTGAGCTTGCCGGAATTGCTGTAAAAGTTGTTTGAGATATAATCCCTTAGCGCAAAGGAGTTGGGGTAGACATGCGTAGCCAACCGGTACGTGAGTTTTTCCACAAATACCAGAAGCCTGCGCTTTGAGCCTGTGGTTTCCATAAGGGGAAGCCCTGCCACCGTGTGCATCCTGACAGGTATACCAGCCAGAAAAGCCGATATCATGGCTATGAGGCCGGCCTTGGGAGTATGAGAATGAACTACATCTGGTTTTTCTCTCTTCAATAAGCGATAGAGCTGCCAAACGCATTTAAGGTCCTGAACCGGAGTGATCTTACGGGATAAGGGAATAATATGATGAGGTACCCCTTCTTCTTCCAGAAAAGCAGGAATCTCCGGGCCATCAGAAGACACTGCCACCACCTCAACACCCTGCGAAGTAAAATGCTTAAATTGCCCCCTGAGCAGGTACCTCAGGGATAATGGCACGGTAGTTATTCTTAACAGCTTCAAGCCTTCTTTTCTTTATAATGTAATTTCGTTTGGCTATTTCTGTTCTTATGATCGGGAACATAATCAGGGCCACCCAAAAAATGGTAAACCTCAGGCCCATATGGGTAATACCATAGGCAAAAAGCGGGAATGCATATATAATATAGTACCAGGGCAACCTTCTGAGCAAAGAGAGTACAAAGAGTGTGAACAGGACTGTTCCCGGTATGCCATAACAGAATATAATGGTACCAACGGAAGAGTGCATTTCGTGCTTTTCAATGTAGGTATCAAACCTGTTATAACCTCCTTCTCCCGCTCCAAAAACGAGAAAATAAGGGTGATTGGTAATTCTGTCATAGCCCCTATACTCCCATTCTGTTACTGTATCAGGGCGATCTGAGTCATTTAGTTCTCTTATTTCAAGGTTACGCTGAAAGGTCCTTCCTATATCGGTTTTGAGCAGGGCGAAATATCCAATCCCTCCTACTACCACCAGCACGGCTATATTCCTCAGCGAGATAATGCCGTTGGCTAACAGGTAGACACCAAAAAGGATAATCAGGGCACCCAGCGCTGCTTTAGACACACTTACCACTGCCAGATAACTGAACAAGAGGAAGGAACTGTAGACGATGAGTTTGGGGATTTTCAACATCGTTTCCAATACCAGCACCACGGCCAGTCCGCATAGAGAATAGTAGCCAAGCTGGTTAGGGTTGGTGAAAAACAGTGCTCCGCGGACACCTTCTCCTTCTGTAGAGAAAACGAAAGAGAGACTGATTTGTAAAATAGCTGCCAGTACACAAGAGTAAATGGTGGTGTAAAGAAAACTCCTGCCATACTGCCTGTACAAGGCCAGAGCAAAGCCCATTACCATCAGGTTGAAATAATAAAAGGCACTCATGATATACCAGGGCAAACCACTATTCTTCTGCCCGAGAAGAAAGATAAATACGGCAAAATTGATGATGGTGAGATAAATGCAGAACCTGAGAAACTTATCAAAAACGTCACGGCTGTCTCTGAACATTTTGAATCCCTGAGACAGCACGTAAATGCCAATGGTAGCTGCAATAAACAAATCTGAAGGCTGTGCACTCCCTGCCGGAAAGAAGTAAAAGGGAAAGGCCATCAGGTAGATAGACCAGGCTTTCAGCCAGCCTTTTGCTCCGATTGTATGTTTAAAAATATCAAACACTAGCCTTTGATCAACTGATACATTCTTTTAACGCTATCTCCACTCTCCACATGCTCTTCAAAATACGTCAAATCCACCTTATCTTCAAAAAGTCCGGTCAGGTCAAAATCACCCTCTACCGGAATTTTTACCACACTCCCATCATCCGTATAGTCAAATACATAGCCAAAACCGGGTATCTCCATCTGCGCAATAGGCCGCTTCGCTCCCAAGAGCTCAAGCCCTACGGTTGAAGCCATAATGATTCCGGCATTGACCTTCAGAATAGCCTCCATGATGTTACGCGGCAGCTCTTCTACCTTATGCACATGCCTATGGGCTATTTTGAGATATTCTGACACATCTTCTCTGGGGTGACATTTTAAACCAAGGGTTATCCCATTTTGGTTGACATAGCCGGCCGAGCGAAGTATCAGGCTTTCGAACAGAGCCAGCTTCTTTTCTTTGCTGCAAAACCCCTGATCATCAATAGGGTTTGTGAAGACTCCAAGTATCTTTTCGGTACCTCTGGGATCTGGAGCACTATTCACCTGTTGAAGAAAGCTATCAAACCTGGGAGAGCCGGCCACTGCCACTTCAGTTGTATTTTCTACAACTTTCCCGAAATGAGCCGCTGATCTTTTGCCCCAGGAAAGCACCTTTTCCGCACCACCTCCTCCGTATTTTACTTCGGTTTCTGCAGGTAAAGGAAAACGTATCCCCTCCTGCATCAGGTAAAATGGAATCTTCTTTCCTTTCAACCACCTGCAAATTCGGTCACCGGGAAACGCAGCATCATTCAATAGCAAGACCTTGTCTACGTCTTTGAGAGACGCTTTGATAAAGGGCTTCAGTTTGATCAGCCAGAAAGCTTTTTGTACCAAAGCTCTCAGACGGGAATTGCTCTTGCCCAGGCTTTTTTTCCCTGAGCTGGGCTTGAGGTTACCGGGTAGTTCTGCAAACCTGACAAAATCCAGGCCTTCTCCTTCAAATGTCTCTACCGGGCTGGGCATTCTCCTCATTTCGCAAAGGGAGACATACTTGACCTCATCTCCTTTTTCTTTCCACCTTTTGGCGAGCCCCAGAGTCAGCTCCAGGTGGTGGTTTGGATTGGTTATGAGAATTGCCAGCTTCACGATTCCAGAAAATAAAAGTAAGACTGCACTGCGGGTTGTTCCCGGTATCTTGTTACGCTTTCAGGTGACTTGTCGGCAAACCGCTTTTCCAGATCAGGGTCGTCTAATAGCTTTTCCAAGGCATTTGCAACTGACTCAGGGTCTTCAACTGTAGCCAGGAAGCCATTCTCTCCGTCTCTGATCAGTTCATTGGGCCCTGTAGGACAATCTGTGGCCACACAAGCGGTACCACAAGCCATTGCCTGTACTAATACTCCGGGCATGCCTTCATGCCGTGAGCTAAGTACATAAATATCGCAGGCCTTCATGTATTTGAAGGGGTTCTTATCGAAACCACCGAAGCATATATTATCAGCGATTCCCAGTTCTTTCGCCTTATTGCGATAGTAGTCTTCCAGGGGGCCCTTGCCCAGAATGAACAACCCGAGCCCTTCTCTCTTCTTACAAAGCATACTGAAAGCTTCAAAGAGGGTATCATAATCTTTCTGCCACTCAAACCTACCCACTGCCAGAATCACTTTTTCATGCTTTTCAAAAAACTCATGACTCAATGATTCTGATCTTCCTTTTTCCAGGTCGGCATTGATGATAGGGTTATGCACCACTATTGTTCTTTTCGGATCTGTATGCAGAATATCCTTACACTCCTCTGCCACTCCTTCTGAAACAGCCGTGACCCAGCTGGCCTTTTTGTACAGGAGCTTCTTGATAAACAGCATCAGCTTTCGCTTGCCTTTGGCCTTCTTGGGAGGAAAGAGGATGTTCCTCTCTGATACTACCGTGGTACCACTGAATCTGCCAATCCAGGTAGCCAGCATCATGGGCATAGAGGCACCACCACAGGTAGAGTACATCACATCATAGTCACTGGACCTCAGTATTTTCAAGAGAGGACCTACCATAAACCAGAGTGAACGTGCCTTCAGGTCTAAGAGCTTTACGTCCTCGGGCAAATCACTAATAAATTCTCCCTGTGCTCTCATCAGGGCGAGATCGCAGGAATAGGCATCGCGATCAAAGCCTTTGAGCAGGTTCAATGTCACCCGGTCTGCTCCTCCGTATCCCAGGGTAGGACGTACAAAAAGAATCTTCTTTTTAGCAGACATAGATGTTTTTAAAGTAAATCTCTGAAGTCTGTGCTTCCATATTTATAGGAAACACTGTTCCAGTAATCTTTCAGCTCATCAGTGAGCCTGGCATAGAAATCGAGCGAGGTTATTTCAGCGGCCTCATGGTCTGTACTGGCATCACCATAAAACAGACACCTGGAGCGATCAAATCCCTTTCTCGACAGTACGTCTTCAACAATTTCCTGCTTTTTGGCCGGGCTACCGTGTACCTCATGCCACCAATGCCCTATATTTCGTTCCTTTACAATAGACTGAAGCTCTGTATCAGGGGTGCCTGAGGCTATAACGCAATAAATGTCTTTTTCTGCAATCTGCTCCATCATATCCTTAAAACCGGGCACGAATGGCGCTTCAATTACTTTTTGCTTTACGAGTGCGCTAAAGCGGTCTCCCAGCTCTTTACCCATCTCATCAGTGTAGGCCTTATTCAGCAGATTCTCCGCAATCCATTTGAACTTGCCAAAGCGCGAAACACCCTGATTGGACAGATGATGATGTTTCACTTCTGCATCTATCCCCAGGCCCTGATAGAGCTCTACGAAGGCTTCTGTCTTAATGTCACCTGATTCCAGAACAACTCCATCAAAGTCAAAAAACATGCATTGATAGGAAAGAAGCTCAGACAACTTCGGTAGTTTGATTTCCATAGTGTAGGGTGAAATGGATTTGCTTATTATTTGTTACCTGCCTCGATTTCCTCTATTACCTGAATGATGCCCTGCCCCATGTCAACGTATTCATTTGACACCAGCTTACTTCCCAGTTTCGGAGTATAGGCGTAGGGCGTCAGGTTATAATGACCGTTCCCCTTGCCTTCATCTCCCAAAAAGCGAACTTCAGATGATCTGCCCAGGATCTCTCCAAACATTTTGAAAAGCTCAGCCACTTCCAGTTTATCATTACCGGTCAGCACCAGGTTTTTATTGATATAGGAATCATCCAGGATGGAGGCACTAAGGCGAGCTGCATCATAGGCATGAATATAATCACGCTTATCACTTGAGCGGCCGCTATGCTCCATATGGTCATTGTCCATATACATCTTCAACAGACGATAAACTCCATTGGCCATATCGGTACGAGGCCCGTAAAGGCTGCCATATCGGAGGATGGTATATTCAAGTCCGTAGCGGTTGTAAAATTCCTCTACATAGTTTTCACAGGCTTGTTTGCTGCAGCGGTAGAAACCTCCTTCTCTGCTGTAGACATATACTGTACTACCAAACACAAAGCGCTTTATGTTATTTACTCTGGCCGCATCAAGCAGGTTCACGGTACCCTGTATGTTGATGGCTACCGTATCCAGAGGGCGCGTCTTGGCTGCATTCAAATCAGCCAGGGCCGCCAGGTGATATACATAGTCGAAGCCTCTCAGTTGCTCTTTCAGAGCATCAGCATCACGGATATCTCCGAGTATAAACTCCTGATCTTCCCGCAGGTAGGGAGATTCCACAACATCGAATACAGTTACCTGATAGCCGTTATCTGACAAGGCATCGGCTATGTGGCTCCCGAGAAAACCGGATCCTCCGGTAACAAGTACCTTCTTGCTCATTTGCTAAAGTGGTTTATCACGTTCCGGGCTGCTGCCATTTCCATTTCAATCCTTGTTTCGTTAGCAGAACTTCCGATATGAGGCGTCAACAATACATTGTCGAGTGTTGTCAGAGGTCCGTCATAGGGTTCCTGCCTGAACGTATCAAAGAAGGCAAAAGCCTGAGTATTTTTACTTAAAAAGCTGAATAGTTCATCTTCGTTTACCAATCCTCCCCGCGAGGCATTTATCAGCATGACATTGTCCTTCATCAGGCCAAACTCCCTGGCATCGATGTAGTTGTCGTTTTCAGCAGTATAGGGAATATGAAGTGAAATAATATCGCACTGAGACATCAGCTCATCTTTTTCCACCCATTTGATACCGTACTTTTCTGCAAAATCAGTATCCGGGTATGGATCAATGGCACATATCTCAGGCTCAAAAGGCTGAAGTAACCGCACAAGATGCCTGGCTACTCTGCCAAGCCCTATTAAGCCAATTTTCTTACCCTCGAGCAGGCGTCCCATGTGCTTTTTCCAGACACCATTTTTTAATCTGGCATCAGCGAGATGCAGGTGACGCGCCAATGTGAGTATTCCCGCCAGGGTGATTTCAGCTACACCTTTTACATGAGCATCCGGTGTGTTTTCCACCACCACTCCCATTTCTCTGGCAGCTTCCATATCCACATTGTCCATGCCGGTACCCAGCCTGCAGATGTATTTCAGGCCCGGAGCATTTGCGAGTGCTTCCCGATCGAGTTTTTCCGTACCGGCTATCATACCTTCAAAGCCAGGCATGAGCTCCAGCGATTCCTCTTTAGTCAGTTTTCTGCCATGCGGATTATTAACCACTTCAAAACCCGCATCTTCCAGCAGACTCAGTGTTTTCGGATCTACTTTTCCAAATGAGGAACATGTGGTAAGTATTCTATAGGCCATCTTCAGAGCTTTTATTCAGTATATCTTTGATTTTATCGAGTCCGTCAAGCCACCATTCGCTGATTCCCACATCGAAATAGGTATGGATATCACGTCCGGTCACCCAGGTTCTCAATACAGGAGCACTCTTTTTTCCCATCCACCACCATGGATTGGGTCCATCATGCGACTGCACTGTGTATTTTCTGAATGCCCACACTCCCTGATCGTAATAGTAAGCCTTCTTATAGGATTGTCTTTCTGTCGAAACGTTTCTTTCAACATTGCCATAAGGTCTGAGCAATCCATCATCGCTGATCTCCATGGCTCTGAACGGATGGTCATCCTGGGCTTCCCACACTGTCATGCATGAATCGAGTTCCTTTTCGTCATCCAGTTTTTGCAAACACTTATCGATGATGCTACCATCTACATAAACCGTGTTACCGAGAAGTAACACTACATTTTCGAGGTTGTCATATCGTTCATCCACCCACTCAACGGCATGCTTGATCACATCACCGTGATTGACAGTATCTCCTCCCAGCTCATCCGGTCTCGGAATCACAATGGCGCCATGCTCCTCTGAAGCAGCGGCAATTCCGTCACCATCAGTAGAAACAAACACCTTGTCGATTTTCAATGCATCGAGAGAGGCTTTAATAGGGTAATAGATCAGTGGTTTTCCCTTTACTTCGAGAATATTCTTATTGATGATGGATTTACTGCCGGCCCGGGCAGTGATGATAGCTACATTCATGCTCTTTCTAATTCTTCATTCACAAAGGACAAGATACGCTCTGCCCTTTTTTCCCATGTATATTTTTCGTTAAATCTTTGGTAAGCTTGTTTGCCAATCTTTTCGCGAATCAGTGGATCAGTCAACCGGTCTAATGCCTTTTCCCAGCCGCTGACATCCTCATGTCCTGCAAAAATAGCAATTTGATCGTCCAGAACCTCTTTTAAAACAGGAAGGTCTGAGGCAATTATTGGTTTGGCATAAGACATGTACTCAAACATTTTGAGCGGAGAGGTATACCGGCCAATGTTGGATTTCTTACCCGTCTTTACATTTGGCTGGTTAGGCAAAAGACAGACATCTGCATCAAGCATATGTTTCCATATCTGATCATGATCTACAAAGCCTGTAAAGGTCAGGTTCGCTGTTTTTTCGCCCGACAACTGATCTATCTGATCTGGTGATCCACCAATTACTGTAAAACGGTGCTGACTGGCTTTTTTAGCCAGCTGCAGTACCACTTCCAGGCCCTTGCCCTGGTGAAAGGAACCTACATACACAGCATTCAGGCAATCTCTCTCGTGTATGGCAGGATGATACTCCGGAGGAGCCGGTGCTGCTGCATCTTCAATTACCTCCACCCTTTTCTGAAGACCGGGGTAGGCACTGAGCAAATCACTTTTTATAGCATGCGTAATGGCAGTAAATCCCAGACATTGCTTGTGTGTGACGGCTTTATTGATGGCCTTTCTGAACAAAAAACCTTTGTTCCAGGCATCATCGTGAAGTTCTATGACATAGGGCTTTATTTGTCGCAGCAGAGGAACCAGTACAAAACGTGAATAGATAGCCTCAGCCCTGCTCTTTCGTATGGCCTTACCGAACAACCACAGCATCCAGTACAGGCCTCCTTTTAAAGACGGCAGCCTGATGGTCTTATGCTTCACGTTCTCATGGAAGCCCGGCCAGGTGGTATCATCTCCCTCGTTGCTCAGTAACTCTGCTTCTTCACAAAGCTCACCCAGGGCAGGCAAAAGCTTTCTGACATGTATGGCACTGGCTCTTCCGGACGGAATACGGGTATCAGTAAGAAAAAGTAAGCGCTTAAGGCTTTTCATTTTCCCGTATTTGCCGTTTTAAAGTAATCGAGCAATCGGCCTACATTTCTGGATACATTGTGATTCTCATCTATGTACCTTTTGCAGGAGGCACTTATTTCATCATAGGTGTCCTGATCTTTCACAAGGCTCTCAACCTGACTTACGAACTTATCAAAATCTCCATTGGAGCAATAGCCCAGATTTTCGCGCTCAATAACCCCTGAGGGGTCATAATTCATTGAAACCACAGGTCGTCCAAACACCCAGGACTGCAAAAAAACCATAGGAAACCCTTCCGGGTCACAGGTACTGATGAACATGCACGAGTTTTTGATAAACCCGTTCGTTTTCTTCATCTCCTGACCTCCCAGGAATTTAAAATTCTCCTGTTCTGCATCTGCCTGTTCTCCCCAACCGGTATAATGTTCTTCCTGAGCCTTACCTATCAGGTAAAAATCAACATCCAGGTGTTCCAGGGCCTTTGCCAGCTTAAGAAAAAGCTCAGGGTTCTTCACTCTTTTGATACTTGCTACCCAGATAATGTAAGGTCTGGGTGCCGGAGCAGGTTCAGCAACCTCATCAAATACACCAAAGGGAATGAAAGTTTTATTGAACCTTTCAGGAATCAGGTCCATGTGCTCTTTGTTAATGGCTACATAGCCATTGATCTGTTTACGCGCCTGGAAGAAATGATAGGCCTTGGGTATCTTTTTTATGTTATGCTTGAGGATGGTCCAGGGGTTTTTATAGGGCTTCTTTTTAGGGTAGTACTGCAGGTCGTTTACATGGTTAATAGAAAAGAAGATAGGGATACCGGCAGCCCTGATATTTTTAAAATTGGGCCAGATCAGCTTCTTGTTATAGTTCCAGTAAAGCACATCCACCTGATGCTTTTTAAGAAAAGGCACCAGGTTCTTTTGCTCACTTGCTGTTACTTCCACAATGGGATATGGCCAGCTTACAGAAGTATCATAACCTTTGACTGCACCATAAATCACATCATGCCCCTGACTGAGAAAGGCCTTTGCAGAAATATGACAGGCCACTTCAGACCCTCCCATCACCTTAGAAAGGTGCGCATTGATAATCATTACTTTCATAGCTGCTCAGTCAATTGATCGTATGCTTTTACTACCTCTATCTTCTCTCCGTCAAGCATTTCAAAACTCTTGTAAATCCCTTCGATTCGCTTATGGTGCACCTTGAGATACTCCTGCTTTATGTAGAAGGCCTGCACCCTGAAATCGTCCTCAGAGGCAAAAATTGAAGCCACATTGGCAAGGCCGCTTGAAAAGCATGAAGCCAGTACTCCCGGGCGCTCAATCGTATGATCCATCAGCATTTTTTCCACAGGAGCGTCAATGGTCAATATCTTAAATATCTTCTCGATTTTACTGATTTCTGTCTTGTTTTCCGTTCGGTGAGGAATGTAGTAGACATCCTGATCACCAAAGTGCTTTCTGATTTTTTCAAGCAGACCGAGATAAATGTCAGGTTCCATGTAAATCCTGCCTAAAGGTGCTCCCAGGAAATAAACCTTCTTACCAAAGCCTCCGGGATTTACTACCTTTTCTCTTTGTACATCGAACTGATTGATCACCAGGTCATCTTCACTTCGTTCCAGCTGTACGCGATAATTGGAGAAAAAAGTGATTCCCTTCGGAAGTCTTACCTCATTGAGTACAATGGGGTCGACACCCTGATGATACAGCGAGTTAATATGACCAACCAGGTGAATGGTAGAAGTACCATCATCGAACAAAACCATTCTTTTGAAGTCGGCTTCATTCATGAGTCTTCGCATATAGACATCGTTGGCCAGAATATTAACTGTGAAGAAGTACTGCGCTTTCCCCCATTTTTTTACCTTCCGCATTAACCTGCCATAGGCGAAAATATAAAGCCACTTCTTGTATATGCGCGTATATCTTTTGGGAATACCGCGCTCATCGAAGAGGTAGTACAACGGAGAATAAAAAAAGATTACTTTTTTCCAGGCACTGCAGTCTACTCCGTTCCTCAGTTGCTGATAGCTGTCTTTGTAGTTGCCAAAAACTATGAGGTAGTTATCGTCATCTTCACAGGCAAACCTGCGCTTCGCTTCTTCTATCTGAAGAATATGCGTAGCAGTAGCTATGGTAAATATGTTGACTTTCCCCAATGTGATCTTATTGAAAAAGTTCTTCAGAAGAGGCCAGTACAAACTCAGCCAGTTGCCAGTCGAGTTTGGTATCTATATCCATAGAGGAATGCTCATCCATCAGGTACTTCCTTACTTTCTGAAATTTACCCAGAGGTTTTTCTTTGAGCACATGGGCATGCATAATGTAAATAGCACCATTCACCTCATATACCTTAGGGCAATCCTGTCTTCTTGTAAAGTTTCCGGGCTTTGATTTTTCAAGCCATCCCTCTTCATTTTCTTCTTTCAGCACGTAATAAGGATTGGCATTGGTCTCTCTTACCGATACTACCATTTCGCAAACTTCATCAAAGCACGCCATGGCTTCTTTGATATGTCTGCCGGAACGGAAGGGAGAGGTAGGTTGCAACAAGATAATGACATCAGGGTGATATCCCTGTTGCTCGTAAAACTCAATAGCATGTAGTAAGGCTCCATAACTGCCGGCTGTGTCGGTGGCCAGCTCAGGAGGCCTGATAAAGGGTACAGCCAGCCCGGTTGCCTCTGCTGTAGCTTTGATCTCTTCACTATCGGTAGAGACACAAATATGCTCATCAGCAAATACCTCTCTGGCAGCTTCTATGGTATAGTGGATAAGCGGCTTTCCATTGAGGGGTTTTATGTTCTTACCCGGTACGCCTTTGGAGCCTCCTCTTGCCGGAATGATCACAAGTGGCTTCATAAATCGAGATGCTTTATATCTTCCTGCGCCTTGGTAAAGTCATTGGGCTTACCAATATCGAGCCAGTAGCTGCGCATAGGATAGGAAACCAGCTTGCCTCCATCATTGAGCAGGGCCTCCATTAAATCGGTACTGTTAAAAAATTCATCATGGGGTATGCGTTCAAGCACCTCGCGCTTGATCAGGTAGATACCTCCGTTGGAGTAATAGGTATAGGTAGGTTTCTCTTTAAACGAAATTACCTGGTTATTATCGGTCTCCATTACCGCATAAGGTATATCTACATCATAGGGTATGGTAGCCACAGACATATCCGCGTCCCTGTTGATAAAATCCAGGAAGAAGTCTTCGTAATCCAGCGTGGTAAGTATATCGGAGTTGGTTACCAGCACATAGTTATGACCAAAATTGCCGATCTTACTCACTGCACCAATGGTACCCAGGGGCTTGTCTTCCCACACATAGTCGATGCTGATATTCTGATCTTTACCATCTCCGAGTTTTTCTTCAATCTGCTCGCCCAGATACCTGACTGAGATCCAGAAATCATCAATTCCAAAGCGCTTGAGACGATCAAGGTTATGCTCAATGATGGCCTTATTCCCGACTTTCAGAAGCGGCTTGGGTGTGGTATCGGTCATTGGCTTGAGCCGGCTGCCGCGCCCCCCAGCCATTACCACGGCATCCAGTGGCAGGTACGAGAGGTGTTCTCCCAGGTTAATGATATTCACCACCTTCCGCTCAGTGTCCAGCACCGGAATAATCTTAAAGTGGCCTTCACGAAACTCTATGATCTGCTCCAGTCTGTAGTTGCCTTTTTCAATGTAGCGGGGATTCGGTTGTATGATGGCTTCTACCTTATCATGTACTGAATGCTCTTTGAGCAGACCTCTTCTTACATCTCCGTCCGTCAGGCTACCGATAAGCCGGTCTTCTTCGTCAACTACAAACAAAATGGCATCCCGGGCCAGTATGTTAAGCTGTGCCATGGCTTTGAGCACGGTGGTACCTTTGAGAATCAGATGTTCTTTGTAGTGCCTCATTTTGATGTGTTGATTGAAGTTGAAAAAGTCATGCTACGAAAGTGTTGTCTCCTGTAACCAGGCATAGTATTGCTTAAGTCCCTCGTTCAGCCCTGTAACCGGTTTCCAGCCAGTATCCCTGCGCAACTTCTCTACGGACAGGATAAATCGTTCGATGGCGTTGTGATCAGTCTCCACGACTCGGGTTGCCAGTGTTTTACCAATCATGGGTTCAATGGCTTCTACCAGTTGTTTTACATTGTAACCTGTACCCGAACCAATATTGTAAGCACCTGTACAATCAGAATCGATCAGTCGCTCCACTCCTTCTACCAGGTCTGTGATGAATATATAATCTCTCACCTGGGTACCTCCCCCCCAAAGCTGGAATTCCTTATTCTTAAGGGCTGCATCAAAAATAATAGGGATTACTCCCTGTAAACCGTAAGATATCTGCCCCGGACCATAGGGATTGGAAGGGCGAACAATCAGGTACTCAAACCTGCTCTTTGATGCATAAAAGCGGATATAATCTTCAATGGCACATTTAACGATACCATAAGAGCCAATAGGTTCTCTGGAGTGGTCTTCCTCTACGAGGTCGGTTTTAGGTTCTCCATACACCGTACCTCCTGATGAAAAGTACACCAGTTTTTCTACCTGACTTTCCTGAAGTAACCTGAGCAGACCAATGGTATTCATCAGGTTGCTGTTCAAGTCAAATATGGGATTGGCATCTGCCGTCTTAGGGACGGTTGTTGAAATAAGGTGTATCACCATATCGATGCCCTTCAGAGATTTTCGGAGCAAATCTTCCTGCCCGAAATCTCCATAGACATAGTCTATACCTTCCAGTTCATTGCCTGAGTCTCTTCTTCGTTCCAGTACTGTGATCTCGTACCTGCTTTTGAGGGATTCTACCAGGTGGGTTCCGATAAAACCTCCCCCTCCCAGCACCAGCATTTTTTTCTTTGTCTCTGCCATAGCAAGTAAGTACCTATCTACTCACGACTCCTGAGAGGTGAATAATGAATCTTTAAAATAACTCATAATCCTTTGTAGTGCATGGCCATCACCATAAATCTCGTCACAGTCGGTATGGGGCCAGTTCTCTGCAAACCCCTGCTCAATGGCCTGCTGAATTGCATTTGCTTCGCAAACCACGCGGGTAATGCTTCCGTCATATTCTCTGCCCTCCTGCCGGGTGCCTATATCAATCACCCGCTTATGAAAGTAGGGCGCTTCCATAAGGCCACTGCTGCTGTTACCTATTACAAAGCCGCAGGCCATCAGTGCTGCATAATAGCCCTGGGCTCCCAGGTTTTTGCGCACAATTACCTGCTCATGGTTTTGCCATTTTTCAATCACATCGAGAATACCCTGATAGCCCGGGTCATTGTTTGGATAAGTGACCAGTACGGTCATACCCTGTTCCGTGATAACCTGAAAGCTCAGATCCATGGCTTCTTCTATAGATTCATCAGACAGGGTAACCGGGTGAAAGGTCATCAGGGCAAACTTATCTGAACCCAGCTCCGGCACCACATCAGTGACCGGTGAGGGGTTTTCCCGGAACTTGCGAATGGCATCAATGGCCAGAGACCCGGTAAAAACAAGTTTTTTCTCAGAAAGTACCGGCACCTGCTGCAATCTATGATAGCTCCCTTTTGAGGTTGCCAATATGATATCAGCAAGGTTCGACATGTTGTAACGATAGATATTGTCAACGGCCCCTCTGGTAAGGTTGCCTCCGCCCGAGTGAATGATCCTGACGCCTGCAAAATGACAGGCGATTGACGCAGCATAGGCCTCAGAGCGATCACCGAGAATGAACATCACATCGGGCTTTTCATCCTGCAGGAGCGTGGAAAGGCCTGAGATCAATCCTGTAAACTCTTCCTGGCCGGGTTCTCCTTCCTCTCCAAACACAGGAATGGTAGCTTTAATATCAAAGCCATCTCTTTTGATCTCATCTATGGTATGACCAAATCTCTTCAATAAATGAAGGCCAGACACATAGAGGCTGTAGTCAAACTCCGGAGAGTCTGCCACCGCCTGTATGAGCCTTTTCATGATACCATAGTCGGACCGGGCTCCGGTAAAAAAGCCTATCGTTCTCTTCACGCTATATGCTCTGGTCTGATCACCCTGTTGCCTTCAATGGCTTTTACTACCTTTTTGCCGATAACCTGATCTTGTTCTATGGGCAGGAAACCAAAACCGGGGCGTTTATAGGCCAGATCTTCTCTGGTAATGATGTGTCCCTCGGGTAAGTCTGTTTTGGCAACGATACTTTTACGGGCTACCTTCTTAATACCTATTTCTTTTTCTGTGAAGACCTTTTCTCCTACTCCCATCAGTTTCTCTACTTTTCTGATGGCTTTTACGAGGTCGGCAAACTCCTCGATGGTAGCAGACGCCTGATGATCAGGCCCCTCATCGTTCTTATCAAAAGTGACGTGCTTCTCCACTACCGTAGCTCCATGCGCTACAGCAGCAATAGAGGCCTCATTGCCCAGCATATGGTCAGAATACCCCACATTTCTACCGAAGCGCTTCCTCAGCTCCAACATCACATTCAGGTTGATGTCTTCAGGGCTGGCGGGATAGCTGCTGACACAGTGCAGTATGGTAATGTCTTTCGGGCCATAAGCCTCAAACAGAGAAATCCCCTTTTCAATCTCTTCGAAAGTAGACATCCCGGTAGACAGTATAATCGGCAGATCTTTCTGCGCCATAAAGTCTACCATATCCAGTGTAAATATCTCACCTGAAGGAATCTTGAAAAACGGCATGGAAACATTATCCCAGAGAAAATTGAGGCTGTCCATTTCAAAAGCAGAGCAGCTATAGTCTACTCCCTGTTCCTGGCACTTCTCGTAAAGCTTAATGTGATCTTCAAAAGGCAGCTGATATCGCTTCGACATCTCTATAGGCGACTTGGTCTTATCCTTACCCTCCTGATAATTAGCTTTGAAGGCATCCAGGGAATACGAATTGAGCGGGTTGCCCATCTGAAACTTTACAGCATCTACCCCAATGGCTGCCAGCGCTTCTATATACTTCAAAGCTACCTCCAGGCTACCATTATGATTAGGGCCTACTTCGGCAATGATATAACAGCCTTCTTTATTTTTCATAGAAATATAGTTTAATGCCTTTCATTCCCACAATCTCCCGGGGAGTGCTGGTAAGGGCTACCTCTTTGCCCATTGAAAGGTCAATGATTGCTTTTAAATAGTTTAATCCTGAGTTATGTGTAAAAGGGTAGCCCCCTCCGAAGCGTGGGTTGAAATCAATAAAGTAGATTTCACCTTCAGCGGTTTGCATGAAGTCAATATCCATATTGCCCGTATGGCCAAACTTAGCGCTAACTTCTTTTGCCATTTCATACAGAGCCGGATCATTGAACGACCTGGCCTTGTCTGTTTCACCGGCCCTCATTGCCATTTTCTCTCTGAAATGAGCACTTAAAAAATTTCCTTCATAACTGTTGAAGATGTCCATGCCCACTTCCCTTCCTTCTATAAAGTCCTGGAGAAAAAAGGTATCGAAGTCTACATCTTTGAGTGTATCAAAATCGCGGATGATCTCGAGTCCAACACTACCGCTACCCAGTATGGCCTTTTTTATCACCGGCAGGCGAGTGATTGATTCGGCTTCTTCTGCCGTCCACCAGGACTCCGGAACCTTTACACCCTGTGCCCTGCACCATTCGTAATTCTTCTTTTTATCAAGGCACTGATCCACCACCTGAAAGTCAGATACCCAGATACGGGTTCCCAGCTTTTGAAAGTGCTCCTTATGCTGACTGAGTACGGGAAGCTCAAAGTCCATCAGAGGGATGATGACATCTATCTGATGCTCCTTACAGATACCCTCAAGCACTTCCAGGTAGTGCGTTTCATTTCCAGTAACATAGGGAGTGAGTACAGGAATCACTTTATCTGATACGCTGAAGGCTGCTGTGTCCCGCGACACATCTCCTGCAAATATGGTAAGGTTATAGCCTTCCTGCTCTGCAAGTTCCAGTGCATACTCAATCAGGTAGGTCCTGCGACCGGCATTTGTAAACAGTAGGTTCATAGCAGGTTATTCAGCATTCCTCCGGTATTTACTACCAGGGTGTTTTTCATCTCTTTTCTATAAAAATACTCTATACTCTTGGCATTATAAACAGGGTCTGGCAGTACTCCGGTCTCCACAAAAAAGCGCTGTCTTGCTGCTTCCGTAGCCTCTGTACGTTCATGATACCGGCCCGCATAGTCTTCCACAATATCCAACATAGCCAGTTCATCGGCAGAACTGATGAAGTCTCGGGCGGCCTCCAGGCACCGCTCTTTGTTTCTGGCCACAGAAACCCCCGTCACCCTGGCAGGTAATTGCTGTGTGTGAATTGCCTGACATATACCTGATGCCGTGGTGCCCGTACCATAAGGCAGGAGAATACGCTCAAGCTGGCTTAGCTCCGGATGCTTTTGAAACAGACTCTCAAAAAACAACCGGTATGCTTCCATGGCTTCTGCCGTATGGCCTCCACCAGGAATCCACAGGTATTCACTGAAACGCTCTTTTTGCTCATCAATAAACGCTGTAGCATTGGCTGCCTCCACAAAAAGCACCCTGGCCCCGAAGTCCAGACTGGCCTTCAGATGCGGGTAGTCCCTGGCGGATGCCTCTGCGTTTCCAATGATGATCAGTACCACCGGTTTTCTCAGGTAAGCTCCATAAAAAGCCGTGGTAAGACAATGGCTTGAAAACACCGAGCCCAGGGTAATGAGGCCGGCCAGCTCTTTCCGGTCTTTTAATATACCGTTGAATTTGCGCAGCTTATTTCCTGAAACATAGCTGTGA
>DIYF01000002.1 GCA_002427745.1 Roseivirga sp. UBA6061 | reverse complement strand
ATATGGCAGGTCTGGCAGTGGCTGACAAACACGGCCTTTCCCAACAGGGGATCAGCTTTGACTTCCGGTAGTACTAACTTTACAAAGCCCTTGTATTCCGCCTCCCGTTCAGCGGGCACATCTTCGCTCAACCATTTCATATAAGCGATCATGGCCTGCATTTCCAGGCTATTTTCGGGCATTACCCGGCCATTCATACTCCGCTCCATACAGCCATTGATACGCTCGGCCAGCGTACCCATTTTATTTTCCCGGCCCCGAAACTGGGGAAATCGATTGGCCACCCCGACAAAGGAAGCTGAACCTCTTTTGGTACCTCCCTCCAAATGGCAATTCTGACAGCTCAGGTTATTGCCTGCATAGCGATTACTGGCATTGGGCGCCAGAGGGCCTATGTGTCTGGAAGATTGGGTAATGATATCATAACCGTATTTGGCCAGTCGCTCCTCCCGGCTGTCTCCCAGGTCGGTCTGTATGTTGCGGGGCCTCCAGGCGCTGTCCTCACGTTTTTCGGTAGAGAAGAGTTCTGGTGCTTCATGAGCCAGCGCCACAAAAATCAACACCAGCAGGCACAGGGCTACCAATATTTGAATCAGCTTAAAAAGTCGCCCGATAGCACTCTCGACCCTCATACCACAAGATCAGAACTTGTAGCCTACAATAAAATCCATATGCCAGAAATCAGCGCGATTGATCAGGGCATTCAGGTCAGTACCAATGTCATCCGCCAGAAAACGATAGGCGGCATAAAGCTCCAGAGACAGCCCTTTGAGCCCTCCTTTGGGTTCGTATTTAAAGGAGGCGTCCCAATGCAGGTGACTGGGCAGTCTGCGCTTATTCCTGGGGGCATCAAAAGCATCGGGCATCCAGTTTTGTACCACTCCGGAAAAGAGACGATACTTTGCCTTTTCCTTATCCCATTTACGTTCCCATTTCAGGTTTACAGCCGTTACATCACTGTTACCCTCTACCCGGGTTCTGCGCTGAAAGGTGTAGAAAGGCTCCAGTCCCCATTCCCTTGGCAAAACTACTCTACCACGACCTCCTATGCGTGAGAAGTTGAGCTGGAATGTATGATCCTTCCAGTTCTTTTGCAGTCGGGTACCAAAGTAGCTCCCGCTCTTATCGAAGGTATAGGCCAGCTGAGTCAGATCATTGCCACCGTTATTCACCCTGCTCTGATAGAGGAACATGGCCCTTGCATTCCAGGAACCATCTCCCAGGCTTATGCTGGGTTCTATCAGAAAGATATTCATCACATTTTCTACATAGTAGTTCCACACATCTACCTCAGTTTTGTCTCCCACATCAAATTTGGCATTAGCAATCAGTATCACGTCAGATTCTACATTGCCACGGTACTGGGCAGGATTGCCGGTGGCATCTACCCCTACTCCGATCAGGCTCAGCGACTCTCCTATATCCGCAAAGTCGCCAGAAAAGCGCGATGACATCTGAAAAATCGCTCCTAACTGAAATAAAGGACCATTGGTCGGTTTGTAGGCATACCATAAGCCCTGCATGGCATTGGGCAGTGGCCAGGGTTCAGGGTTGATCAAAGGGGTATTTTTCAGAAACTGTCCGGCTGTTACCCAATGAGCACCAAAGTTGAATTTGGCATAGATCTGAGGCAGGGTAAACTCCGCACTTCCAGTCATCAGGCGCCTGTTCCAGAGGTTACCTTCATAAATCGGTCCGGAACCTGTGATACCGTCCGCTTTGAGGCCGTTGGTACCATACTGAAAAAGTCCGTTGGTCTGCAGACCAAAGCTCAGCCAGTTATTCAGCTGGGTTTCAAACTCAAGCTTATAATGGCTGACGAGTATGGCAAAGTCTTTTAAATCTCCCCGGTTGCCTGTGCGCATATACCGGGTTTTGACCTCTCCGCCATAGGTAGTGGTTTTTACATCCTCATCCGTCTGAGCATGGAGGCTAATCTTAAAAAATGATACAACTAGTAAACAACAGGTAAATCTAAAAAGTCTTTTTCGCATTAATGTGGCAGCTTATCTCTGAGCAAACCATAAACATACGTTCCTAAAAGACCAGAAGCAATAGCTACCACCATAACCAGATAACCATTCCCTACCTGAACGAACAAAGGTCCGGGGCAAGCCCCTGTCAATGCCCAGCCAAGACCGAAAATGATACCTCCGATCAAATACCGCGGAATGGAAAACTGCTTGGGATTTATGATAATCGGGTCACCTGAAAGAGATTTCATACCCGTCTTCTTAATAATCTGCGTGATCACGATCCCCAATACTACAGCGGAGCCTATCACTCCGTACATATGAAAAGCCTCAAACCTGAACATTTCGTAAATGCGAAACCAGGAAATCAGCTCAGCCTTGGTCAGTACAATACCGAAAACCGTACCCAGAATAAGATATTTGATATACTTCATGACGGAGAATTATAGCGTGAGTAAAGAAGGAAGAATAAACCAGGTCATGACCAGACCACCGATAAAGAAACCGATCACCGCCAGCAAAGAGGCCGGCTGTAAGTCGCTCAATCCGCTGATCGCATGCCCGGAAGTACAACCACCGGCATAGCGTGTACCAAAACCCACCAGAAAGCCTCCCAATACAATGAAAATGATCCCTTTAAGAGTCAGTAGAGATTCCAGGTTAAAGAGAGATTCGGGCATCATCCCCACTCCTGCATCCGTCATCCCGAGGCTGACCAATTCTGCTTTGGTCACCTCATTGATAGCAATCACAGGGCTATCTATCAGAAACTGACTGGCAATAAAACCTCCGAGAATAGTGCCTGCTACAAACACCAGGTTCCATTTCTGCTTTCGCCAGTCGAAATCGAAAAACTCACAGGATTTACCCGCCCCCATCACAGAACAGAGGTTTCTGAAATTGGCAGACATGCCAAAGTTGTTGCCAAAATACAGCAGGCCGAACATGACCAGGGCAATCAAAGGCCCGGCCACGTACCAGGGCCAGGGCTGACTTATAAATTCAATAGCGTTTTGCATAATGTTTTATTGGATATAGGGTACCTGATCCGCCTGACCTGGGGTCTGACGGGCATAGAATTCAGCGCGACTGTGTCTGGCTAAAAATCTTGTTGGTTATACCGTAAAAGAGGTTGTCTCAAAAGCCAAACAAATCGTCATTACGAATGAAATGAAGTAATCTCTACCTCCATATTCGAACGTTATGAAGAGATTGCCTGCGTTTGCCGCAGGCAGGCCTCACTGCTCCTTCGCTGAAGCTT
>DIYF01000036.1 GCA_002427745.1 Roseivirga sp. UBA6061 | reverse complement strand
CACAGCATAGATTTCCCAGCCTGTTAAGCCCCTCAGAATCTCGTTGGTTTCCTCGAAATTCGGGATTCTCTCTGCCGTAAAGTTTACTTTCTTCAAACCCTTCATAAACTCACCTGTGGCGGCCTCAGGCAGGTTTGGAAATTGCCGATCGAAGAGAATCTTCCATACATTCTGGTCCTCGGCAGTGTAATTTTCGTAGATCTGTTTCATTGTTATGGGTAGTTAATTCCTTGTGTCTTTTATTAGTTCAACCGCTCGCATAAAACCTTCTGTTTTTGATGCTGAGCCATAAAAAAACCCGGCTCTTTCGGAACCGGGTCGTATATTTTCAGTTTGTTGTTTCTCAGCTGATCACATAGCACTACCGTTCCGATCGTTCGGGTTATGATAATAGTGGTAGTAATATGCGTTATTGTGAATCATTGCGTCAAAGGTAATATGGATTTATAAAAATCCAAATCCCCTTCTTTCGAATTGCACAGGAATTTGTCATTTGGCTTTCTTGTAGTACTCCATGATAAAGGCCACCTTGTCAGAAACTCCCTCATCAATCGGCACATCAGGAATCATACCGGTCTTATTGTAGCCGTTTTCAGGAATGTCTTTGTGCAAAGTACTTGTGGGGTAACCCAAATAGATGTTCTGGTCACCGGAATCGAGCAGTATGGCATTGACACTGGTGTAGTCGATCACCCCATCTGTAGGGCTGCCGAAGGTTTTCACCAGGGAACTGGCCCCCCTGGCATGTATGATAAAAGACTCAGCAGCGCTCATGCAGGCCTCATCTGTCAGGATCGCCACCTGCTCTACCTTGCTCTTCTTGTTTCTTTTGATTTCCTGATCCGGATATTCGGGACCATCAATGATCTGGCCCATATGCTCTTCAATATCCCTGACTACCTTCTTGTAGATTTTATTGTTGTACCGACTGAAATAGGCCTTGTTATCTTCAGAGGCCAGAGCATGCCCCTGCATCGCCATACGTTTTCTGTCAGCAAAAAGGTCGAAAATAGAAAAGTAAATCGCGTTGCCGCCCCGGTTGCCCCGTATGTCAATGATCAGGTTCCGGGCATTCATCAACGTCTGTCGGTTGTCTTTGACTACCTGCTGCCATACCTTATAATCAACGCTGAACTTAGGGATAGACATCAGCACGTTCTCATCATCGAGCTTCTGAACTGTTGGCCATTCGGTACCACCTTCAAAATTTACCATACTCAGTTCCCGTGTCTTATCAGAATCGGTCTTGATCCAGATAGAGCTTTCTATTCTCAGCAAGGTGCCATCTTTATAAAGGCCGCCCTTCATAAACCTGGGTACATGCCCGTAAGAATAATAGGTACCCCGAAACTTTTGGCCCTCCCCGGTTCGGCTAAAACTCGCCTTAATTTCTCCAGGTTTTACATTCTCATTTTTGGAGTTGAGGATGTAGGCCCTGTAAACATCCTGCTCCCGGATGATGATAAACTCCGACATCTGGTACTTATAGGTACCTAACACCCTGTCATCCGGATAGTCTGACTTCTGGGCCTTGAGTTTTTTCTGAAGCTCATCGATGTCCCTCCTTCCCTTCTCAATATCAGCCTCGATAGTTTGCAGTTTGACCTCTCCGAATTTGGGGCGCTCGATCACATAGAGGTGACCATCTTCGAAGTAGTCCAGAAAGTCCTGTAAAAACGCAGCACAGTCTCCAGGTGCTACAGTCCCGGATTTTGCGGCAAACCTTCGCTTTCTCGTTGCATACTCCTGCCCTTTTCCCCTTTGTTCAAAGTGCTTCACACCAATGTAGTTGGCTTCCAGCTTTTCTGTCATTTGCTGAAACACCGATTCACAGTCACAATCTTGTCCCTGCCCAAAAACCGCATTGGCCATACTGACTGTCAGAAGAAATAGTATTCCGATCATTTTTCTCATATAATTCATATTATTTACCCATTCGTAAAACAAATAAAAACAGTGATTTCATTTTCATAAATATTCGGTTACATAGTTGATATAGTGTTAGCCGATACCCGTGAGTTGCGCTTCCTGCACTATACTCTGCAGTTGAGTCTCTTCCGGTTCGATTGGAGGTGGATATGCCAACCCGGACGATCGTTTTATGGCCGGCTTTCCTCTGTACGCCCTTTCCATTATCAAATGCTCTTTACTCATTTCGCAGAATGCTGGCAGGATTGGTTCTTGCCGTTTTGGTAGCCTGAAATGAAATGGTCAGAAATGTGATAGCCGCAGCGGATAAAACGACCACTACAAACAAGCTCAGCCCTAACTCGGTACGGTAAGCATAGGAGTTTAACCACTGATCCATGGCATAATAGCCGGCAGGCAGTGCTATCAACAGTGCGATACCCAACAGCTTAAAAAAGTCACCGGACAGCAGCATCACTATGCTGGAAACGGAGGCTCCCAGTACCTTTCTGACTCCTACCTCTTTGGCCCGGTTCTGAGCGGTGAAGGCGATCAAACCGAGCATACCCAAACAGGCAATCAGCACGGCCAGGTTTGAAAAAAGCTGAAAGATGGTCTTGAGCTGCGCAGTTTTGGTATACATACTCGCAAATGCATCGTCAAGGAAGCGATATTCGAAAATTGAATTGGGAGCTCCCTCCTTCAATCTGGCTTCTATGAATGACAGTGTAGACTGAATATCTTCCGGCCTTACTTTGACAATACCATAATAAAATCGTCTGGGATGATTCAGAATCACCAGAGGGCTGATTTCTTTTGTCAGTGACTCAAAGTGAAAATCTTTGACCACGGCCTGGATCGTTGCGATTTTTCCTACAATATCCACGTTCTCCCCAACCGCTGTCTCAGGAGTCAGCCCCAGCTCTCTCACTGCGGTTTCATTGAGTATATATGAAGGTTTTTCGTTGTCAAAAGGGACCATCAGTTCATCAAAGCCCACCCCCGCTACCAACTCCATTCGCATCAGCTTTACAAAATCCTCATCAACGCTCAGATATCGGATTGACCTGAAATCCTCTTCTGCATTTCTCCGGTACCCATGTGATGCTCCTACAGAGAGGGGATTGTTATTCACAACAGAGGCATCGGTGACACCCGGGTTGGCAAGAAGTTCACTTTTCAGAGATGTTGAAGAATAGCGTAATTCAGAGGGAAGACTGAATATTAACACCTGGTCTTTCTGCATGCCCAGGTCTTTGTCCATGATATAGTCAAATTGATTTCCGATTGCCAGGGTGGCGATAAAGAGGAATGCCGAAATCACAAACTGAAATACCACCAGTACTTTTCTAAGCCGACCGCCCTTTCCGGACCTTCCAAAATTACCCTTAAGCACCTTTACCGGCTGGAAACGGGAAAGCGCCATAGCGGGATAGAAGCCTGACAACAGGGACATGAGCAAACCAACCCCACAGATTTTCAAAATTGACTGCAGATTGAGCAGTTTCTCCACAGATATGCTTACACCAGACAGCTCATTAAATGACGGAAGCAGCGACACAGACAGCATCACTGAGAGAATAAGAGCTCCAATGACGAACAAGGCTGATTCTGCCAAAAACTGAACTATGAGATTAGATTTAAGGGCTCCGCTTACTTTGCGGACCCCCACCTCCTTTGCTCTTTCAAGAGACCTTGACGTAGCCAGATTTACATAATTCATTCCGGCAATGAGAAGAATGAATACCGCCACCGCGGAAAAGATGTAAATATTCCGGCCCTCTGTTACGGAAAACATCTCATAGTTGAGTTTACCATCCTTCTGTAAGTGAATGTTGGAAAACGGATGCAAAACAAAGGCTTCTTCATCCGACTCTTCTCCGCTTATTTCATTGATCTTCCTGTTGTATTTCTTCTGAAACTGTTGAGGATTCACTCCATCTGCCAACCGCACAAAGGTGAAGAAGCTGGCATTGCTCCAGGTGGTTTTCTCTGCCCAGCTATAAACATCTTTTTGTATCAGGATATCAAACTGCATAGAGGAGTTGGCGGGCACATCTTCGAAAACCGCTGTTACATAATGAGGTTCTTCATTGCAAATTATTTCCTCTCCCACCACGTCCAGGCGGTTAAAAATGCTGAGGGCTGCTGATCTGCTGATGGCCACATTGCCCCGCTCTCTCAATGCGGTAGACGCATCACCTACAAGCAGCGGAAATGAAAACATGTTCAGAAAGTCTTTGTCCACATGAAAGGCTTTCTTACTGAAGTCATGGTTGTTGGCTTTCATATTTACCGAACCACTGACTAGCCCGACACTGGTCTGAGCTGCTTCATCGGGAAAGTTACTTTGTATAACAGCCCCCAGAGCGTTGGGCGTGATGGCGTAGCTCCCCATGGAGACACGATAGATGTTGTCAAAGTTTTTGTGAAACTTATCAAAACTCATATGGTGCTCCGCATACAACATGATGAGTATGCAGCTGGTAAGACCTGCCACCAGGCCAAATACATTGATAAATGAATAGCCCCAGTGTTTGAAGGAGCTCCTGACAGCGATTTTAAAATAGTTTCGGAACATGGCGAGTTGATTTTGAGATTGTGACCTTTTTCTTCTTTTCAGGGTATGCCACCGGAAGAACTTCATAACATTCAGCCAGTACTTGAGCCGGGCCTTTCTCAGGCCATAGGCTTCAACATGATCGAGAAAACGTTCTTCCAGGTCTCCTGCGATCTCTTCCCGAAGCGGATCAGCACAATACCACAGAAAAATCTTCTCTGCTAAACGAGGCGGTCTGACATGCCTTTGACTCTTCATAGCTCACCTCCTTTCGTAACGAAAAGCTTCTTTTTCAATCTGTACCTGCCTTTTATACACAACATATCTTACCTATTCG
Organism: Roseivirga sp. UBA6061; assembly: GCA_002427745.1. Lineage (GTDB taxonomy): Bacteria > Bacteroidota > Bacteroidia > Cytophagales > Cyclobacteriaceae > Roseivirga. The sequence continues at coordinate 47,589 of DIYF01000036.1, read as the reverse complement.
TCAAACTAATGATGGGGCCGATGACTCCCTGAGAGGAATCATCGACATACCGTTATCTGATATATTTAGACCTCCGACCGGTTGGCGGGCATTATTGCCAACCCGGGGAATTCATTCATTTCTCAAGACTTTTGACGGGCTCACCAAACCGGTTTTCAAGGCCTGATAGCCGATGGTCAGCATGGTGATAAGCAGAGCGCTTACTACCGCCAACATACCCACGCCTAATCCCAGGCTGGTTCTGTACTCATAGTCAGTAAGCCAGTCACCCATCACATAGTAAGCGATCGGCATTGCCAGTAGCAGGGCTATTCCTACAAGCTTGAGAAAGTCTCTGGAAAGGAGCATTACCACATGCATTACATTGGCACCCAGTACTTTCCTGATACCCATTTCTCTGGCTCTGTTCACCGCCATAAAAGAGATAAGGCCAAACATGCCCATCGAGGCAATGATGATGGCGATGGTGGCAAAGGTGATAAAGACATCACTCAGCTGACTCTCAAAGCGATACATGTTTTCAAAGCGGTCATCCAGAAAACGGTAGTCAAAAGGTAGCCTGGGAGCTACGGCCTGTACCTGCTCTCCGATAAAATCGAGCGTCTCACTGACATTCTCATTTCCGATCTTGACCATAGTATAGAAAAACTGGTTCGGGCTACACATCAGCACAAAGGGTTCAATCTTTTGCTGCATCGATTTAAAGTGAAAGTCCTGCACTACGGCCTGCACAGGAGCCTCTATACCTGATATATTTATTTTTTGTCCCACGGCCTCCTCGGCATTCCAGTTGAAAAGTGCCGCTGTGGTTTCGTTGATGATGAAGCTGGGCACTCTGCCTGTGGTGTCGAGTTCGTTAAAGGGATTGGCAAGCTCTTTAAAGCTCCTGCCGGCCAGAATATTCATGCCCATCAGGTCCATGAAGTCCTTATCTACATTGATAAAGTAGATAAGCTCATAATCCTCTTCAGTCGGTCCGGTTTGAATACCATGAGCAGACCCTACATTAAGGGGCGTGTTGGAAGCCATGGAAACACCACTGATATTAGGGTTGTTGAGGAGCTCGTTTTTGAGTGTCTGATAGTTGGTGTATAAATCCCGGTTGATTCTGAAGAAGAGCACCTGATCGCGATCGTAACCGAGGTTTTTATTCTGAATAAAATTGAGTTGCTTGTTCACTCCCAGGGTTGCCACCAACAGAAAGGCGGATATAGCGAACTGGAAAATCACCAGGGCTTTGCGCAACTGACCACCCTTAGCTGAGTTTTTGAAGTTTCCTTTCAATACAGACACCGGCCTGAACATGGAAAGCATCAGAGCCGGGTAAAAACCTGATAATAATGAAATGAGTACACCAAGGGCTGCCAGTGTCAATAAGAACTCTGTGTTGAGCAGAAAGGAAGCGTCCATGACCACTCCGGCCAGTTCGTTGAAGTATGGCAACAAAGACCACGACAACCCCAGCGATAACAGCAAAGATCCGAAAACGAACAGGAAGGACTCTCCAAGGAACTGATAGATCAGCTGACCACGATAGGCACCTACTACTTTACGAATCCCCACTTCTTTGGCTCGTTCCAGCGATCTGGAAGTAGATAGATTGACATAGTTGATGCAGGCAATCAGCAGGATGAGAATCGCTACAGCAAAAAAGATATAAACGTATTTGATATCGCCCGTTCTGCCTATCTCATAGCTAAGGCGCATTTTTGACTGGAGATAGATGTCGTTGAACGACTGCAGGTACACCACTTCAGCATCGGGGCTATCATCAGGAATCTCGAAGGTTTCATTGATTTTTGAGGCTATTTTCTTTTCAAGAACCAGGGGATCTACCTGATCTGCCAGCTTTAAAAAAGTATGATAACTGCTGTTAGACCAGGTTTCGCGTACGGCCCACCTCAGGTCATTGAAGGGGACCATATAGTCAAACTTCAAAAGGGAGTTCTGTGGTATATCCGCCATTACCCCGGTGATCTTATAGTTCCTTCCCGACATCTGGAAAGCCTCATTCATTACGTCTTCCCGGCCAAAGTGCTGAAGCGCTGCTTTGCGGGAGATCACCATGCTGTTCGGCTGAGCCAGAGCGGTAGTCTCATTGCCCTGAATAAAGGGAAAGGTGAACATGGAAAAAAAAGCGGAATCAGCATGGTATACATTAGCGGTGAAGGACTTCTCACCTATATTAAAAATCTGACTCCCCATCACGATCACCCTGACACTCTCCTCAACTTCATCCTGAAAATTTCGGCTCACAAAGGGCCCTACAATGTTGGGAGTAATGGCGTCTTCTCCATCAGTAACCCGGAAAATGCGGTCCTTATGCTCATGAAAGTTATCGTAGCTGAGCTGATGCTGCACATAGAGCATGATGAGGATAAAGCTGGTGAGACCAACAGCCAAGCCTGAGAGGTTGATAAAAGTGTAGGCTTTTTGCTTCAGCGCATTTCTGAAAGCGATTTTGAAATAGTTTTTAAACATAGCAATGTTGTTTTGAGTATATCGATTTGACCTTCTTCGTTTGAGCGTATGCCAGCGGAAGAACTTGAGTACATTGAACCAGTATTTCTGACGTGCCTTTTGGGGCCCATAAGCCTCCAGGTGATCGAGAAAACGTTCTTCCAGATCTCCTGCGATTTCCTCTTTTAAAGGATCATCACAATAGAAGTGGAAGATGCGTTTTGCCAGCCAGGGAGGCCTGAGACGTCTTTCCGGTTTCATGACTCCCCTCCCTGGAAAAGATAATCCGGCATCTTTGACCACAAATACTGTCGCTGGGTTTTGGCCTCCATCAGAGCGGCCTTCCCCATCTGCGTCACTTCGAAAAAGCGTTTGCGCCTCCCTCCTCTTCGCTCTGAAGCACCCCCCAGATCAGATTTGACAAAGCCCTTTTCTTCCAGGCGATAGAGTGCTGTATGAACCGAGCTCATATTGACCGAACGCCCGAGTTCTTCTTCAATCACTTTTGTAATAGACAAGCCATAGGCCTCTCCGTTTTGAGAGGCAGTGACCAATAGTACCGTCTCCTCAAATTCGCCCAGATAGTATTTCTTTTCCATAAGCAGATATCTTACCCATCCGTAAAACTAATAAAAACAACTATCAAAATCGCAACTCTTCACCCAATCCGGTATTAAGCCGACCGAACCGGGTTTTGATAAAGACGAAGGAAGAGATGGATCATTACACAGCCCGGGCAGCCAGTCTACATCATGTCTCGTATTGTGTTCAGATAATTGAGAGAGAGATTCAATCTTTGCCATACACTTACCACATTATGAAAAAGATACTACCACTTCTGGCCCTGGTACTGCTGGGCTGTAATGAGGTCATAGAAATTGACCCCGAAACCGGTTTTGAAATTTTCACGATCAATGCAGGAGACCATTCGGCCATTATGCGTACCGAAACTTTCGAAGGGAACGGCATTCAGATTACTGCGCTGTTTGATGAAACTGCCCAATATACACTTCAGCAAGCCAGCAATCAGGCGGACATCAACAAACTGGTGGGCTTCTCAGATTGTACACAGCATCATCAAAGTGAAAGTGCCAGGTTTGGCTGGAGATGGTATGAAGATGAACTTCAGATTCTGGCCTACTCCTACAATGAAGGCAACCTTAACTATAAACTGATGGGAGCTGTCGCTATCAATCAGGAAATAAACCTGACCATCAATATAGAATCTGAGCAATACCTGTTTATGGGAGATGGCCTGGAAACCGTAACACTGCCTCGTACTATCAACTGCGAATCAGGCGAAAACTACTGGCTGTGGCCCTACTTTGGAGGAGATGAACCAGCCCCACACACCATAGAGGTACGATTGAAGAGAACCGTACTTGAATAGGTTCTCCCCCGAAGTACGTCTTACTCCGGGGGAGAGGAAGGAAGGCAGGTTCGTGGAGGACCCCTGCCCAAGGGAATTGTCTATGGTTCCAGTGGAACTATCTCATTTTCAGCGGTCTGCTGTGCATTCTTTCTGGCTCTGATTCTTCCGATCAAAAGGGTAATTCCTCCCAGGAATAACAGAAAGAGAATTTTCTGTGTGGTAGACTCTCCCTGCAGGTCCCAGAGCAAAACTTTGCCGGAAGAGAAAAGAAGTACTGCACCACCGAGCCAGCGGAACATGGCATGTGGCAATCGGCTGTTCCATAAGAAGAGTACCAGGGCGTATACAAACCAGCAGGCTGAAAGTGTCAGGTCACGATTGAGCCAGTTCATATCGTAAGCTTCCCAGAGGTTCATTACCTGTATGGTCAGCAATCCACCGATCTGTATATGACTGATCAGGGCAAGTAAAGCAGAGGCGGTACCTCTCCCACCCCAGGCCAGCAGCGACTCGCCTCCGTTTCTGACATCAATGGCATAGTTGAAGCCCAGTATGATCAGACCTAACCAGACGAGCGCTCCGGCATTTAAAAACGGGATGTATTCCACCCCTAGTACGGGCAACCAGTCTACCTCCCAGGCCCTGGCAAACCAATACACAATCAGAAAGAAGTAACCAACCAGCGAGCCAAAGAACAGCTGACGGTCTTTCAGTTTTTTACCTATTGTGAATACAGCACCTATCAGCAGCAACCAGACCATAGCGGTAATCACATAGTTCATCCCACCTTTCTGATAGAGCATTCCCAGGTCGTTTCCGGCCACTCCCAGCGATATCAGCGCCAGAGCCATATAGGTACCAAAAGCTGCGATTCCTCTCTTTTCGCTGCGGTAATAGATCAGACAGGCCAGGGTGAGAAAAGATGTTCCGACAATGAGGAGTGGCGTGACGTAGGGAATGGAAAACTGATCGAAGATCCAGTAACTCCACAAAATAAAGTTGACCCCGTTGAAGATGCCCAGTATCAGTTCCAGACCATCATACTTTTCGTTTTCACGGAAGGGAGTAATGACAAAGCCTACCATAAATACCACAAACATGATGGTACAATAGGTAAAGGGTCTCTCCCAGCTAACGGGATCGAACAGGAAGTAATAAGAACTGAATAAGCCGATGGTAAGTACAAAACCAATCAGCATGTTTTCTTTCCAGCCTTTGGAAATACCGGCATAAATGGCCGCTACGTTGAGGATCAGCACATAAATGAATAAAGGCACATCCAGCTGTGCTGAGGCCTTGATCACGAAGGGTGTGATAAGTCCTCCCAGGATGCTCAGAGCGAATAAAATGCGCTGATCCTGTCTGACGGCCAGACCTGATACGACAGAGCTCACCCCTATCATGGCAATGAGCAGTGAACTACTGGACCACAGCAGCTCTTCAGAGAAACTGATATAGCCAATGGTGGCATACAAAACGGCTGTTCCCAGACCTGCCAGCACCTGCCCGGTTACGGGTCTTTGCTGATGGACCATCTTAAAACCAAAAAACAGTCCCGAACAACCCAGCAGGCTTGACAAGGCCAGCCTTAGCTCAATAGGAAACCATCCGTTGGCAACGGCCAGCTTCAGAAAATACAGTAAGGCAGTAAACAACAAACCCAGACCGAGTGCATTGATCCAATACTTTTGAATAAAATCTTTCATGACGACTAATTTTATCCAAACATCCGGCCCCTGAACGGATGTTTCCAGCCAGTTTTTTCAAAAAACGTATTTTATAATATTTCTTAAATCAACCTTTCTATCCATTAAAACAAATTTTAATTTATTAAAACGTATTTTTAAAAATGCGCTTTCTGGAAGATGTAATTACCTCACTTGACGAAAAAGACCATCGGGACTTTCGGTTTTTCATTCAGAGAAGCCGTCAGAAAAAGGGGCGCAAAGACCTGGCACTATTTGGTCTGCTGTCATCCGGAGAAAGTGACACCAGCCGGTTGAAAGATCAGTTAGGGGTGAATGACAATGCCTATCATACACTGAGAAAGCGACTGTACAAACACCTGTCTGAATTCGTTATTCTCAAGTCCATGGATCAGGATGCCACTGCAGCCGGCAGGGTCAATGCCATCTACACCATGGCAAAATATCTTTTTCAGCAGGGACTGTCAGCTGCCGGATGGAAACTGCTCCTACGGGCAGAGCACTTCGGCCTGCAATATGAGCTCTTCGATTTGCTCAACACCATCTACCTGCTCCAGATAGAATACTGCCACCTCAACGATGATCTCGAACTGAGTTATATCACAGCACGCTATGAGCAAAACAGTGATAAGCTCAGGCAGTCTGAAAAGATCATTGTACTGCAGGCCGTATTAAAAGAGCGGGTTTTAAGTGCCCGAAGACAGGGACAGGAAGTATCTTTTGAAGATATACTCACCGAAACACTGACAGACTTTAAAATGAAGCGGCTGAGCAGAGAAAGTCCTAAAATCCTTTTCTCACTTATGTCTACCCTGCGCCAGTGGGTGGTGGTAAGTAAGGAGTTTCATGCTTTTGAGCCTACACTCGAGCGATGCTATCTCTCCCTCACCCGGCAGGAAAATCATTATTACATGGTCCAGCTACTCATTATGCTGGCACACACAAAGTACCGGACCAAGAAGTTCAGTGAGTCCATGCATTACCTGGATTTACTTACGCCCCACCTGGCACAAACCCCGGTGCATTTCCAGAAGAGCTCACTCATCAAAGTCAATCAGCTCAAGGCTGCCAATCTTATTTTCCTGGGTGGCCTGAATGAGTCTGTCTCACTGCTTGAAGAGCTGGTTCAACAGAAGCTTCCCGAAAGAGTAAAAGGCAATGTCATTACCAACCTGGGTATCTACCACTTTTATCAGCAAGACTACAGGCGCTGTATGCAATTGCTCAACACCTATGACCATACAGATACCTGGTATAAAAATCACCTGGGTATAGAATGGTTGTTGAAACGCGACCTCATGGCTGTATTGCTCTTTAATGATGCGGGACAAAAAGACCTGGCGGAATCCAAAATCCGGTCCATTGAAAGAAAGTACACAGGCTTGTTCAATCAGAAGCGATACAAAAGAGCCGCCACATTTCTGTCACTGATCAAACGCATTGTGTATGAAGAGGAAATTCTGAACCTGGCCGACCTTGAAAAGAAGGTACAGGTTTCCTGGGAGTGGGTTCCCCGCAGAGAAGAGGATTTACAGGCCATGATATTCTATGCCTGGCTACGCTCTAAGATTACCCGGCAAACCTTTTATGAATGCATGGTGGAAATGATCAGGACGAATTAAGTCTCCGGAAGCTAAATGACCTCTTTTTCCGTTAAATTAGTTCTATGTCAAAAAGCAGAAAAGTATCCTGGCGTTCCTTCTTTCTCGAAATCCTGTCAATTTTCATAGGCATTACGGTGGCTTTTTCTCTTGACAGCTGGAATAAAAGCCGGCTGGAGCGGATAGATGAAATAAAGATGCTCAGAGAACTCCACAATGGTCTGCTGTCTACCCTGGAAGATATGGAATCCAATAGCCGCGGGCATGCTTCCAGCATGCGTTCCGGAACCCAGCTGGTGAATTTTATCAATGGTGAGCTCACTTCCACCGACTCAACGGCCTATTACTATACCAATGCGTTGATTGACTACACCTTCACTCCCAATACGGGAGCCTATGAAACACTCAAATCAAAGGGAGTCCAGCTTATTTCCAATGATTCCATCAGACTCAAAATCATCAACCTTTATGATTTTACATTCAAGTCTATGGTGAGACTGGAGGAGGGCGAAGAAGCCTTCAGGTTTTATCGAAACTATGCTCCGCTTCTGAACCAGAGAATATCCAAAATGCGACCTTCCTACTATACCAATAAAAGGCTCAGACGTATAGATTACCCTGCCAGCTATAAAAAAAGACAGGATCATGAGTTTATGCTCCTCACCGAAAACATGAATTACAGCAGAGCGGTGATGCGTAACTTCTATGAAAGAGAGAAGAGAAATGTATTGAAACTCCTCGAAGCAATTGAAGCAGAGATTTCTGAACTCACTGATTAAAACCATTATGCTCCCCGGGCTTAATCCGGAAACAAAAAACTATGGCCTTGCTATGAATTTTCTGGCTGCTTGTCGTTATTGAATCAGTAATCATTTTTTGTCATGTCCAAGCTGAAAGTCGCCCTGATTTTTGGTGGAAAATCCACCGAGCACTCTATCTCTATCCGATCTACCCGCGGTATTCTGAGTCAGATCAACCGGGCCCGCTATGAGCTGATTCTCATCAAGATAGATCTTAAAGGCCATTGGTGGTTACTCCCGGAACTTGATCCTGATGCGACTGACAATACTCCGATCACACTGATTCCCGGTAGTAAGGGAGCCAGGGTATTGAATACAGATTCAGGAAAAATTGAAAAAGAGATTGATCTCGCCTTTCCCATTCTGCACGGTATTTTCGGAGAAGACGGCACCATTCAGGGCCTGTTCAAAATGGTCAATGTAGCCTTTGTAGGTTGCGGTGTAACCGGCTCAGGTGTCTGTATGGACAAGGATGTGACCAAACGGCTGCTACGAGATGCCGGCATTGGTATTGCCCCTTATCTTTGTGCCACTAAAAACACGCCCTACAGCTATGATGAGGCCTGCAAGGCGCTGGACACGGATACCCTTTTTCTCAAACCAGCCAGCCTTGGATCTTCTGTCGGGGTTCACAAAGTCACCAACCAGGCCGATTATGATGCCGGACTGAAAGACGGCCTTGAATACGATATCAAAGTCATCATTGAGCCGAATATAGTGGGCCGTGAAATCGAATGTGCCGTATTGGGAAATGAAGACCCCAAAGCCTCTTACCCGGGAGAGATTGTGATGGAAAGCGACACCTTCTATGACTTTGAATCCAAGTACATCAGTAAGGAGGCTGCCAAACTGCATATCCCGGCTCAGCTCACTGATGACAAGATAAGCCGGATGAGGAAAATGGCCTGCGATGCCTTTACCGCCTGTGGTTGTGAAGGTCTGGCCAGGGTCGACTTTTTTGTAATGGAGGACGGCACCATGATCATCAACGAAATCAATACGTTACCCGGCTTTACCGAGGTGAGCATGTACCCGAAAATGTGGGATGCCACGGGTATCGGCTACAGCGAATTACTGGATATATTAATAGAGCTGGGTATGGAGCGTTATCAGCGCGAACAAGAACTAAAAATAACTTCCCATCCTGCCTGAATGGAAATTCAACAAATACCTAATGCCGAAGTGCCGGATGATCTGGCACTGGCAGCCATAGCGCTGGAATATGCTACCTGGCCTACCAAAAAACCGGACCTTAGAAGCGAAGCAGAAAAAGTCAGGACATACCGAAACAGGAGTGTCGGGAGACAGGCGTTTTTTGCCTTTGATCAAAAGCTACTGGGCTATGCTGAAATCTTCCCCCGTGTGATTCACACGAGTAAAGGAAGTATTAAAATCATGGGCCTGGGCAGTGTCTGCGTAGACCTTGAAGCGCGAGGGTCGGGCCTTGGCAGAAAACTGGTGGAGGCTTGCTTTGATGCCGTAGACAAAAGTAATGCTGATGTATGCCTCTTTCAGACAGGCGTTCCTGACTTCTATAAGAAATTCAATGGTAAGTGCGTGACTAATGTTTTCGTCAATCGCACCGACCCCGATGATCCGGAAAAGAATCCTTTCTGGGATGACTATGTCATGATCTATCCCTCTTCCTATAACTGGCCATCGGGAATTATCGACCTGAACGGTAAGGGATACTGATTCGTTTGTAATGTCAATTTCCTCCACCTATTGCTATACCAGGCATTAGAAAGGAAAACGAAGTGCTTGTTGTCTCCATCAAGATAACCGGGTAATACAATCTACAGCAGGTACAGTAAGGGAGATTCGCATCCTGACTGTTTAGATTTTACAGTTTCTTGATATTAGCATCACAACAATTTTTTGCTGAAAGCTGAACTTGTTTTAACCAAACTATCAGTACCATGGCAGTTGTAACGAGTAAACCCCGTGTAGTAAAGGACTACGAAAAACTAGACGGAGCCATACAGGAGCAAATCAAGCTTGAGTATCCCTATGGCTTTGAAGATCACCTGGTCTCATTCACTAACAGAGAAGGCAAAAGAGTATCGGCTCTGCCTTTCGAAACACCGGAAAAGTATTACCTGGTGAGGATGACCATCTCAGAAGCCCAGCAGCTCATAGAAGATGATGAAGACTATGATGATGAGGGAAACCTGAGAGAAGAAGTCAAGTCGGAGTATGAGGAGAAACGCGAGGAGGAGGACGAAAGGGACCCTTATCGTGACTCTGACGAAGAAGAGGCAGATCAGGACTAGGTACATCGAATAGCCCGCTCTGGTTGACTTGTTGTTCTTACAACGAGCAGAGAATTCCTTTTGCTTATTCCTTTCTCAGGGGTCGCATATCAAAGTTTATGTGGGTATCTTATCCTCAGAGAGAATAAGTGGATTTATGAAGTTAGGAATAATCGGAGGTACGGGTATGCTTGGACATCATCTGGCTATCGCAGCCCAGCTCAGGCAATATAAAGTCACCATTATTCACCGGGCCAGCTCAGACCTGAGCCGCATTGCAGACCTCACCTATGACGGGCGGGTGGCCGACCTGAATGATCGCGGCAGTCTCATCCGGGCTATGGAGGGCCTGGACATGGTAGCGAATTGCGCTGCCTACTACCCTACTCTTCCCAAACCACTCTCTCAGGAAATCAAGACCGCCAGGCTCCAGATGCAGTTCTTTTTAGATTCAGTAAAAGAAGCCGGTATTAAACGTGCGCTGTACCTGGGAGGTGCCATCGCAATGCCCAGGGCCAAAACCGGCCCGGGACATGAGGAGCTCTATTACAATCAGCCTCCCGAAAATCCTGCCCCCTACGTGCAGGTAAAGTGGCTGATGGACAAGATGGCCCGGGACGCAGCGGCAGAAGGACTTCCCGTTGTTATTGGTATTCCTCCCATGACTTTCGGGGAGTACGACTACGGCCCCACCACCGGAAGACTGATTGTGGATTTGGCAAACCAGACACTGCCTGCCTATGTCAAGGGAGACCGCAATGTGGTTTATGCCCGGGATGCAGGCCGGGGGTTACTACTAGCCCTGGAGAAAGGCCGTTTCGGCCAACGCTACCTCATTACAGGCCAGAACACAACCACAGAAGACCTGGTAGCGGCTATCTGCAAGCAGGCAGAAGTACCATTGCTTACTAAGACACTCCCCCTGGGGCTGGCCAGAGTCATATCAAAGTTTCAGGAGATACGTTATACCCTCCTCAAAGGAAATCCTCCCACACTCTCATCAACGGCCATAGCTGTACTTGCCGGTGGACAACACCTGGATGGTACCAAAGCCAAAACAGAGCTGGGATACGAGCCGGACCTGACCATTGAAGAGGCAATACAGAGGGCTCATAAATGGTTTATTCAGGAAAAGTATATTCATTAAACGATTCGATTCATTAAACACAGAACACTATGTACAAAGCCATTATTTCTTCCCTATTACTATGTGTGCTCGTAAAAGCTCCCCTGGCACAGGACCAGGAGACGGATCCGTATATTGAGGTGACTGGCTCTGCCGAAATGGAGGTCACACCAGACATCATTGTTTATACCGTGGTACTCAGAGAGTACGAAAGGGACAGAAAACTGGTCTCCATTGAAGACATTGAAGGCGGTTTTTTGGTAGCGGTCAATGCCAGCGGTATTAAGGAGGAGAATATCAGGATTTCAGATATCTCGGCCAGTGCTTTCAACACCAAAAGAAAACGAAAAGCCTTCGCCAGTAAGACTTATGAACTCACGTTTGCAACCCCGAAAGAACTAAGAACCTTTACGGATCGTCTCGAAAACCTGGATATACAGCATCAGCGTATATCAAAAGTTACACACAGCCAATTGTCTGAATTCAGACTGGAAGTAAAGAAGCAGGCCCTGCTCGCAGCCAAAAACAAGGCAGAAGCACTTTTGTCTGTCGTGGAGTCTAAGCTGGGGAAGCCCCTTCTGATCAGAGAGATTTCTGATATCCCTTTCAATCCAAGTACAATTTACGCCAACAGATCGTTTAAAATGGAAGAGGCCATTAACTCCGATGATATTGGTTTTAAGCAAATCAAACTTCGCTTCGAAATTCAGGCTCGTTTCCGGATAGACTGAATTCAGCAGAATTCGTCATACGCTATTCCTCTGATTCCCTGTATTTTTGGTATAGGATGAGGGAATCTATACAACAGGTTTTAGACTATATAGAAGACCACTTGGGTGAATCTCTTAGCTCTGAGGTGCTTGCGGAAAAGGCCTGCCTGTCGCTATCCAGATTTCACCGCGTATTCAGGAAAGAGACCGGTGCTACTCCCCAAAAGTTCATAGAGCGGCTCAGACTTACCAAAGCCTATGATATCATTACACAGGGTCAGGGCAGTGTGCAGGACCTGGCTGTTTCTCTGGGCTACAATGACTACGAAACATTTTCCAGGGCTTTTAAGCGCTTGCATCATTACTCCCCGGATGACCTGAAAACCATTGCCCAAAAAGTAAAGGCCGGCATAAAAGGACAGAGTAAAATATTCATGGTTACCCATGATACTCTGGAGATGGATGTTATTCGTGAGAAAGTCATGGAAAGGCTGAAAGAGGAGAACATTGACCTGAGAGACATAGAACAAAAGCATGCCGTCATGATCAAGCCCATTATCTTATCAGAAGATGATGAAGATGGCGAACTGGTAAAGAACAAGTACCTGATAAGCAATGGGGAGCGCATCTGGAAGCAGCTGGTAGAAAACCTCAGCCCTGAAAACGATAAGGAGGAAACCTCATGAATTACGGTCTGATATTCTTTGCTTTACTCTCAGGTGTCATCTTACCTGCCTACGCCCTGTTAACAGCCAAAAAGACCCAGACCTATCTGCAGGATAATCCTCAGCTCCTGGTCCAGACTTATAAGAGCATTCTGGTAATGCAGTGGGGCATGTGTCTTCCGGTACTTATAATTTTAGGCCTGCAGGAAGCTGGATTTATCTCCACAGGGCTGCATTTTCTTACCAATCCACTGAGTGTACTGGGGCTGATAGCAGCCACCTTTACGGGATACCACCTGGTAAGGCTGCTGCCATACCCTGAAAAAAGGCTGATCAAAGCCAAAAAGCGACTGAAGGAAGTCATGTACATCGTTCCTAAAAATGAACAGGAGTACAAGTGGTCAGTTCTTCTGTCCATCACAGCCGGCATCTGTGAAGAAATTCTTTTCAGAGGCCTCTTCTACGAATTTTTGCTCGCTTATATCACTCCTGTTTATGCCATTTTGCTGGTAAATATCATGTTTGGCCTGGGGCATGCAGGTACCCGGTTTAAAAATATGATCCAGACCATGGGCCTGGGTCTGCTCTGGTCAGTCACCTATTATTTCACTGACTCTCTCTGGGCCCCGATTCTGATGCACATCCTGGTAGATTTTTATTCCCTCAGACTCGGTTACAGAGTAAATCAGTATGATCGGCAACTGGCTGAGAAAGCAGACCGTCAACCTGAAGTGGTGCAGCACTACTGATCTGACAGCCCCAGTACTTCCACGCCTTGCTCAAAGACAATATCCACGGGAATTCCCTGAGAAGCCAGCTTGTCCAGGTCCGACTGAAGCTGCTCCTTTATCACAGCCTTTTCGTCTACCAGCGTGGCTACGCCATCATAATCACCATCTCCCTGAAGGGTCAGTATAATCTCAGAAAGCGAGTTCATGGCTTCCCTCAGCTTATCATAATCTAATTTGTAGGTACCGGTAGCTGCACCACGGGTAAAGGCTCCCTGCTCCTGAAAGTAATTGAAGCGAATCATGTTGGCCTTACCATGGGCGCTGGATGCCCCAAAGCGCACCGAACGAAAAATGGAAGCCATAAAGGTGGTATAATACTCCTTCATGTCGCCCTCTATCTCTCCTTTTTCATGCAGTTTGGAAACCATATACAAGCCCAGTACATCTGCCTTGCCCTCCTCCAGAGCTGAAGCATGCTCTTTCAGGGCGGAGCGAACTGTACCCCGGCCATTGATGGTATTTTTGATACCCAATCCGTGAGCCACTTCGTGGAACATAGTATTGGCAAAAAAGGCATCGAAGGTGATATACTGGCGCTGGTCTTTGTCGATCAATACATCCGTAATGGGCAAAAGAATTTTGTCGTACTTGGCCCGCATGGCATTCTTTAACTGCGACCTGCGTGTACCCTTTTCCAGCTGTACCTGCTCGTCATTTGGCAGGTTCACCGCAATGGTCTTGCTACCCGCATTACAATCACCTGCGTAATAAATAACATCGAAGGCCGCCAGTTGAGAATTGGCCCCCGGCTCTTCGGCCTTATAGGCATCAGGTACCGGAATACCTCTTTGCAGCTCAGGCAACAAAGCTGCATACTTTGCCAGGCGGGCGCTCCATTCCATGTCCTTTACCAACACATAGGTGGTATGTGAGGCTTTATAACCAAAAAGCTGATCCTCGTAGGTTTCAGTCGGTCCTGTAATAATATCAATCTGATTGGTAGTCATATCCATCCAGGCCAGGTCGCTCTCCCTGTATTCATCAGTGAGCAGGGCTTCCGCTTTGAGGTTCAGATATTTCTTCAATTCCTGGTTTTCGGCCAGCTCAGCCGCCTTTTTCAAAAGGTCTGAAGCCCTTTTTGTTTCTTCTGCAAAAGCCTCATGGTAAGGTATAGTGTAGAGTTCACCCGCTTCGTTTCTTCTCAAAATGGTATATAAAGAAGTTTTGTCAGATAAATCGGCTGCCTCAAACTCCTCTTTGGTCATGTCGGTTGGGTAGAAATTGGCTCCGGCCGGTTTTTCTCCTACCCCGCTCACAAAAGGTTCGTTGTTATTCAGCCTGTCCCAGGGGCCATAGTTGATCGCAGCAAAGTCGCGCTCGTCCTGGCTACTGATTCCATTCAGAAAAGCCTCCTTATCTCCATAAGCCTGTTGCCAGAAGATTCCGTCCATAATCTGAGCCACTTCAATCAGAATGGGAATCATCTGTTCCTGTTTTTCACTCAGGGTACCCAGGTCGGTGGCCAGCCTTACTTTGGTATACATGGCAGATCGGGCATCCTGAGGACCATCCTGTTTTTGTTCAGTTTCTCCTGCTGACTGGCAGGCACTGAATACAATAAATGATAGAAAAACGATAGAAAGAAAAAGAGAGAGTTTACGCATGATTAACGGTTGTTTGATAAAAAGCAAAGTAAATATAACAAGCTTTAACTGATTGCATGGCTCTGGCCAAAAGCGGAGCAGTCTGGTTCATTGCGCTACCTTAAGCCAGGGGCAAAAAAGAAGCCGGTGTACTTCTCTCTCAGGACAAGCGACACCGGCCTGAAGGTCCCGGTTAGGCTAGGAGGACCTTCCATACTCTCTATATCTGCAAAACTCATTCCATAACAAGCTCCTGAAAAACCTTTACTTTAATTTTTTTCCATTAAAGTGAAATAAAATTATTCAAGACATCACTTCACTAAATAAAGAATTATGATCACAGAAACGCTTGTTTGAATGAAATGTTTTTGAATTTATTCCAACCTCCGGAAGACAGCCTATGTCTAGGTTAGAAACAAGAGAAAGCAATATGAAAAAGACAGGCTTAGCAGCATTGATAGTGATGATGTTCATCATCCAGGGGTGTGTGGAAGATTCTCAGCCTCTTGAGTGCAGTAATGACATAGGGTGTACCGAGGTATTTGTGACATTTACCTATGCCCCTACTGACAACCAGGGTAATGCTATTATTCTGGATTCCTACTACTCGCAAAACCTCGATAACGGACAGACTTACTCCTTTGTTGAAGAGGATGTCCAACTGAATCAGGGACTTTATACAGTCATCACCGATGCCCAGATGGATCAGCTGGCTTCCAGCGGAACAGGCATCAGGTTTATAGGGCTGAAAAACGATGAAATAGTATTGCAACAGGACTTCGTAATTGGCCATGACTGCTGCCATATTGTACCTGTTCAGGGGCCTGGCATTGACTAGGCGCACTGAAATCAGTTAAGCATTCAGAGGGCGGATTCTTATAGAATTTGCCCTTTTTCTTTTCCCGAAAATCACTCCGGTTCTTTGCAGTCTGAAACACCAACTAGTCTCTCACGAGAGGTCATATTCAATTTTTTTTCATCGTTTTTGCTCACTATTTCAATCATGGCTCTACTAAGTGACAAGAGCTTAAAAGAATAGTCTATGATGAAAAAACTACATTTAATTTTATCCTTACTGGTTCTGTGCACTTGTTATCTGAATGCGCAAAAAGTAAACTGGGCCAGTAAGATTGGATACACTTCCGGTAGTGACTTCCACACGGTAACAGATGCTGCCATTGACAGTTTCGACAATGTTTACATACTGGGTGTGATTGCTGGTACGACTGATTTTGACCCCGGAGCGGGCACAGCGGTTCATTCCAATCCGACTGGTACAGATGCCTTTCTGGCAAAATATGACAGAGACGGTAATTACCTATGGCACAGAGTATTTACCGGCACAGGTGATGATTTTGCACAACAGCTGGAGGTAGATCAAAACAACAATGTTTATGTCTTGCTCGATGCCGGTAATCAGATACAGTTGAATCCGGCAGGATCTTCAGTCACCGGCTATGAGTCGGTTTTGGCCAAGTATTCTTCAACCGGTTACTATATCTGGCATAAAAACTTCACCGGAGGTAGCTCGAAGAGTCTGCAATCTCTTGCTGTTAACTCCGGGGCTAACCGCGTTTTCGTTGGAGGAAAATTCACCTCAGGCACCTTAACCACACCATCTGGTCTGGCAAACCTTTCTGCCAGCAATGGTAAAGGATTTATGGCCGCTTTTGACCTCAATGGTAATTCTCAATGGATAACGTCTTTCGGGCAGCAGAATTCTGGTTTAGGCCAGGGGCAGGTTGATGTAAACGATATTACCGTTAATGAGAACACCGGTAATATATTCCTCACAGGTGACTTCAAAGGCTCTACAGACTTTGGTGTATTTCTTGGACTCACCTACAACTCTTCCAATGGTAACGCCTTTATCCTGAAAGTGACCTCAGGTGGGCTGAAAGTAAAAGCAACACAACTCTCAGGTTTTCCCTTTTCCAGCACAAGTAGTTCAGGTAATGGTATCGATATAACCGAAGATGGCTATGTACTGGCAGGAGGAGCCTATAACAATAACGCCCAGATTCGCGGAGGTTATATCCGAAAACTGAACACCAACCTACAAGGTGTTTACTCCAAGTTCATAGCAGACTTTGGCATTACCGAAGTGGAAGCAGATGACGAGGGAGGATACCTGGTAAGCGGAGACATGGGTAGCACCAACTTTCTGGCGGGTACCGGTTCTCAGAGACTCTGGAGTACCGACAGTGATGCACATGCCATCGTTCGCTACAATGCAGACAATACCTTCCGCTGGGGAAAATCAACGACTCATGGCAACAACAGCGCCTATACTCTTTCAAGAGGTCTGGCCTTCCGCAACGGTTCCTTCGTTCATACAGGGCAATTCAAAGGGTCTGTAGATTTTGAACCCTGCGGCAGCGGAGGAGGTCTCTCAGTTTCTTCGGGAAATGCCTCATACACCAATGATGGCTTTTTCACCAAAGTATCAGATGCCTTTATACCGGATGTACAAATCTGCTCTGCTCCCACTACAGTGGAAATAGAAAATGCTCCTGACGGCTATACTATGAACTGGACCTTTTCTCCCTCCAATGCGGTGACACCTAATACAGGCTCTGGCAGTTCAGTGACTGTAACGCGAGTGGGTAACTATACCGGCACAGTAACCGCTACGGTGCACCTGACCTCTTCTCACCCTTATTGTCTGGGAGATTTTACTATTACCAAAGACCTTGCCGTAGGTTCTGGTGCTGCTACCCCTTTCCTGGGCTATGTGACCCAGCCGTATAATCCACTTCACCCACAGGGAAATGGACTGACCCTGGTAACACCCAGCGTTATCTGCAGAGAGATTCCTGATCAGCCTATACAGTTCAATGCCGGTTCCCTGCCTCCGGGCACGCTTTATTTCGAATGGCAATCTGATCTGTATACCTCTGTCCAGCGTTCATACGGCCCGGGCCCTGCAGTAGTAGACCTGAGCCTTCAGGATGACTGGCCACTGGGCTATTATGGCAGCCATTATGTAAGGGTTCGTGCAGTCACCACCTGTGGTGTAAGTGACTGGGATCAGAGAAACTTTGTCGTAAGCAGGCCCGTTGGCGGATGTAGCTCCGGTGGTGAGATTCCGATAGGCCCTATTGGTTTTGGCTTCAACAGATCAGGCAACGACCTGAATAGTGCCGACTTAGAAAAGTCAGGAATTGACGAAACCTCTCAGATCAAACTATACAATGCAGTAACCGGTTCGCTCGTGTATCAGGGTGAAATGGCAGCTGGCAAAAAGTTTAACACCAGAGATATTCCTGTAAATGCCGGACACTACTTCCTGCATATAAGAAATTCCAAAGGAATCACCAGGAAACAGATCATGATCACCAGGGAGTAACAATAGACAAGTAGTTTTAGTATTAATAAAAAGAAAGCCCGGACCTGCTATAAAGTCCGGGCTTTCTGATTTTCTGATCTCATTTCTCAGAAGCGAAAAGCCATGGTTAAAAATCATCGACCAGCGTTAAACCACTGCCTTTGACATAGGCCAGGTAAGCTTTATAATCTGAGTTCATAGTTTTATGAACCGCCTCCTCAAAGGCCTTTACTTTTGCCTCAAACTGCTGCAAAGAAGTCTCCTGATTGGCACTTACCGGCACCTGCACCGACTGAAGCTTGCTCATCACGCCAAACATAGCATTGGTGATAATATTCGGATCACGATAGATTCCCTGCACCGGCTTGCTTATAATGGTATAATAATGATCATTCAGTTCCTTCAACATCGCCTTCCCTCTTTTCTCCAGCTCGGCATCATTTAACTTATCCTGGTCCTTCACCCGCTTGTTAATCCTTTCTACACTGGCCCTCGCATCTCTGAGCGCATCGGCCAGATCGGTCACTTTTTGCTGGGCCGCCATCAAGCGTTCAATCATAGCATTTTTTGCCTGCATTTCAGCTTGTGTCACCTCAAGCCTGGGGTCTTTTAATACCGGTAGTTTTGCCTCACTCGAGTTTCCCTGATAGGTTACTTTGATGGTGTGCATGCCCGGTACTACGGCCATTCCTCCTGAAGGCGCTCCCGGACGGACGGGCTTGCTTCTTGCCGGGTTTCTTACTCCATTTCTTTCCAGTCGCCAGTTAAAGCGATTGATACCGGCTTTCGGGGTACGATACAATGTTCTGACCACCTCACCGGAAGCATTAGATATCTCAATCTTCACGCGATCCTTCAAAGCCCTGGCATCTTCATCGGCCTCTTTCAGATAATAGGTAATCAGGGCTCCGTACGGTTTGTTTTCACCTTCGTACAGGGCATCCCCTACCTTACCAAAGCGATAGCCGATGGACTCTCCCAGTATGGCCTCATAGGCATTCGGTGCATCAAACACATGCACTGCTTCATCCAACAGTTTTTTAGATTTTGCCATAGCCCTTAGTGGCTCAATATCATCGAGTATGTAAAAGGACCGGCCGAAAGTAGCTATCACCAGGTCATTTTCCCTTTCCTGAATCACCATATCCTGGGTAGGAAGACTGCCATAGCCGTTGGTCCACTGGGTCCAGTTTTTTCCGGCATCCGTACTCACCCATAGCCCGAACTCCGTTCCGGTAAACATTAATTCGGGTACTTTGGTATCCTGCAGGAAGCTCAGAGTGGCACCTCTCATATCCGTTTCGTCCACCAGTCTTGTCCAGGTACGGCCAAAGTTCTTGGTGTGATATACATAGGGAGTCCAGTCGTTGATTCTGTGGTTATCGAAAGTGGCAAAGGCCTCTCCCTCATTATAGGTTGAAGGCTGAATCTGGGCTGCCCAGGAATCTGCCGGCAATCCTTTCATATTCCTGACCGTATTCTGCCAGGTTTTACCACCATCGCGGGTTACCTGAACGTTTCCATCATCCGTACCCACCCAGATAATGCCTGCCTTTACCGGACTGGGAGCAATAGAAATAATGGTGGTATGGTTCTCTGCCTGGGTTGCATCCAGTGTGAGGCCTCCGGTTTTGGTGTCCTGCTTTTTCGGATTGTTTGTGGTCAGGTCGGGAGAAATCAACTCCCAGGTCTGACCCTGATCATTCGTTTTGTGCAGAAACTGACTGCCATAGTAGGCCACTGATTTATCATGCGGGTCCAGCCCTATACCCGCATTCCAGTTAAACCTGAGTGGTATGCCATCGGGATGGGTTGGCTGTACTTTGTAGAGCAGGCCAGACTGGCGATCGTAATAATTGAGGTTGCCGCCTTGTCCCATAGACCAGCCATATCGATTGTCTTGTGGATTAGGTACCATATCAAAACCATCTCCCACGCTGAGTCGCTGCCAGTAGAAGTTACGGATTCCGCCTTTGAACCAGGTCTGGCTGGGACCCCGCCAGGAGCCATTGTCCTGGGAGCCACCATATACGTTATAAGGTATTTCATTGTCTACTCTTACATGATAGAACTGAGTCAGCGGGAGGCTCTCCACGAAGTGCCAGTTCTTACCACGATCCCGTGTGATAGTCAGGCCGCCATCATGGCCATTGAGAATAAAGGACGGATCTTCAGGATGAATCCACCAGGCATGGTGATCGGTATGCACCTTATTGCCCGCCACAAAGGTCTGCCAGGTTTTACCTCCATCTTCAGACGAGGTAATTGTCGTATGTACGCTGTAGACCCTGTTCTCGTTTTTCGGATCTACATACACATCGGCATAATAGAAAGGCCTGCCTCCTATTCCACCGTCTTTGGCTTTTGATGCCTGTCTCCAGGTAAAGCCACCATCATCAGACCTGAAGATGGCATTGGATTTTGATTCCACATAGGCATACACTCTGTCAGGGTCTGAAGGTGCGATCGCCAGTCCGATACGCCCCAGGTCTCCTTTGGGCAGTCCGTCCTGGGCCGTTCTTTTTGTCCAGGTATCACCTCCATCAAAGCTCACGAAAATACCTGAGCCAGGGCCACCTGATTTAAAAAACCAGGGCCATCTGCGGTGCTCCCACATAGCCGCAATCAGTTTATTAGGGTTAGACGGATCAACTACTAAATCGGCAGCACCTGTCTTTTCATCTACATAAAGTGTTTTCTGCCAGGTTTTTCCGCCATCTGTAGTCTTATAAATTCCTCTCTCCGGATTTTCTCCCCAGGGAGTACCTGTGGCAGCTACAACCGCCACATCGGGGTTGTCAGGGTGAAGAATAATGCGATGGATTCCATTAGTTTTCTCAAGCCCCAGAAATTGCCAGGTATGTCCCCCATCAATGGTTTTGTACATGCCTGCCCCATTGTTCATACTGTTTCTCGGGTTACCTTCTCCGGTCCCTACCCAGATAACGTTGGGGTTGTTCTGGTCAATGGCAATCGAACCAATAGAAGCCGATTTACCATCATCAAAAATCACCTCCCAGGTAGATCCTCCGTTTTCAGATTTCCACAGTCCCCCTGCGGCAGAACCCATATAAATGTTGTCGGGGTTTTTAAGTTCTACATCGAGGGCGGTAACCCGACCACTGGCACCAGCCGGACCAATACTTCTCGGCTTCATACCATGGAGCAAATCCATGTCAAGTTGCTGGCCGGAAAGAAGAAGAGAAGAGAAAAAGGAAAGACAAAAAATAAGGGCGCGTAATGTCATAGCACGTAAATTTTTATTCGGTATCCGAAAAATAGCAGATACACGCGAAGTATTCAGTGGAATTCGTATGAATGGATGAGATAAGAAAAACTAAGACATCTCTCAGTCTCCTCCGGCATTTCCGCTGCTGACCAGATAGGATTCCGTTACGGAACAAAGCGTAGTCATATCGGTGTAGTTGAATTTCATGGCTCCGGTAATCAGACTGTATCGTACGGAGGAGACACCCTGAGTCGTAAAAATACCGGGATCGAAGGTGATATCCGTATCGTTTTTCACATCGAAGGTACCCTGAGTAATCAACTCTTTGTCATCGTTGGTGATACGAAAAGTATAATCTGTGTCCATGGTAAGTGTCGGACACTCATCACAAGCTCTCCTGTAATTGTTATCTGCATCATCGCAGCCACTCCTGATGATTTCACTGAGTCGCCACTCTCCGAAAATCTGCTGGCTGTTGCTTGGGCCGAGATTAGACGGATCCTCCGGGTCACAGGCTAATCCGATCAGGGCGATCAGTATCACGGAAATTCCACAAAGGAGGTATCTGTTGCGTAATAACATAACAATCCGGTTGCATCAGGACAGGTCCTGATTAATTAATCAATTTAGCACATAATTGTTCATTTACCACAAACAATTCATTTACAGATGTTTAACCATGTACTAATACCTATACTTTCGCTCCACACAATTGGCTGCTTCATCCTGCCGGTGAATCACTAGGTACCTTTTAGCGTATTTACGATATTACTCACTGATTCAGATCTATGGCAACTATTGAACAGAACCGGGCGCTGATTGACACCTTCTACCAGGCCTTTAAGGAAAAGGATGCAGACACCATGAATGCATGCTATGCCGAACATATTGTATTCGAAGATCCGGCTTTTGGCCGGCTTAACGGAGATGAAGCCAGAGCCATGTGGAGCATGCTGGTGGAGCGTGGCGGCAAAGAGCTTAAAGTCAGTCATAACGTGACCGAGGTGAGTAATGGTGGTGCCAAAGCTCACTGGGAAGCGATCTATCCTTTTTCTAAAACGCTCAGATTGGTCCACAATAAGATCAGTGCTGAATTTATTATTGAAGAAGGCAAAATCGTGTACCACAAAGACACCTTTAATTTATGGAAGTGGTCGTCTATGGCCCTGGGCCTTCCCGGTATGCTCCTGGGCTGGTCGGGCTTTATGAAGAACAAAATCAGACAACAGGCGCTCTCCTCACTTAAAAAGTATATGAATTCATGAAGAAGCTTTTCACCTTAGTAATGCTCTTTACCAGCCTCTCAGGCCTGATGGCTCAAACCGGTGATGCTGCTGCCAGACTGGCCCAACAACAACTCGATGCCTACAACAACAGGAATATCGAAGCTTTTCTGGCACCTTACAGCGATACCGTAAAAATCTACAACCACCCGAATCAGCTACAGTTTCAGGGAAAAGACCAGATGAGAGCACGGTATAGCGGCATGTTCCAGAATACCGTTGACCTGCACTGTACCCTCGTTAACCGAATGGTGCTGGGGAATGTGGTGATTGATCAGGAATCTGTGATCTTTGATAAAACCAGAGAGCCCGTGAGGGTGATGGCCATGTACAAGATGGCCGGTGGCAAAATTGTGGAGGTATACTTTATCAGGCCGGATCAACAGTAATCGTCCTTATTCGGAGTAAATGTCTCTACCGACTGCCCTGATTGCCTTTCGGCTGTTTCTGGCACCTGTTATTCTGTTACTTGCTTACCTGCTTGAACATGAAGCCAGGGTGTATATTGTGATACTCATGTATCTGGGGTTAATCTCTGATATTCTGGATGGTATCATTGCCAGAAAGCAAAACATTTCTACTGCCAGACTCAGGCGCATGGACAGTCAAACCGATATGATATTCTGGCTGTCGATTGGTATTGCTACCTGGATGCTCTACCCTGATCTTATTCATGACAACCGCATCGCTATCAGAGTGATTTTATCCATGGAAATCGCCTGTTACTTCATCAGTTTGATCCGATTCGGAAAGGAGACTTGTACACATGCCTTTCTTTCCAAGCTCTGGGGTATTACCCTGCTTATTGCCTTCACCTCACTCATAGGCTTCAATCATGCTGGCTGGCCGTTTTTCCTCGCCATCATAATGGGGCTTGTTTCCCATATAGACCGAATTCTGATTACTCTTGTCCTCCCGTCCTGGACACATGATGTTCCAAGTACTTATCATGCCTGGCTGATAAGAAAAGGGAAAAAGATCAAGCGTCATAGTCTATTGAATGGTTGAACTGCTTTGCGCTCTTCCTGTAGTCGCTCCCAATTATTAACCCACATATAATCACAATTACCCGGTAAAAATCATGATCTGGTTTTTAGGGCTGCTCAGACAAGATTTGACCTCGGATCAACGTTCATCAGATAATTCAACATAGCCAACCATTGAAGTCTCAAAAACCTTTCTGCCTGATTACTCTTCTTGTGATACTTCTTATAGTTGCGTGTTCCAAATCAGATTTCGATTCTGAGTACGCTTCTCTCAAAGAAAATCCACCGCTCAGGGATGGGGGAAAACACGTACTATTGGATCATCAGGGCGTATCCTATCTTAGACTGTCTTTCAACAACAGGTTTGATTGTTCATTCTCTGGAAAAAGACACTTTGAGCCAAGTGAAATTGAAATGGCGATATTCTCGCAAAATGTGCTCCTTGATGTAGAAGGATATAAAGGCGACCTGCCTCACTTCGAATATATTGTGGTGCTAATGTTCGACTATGAAACAAAGGAAATTCTCAATACTTATGTAAAAGATCAGCCGGCTTATTTCTGATTAGTTGATTCTCTTTGGCGAGTGGCCGGTAATACACCTTACCAATCACACAGCTTCGGTTTTTATAACCCATTCACAATTGTAAATTGGAGGAATGAAATCGATCGATATCAACTGCGATATGGGCGAAAGCCATGGTAATTTCAGCATTGGTAATGATGCCGCCATCTTTCCTCATATCACCTCTTCCAATATAGCCTGTGGCATGCATGCCGGTGACCCTTACCATATCGAAAAAACGATAGATATGGCGCTTCAGCATGGCGTACAAATCGGAGCACACCCGGGTTACCCCGATCTTCAGGGCTTCGGTCGCAGGGTCATTCCCATGAAACGGGAAGAGCTGAAGGCCTATATCAAATACCAGGTGGCTGCCTTAAAAGGCATGGTAGAAAGCGCAGGAGGAAAACTGGCCTACGTTAAACCTCATGGCGCTTTGTATAACGAAATAGCCGCCAATGCCTCTGAAGCCACGACAGTGATAGCCGGTATCAAGGCCATCGATCCCGAATTAATCGTGATGGGGCTGGCCGGCAGCCACGTTGAACAAATTGCCGCAGAAGCCGACATGGCTTTTGTAGCAGAAGCCTTTGCCGATCGCAGATATGAAGCCAATGGTAAACTCAGATCACGGCTCAAAGAAAATTCTGTCATCGGAAATGCCGAAGATGCCGCCAGCCAGGTGGTATCCATCACCCTGGAAAATGAGACCAAAACTCTGGACGGAGACAGGGTCAATATCAACGCAAAAAGTTTCTGTATCCATGGAGATAACCCGGTAGCTGTAGATATTCTCAAAGCTATTACCGAACAACTACAGGCTGCGGGTATCGAAAAAAGAGCTTTTTCCAGATGATCATTCTACCCTACGGAGATAATGCCCTGCTGATTAACCTGGATCAAAGGATTGATGAAGTCATCAATGCCCAGGTGATCGCCCTGGATGAGGCCATCCGACATTTACCTGGTGTGACTTTTACCATTCCGGCTTATTGCTCGCTCACCGTTGGCTTCGACACAGAACTTACCACTTTTGACACACTCAAAGAGCATATCGGAACACTGAATATCTCCGGTGGCAAACCTGAGGCAGCAAAGGTTGTATACCATATTCCGGTTTGCTATGAAGCACCATATGCCCCGGATATGGAAGCCGTGACAGAGTTCACCGGACTGGCCACAGAAGAGATCATAGCGCAGCATACAGCAGCTCCGTTCCGGGTATTTATGATTGGATTCATAGCGGGCTTTGCCTACCTGGGTTCATTGCCCAAAGCACTCTACTGCCCACGAAGAACTGATCCCAGAAGACTGGTTGAGGAAGGTGCCGTGGGCCTGGCGGGTTACCAAACGGGGATTTATCCCACAAACGCTCCGGGAGGCTGGCAATTAATAGGCAAAACACCCGTAGCCACCTTCAGACCCGACAATGAAGTACCGGCTTTACTCAAACCCGGAGACTACGTACAATTCAAATCAATCAGTCAGGAAGAATATATATCCATTGAGGAGGAAATAAAGGAAGGGACCTTTGAACCGGAGGTGAGCTATGGCTGAAAAAATCAGATTGCATTTTGTCAAACCCGGCCTGCAAACCACCATTCAGGACCAGGGTAGAGTGGGTTATCAGGGCATGGGGGTTCCGGTAAACGGAGCCATGGACAAAGCTTCTGCCAGAACGGCCAATTACCTTGTTGGCAATGATGAAAACGGGCCTGTGTTGGAAATCACTTTGCTGGGGCCTGGTATCCGCATAGAGGGCGAAGGGCAAATCGCTATTACAGGAGGAAACCTGTCTCCCAAGGTCAACGGGGAATCTGTCGATATGTATGAAACGCTGGATGTGGAGGACGGGGATATGATCAGCTTCGGAAGGCCGGTAACTGGCTGTAGAAGCTACCTGGCTGTTCGCGGTGACTGGCAGGTTACTCCCTGGTTAGGGAGCTGTAGTGCCTCTGCTACGAAAGCTTCTGAACTGACACCACAGAGCGTTATCCAAAAAGAACAGGTTTTAGAAATTGAGTACGAAGAGCTGATCCCTCCCCTGGCTATTGATGAAGAGGAACAACCTGAGCTGACGGCACTTAATATCATCAGAGTGCTGCCAGGACCGGAGTTCAGTCTGATATCCAACCTGACGATTGGTGATTTTTTCAGCCGGGATTTCAAAGTGTCCAATGACTCTAACCGCATGGGATATAAACTGGAAGGGAAACTGGCTCATTTCGAATCTGCCAGAGAGGTGATTTCTTCGGGTGTTATCCCCGGCACTATTCAGGTGACGAATGCCGGTCAGCCCATTGTACTCATGGCCGATGCCCAAAGCTCGGGTGGCTACACCCGCCTGGTCAATGTGGTCACGGAAGACCTGGACAAGCTCGCACAGATGAAACCAGGAGATGTGCTGAGGTTCAGATTAGTCAGTTTATAAAGATTCTTTTTCCGGAATTTACAGAACTCAGGTTCATCCCGGGAACTAAAAAACATACCCCTATAAAATAGGTAAGGGAGCTCCGTATGAGACTCCCTTAATCAACCTTAAACTAAAACTACTAACTAACTATTTAACCGATAATAAGTGGTATCATCATATTCAGTAAGAAACTCTGACTGCCTGATCAGGCGTATAGCTTCCTCACTGAGTTCATTGTCTGAAGTGTCTTCAATCAGCACTAATTCTCCATTCTCATCATACACCTTCACCACTGTAGGAGCTACCTCTTCCTGAATCATCTCATCGAGGTATTCTTCCACGTATTCTTCAATGTCTTCCATGTAAGAAAGATCATCTTCGAATTCCATGATGGCTTCCGGTTGTACTAATACTTCAGGGGATGCGGTTCTGGCAGAAGAAATGACGGTTCCCGCCAGAAGAAGGGCGGCTAGCGCCCAGATGTTTTTGTGACCTAATACTTTCATTGTTGTTGATATTTTGAGTTTCCACCGACCAAAGTGGAAAAATTTAACCTTGTTGTTTTTAACCTTGCCCACTTTATTCCAATCAGTGTGCCAAAAAACATAAGATACTGAAAATCAACACCTTATAATTTTCACTTCAAATCAAAGCGTTCGCAGATGTACGTTTCCGTGCATAAACGTGCACATTTTTGTACGAGAATGGGCTTTATAACCTTATTTGGCCGCTTTCGTAGCAGGCGATTTTCGGAAAAATCTGAGGTAAAGATTAGTTATGCTATACTAATTTTCTTCCCTCATGACCAGTATGGGCCGATTTTGTCTATCCCGACTGATTTTGGTAAAACCGGCCTGAATTACTGAATATTTACTCCCGGTTTTCAGAAGAAAATCACCCATGCCAAAGATCTACCTCCACCTCAAAGATCTGTTTACCAAAGGACAGTTCGGTCCTGTCAAACCGGGTATGACCATGGAAGAGGTAGAAGCCCTGATCGGAGAGCCACACTGGAGTGGAGAGAACCGGGAAAAGGACTTTATGCATTATGCCTATAACGACTTTGAAATCTTCTTCCATAACTTTCTGGATGACCATACTGACGACTATGTGGTAAATGCCTTTCAGAATGATCACCTGCAGCACGAAGGAGCCTTTCAGTTTCCCAATCCCGGTATAATCATCAAACCCTGGATTCTGAAAAAGGGGCTGGGTATAGAGGAGGCAAAAAGACTGATTTCGGAAGAAGGCCTGGTATTCGGGGAGAGAAAGGTTTACGATATTACCTTTCTGATTTTTGAAAACGGCTCTCAAATCGGATTTCTTCCCCTGGACTGGGAAAGAGAAGCCAGAGAAGAACCCCTCCTCTACTCTCTTGGCTACTATTACCCTGGTACGCATATATAGAGATAGTCAGGGTTCATATCAACTCATTCTCTATCTTTGCCACGCTTAATTATGAGTCAGTTAACACCTATTAATCTGTCGGATTATGTTTATGATCTGCCTGAAGAACGTATAGCCAAATACCCTCTGGAAAAGCGGGATCTTTCCAAGTTGCTCTTTTATAAACAGGGAGCCATCCATCATCAGGGTTTTAAAGACATTGTAGACCTGATTCCTAAAGGCAGTACCCTTGCTTTTAATAATACCCGGGTCATTCCGGCCCGTATGATATTCTATAAGGATACGGGTGCACAGATTGAGATTTTTCTGCTTAAGCCGGTAGCTCCATCGAATATCCTGAGCCTGGTTATGGAAGAAAGAGCCATTGTACAATGGGAATGTATGATTGGCAACTTTAAAAAGTGGAAGCATGGTCAGGTACTGCGAAGAGTACTTGAAGACGGAGAGAAGAAAGTGGAGGTCTCGGTTGAAGTAACGGATGAGGAAACCAAAACCGTGCAGTTCAGCTGGCAAGCCCCCGATTATTCCTTTGCCGAAATAGTTGAACTGGCAGGCAAAGTACCCCTGCCCCCCTATCTTAACCGTGAGCCGGAGGCTAACGATAAACCACGTTACCAAACGGTGTATTCCGAAAAAGAAGGAGCCGTAGCAGCCCCCACAGCCGGGCTACACTTTACGCCTGAAATACTGGAGCAGCTCAAGCAACATGAGGTAAAAGAAACCTTCTTTACTCTCCATGTGAGCGCTGGTACTTTTCAGCCGATCAAAACGGATAACGTGATTGAGCACCCTATGCACTCCGAACAACTAGTAGTGCCCATAGAGAGTATTCAGGATATCATTACCTCAGAAAACAAGGTGATCGCTGTGGGAACTACCAGTATGCGTACACTGGAAAGCCTCTACTGGTTTGGAAACCGCCTGCTTAACGGCAATGAAAATTTTGCCATCGACAAGCTGGAGCCCTATGAGCAAACAGGCCAGCTACCTGACCGTAAGGCCGCCTTTCAGGCCATTGTTGACTGGATGAGAAATCACAACTTAAGACAGATTGTGGGCAGTACGGAGATTTTCATCTTTCCCGGATATACTTTTCGTGTCTGTGATGGCCTGGTCACCAACTTCCACCAGCCCGGCAGTACACTTATGCTGCTGGTGGGTGCTTTAATCGGGGAAGACTGGAAAAAAGTATACCAGTCGGCCCTGGACAATAACTACCGTTTTCTCAGCTACGGAGATTCTTCATTGCTCTTACCTGATAGTTAAAAGATTTCTATATTCGGACATGGATGAGGAACAGTCGTTTTTTGACAAACTCAGAGAACTGAGAGAGCGCTACCTGGGCTTTCTCGATACAGAAGTTTTCACCTATGAAGATATCGTGGTGACGATTTCGGATATCCTGTTTCCTGTTCTGCTGATTATCTTACTTTACTACCTGTCTAACAGGCTGCGATCACTCCTGATAGATAAGATTCTTCCGCGCTATATAGAAGAGCGCAAGATATCGCTCAGTATAGGCAATGGCAGTAAGTATGTAATGCTGATAGTGG
Organism: Roseivirga sp. UBA6061; assembly: GCA_002427745.1. GTDB lineage: Bacteria > Bacteroidota > Bacteroidia > Cytophagales > Cyclobacteriaceae > Roseivirga. The sequence continues at coordinate 17,760 of DIYF01000036.1, read as the reverse complement.
GTTTTGTAGCCATTATGGCCTCCACTCCTATCCCCTGGGAAAAATTGAACTTCCCAATACTGACCGGAGATCATCCGCTGCTGTTCTTTGATGTACTCCAGCTTATTTTCTCTCTGACAATACTGATCTTCCTTACCAGTAAGCTCAAGACTGTTTTTGTAAAGCAGATTCTGTCACGATACTCAGAAGATATAGGGGTCAGTCAGTCCATCGGTACCATCATTCAGTACGTGCTGATTGTGCTGGGTAGCTTAATCATCATTCAAAACTCCGGTATCAACCTGGGTTCACTCAACTTATTAGCGGGTGCGCTGGGTGTAGGTATTGGTTTCGGACTTCAGAACATTGCCAATAACTTTATTTCAGGCCTGATCATTCTTTTTGAAAGGCCGGTAAAAGTGGGAGATCGTATCGATGTGGGCTCTATCACGGGTGATGTAATTAAGATCTCGTCCCGGGCCACTACCATTAACACCAATGATAACATCAGCATTATCATTCCCAATGCCGATGTTATCAACAAACAGGTGATCAACTGGAGCCATAATGACCGGAATGTGCGCTTTGGTATTCCTGTGGGAGTCGCCTATAAGGAGGACCCTGCCCTGATCAGGAAAATTCTTATGGAGGTAGCTACGGAGCACCCTGGTGTGCTCAAGAAACCTGCACCTGAAGTATTGTTTGTACAGTATGGTGACAGCTCGCTCGACTTTGACCTCAAAGTATGGACCAATCGCTATACCGACCGACCGATTGTCCTCAAAAGTGAACTTTACTATAGCATTTTCGAAAAGTTTAAAGAGCACGATGTGGAGATACCTTATCCGCAGCGAGACCTGCATATCAGATCAGGCCTGAACCCTCCGGAAGGCGCATCTCAATCGTTTTCAGGCAATTAATTCAAATAATTGAATTTGTAGCTTCGTTTTTTATTTACATTTACCGCGTTTTTCAATAGCCAAAACAGATGAGAGTTATAATTGCTGGGGTAGGTAATGTGGGGTATCATTTGGCCAAACTGTTGTGTGCTGAGGGGCAGGATATCACGTTGATTGATCAGGCACAGGACAAGCTGAAATATGCCTCGAATCAGGTAGATGCTGCTACCATTAAGGGAAATTCTACCTCTTATTCCGTACTGGAAGAGGCCGGGGTTTCCGAAGCTGATCTGTTGATTGCTGTAACCAATTCGGAGGATGCGAATATTACGACCGCGATCATCGCCAAGCACCTGGGAGCTAAAAGAACCATCGCCAGGATCAGTAATACAGAATTTCTCTATCAAAAAGACAAACTCAATCTCCAGCACCTGGGTATTGACGAAATCATCTCGCCAGAATCACTGGCAGCCAAGGAGATCAAGAGGCTCTTAAAAGAAGTAGCCCTGACCGATAGCTTTGAGTTTGAGAAAGGACTGCTCTCCCTTATTGGTGTAAATATTGACGAAAAAAGTCCTCTGGAAGGAAAAAGCATGCTCCAGGTAGCCAAGCTCAACCCTGACCAGACCTTTATGACCGTGGCTATTCTCCGGAATAACGAGACGATTATCCCATACGGAGACACCAAATTCAAGCTTAACGATCATGCTTACTTCATTGCTCAGCCAGACGGTATTGAGAAGCTGCTCTTTCTGACCGGTAAGAAGAAGGCTGGCGTAAAAAGCATCATGATACTGGGCGGATCAAGGGTTGGTTTTCATGCTGCACGCCTCCTGAGTCAGCGCTATAATGTCAAAATCGTGGAGAGCGATCCTGATAAATGCTTTGAGCTGGCTGATCAGTTGCCTGACGCGATGGTCATCAATGGTGACGGACGCAATGTAGAACTGCTCCTGGAAGAGGGTATCGATGATATGGATGCCTTTATTGCCGTAACAGGTAACTCAGAAACGAATATCATTTCCTGCCTTGTGGCTAAGAATAATGGTGTTAAGAAAACCATCGCCATGGTAGAGAATATGGACTATATCCACCTTTCTCAGAACATAGGCGTGGATACCATGATCAACAAAAAGCTGATCGCGGCTAACTTTATCTTCCGCCACATCCGACAGGGTGAAATTGTGGCACTCACCAGTATACATGGTGTAGATGCTGAAATTCTGGAATTTGAGGTAAAAGAAAATTCCAAGATCACCTCTCACCAACTTCGCAACCTTCAATTCCCAAAAAATGCTATTATTGGAGGGGTAATCAGAGATGGTGTCGGTTTTACCACTCCGGGTAATTTCAGGTTTCAACCGAAAGACCGGGTAGTGGTTCTGACCAAACCTGAATGCATTCAAAAGGTGGAGTCTTACTTCATCTGATAAGCGATGAAATTCAATTTTAAAGTTATAGGGAATATTCTGGGGCTGTTGCTTCTGCTTAACAGTGCCTTTATGCTGCTCTGTCTTCCCTTTTCTTTTTACTACAAGGAAGACTCCTGGCTGGCCATCACTGTTTCAGCTTTGATTACAGCCGGTTGTGGTTTTGCCCTTCGTCACTTTACCAAGAAAGACCTCAGTAAGGATCTGAAGAAGCGGGATGGTTACATTGTGGTAACGGCAGGCTGGCTGGTAATGTCGCTGTTCGGGGCGCTGCCCTACTTGTTAAGCGGTAGCATACCCAATTTTACAAATGCCTTCTTTGAAACGATTTCCGGTTATACCACAACAGGAGCCTCTATACTTACCGATATAGAGTCACTGCCCAAAGGCATTCTCTTCTGGCGAAGCTTCACCCAGTGGATCGGAGGTATGGGAATTATCGTGCTGGCCGTGGCCATTCTGCCTTTTCTGGGTATTGGAGGTATGCAGCTCTTTGTTGCGGAAGCTCCGGGAATTACCCCGGATAAGCTTCAGCCTCGTATTCAGGAGACAGCCAAGCGTTTGTGGCTTTTGTATGTTGGCTTAACACTGCTGGAAGCCATTCTCCTTTTTGCAGGTGGTATGTCAGTTTATGATGCCATCAATCACGCCCTCACCACCATGGCTACCGGTGGGTTTTCCACCAAGAACGACAGTGCAGCACACTTCGACTCCCCCTTTATTCAGTATGTGCTGATTGTATTTATGTTCCTGGCAGGTACCAGTTTTACACTCACCTACTTTGGTATTAAGCGCCAGTTTAAGAAGATCATTAAGAACGAAGAATTTATTGTTTACGGACTATTTACCCTGGCCATTACGATTGTAGTTACCGTTACACTCCTTTTTGTGACGGATCATGGTCTTGAAAAGTCTTTTCGTGACTCCTTGTTCCAGGTAGTCTCCCTCATTACCACCACAGGTTTTGTCTCGGCTGACTATACTTCCTGGGCTCCGTTTCTTTCTACCCTTTTCTTTATCCTGCTTTTTGTCGGGGGCTCGGCAGGTTCAACAGCAGGAGGTGTGAAAGTGATCCGGCATATTGTACTGTTTAAAAACTCTTTCCTGGAGCTCAAGCGACAGCTCCACCCTTCAGCCATCATCCCGGTAAGAATCAGTGGAAAAGCCATTGAAAGGACCATTGTATTCAATGTACTGGCCTTTATTATGATCTACATCCTGATATTTCTGGTGGGGGCGGTATTGCTGTCAGCCATGAATGTAGACTTTGACACGGCCTTCGGGGCAGTGGCTACTTCGCTGGGGAATGTAGGACCGGGTATCGGGGAGGTAGGCCCGGTAGACAATTTCTCGGCCATTCCCACTCCGGGTAAGTGGTTGCTTTCCATCCTGATGCTGCTGGGCAGACTCGAGCTCTTTACCGTGCTGATGCTGCTGTCTCCGCATTTCTGGAAGAAGCACTAACTCATCAATATCCTTATCATCCCGGTTTTCGTTGATTAGTATAATAAAGTTATCTTTAAGACATGAGTGAGTCTGAGATCAAGACCGAGATAAAGGAATTGATTGAGGTAGAATCAGATTTGAATGTTCTGAAGAAGATCAGGAACATCCTCACAGAAGCAAATGAATTGGAACCTGCCTTGAAAAGGAAACTTATTTCAAGAGCTTTAAAAGCTAAGGAAGATGCCGAGAAAGATCGAACCTTCACGAAAGAAGAAGTAGAAAAACGTCTCGAGCATATTTTCAAAGATTGAAAGTCCAGTATACCAATCAAGCCATAGCCAGCCTTGAGAAAGCCTTATACTTTCTACTTTACAAACAAAGGCTCCCAAAACACACTGTTCTAAAAATTCACAAAAGACTTCTGAAAGCAGCCGAGGGCTAATTAAAAATCCATACGGAAATCAAATAGAACCCAATCTAATCTCGTTGGGGATGGGACATAGAAGGCTGGTTTCCGGCCACTTCAAAATCATCTACTGGATTCAAAAAGACACAATTTTCATATCGGATTTTTTCGATAGTCGACAAGACCCAAGGAAGATGAAAGGGTAGTACTAACCAAACAGTTTTTTCAGCCCACTCTTCTTTTCAGAGATGGTATAACCTGCCTCCTTTACCAGACCGGTAACTTCCGCAACATCCACATTGCTGCCTTTTACCGTCAAAATATTATCTTTATTCGCGGTATCTACCTGCCAATGTTCAATTGACTGTGCCTTTTCTAAAAATGGCGTTACATTCGCAACACAGCTACCACAATTAATGTTAGTCTTAAAAACAGCTTTTTTCATTACGACCTCAATTAGTATCTTTCAAGCTGTTTATTCAACAAATCATACACTTAAGTTAGTTCACTCCTTTGACTTTTAAAGAACTCAAACTTCACGAAGACGTTTTACAGGGCCTGGATGCCATGGGTTTTGAAAAGCCCACCCCGATCCAGGAACAGTCTATTCCGATTATCATCGACAACAAAGATATTATTGCTGTAGCCCAGACAGGTACGGGTAAAACAGCGGCCTTTCTTCTCCCTGTCCTGCACAAAATCAGTGAGCAACAAATAGAAGAAGGACAAATCAATACTCTTGTAATCAGTCCCACCAGGGAATTAGCCGTACAAATTGACCAACAACTGGAAGGGCTAGGCTATTTTACCATAGCCACCTCTATGCCTGTTTATGGTGGAGGGGATGGAGATGGCTTTTCCAGAGAAAAGCGTGCTCTGGAAGATGGAGCACACATTATCGTGGGTACGCCAGGTAAGCTCATCTCGCACCTCAACCTGGGTTATGCCAAGATCGACAATCTGAAACATCTGATCCTGGATGAAGCGGACAGAATGCTGGATATGGGCTTCTATGATGACATCATGAAGATCATCAACCAGCTGCCGAAGGAGCGACAAACAATTATGTTTTCGGCTACGATGCCCCCCAAGATCAGGAAACTGGCCAAAGACATTCTTACCGATCCTGAAGAAATCAGCATAGCGATTTCCAAACCGGCTGAAAAAGTAGTACAAGCTGCCTTTCTGGCCTATGACGGTCAAAAAATCGAGCTGGTGAAGTACCTCCTGAGAGATAATGATGTGCCCAGCCTGATCATTTTCGCCTCTACCAAGCTGAAAGTAAAACAGCTGACACGTGAGCTTCAAAAGCAGGGATTGAACGCCAAACCGATTTCCTCTGACCTGGAGCAATCAGAAAGAGAATCAATCCTGAATGAATTCAAGAGCAAGAAGCTACAAATTCTTGTCGCTACGGATGTGATCTCCCGGGGGATCGATATCGACAATATCGATATGGTGATCAACTATGATGTACCTAACGATCCGGAAGATTATATCCACCGAATAGGACGAACCGCCCGTGCCTCCTCCGAAGGCGAAGCGGTTACCTTTATCAATGAAGACGACCAGTATAAGTTCAGCAGAATCGAGGACCTGATAGAACGCGAGATCCGCAAGGTGAAAATGCCTGCTGAGATAGGCGATGGTCCGGAATACAACCCTAAGAAAAGAGGTGGTGGACGCAGAAACTACGGCCGTAGAAAAGGTGGCGGGAACCGGAAAAGGTAGTCTCTGGTATAGCCAAAAAGATATCGTCTCAAAAGATATTCGTCATTGCGAACGAAGCGAAGCAATCTCTGTCAAGCCCCCCCGGCAACAAAGATCGAAATTACTTCATTGCTCCTTGCACTGAAGCCTTCACCGGTGTCCAAAGTCTTTGCTGAAGGACTCAGCGCAAGCATTCATTCGCAATGACTATTTAATTCGCTCTTGAGACGATATTCCATCAATTACTCATACCTGAGTGAATCGACAGGGTTGATCCTGGCGGACTTCACAGTCTGGAAACTCACTGTCAGTAGTGCAATACCCACTACTATCACAGTGGCCAGGCCAAATACCAGCAGGTTGATAGAGGTACGATACTCAAAACCCTGCAGCCAGCCCTCCATAGTATAATAGATCAATGGCCAGGCAATCACATTGGAGATCAGGATCAAAATGATGAACTCTTTAGAAAGTAGGTAAAAGAGGCCCGGTACGGAGGCGCCCAGTACTTTTCTGATACCTATCTCCTTGGTACGCTTCATGGCCGTAAAGGCAGATAAACCGAAAAGACCAAGACAGCCAATGAAAATGGCCAGTACAGCAAAGACTGAGAACAATGACTGGAACTGATCTTCTGACTTGTACTGCTGATCGAAGTACTCATCCAGGAAGAAATACTCGAACGGGTTGCCAGGGAAGGTCGTATTCCACTGGTTCTCTACTGCGGCCAGCGCCTGATCAACATTCTGACGATTGATCTTTACCATATAGTACTCCACCTGGAAAGGGCTGTAAAAGAAGATGGAAGGAATGGCCTTGATTCGCAACGATTCGTGGTTGTAATCTTTTACCACGGCCCTTACCGTAGCCGTGAAATTAAAATTCTCAATTACCACCTGCTTGTTTACAATATCTTCAGCGCTTTCGTAGCCAAGCAGCTTTACGGCATTTTCAGTCACCATCACAGTGGCCTGATTCTGAGGGTCACCAAACTCATAGTCCTTTCCGGCAATGATTTCCAGGCCCAGGGTATTGATAAGGAGGTGATCTACTCCTACCCCATTCATGGGGAAAGTTTCTCCTGCAGGCTGAGTTACCCCACGTACATCTCCTTTGAATCGGATTTTCTTACCGGGTACCATACTGGAGCCGGCTACACTGATAATATTCGGGTTCTTGGCCAGCTCATCACGGAATGAGTTCACCTGCTGAATACGACCTTCCTGAGAAGGACTGGCAATAGCAGCTCTTTCCACTACAATGGTCTGTTCAATATCAAAACCAAGGTCAGCTGATTTCACATACTCCATCTGACGGTAAACAGTGAAAGTACCAATGATCAGAGCAGCTGAGGCAGCAAACTGAAATACTACCAGCACCTTGCGTAGGATTACACCGCTACCTGAATTCCTGAATTTACCTTTCAGAGTGCTCACCGGCTTGAAAGATGATAGTACCAGAGCCGGATAGAAGCCAGAGATAAACGACCCGAAAAGAAAGATACCGGATAAGGCCAGCCATATGGTTTGGTTTTCCCATATCAGCACTTCGGAAGGAATACCGCTCATCTGATAAAATGAGGGTAAAGCAATGGCCATGAGTACTACAGATAGTATGACGGCCAGCAGATTAATCGCTACCGATTCAAACATAAACTGTCTGATCAGCTGGGCACGTTGTGAACCCAAAACCTTTCTGATACCCACTTCTCTGGCCCGGTCCAGTGAGCGTGAGGTGGCCAGGTTGATATAGTTTACCCAGGCGATCACCACGATAAAAATCGCGATAATAGAAAGGAAGGTAATAGGCTCTGCACTGCCATTCAGCTCAGCTTCATCGCTGAGGTGAGAGTCCAGGTGTATGCGCTCAAGCGGCTGAAGGTGTAAATCATTTCTTCCTCCCTGGTCTTTGAGATTGGGCATGTGTTTGTCGACAAAGGGAGGAAACTTCGCTTCCAGTGCGGTCGGATCAGTACCTTCTGCCAGCTTCACATAAGTGTAGAAATCTTTTCTTATCCAGCCTGTCTTGTAGCGTGTTAAAGCACCGTCAAAGCGGGTGTATAAGGTAGGTGTGGAAATAAGCACCTCAAATTTCAAATGTGTATTAGGGTCCAGGTCTTTGAACACACCGGTAACCACACAGTTTTCGTCATTAAAATCGTCATCCTTCAGCCTCAGGCGTTTGCCTATCGGGTCTTCATTACCAAAATACTTCTTAGCTGTACTCTCAGAAATAACCATACTGAGAGGCTCTGTCAGGGCTGTCTCTGCATCTCCCTGTACCATGGGAACTCCGAAGAGAGAAAGAAAAGTAGGACTTGCGTACAGGAACTTTCTGTGCTTCAGCTGAATCGGCTGGCCCTGTCCTTCTTCATAGGTAATGACCACATTATTTTTAGATCCCATGTTGTACAGGTGCGCCCAGCCTTCCACCTCGGGAAATTCTGCCTGCATATCCGGCCCTACGGCAGGGTAGTTTTCTGCACTGTGAAAAACCTGCTCGCCATTCTGATAAATATCGAGGCTTACACGGTAAAGGTCTTTGGAGTCCTGCTGGTAGGTGTCGAAACTCGTTTCGAAAGTAACATAATGTAAGATCAACAAGGCCCCGGCTATGCCTATGGCCAGCCCGGAAATGTTGATTGCGGAATACACCTTATTCTTAAGGAGCGACCGCATGGTAATTTTGAGATAGTTTGAGAACATGACTTTGTTATGATTGTTGTTATTGATTCTGAGTTTATCAAAGATGAGATAGCTTCGAAATGACCGTAAGACCGTCCAGCAGTAATTACGCCTGGCATAGCGCACATTATACCAGCGACAGTTCAGCACGAACTCCTCCTGAAGATCTCCTTCGATCTCTTCAAGCCAGCGTTCGCTGCAAAACCAGCGCAACAGCCATAGCGGCCAGCGGGGCGGTGTCGGTATATTATCTTTGTAAGACATAGTTGGGGATTGCATTCCAGATACCATCGCGCAGTGACTTGGCCTCTTTAAGACTTCTCACGCCATAAGGAGTAATTGAAAAATATCGCTTGCGCTTGCCTCCTCTTATCCTGGTAGCCTCTCCCAAAGCTGAATTGAGGTAGGCTTTTTTCTCCAGCCGATAGAGTGTGGAATGGATCACGCTCAGGTTGATCTTTCTATCGGTGCGCTGCTCCACCTCCAGCTTCACATTGATACCGTAAGCCTCCCCTTCCAGCAGTGCTACCGTGAGCAGTACCACCTCTTCGAATTCGCCTAAGTAAGTCCCTTTCATTTTTATATTTTACTATTTTGAAAATAATATAAAGGCAGTATATGCATTTTTTACGCTTAGTCCAAAACAGGTTCACCTCCCGGTGCCCCCTAAGGGAGAGTATCTGTTCTTAACAGATAGACTCTCTAACTGGTAAGAAGTTACATTCTCAGTCCAATTTTACCGGTCCGTTCAGCGGAATTTCCATCCACACAGCCGGAAGATTGTGTCGCTCAACATCTTTCAGCGCCTCATACAGCCCAAAAACCTCACTTTTACATTACTAAAAGCCCATTCACAATTCTAAGTCAACAATCACTCAAAACTCAACGGCATGAAAAACCTCACTCTTGCTCTACGCGTTCTGCTCAAGAACAAATTCTATTCGCTGCTCAATATTCTGGGCCTGGCTGTGGGCCTGGCGGTAGCGGTTATCATTTTTCTCTACGTGCAAAGCGACCTTAGCTTTGACAAACAGCACGAAAACCACGCTAACATTTACCGCATAGACAGTAAGTTCAATATTGGTGGTAAAAACGATGAGTACGCGCTGTCCTCTCAGTTCCTTCCTCAGTTTCTGATGACCGAATACCCGGAGATTCAGAACTACACCCGACTCAGAACAGCCGGAAAAGTATTGATCAGAAGCAATGACGATCAGTTTTATGAAGACGACCTCTACTATGCTGATTCATCAATGTTCAGCCTGTTTACACATGAGTTTATTGAGGGAGACCCTACCACTGCACTGGACGAAGCAAGAAGTATGGTGATGACGGAATCACTGGCGAAAAAATACTTCGGTAACAGCAGCCCTATGGGAGAAATCCTTAAAACAGACAACAACCAGTTTAAAGTAACAGGCGTCATCAAGGACTTGCCAGACAATGTGCACCTTAAGTTTGAGGGACTGCTCTCTTATGCTACGCTGGAAGTGAACCTGGGAGGACTCTCCCCTCAGCAGAAGCAGGGTGCACTTTGGGGAGCCTCAGATTTCAATTATCTGCTATTCCCTCCCAACTATGATACGAAGCAGCTGGACGAGAAATTCCCGGATTTCTATGAAAAGTATATGGCGCCAATCGCCAAGCTGATCAACATTAACGGAAGCTTTGCCCCTAAATTCACACCTCTCGCAGATATTCACTTTAATTCAACAGCTCAGTTTGACCTGCCTACCGGTAATAAAAACTACACCTACGCTTTCTCAGCCATTGGCATATTCATTCTGCTCCTGGCGGTTATCAATTATGCTAACCTTGCTTCTGCCAGAGCCACAAGTCGCTCAAAAGAAGTAGGCGTGCGTAAAGTAATGGGCTCTACCAAGGGCAGCCTGGTGGCTCAGTTTCTGAGCGAATCTATCATCATCGCTCTGATTTCGATGATACTGGCCTTTGGCTTGGTAGCCATGCTGGTAAATGGCATCGGTCTTGAGGGTTTGCTTGGAAGAGAGTTGGTTTTCCAGCCTTTCCAGGATATGTCTCTGCTATTCGGATCGATTGGCATTACCCTGATCATCGGGTTGATCTCCGGTATGTACCCGGCTTTCTACCTGTCGGCCATCTCTACTGTAAAAGCACTGAAGGGTTCTGTGAAAAGCGGTCCAGGCAGTATGAATATGAGAAAAGCCATGGTGGCCTTCCAGTTCTTTATCTCTATCGGGGTGATCATCTCTACCCTGCTGATGAAAGATCAGATCGAGTTCCTCAACGACAAGGACCTGGGTTTTAATAAGGACAATGTCATCATCGTGCCGATTCAGGACGCCACGGTGAACAGTAAGTCGGAAGCCATTAAAAACACCCTCCTGGAAAACCCCGGCATTATTGGCGTTACCGATGCTATTGCCGTAGGTGGCGATACGAATCTGGGTAATAACCTGCTGGGTGCAGGCAAAACACTGGTAAAGATTCAGGGTTCTGATTCAATCCTCGTTGACGATACTTTCCCCGTACTTTTCGTAGGTGATGATTACCTCAAGACCATGCAGGTAGAACTGCTGACCGGAAGAGATTTTGATAAGAGTAAAAAGACGGATGAAACACTGTCGGTGCTGGTTAACGAAGCCATGGTAGAAAAAATGGGCTGGGCAGACCCGATTGGTCGCAGAATGTCCCTCCCTTTCCCCGGGGCTACTGAGCAAAAGGTGATTGGTGTGGTAAAAGATTTCAACGCCTTCTCACTACACAGTGCTGTTGAGCCAACTGTAATCTTTCATAAAAATGTAAACCCATTCCTTGCCGCTCAGGCAGGTGTATTTGCTTCATTCCACGTACATGTTCGTGGTGATGCTTTGAAAGATGCCATGGCCCATCTGGAGCAGACCTTCAGAGAGCAGGACACTACTCATCCGTTCGAGTACCGTTTCCTGGATACACGGGCTGAAGATCTTTACAGAGAAGATACCCGTCAGAGTCAGCTTACCGGTATACTCTCCTACATCTGTATCTTCATCTCCTGCCTGGGGCTGTTGGGACTTGCCTCTTTCAGCACTTCTCAGCGTATCAAAGAAATTGGTGTAAGAAAGGTGCTGGGTGCCAGTACTTTCCAGCTGGTATACATGATCTTCAGGGATGTGTTGGTGCTGATCGTAATCGGTTTTATTATCTCCATCCCGGTTTCCTACTACGTCATTAACCAGTGGCTGCAGGAGTTTGCCTATAAAATGCCGCTGGCACAAACCCTGGCACTGGCCGCACTGCTTTCGGGTATCCTGGCCGTTATCGTTGCCTTTATCACAGTGAGTTATCACTCTCTGAGGGCAGCCAGCCAGAACCCGGTAAAGGCACTCAGGTATGAGTAGCTAAGGCTTTTATAACAGCATAGAAAAGGGTCGGTAATTCGAAGAGAGTTACCGACCTTTTTCTTTGTTCTCAACCTGTACGAAATCGTGCATAATCGAGTGCGATTTCGCACAAATACACACGTTGTGCATTCTTGCTATTCACCATAACTCACTGACTATCAATCTACAGCAAAAAGGTTACAGGTTTTGGCATATTTAATGTCCGACAAGGCTGACCAAGAACACGTGTTTCCTATATATGAAGAGCATAACGTACGCCATTCGGGTATTACTTAAAAATAAGTTCTACTCGTTCCTGAATATCTTTGGCCTGGCTATCGGTCTTTCCGTTGCCATGATTATTCTGCTTTATGTCCAGAAGGACTACAGCTTTGACAAGCATCATGAAAAGTGGGATCAGCTCTATCGTATAGAATCCAAATTTAAAATCAACGGTAAGGATGATGAATTTGCCCTTACCTCAGTCGTGCTGGCTGAAATGATGCAGGAGGCTTTTCCTGAGATCCAAAGCTACACGCGCTTCCAGAATGCCGGTCGCCAGCTTTTCGAAAAAGGAGAGCAAAAGTTCTATATCGACAACATGGTCTTCGCAGACTCCTCGGTGTTCTCCAACTTTACACATGAGTTTGTATATGGTGATCCCGCCACTGCTCTGGATGAAATTAACAGTGTGGTACTCACAGAGTCCATTTCCAACCGCATATTCGGAAATGATAATCCTCTGAATGAAATTCTGCAGACCGGCACTAACCGATTTAAGGTGACCGGTGTTATCAAAGATTTACCGGACAATGTACACCTGAAGTATGATGGGTTGATTTCACTTCATACACAAAGGGCCGGGCAGCCTCCTCTGACAGCACAGCAAAAAAGCGGTCAGCTCTGGAATATCGCTCTTTACTCTTATGTGAGATTGCCTAAAAACTTTAATGTCAACCAGATTTACGATCGTTTTCCAGATTTCTTCGAGCAGCACATGGCCCCGCTCGCCAGGCAGGCCAACCTGGGAGATTCCAATTTTTCTCCGCGACTCGTACCTCTGAATGAAATCCACTTTAAGTCAGATGTTCAGTACGACCTGCCTACTGGAAATATGGCTTATACACGGTCATTTATGGCCATTGGCGTCTTCATCCTGATACTCGCCAGTATCAACTACATGAACCTGGCTACAGCCAGAGCCACCAATCGCTCTAAGGAAGTAGGTGTAAGAAAAGTGCTCGGGTCTACCAGAGGAAAGCTGAGAAGTCAGTTTATGAGTGAATCTTTGATTATTGCCTTCTTTTCTCTGCTGCTGGCCATACTGATCGTCAACATACTGATTCAAGGTACCGGCTTAAATGAGTTGCTGGACAAAGAGTTGAGTCTTGACTTTATCAATAACCCACTTCTGCTGTTTGGCTCCCTCGGGGTTACGGTAATCATTGGTATTTTATCAGGTCTCTACCCTGCCTTCTATCTTTCTGCCATCTCTGTTTTAGTAGCCATGAAGGGCAGCGTAAAAACCGGACCTGGCAGCCTTTTTCTCAGAAAAATATTGGTAGCCTTCCAGTTTTTCGTGTCGATCGGGGTGGTTATTTCCACCTTGCTGATGGGTGACCAGATCAGCTTTATGCGAAATAAAGACCTGGGCTTTAACAAAGACAATGTGGTACTCATCCCCATGCAGGATGTTCAGGTAAGAAACCGTATTGATTTCATCAAAGCTGAGCTGATGCAGAATCCCAACATTGTTGGCGTAACCGATGCACTGGGCATTGGTGGTGGTGTATCAGTAGGTAATAGTCTTCTCGGAGCCGGCAGACAGTTACTGCAAGCCGAAACACAGGAAGATTCTACTTTCACCCAGGATACCTTCAATGTATTGCGCGTGGGTAAAGACTATACCAATACCATGCAAATGGAGATTGTAGCGGGAAGAGATTTTAATGAAGATATCCCCACCGACATCACGCAAAAGGTACTGGTCAATGAAGCCCTGGTTGCCAAAATGGGCTGGGATGACCCCATCAATAAAGTAGTAAGTCCTATCGGGGCCCCTACTCCTACCCGGGTTATCGGAGTGGTCAAAGACTTTCATGCTTTCTCTTTGCACATGAAAGTAGAACCTACTGTGATTTTCAGATATCCACCAGCTCAGAATCTGCCTCCTCAGGCCTTACCTACATTCCTGGTAAACGTGAAGAGCGGTAGCCTCAGTCAGGCCCTCAACTTTTTAGAGAATCGCTTTACTGAGTTTGACCAAAACCACCCGTTTGAGTACAGATTCCTGGATCAGCAGGCAGAAGAGTTATATAAAGCAGACCAGCGTCAAAGCTCTCTGACAGGCATTCTTTCCTACATCTGTATTCTCATCTCCTGTCTGGGCTTATTGGGCTTGTCATCTTTCACAACCTCTACCCGTATCAAAGAAATCGGGGTACGCAAGGTACTGGGGGCAACCGTACCACAGCTTGTTTTCATGATCTTCAAAGACATCATGGTACTTGTGCTGATTGGCTTCGTGATCGCCACACCGGTGGCCTATTTGTTGATCGAAGACTGGCTCCAGGTATTTGAATACCGCATGCCGCTGCAAACACTGATTATTGCAGCCGCTGCCATGTCGGGAATACTGTCACTGATTATTGCCTTCTTTACAGTAAGTTTCCACTCACTCAGAGCAGCCAGACAAAACCCGGTGCGTGCACTTCGCTATGAGTAAGTATTAAGATTTTTATCACCACTAACCTTCAAAGGCCGGCCCGGATAGAGCTGGCCTTTGTTTTTTGCAATGGGTTCACACTCAAAAAATACCATTTCACTTAAGTTAGGAAATAAAAGAAACGAAATAAGTCTACCTTAACCCGATAAGACAACATCCAATCGGCTAAATATCCCGTATCCTTTTATACAAGAAGAGTTTAGAACAAACAGAGATGTAGACTTTTTCAACTTACCCGACCTGATATGCTTACTCATATCCTGAAAACTTCTTTTTCGCACCTGAAAAAGAACAGATCATATACGCTGCTCAATGTGCTGGGCCTGAGCCTGGGGATAGCTTGTGTTTTTCTGATCGCTCAATACCTGCGAAATGAGACCTCTTACGATCAGCACTTTCCGGGTGCAGAACAGATTTACAGGCTTGGGGTAGAATACACCTTTGACGATAAGGTAGATCAGTTTGCGAATGGACCTCGCCCCCTCGCAAAAACCATCCATGATGAGTTCCCCCAGGTAATAGCACATACCCGGGTCGTTGGGGTTAACGGACTGTTTACACATTCGGCCTTGCTTAAAACTGCCGACCGCCTGGTTAAAACAGAACAGGCCTTTTATGCAGACTCCACCTATTTTCAGGTGTTCGCACAAGAGTTTATTGTTGGTACCCCGGACCAGGCCCTTACCAACCCTAACTCGATGGTGGTCTCTGACAGACTGGCCAAAAAACTGTTCAACAGCCTTGATGTACTGGGGCGAAGATTGAAAATAGATAATCAACTGGAGGTTCAGATCACCGGAGTATTCAAAGCAACTGATGCCCCTACTCACCTTCCTGTAGAGGCTCTCGTATCCTGGATACACGATGCCCGGCCCGGTGAAAATCAGCGCTGGCTGGGCTGGCACACCTACAGCTATATACGGCTACAGGAAAACGCAGGCATTGATGAGATCAACAAAGGCCTGCCAGCCCTTTATGAAAAATTCATGAAGCCCACTTTCGATCAGGTGGGAGGCAGCGCGCAAATTCTCACCCAGCCACTGACCTCAATCCACCTGGAGTCAGATCTGCAATGGGAAGCCTATAGCAATGGCAACAAGACGAATGTGTATGTATTTATTACCGTAGCCATTTTTATCGTGGTACTGATCTCTATTAACTATACTAATCTGGCTACTGCACAGGCTCTACAGCGTTTTAAGGAAATCGGTATTCGAAAGGTCCTGGGTTCCAGTCGCAGGCTGATTCTATGGCAACTGGTTACGGACTCACTGGTCACCACCTTCATAGCCACCGTTCTCGGGATGTTACTTGTAGGGGCTGCTCTTCCCTTTTTCTCCGACATTACTCATATCAGCCTGAGCACGGTCGCCATCTTCATGGATGCTGCCAATCTGCTTTTGTTACTTGCCCTCTGGTTACTGGTGGCCTTTATCTCAGGGCTCTACCCTGCCATTTACATCTCACGTTTTCAACCGCAGGATGCTGTGCGGGGACAATACGCCAGCGGCAAAGCCGGAGCCTATGTACGAAAGGTGCTGGTGGGGGTACAGTTCTTTATTGCGATCGCCTTGCTTTTTGCTACCTCCACCGTGATTCGACAGTCCAACTATGTACTGTCCAAGGACCTGGGATTTGACCGGGAAAACACCCTGGTAGTTCAGGTAAGGGACACCTCGATCCAAAGACGACTGGAATCTTTAAAAAATGAATGGCTCGCCTTTTCAGGGGTAAACGATGCTGCCACCACCAGCAGCTTTCCCGGTGAGGCCCTGGTTCAGGTGCTTCTGGATATCAAAGAACCGGATGGCAGCTATAATGGTACAGGAGTAGAATTTATGGAGGTAAGTCCTGAGTTTCCCGAGACCCTGGGCATGACCGTTCTGGCAGGTAGAACCTTTGACAGAAGTATGGGCACCGACTTATCACAATCACTGATGATCAACGAGGCCGCTGCCAAAGTACTGGGAGGTGTGGAGCAGGCCATTGGCAGAAAGTTCGGAGTAGGCACAGACTCATTGGGCGCTCCGATCGACTGGGAAGTGATTGGCGTGGTCAGGGATTTTCACACCATTTCACTACAATCCAGCATACAGCCGGTAGTGATCTCTCCGACCCTGGACAACACTGCTATTCTCCTGAAGATAGACAATCCACAGAGCCAGCAGGTATTAAGTCAACTGGAGACTGCCTGGGCCAATCTGAATTCTGAATTTCCTTTCGAGTACACTTTTCTGGATGAGGATTTTATCTCCCTGCACAGTAAAGAAGCCGACCTACAAAAACTGCTCACCAGCTTCTCTGTTCTTATTGTCTTTATTGCCTGTCTGGGTCTTATCGGGCTGGTCTCATATACCGTAAGAAGGAAAGCGAGGGAATTGACCATCCGTAAAGTCATAGGTTCTCCCGATACGGCCCTGGTGAGATTAATGCTTGGCAGCCAGCTGCCCTCCATTCTTGTAGCCCTGGTCATCGCTATTCCGGCAGGCTGGTACGTAATGCTCCAGTGGCTGGAAAACTTTGCTTATCACACCGACCTGCAATGGACCCAGGCCTTGTTAGTGGCGCTTATCATCGTATTGACCGCCCTGCTGACCATGGGCTATCATGTACTCAAAGCCACTAAGGTAAACCCGACCCGGGTGCTCAGGCATGAGTGAGACAGGCTGAATTCCGGCATCTACGAACCCATGTTGGAACCCCGATTATGATCACAAGTTTTGCTTATTGAAGGCGATCAAAAATTCTCTCCATTTTTCTGATTTGGGTTTGGGGAAATGAGAGGCATTCTTTTATATTTGCACTCCCTTCGCAAGAACGGGAGGTTCAGCATAAACCGAATAACACTTTGGAGAGGTGGGTGAGTGGCTGAAACCACATGTTTGCTAAACATGCGTGCGGGAAACCGTACCGGGGGTTCGAATCCCCCTCTCTCCGCAAAAAAGGTCCTGCTTTGGCAGGACTTTTTTCATTTAGGCCTATGGAGCTTGCTCCTATCAGGCCAGAATGAAAAAGTCTGACGAGCATGGCGAGTCAGCAGACCTTTTTTTGCAGGCTCCCCCTCCCGGGATCAGCGCCAGCTAATCCATTCCGATTTTCGAAGTTCAAAATGATAGCATGTTGGTGAAGAACACCAACAT
>DIYF01000044.1 GCA_002427745.1 Roseivirga sp. UBA6061 | reverse complement strand
TGACAGCCAGGGCAAAGCACTTCCGGTAACCCGCCCTACCCCTGACCAGTGGAACGTTTCGGGCCATGACGGCACGGTGAACTTTCAATACACTCTTTTTGCCAACAGGGCCGGAGGTACCTATTCTGGTATTGACGAAACCCATGCTCACCTGAACATACCTGCCACACTGGCCTGGGCACGTGGACTGGACGATCGGCCGGTCAAGGTAAAATTCAATGTGCGCGAAGACCTGAACTGGAAAGTAGCCACCCAGCTCAAAGACCTGGGCAACAATATCTACTATGCTCCCAACACTTATTACCTGATGGACAGCCCTACCGAAATAGCAGACTTACACATACGCGAGCGGGTAGTGGATGAACAGAAAATCAGACTAGCCCTGCATAAGCATGGCACCAATGAACAGGCAGTGGATGCTTATTTCGAAGAATTGATGGGCGTGGTGATTCAACAGCAAAAAGTATTTGGAGAGTTACCTGATTTTGATTTCGGAGAATACACCTTTCTTTCCTGTTATATGCCCAATGCCAGTGGTGACGGCATGGAGCACCGCAACTCAACCTATGTGGTCAGCGGAGCCCCTATTGAAAGAGCGTTAGGGAGTCAGTCTATGGGTACCATCTCCCACGAATTTTTCCATTGCTGGAATGTGGAGCGCATCCGGCCGAAAGCGCTTGAGCCCTTTGATTTTGAGAAGGCCAATATGTCCGGGGAGCTTTGGTTTGCCGAAGGCTTTACCAGCTATTATACTAACCTGATTCGTGCCCGCTCGGGTAGCATCACAGCCGAGCAGTACCTTCGTGGTGTTGGTGGAGCAGTTGGCTACGTAATGAACGCGCCTGGCAGAAAATTTTTCAACCCTATTGAGATGAGCTACAGGGCTCCTTTTGTGGACGCTGCTACTTCAATTGACCCGACTAACAATAGCAATATCTTTATCTCTTACTATACCTACGGTTCCGTATTGGGGCTGGCTCTCGACATGTCTCTCCGCAGTATGGACAATGGCCTGAACCTGGATGATTATATGAAACAGATATGGCAGAAACATGGCAAGCCTGAGATTCCCTATACAGTTCGCGACCTTCAGGCCGTATTGGCAGATTATGCAGGTGAAAGCTTTGCCAATGAATTCTTTGACAAATACATCTTTGACAGCCAGGTGCCGGACTACGCCACGCTTTTCAAAAACATGGGAGTGTCTTTCAGCAACCTTCAGGCAGGCAATGCTTCACTGGGTGGTAACCTCCGGAATCAGCGCGCAGGCTGGCAGCTTACCTCCAATGCTGCCGTGGACTCTCCACTGTACAAAGCGGGCATTGAAAAAGAAGATGTAATTCTGAGTATTGGCGGTGAATCATTGAACAATGATACCAAAATGGGAGCCCTCCTGGCCAAATACAAACCTGGTCAGACCATAGAAATCACCTACAAAAAGATGTGGGGAGATGAAAAAACAGCACAGTTGACGCTGGCAGAGGCCAGGCAATTCCGAAGTCAGCTGGATGCTAACGCGAGTAGAAAAGCACAGCAAAGAAGAGATGCCTGGCTGGCAAAGAAATAGCAACGATGTCAGACTTCTCAGAACAGACTTTTACCTCTCAGGACTTTGCCGAAGCAAGCCTGAGAGGGCACTATTACGATGAATGCCACTTTGCCAACTGTGACTTTACCAATGCCGACTTAGGGCAGGCAAGCTTTGAGAACTGCAGCTTTGAAAGCTGTAACCTGGACAGGGTTAAAGTAATCAATACCAAATGGCAGGACATCCGTTTCAAAGCATGTCGCCTCAGTGGGATTGATTTTGAAGATGTGAGCCGCATGCTCTTCTCTGTGTCCTTTGAAAACTGTCAATTGAGCTATTCGCATTTTAAGGAGCTGAAAATCCCGAAAACCCGCTTTCTGAATTCCGAGATCAAAGAATGTGATTTTGTAGAGGTGGATCTGTCAGGCTCCTGGTTTACAGGTTCCAGTCTGGCAGGCAGCAACTTTGAGCGGTGTAATCTCTCTAAAACCGACTTCAGAAATGCGCATGGCTATTCCTTTGATCCCTGGAACAATCAGATCAAAAAGGCACGTTTTTCTACACCGGAAGTGCTGGCCCTGCTGAGTCAGTTTGATATTGTAGTGGAGTGATAAAAGAAGCTGTTTTCATCATAGCTACGTTCCTTGCCCTTGTCGGAGCAGCTATTTTTCTTTGGAATCTGTTTGTATTGGTAACGGAATACTCAAACCTCTCTTCCGGAGAAGGTTGGGGTGTGGTCAGCGTACTGGGTGCTTTATTCTGGTCAGGAATCATGGCAGGACTCGGCCTTTTTCTCAGGTCTCAATTCAAAAAGCCAAAAGAAGATCAGCGCTATTAAACCATGACAGTAAAGACAGCTCAAGGTTCATGAACATGTAAAACAGCATTCATTCAAAGGAAAGAAGTTTTCGTATTTTGAGAGGAAATCAACCTTAGTATGAAATCCAGACTACTCCTGACCGGCAGCCTTTGTGCGTTGCTTTTGGGCTGCACTCCCACTACCGAAGAAAAGATTCACAAAGCAGAGAAAGTTTACCCTGAGCCGCAATACACGCTCACCACTGAGCATACGCATAACAAGTTCAGCAGTACCATAGAACCTGCCTTAAGTGTACCCAGTGGAGCCATTATAGAGGCTTTTACCGAGGAAGCCACAGATGGTCAGCTGGCCCTGAATTCTACGACAGCAGATGTAGCCAATGTGAGTTTTGAGCCCATCCATCCTATTACCGGGCCCGTGCATGTAGAGGGTGCTGAGCCGGGTGATGTCATTGCGGTCACCCTACATAAGATAGAAGCCGGTGAGTGGGGCTGGACAGGCATCTTTCCCGGCTTTGGCTACCTAGCCGATGAGTTTACAGAACCATACCTGAAAACATTTGCCATTGATAAAGACAGTGAAACCATCCGTTTTAATGACAAGATCAGGCTTCCGCTAAAGCCATTTCCCGGGGTAATGGGCGTGGCACCCGCTACTGACTCGCTGCTCTCAACTATTCCGCCAAGAGCCAATGGTGGTAACATGGACGACCCGCATCTGGTTGAGGGCACCACGGTATACTTCCCGGTTTTTGTTGAAGGAGGCCTTTTCTCCATTGGGGATACCCATGCCACACAGGGACTGGGGGAGGTGAGTGGTACGGCCATAGAAGCACCTATGCGGATCATATACGAAATCAGGGTAATTAAAGGCAAAAAGTATCTGGCCGAACCCCAATATGAAACCGATGATTATTATGCTGTTACCGGCTTTGCTCCCAGCATTGATGGTGCCACCAAAAAAGCGATCGGCTACATGGTAGATTATCTGGAAGCCGAACATAGCCTGTCACGTGAAGAGGCCTATGTGCTCTGCTCCCTGGCCGGAGACCTGCATATTGCCGAAGTTGTAGATGTACCCAATATGCTGGTGACTATGCATATGTCGAAGAAGGTTTTAGGCATAAAGTAAAACACCCACCATAAGTTTACTTCATCACAGTGCAGTTGTCTGGTCTCTTCTGCGCCTCACTGCAAAATCATTGATCTCAACAGCCAGGCTGTATAACATGCCCTTCAAAAAAGGTCATGAAGCATTTTTTAATATGGGCCATACTCATCCTGTGGCCCTTACTATCAAGAGCACAAAATCCGGAACAACACGCCCAATCTCGCCTAGAAAGTCTGATTGACTATATGGGCAGGCAAGAGCAGGTTCCGGTCGATAAACTCACAGAGCTGACAAGCCTGCTTGTGGTGGCAGAAGACAGGCGGAAGCCCCGAAGAGAAAGAATCGTAAGCTGGATGAAAATCCACCGCTATTTCTTCGAACTCTCAGAAGATACCGACTCCACTTTTCAAAAAAGATGGTTGCAGTTCGGAGCCTTCCCGCTTTTCTCAACTTATTACAACCATAAACTACCTGATTATCAATTGACGAAATCAGAGGCCACACCTGAGCACAGTCCGGGAAAGATTGAAAAATTTGGTAGTGGAAAAGAGACACTCATTCTGATTCCCCCGGCAGGTTTCAATGCTTCTGTTTACAGTCGCTTTATTGAGCTGAAAAGAAAAGATTATACAATCATCACCATCACCCTTCCCGGTTTTGGGGGAGTCCTTCCCTATTTAAGACAAAATAAGCGCAAACTGGCTGAAATGCCCTGGTTCAATCATATTGAAAACGGACTGCTGAACCTCATGAAAAACGAAAGACTTGAGGAAGCCTTTATAGGCGGCAACGGACTGGGGGGATTCATTGCCATCCGCTTTGGCCTGAACCACCCCGACAAGGTTAAGGGAGTCGTTGCCTTAAATGGTTTGCTTACTTCAAACCAGTCCCCCATGATTCCATCCAACACCCTTAGTCCTGAAGAAAGGCTCGCTAGGGCCAATACATCATTTCCCAAGGCAGAGTTTATCCCTTACCCGGTATTTCAGCCCCATGCCAGTTTTCAAAGTGCCTTCTCCATCAACTCAGAAGCCATTCGTGATATACAGATCAAAAATGAAGAAGAGACTGATATCTACGCTTATCGTTGTTATATGGAACAAATGAGTGTTGTTAACCTGGCTGATGATATTGAGCGGCTGAAGGTTCCTCTGTTGTCCATGACTTCCGTTCAGGACGGGCTCTCACCCATGGTCGCTTTTTCCAGAAACAACATCATTGCCTGGCAAAAGCTAAGCCTGAAACATCATGATAAACCCATCCACCTGGTTCCTCTGAAAAAGACACGCAACCTGATACTCTACGACCAACCCGAGGCAGCAGGCAGGATCATTGATGAGTTTATCAAAGCCCCGGGAGACTTCGGGGTACCCCCCCGGAAAAGACCTACTTATGAAGTGAATAAGAGCCCCCGGGCATCCGTTTCGCAGACATTCTCCAACACAGACGTGAGCATCAGTTACTCCCGACCAGCAGCCAAAAACAGAGCGCTTTTCGGAGGACTCATTCCCTACGGAAAAATCTGGAGAGCCGGAGCCAATGAAGGTACAGAAATCAGTTTTTCCCGGGATACCAGAGTTGAGAACAGGACTATCCCAAAAGGCCAATACACACTTTTTATCAAGCCTGAAGCAGAGCAATGGACAATCATACTGAACAGTATTCTGAACCAATGGAACACCTCAGGCTACGATCATGCCTATGATGTACTACAGCTGGAGGTTCCTTCAGTTAAGGCTACTCATCAGGAAAGGCTGACCTACCGTTTCGAAAACATTACGAATGAAAGTATGGATCTGGTGATTCACTGGGGAGAAAACAAAGCAATCATCCGCATGGGGGAGGCTTTTGAAAAACCTTATGCGCCTGAACCTGTCCTGAAAGCACCGTGGAAACTGCTACTCACAGACACCATCGCAGATGGACAAAATCCCAATTCATCGGATGGCAAGGCCCTTTACTATCATTATAACAGTCAGACCGACAGCCTATGGTTTAAGCTGGAAACCCATAATCCTATATCCACACTTGATCCTGCCCTCAGTATTTCGCTGGATATCGACAATGACCAGACAACCGGTACCAACTGGTACGGCTCCAATAAATCTTTTACCGTAGACCTGATGCTGTCTGCGGGACCTGTGAGACAAGGAGACGGATATGCAGGTTATAATGGCCTGACGGATGCCACAGGGATAGCAAAGCGTGAATGGATCAATGTTAAGAAGAATAACCTCACCTACTATTTCGATCCCGGTCAGCATGCCTACTACCTGGGCATAAAGCGCAGTGACCTGGGAAATCACGCTAAAAAAATCAATCTGATAGGTTCAGTAGGCGCAAACTCCCTTTGGAATGATGATATTGGTAAAGATGGCACCTTTGCCAGTATTGAAGTAGGAAAGTAACCCGACAGATAACAACTGACGTTTGATTCAAAGGTATTCTTTCGATTTGAAAAGGCTTTCAGATAAAAAATTCTACATCCTCCTCACTTTTGTGATCTGGACCTGCGTGGCACTATTCGAGTATTCCCGCAATCATATCATGGTATCAACAGGCAGACTCACCTATGGCGATGGCGGTATCACCCTGAAAGTATTGCTCGTCTCAGCTCTCATTAAATTTTATGTCTGGTTTATGATAGGAGTCTTGGTTTATGACCTTTACTACCGATTGAAAAAAGTCAGCAGGCCGCTTCAGGCTGTCATCTTTATCATCTCAGGCCTGGTGGCAGTCACGCTGCATTTCGCTGTGGGGAATCTCCTGTATAATTACTATCTCTCTGGCACAGAAGGTCTCTGGGATAAGCTAATCTATAATTTTGAAAGCTTTTTTCTGTCTGGTGCGCCTTTGAGTTCGCTCAACTACGCCTGCATTCTTCTGATGATAACCGCCACAGACCTGAACAGAAAATATAATGAGCAGAAGTTAAAAGCACTGGCTCTGACAGCAGAGCTATCACAGGCACAGCTGGAAAACCTCAAAATGCAGCTAAAACCGCACTTCCTCTTCAATGCCCTGAATACCATATCTATGCTGGTTCGAAAAAATGACAATGCACTGGCCGTGGAGATGTTGTCGGGCATGAGCGATTTGCTCAGAACCACACTGAATCGCGAAAAGACCCATACTGTGAGCCTTTCATATGAATTGATGCTGCTGAAGAAGTACCTGGCCATTGAGGAACTCAGGTTCAAAGAAAAACTGCGGGTTGAGTTTGATATCTTACCCGAGACTGAGCAGTGGCAGGTACCTAACCTCATTCTCCAACCTATTGTGGAAAACGTATTCAAACATGGTTTTTCTGTTGCACACCCTGTATCTGTATTGAAGATCAGGTCATGTCTGAAAGGTGATCAGCTCATACTCACCGTATCAAACACCGGCCCGCACCTTCCCCATGGCTGGAATTATGAGGATGCAGAAGGGGTAGGTATCCATAATACCATGTCCAGAATTAAAAATCTCTATGGTGAAGCAGGTCAGTTCTCCATTGAAAATATGGCTCCCGATGGGGTAATAGTGAAAATAAGTATACCCGAAACAACTGATGGAAAAGTATAGCACCCTTGTTATCGATGATGAACAGGAAGCACGTGACGGGATTTGCCGATTGCTTGCCGGCTACCCTCAATTAGCGGTAATCAGCACCTGTGACAATGGCCTGGATGCGATTAACCAAATCAACCGACTTCAACCAGATCTTATTTTTCTTGATATTCAGATGCCCCAGATCAATGGTTTCGAAGTGCTGAACAGTATTAAGCCTCATGTAATACCCAAGATCGTATTCGTTACAGCGCACGACCAATATGCCCTGCAGGCATTTGAAGTACACGCTATTGACTACTTGCTAAAACCCTTTTCTGATGAACGTTTCGAGCAAACAATTCAACATGTATTAACATTACTGAAAGAAAAGAAGGAAGACCTGGCCCGGCTTAAAAATGCCATAGACACCTACCTTCAACACGACAGTACCGGCAGGGCAGAGGAGTTGATTCCGGACAAACCCATTGAGGGCAAAGCTCCTTCCCAGCTTATCATCAAGAGCGGTGGTAAAATCCATTTTATTTCTCTGAAGGAAATAGTACATATATCCGCTGAGAACTACTACGTTCAGGTACATACTGAAAAAGGCAGCTACCGCGCCCGCGAATCACTTAAGGCCCTTGCTGATTATCTGGGGCCTGCTTCCTTTATCCGAATTCATAAATCTTCACTGGTAAACAGCCATTTCATCAGTGAAGTAGAACCCTATTTTAACGGAGAACTCGTACTGAAACTAACCACGGGAGAACAGCTGAAAGTGAGCCGACACTACAGGAAAAATCTGCCGAAAACATTTGGTTAGCCTGAGCAGAGGATACTGTGCTTATTGCTTTGGCAATTTATACTTCCCGACAAAAACTGTATATTTCATTGATGAAATACTTGCAAAACCCTCAGTTTCATATCGGACTGGCCCTGTCCTCTGTTTTCGGCACGGCTTTTTTTGCCGTCTGTCTGTGGATATGCATCGGAGCCTTAAGTACAGCCACAGCACAGAGCCTGAAATGGTATGCATGCCTTGTCGGGGGCTCGCTCTCAGCGCTTATCCTCCTTGCAGGAATTGCAGGCATAGTGCTTCAAATGATAGCATTCAGCAAAACCCTGGCGACTAAATAAAAAGGCCGGCCCCTGTGGCACCGACCTTTAACTTTCAAAACACGGGTAGTTCTTCGCAAAAGCTCAGTACTACACCTCCTCTACTTTTTCAATATTCAAAAACTCAATCGCTCCGTCACTTCCCATTTCCACACTCACCACAGAATCTCTCTCGATCTTCCCTGAAAGAATCTGTTTAGACAGCTCATTCAATACCTCCCGCTGAATTACACGCTTCAGTGGTCGTGCACCGAATTGTGGATCAAAGCCAAGCTCTCCCAGATAATCGAGGACCTCGGTGGAAGCTTCGATCTCTATGCCGTTATCCTTCAGCTGTTTTCTGATCAGTCCAAACTGAATCTCAACAATCTGACGAATATGTGCCTTGTTCAGCGGCATAAACATGATCGTCTCATCAATCCTGTTCAGGAATTCCGGCCTCACCGACTTTTTCAGCAGATCAAACACCTGGTCCCGGGTATCGTCAATCACATCCAGCACATTGTCCTCATTGATCTTCTCAAAATTCTCCTGGATCAGATGAGAACCGATATTGGTGGTCATGATAATAATGGTATTCTTGAAGTTCGCCACCCGACCTTTATTATCCGTCAGGCGACCATCGTCCAGTACCTGCAGCAGTATATTGAAAGCATCAGGGTGCGCCTTTTCAATCTCATCCAGCAACACCACAGAATAAGGTTTTCTCCTCACTGCTTCCGTCAGCTGCCCGCCTTCATCATAGCCCACATAGCCCGGAGGTGCTCCGATCAGTCGACTCACCGCATGACGCTCCTGGTACTCCGACATATCCAGCCGCACCATATTGTTCTCATCATTGAAGAGATACTCTGCGAGGGCCTTAGCCAACTCTGTTTTACCTACTCCCGTAGTACCCAGAAAAATGAAAGAACCAATTGGCCTTTTCGGATCCTGCAAACCAGCCCGGCTTCTCCTCACCGCATCCGAAAGGGCCACAATGGCCTCCTTCTGACCCGCTACCCGCTTACCCAGCTCCTCTTCCAGATGCAGGAGTTTTTCACGTTCTGTCTGCAGCATTTTAGCCACCGGAATACCCGTCCACTTGGCTACTACCTCGGCAATGTCCTGGGCTTCTACCTCTTCCTTCAGCAAGGAGGTATCTCCCTGCATTTCCTGCATCTTTTGCTTCCACTCCTCCAGCTTCTGCTCGCTCTCCACAATCTTGCCATAGCGGATTTCCGCCACACGCCCTAAGTCACCTTCCCGCTCGGCCTTCTCTGCCTCAGACTTGAATTTGTCAATATTCTCCTTCTCCTGCCTGATGCCCACAATCACAGATTTCTCATTTTCCCACTTGGCTCGCAGGCTATCTTTCCGCTCAGAAAGCTCGGCTATCTCTTTCGACAAAACCGATTCTTTATCCTTATTCTTCTCTCGCCTGATCGCCTCTCTTTCAATTTCCAGTTGCATAATTCTGCGCTGCAATTCGTCCAGTTCCTCAGGCAAAGAGTCAATCTCAATCCTTAGCTTGGCAGCCGATTCATCCATCAGGTCAATGGCCTTATCAGGCAAAAACCTGTCAGAGATGTATCTGGTGGAAAGTTCTACTGCTGCAATCACCGCATCGTCTTTGATACGCACGCCATGGTGCACCTCGTATTTTTCCTTAATTCCCCGAAGAATAGAAATGGCATCTTCCATGGTAGGCTCGTCTACAATCACGGACTGGAATCTGCGCTCCAGGGCCTTATCTTTCTCAATGTATTTCTGATATTCCTTCAGGGTTGTCGCACCTATGGCATGGAGCTCTCCTCTGGCCAAAGCGGGCTTCAGCAGGTTGGCGGCATCCATAGCGCCTTCACCTCCGGCCCCGGCACCAATCAGCGTGTGGATCTCATCGATAAACAGAATGATCTCCCCATCTGAATCCTGCACCTCTTTGATCACAGATTTCAGTCTCTCTTCGAATTCTCCCTTATACTTGGCACCAGCCACCAGAAGCCCCATATCCAGGGAAATCAGCGTTTTGCTTTTGAGGTTCTCCGGCACATCGCCATCTACAATCCTCTGTGCCATTCCTTCAACAATAGCGGTTTTACCCACTCCGGGCTCTCCCAGCAAAATAGGATTGTTCTTTGTTCTGCGCGATAGTATCTGCAGTACCCTTCTGATCTCCTCGTCTCGCCCAATCACCGGATCAATTTTACCTGATTTAGCCAGCTCGTTGAGGTTTTTGGAGTACTTATTAAGTGACTGATAGTTCGACTCGGCATGCTGATCGGTAACACTATTACCCCCTCTCAGCTCTTTAATCGCTGCTATGAGGTCTTTCTTTGAAAAGCCAGCCTCTTTTAGCAGATCAGCTACCTTGTCTTTTCCTCCCAAAAGCCCAAGCACCATATGCTCTACCGCCACAAACTCATCCTTAAAATCCTTTAGATAAGCCAGTGCCTTGGTCAGGGCTGCATGCGCATCATTAGACAAATAGGGTTGTTGACTGCCACTCACTTTCGGGTAACCTTTTACCGTCTCTTCCAGCTTTGTTTCAAGCTGTACCCTGTTTACACTCAGCTTCTTTATCAGAAAAGACATCACGTTCTCATCCGATAAAAGGATGGCTTTCAGCAAATGCCCCGGCTCAATGGCCTGCTGCTCATAAGCAGCCACCAGCTCGGCAGCCTTCTGAATCGCCTCCTGTGACTTGATCGTATATTGCTTAAAATCCATTGTTTCTTTATGCTTCTTTTCTTCTGCCTCTCCCGGCTACCCCTAAGCATCAAAAGAAGGTCCAGGCCTGAAAACCTGAAATTCTGGCTGAAAACAAACATTTGCTGTATCAAAATAAGACAGTTTGACAGAGTTCTCTTCCACTATTCTTTCTGTTACGTCCATTCTGTCTGGTTCCGCTCTTCATAATCACCTCGGCTTTCTCATCGAAAATTCTATCTTAAGCCTGTCAATCACCTTACATGGCACTGATACAAATCATACTTTCCTTATTCCTGGGGGTGCACTGCCCTAACTGCAGCAATACCATTGATATCAGCGGAACTGTATTTGACCGGGACACCAAAGCGCCCATTACGGGGGTTCATGTATTCATTGCTGGCAGCGAAAAAGGCATTGATACAGATGCCGAAGGCAGATTTGCCATATCCAATATTGAGCAGGAGGCTTTTCAGCTTATCTTTTCGCATGTGGGCTACCAAACCCGCACCATTAACTTCGATGCCAATAAATCCAGCAAGCGACTGGAAGTATCTCTGAAGGCTGAAGAAACCCTGTTGGGTGAGGTGGTGGTCAATGCCAAAAAAGACCGGAAGTGGAACAGGGATCTGAAGAAATTCAAGCAGTTCTTTTTCGGGGAGGGCTATAAGGAAAATCTGATCTCTATTGAGAATGACTACCTGATCGAGTTTATGGACAAAAAAGGCCGTGACCTGATTGTTGATAACCGACCTGCGCTTGAGATTCAAAACAAGCACCTGGGTTATGAGGTATACTTTCAACTGATCAAGTTCGAGCTGTCAGACATCAAAACTTATCTCGGTTTCAGCAATTTTAAAGAGATGGCTCCTGCGGATGACAAGGAGGCAAAACGATGGAAAGCCAATCGGCTGGCGGCCTATAAAGGTTCCACCCGACATTTCTTCAAATCGCTAATTGATCGCAACCTTGACCAGGAGGGCTACGGTGTAACCCTACAGCCGGAAGTAGCCGGAGGAAAAATGGCCACAGGCCTAGTTGAAAAGAAAGAAGCGCTTCGTTTTGATGACGAAGGCATCTATAAGAAAAACATGACCATTACGCCCGTAAGCGACAAGGTATTCGAGATTACTTTTGACGGACTTCTGGAAATAGTCTTCTACGATGAAGAAGATCAGTACGGAGACCCACAGTCAAGCGAAATCATGCTTAATGCTCCGCTCAGAGTACACAAAAACGGGGTAATCTTAAATCCCAATGCCCTGCTCGCCAATGGCTTCTGGACCCTGGAAGGTATGTTTGAAGCACTGCCTTTCGAATATGATCCGGACAATTGATAGCGGGCTCTTCTCTATTTTTGGGTTCACTCTACATTCCCTTTTTTCTGTGTGGATAACTTTATCCAGAAAGCTAAAACGAAAAGCCAATCACCCACAAAAATGCTGTTAACATGCAACTTGTAGGGGTTCATCAAAATTTCACGCGAATATTATTTTGAATTAATTTATTTTAAATAATTTTAGGGAACACTTCAGCAGTATATCGAATTGTCGTTCAGATATCCGCTAAAAACAACACTACAAAACACAATCTCAATGGCACCAGAGAGGCTACACTCTTTTGGCAATATGCCTTGAGCGTTTCATTGAATACCCAAGACTTACTGTCTTAAAAGAGGAAGGAAGAAGGTCGG
>DIYF01000028.1 GCA_002427745.1 Roseivirga sp. UBA6061 | reverse complement strand
CAGGCGAAGCGCGCCAGGTCTTCTTCGGATGCTCCTAAGGGCAAATCTCCCGGTACGGTGGAAGAAATGGCCAGCGTTACGGACTGGTTGGTGGCAAGGGACAGATCCTCGGTAGTTCCCGAGCCGCAGGATTGAAAGCCAAGCAGTACGGCAGCTAACAGATAGCTGAGGTACAGCCTGGTACGGTTGGTTGAAAAAAGTAAGTAAGTCATTTGTGAAAAAATTAAGGTTATTTTGAATTTATTCATTTTTTGGCTCTGAAAAAAGTGAAATGAACATCTGTTCTGTTGTGAACGAGATAAATAGAATCTGTTATTTAGCTCTTTTCTCACTGGCGAAAACGCTTGAGTGTGAGGCTATTCGGGACTGTGTTACAGCAACATTGCCATAGTACATCGCGTATCAGAGTTGATGAATGCCTTTAATGTGCTTCGACCACCTCTTTCAGTTGCTGATGCCCGAAGCTCGTGTAGGAGAATGTCTGTCTCAGTCCTCTTTTTATTGCTCGTTTATACCAGTCAGGGGCAGGTGCTATTGACTGGTCGCGTTACCGATGCAGAGGGAGGAGCCATACCATATGCACGGATTGGTGTCATTGATACCCGGGTAGCCATGATCTCCGATATGGAGGGGCGTTTCAGTCTTCCAATACCTGCTGCTTATAAGAGCAGAAAGCTCACTTTTCAGGCACCCGGATACCGTACGGAGTCATTTCAGATCGATTCCTTGATGTCGCAGGATAAAGTGCACTTGATATTAAAAGAGAACACAAGACTCCTGGAAGAGGTGACGGTAAAGAAGAAAAGGCACCGTCCGAAGAATAAGACATTGGGGAATAAGTCATTGCCTCCCTATGCGCGGGCGAGCTATGGAAGTCACTGGACCCTGGTCACCCTCATAGAGGCAGGTCAGATGTCACAGGTTATGAACGTAAAAATCCATATTGCTGAGACCAGACGAGATTCTGTCACGCTCAGGCCTGTGCTGTACGCATTTGACTCTGTAAATCAACACCCGGCCAGAGAGCTGACGGAGAGGAATGAGTTTTTAAAAGCCAGGGTGAAAAAAGGCTGGTTGGACTGCGATCTGTCTGCTCAGGCGCTATACCCGGAAGGGGCTTTCTTCATTGGCTTTGAGATACTGTCGGCTTCTGAAGATGAGGGAGACGTTGCTGTATCAGTGAGCCTCGGAGGAAAGAATAAACACGTCATGTGGGAGAGGCCGTCTTTTACTTCGGCATGGCGAAAAGCGAGCAATACCTATATGATCAAAGCACGCATCGAATACTAGACAATGCACCGTGTTATTTTTCTCCTCTCAGCGCTTTGAAGAGTTGCCTGAAGTCAATTTCAGCTGTGACAAGATAAATAGGAGCATTGAAGGCGTCTTTGATCTGTTTCTCTCCACTGAGCAGGTAGCGATAGCCGAGGCCGCCAATCAGTTGCAGCCAGGAGTTGAACTGATATTTGGCCTTTACCGAATGTTCTACGAGGCCCTTACGCTCTCTTTTAAGGCGCTCTGTGTCATTGGCCTCCTGTATACGAATATTCACCCGGCCCATACCATATTGACTGTTGACGGTAAGGTTCCAGCGCTGATTTTCCAGCACCAGGTATTCACCGTAGAGTGAAGCATATTCAAAGCCTATTTTGGCAGGTACCAGCTGTGCCGGGTTAAGACTCTGGTCCAGGTAATCTTTACTGACTTCTTTGCCCAGAAAGTCCAGCAGCCGGGTACCATAAGCCCCCAGACCTACCTCAAACTTATTGTTGAATACCAGACCAGCTCTTATTCCGAAAATGCCTACAGTCTCTTTGCGTACAAAAGTGTTGCGCGAGTCCAGTTGCACACTGAATCTTACATTTTTCTCTTCTTGTTCCTGTGCCCGGGAAGGAGGAGTTAAGCCAACGGAAAGCAGTAAGAGAAGTCCAAAAAATCTGGAACAGTTCATAGTGATTGCTTAATCAAGGTGAGTATATCAATCTAATCACAAAAGGGCTTTCATTGTTTGAATTAAATGTAAGCTGGCTTACAACTTTTGTGATCGGGAAGGGGCCCGTGATGCCTTCCTGTTTCTATGTTATGCGGTGTTCTGAAGCCCTTTCTCCAGTTCAGTTGCTTTCTGCCCGTAGTCCTGAGCTGAAGCCTCATTGCCTGTTTCAAGACTTAGCTGTGCGAGCTTTTTCAAAACTTCAATTTGGCTCAGTGTATATTGTTCCGGTGCGTTGGCTAAGGAGGTGAGGTGTAGGTGAATGCTATGGCTCTGCAGGTAAAGCTCCAGTGCTTTGACCGGCCTGCCTTCAGAAATTCTTCTTTCTGCCAGAGACTCACAGCAGGCGGCCAGCGAGTTGAGATAGGTCTCACTATCCGGGTAAGCAATCAGCAGAGACTCCAGCAGAGCTATCAGTTCTGATTGACTGCCGGCTGCATTGTCAAATTGGCCCAGGTCGTCATACAGGTCAATAAGCCGGATATAAGATTCTATCAGCATATCTGCATAGCAGGAGCTGGGGGCATGGTCCTGATAGATTACTTTCATCAACCTTGTATGTTCGATAAAGCCGGCAAGTGCTGATGTTTTGTCGTTATGGCTCAGATAAGCCTTGCCGGCCCGTTCAAATTCTGCGGCTTCGGCCAGGCGGTGATCCAAAGAATGAGCATCTTCCGCATCATCCTGAGAGGATATCCAGTCCGGCAATTGCAGGATAAGCTGCTCCGCAATGCTCTGCCAGCCCTGCTCTCGGCAGCGATCTATCAGGTCTTCTGTACTTTGTTTGACTCGGTCGAGTAGTGTGGGATTTTCCGGTTCCAGCAGCTGTTGATGTCTCCAGAGAAACAGCTCCTGCTTCAGGAAATTGAAACCCAGGGTAGCTTTGCCTTCCTCAAAATAAACTTTACCTCTGATGGCACAGGCGATCGCTATCTCGGGCAGGAGGGAGGCCGAGACTTCGGTCAGCAAATCGTTCACAAGCTCTGCATAGTCATCTGATGCTTCACTTTCCAGGTCTTCGGCATAGCAATAGGCCAGGGTGAGGTGGAGGGTAGCTTCGGGATCACCAGGTTCCTGCTCCAGGGTGCGTTCCAGAGAATTGATTGACTCCTGAAAGTAATCCCGGGCTTGTTGATCTCCTCCGGTAAGTGCGGCTTCTCCCGTGCTTAGCTGGGCCAGGCCGAGACATTTGGAAATGATGGCAGCGTTTGGGAAGGTTCTTCGCTGCTTTTCAAGTGACTCAATACTTTTAGCAATCTCCAGTCCTTTGATAATCAGGGGATTGTCTGCCTGGTCTGTTCCTGTAATGTTGAGCCGGCCCTCATGCCAGAGCACCTTTTGAATAGTGCTGAATGCTGACTGATCTATGCATAGATGAGGTGCAGAATAGCTTATCAAGCCATCTTGTGTTTGTGTAGAGTCGGGGTTACTCATTCAGGGCCTTAGGTTGAGCCCACAAGATGCCGCTTTTTGACGAATTAGACAGCGTTTTCGAGGGTAAAATATCAATTGTATTTTACCTCAGAGCAGGTGTGTTGAGAGGGTCTGGTAAAACGAGTGTTTATGGACTTGAAAGCCCTGCCGGCTTAGCTGCCCGCCAGGGGAGTACCGAAAATACCTACGCCCAATTCGGCCCAGAGTAATAGCAGAAGGGCTATCACGGTAATACACCAGGCCAGGCGGTTATTGATGTGTTTTACCTTGCGAATCACCAGTTCAATCACGAGGCCTGTACCAAGTAATAAGATACCTGCTATAAGAAAATCTGTTGAAGACCAGTTGACAGACGACCGGAACTGCATGGCAAGAAGGGGAATAAGCAGCAGGCTCTCTACTGACAGAAGGATAAGCAGGAGTCTTTTATTGGCAGCAGACATAATAGTAAGGCTTAAAAGTACTTTGTAATTCAAAGTAAATGAATAACAGCCAGAATTGCAAAGGATAGCAGTCGTCCGACCACTCCAAGTGGTCAGACGACTGCCCTTTGACAGTTGGAGCCAATGAGCTGGGATTCCCGATATTTTTCTTCACAAGTACAGAAGTTTGTGAAGAAAAATTCTGGAATGACAGTTTGGTCTGTGTAAACCTATTTCAGGACGAGGCAGATTTTTTGAAATACGAGATATCTCGCACATACGAAATATCTCGCAGGCGCGTGTTGTGCTGAACCATTCACAGTCTGAATAGTTCATTCAGTATGCCATTCTCAAAGCTCATTATCGGTTATCTGCTTACTGCTGTGGTTTTCTTTGCCATTGATATGCTCTGGCTTGGACTGATTGCGAAAGGGTTGTACAACAAGTATCTGGGGTCGTTTTTAGCTGAGCAGGTCAACTGGACTGCGGCTATCATCTTTTACCTCCTGTTTATCGTGGGTATTTTCATTTTTGCCATTATGCCTGCGGTGGAAAAGGATTCTCTGATGAAAGCTATACTTCTCGGGGCTCTCTTTGGCTTCTTTACCTATGCTACTTATGACCTCACCAATCTGGCTACACTCAAAGACTGGCCTCTTAAAATTGTGTTGATTGATATAGTATGGGGTGCAGTACTGACTGCATCGGTAAGTACATCAGGTTTTCTGATCATGAAATGGCTTAACGGATGATTTCCCTTTATCTCAACCTGGGTTTGCTGCTGCTGGGCTATGCCAGCCTGTGGTTTGTGGTCTCTGTTATCATAA
This sequence comes from Roseivirga sp. UBA6061, assembly GCA_002427745.1. GTDB lineage: Bacteria > Bacteroidota > Bacteroidia > Cytophagales > Cyclobacteriaceae > Roseivirga. Next base: position 1,644 of record DIYF01000028.1, on the reverse strand, counting down.
AGCGCAATGATGTGGCCGACATAGCCTGGGGCTTGGGCTATGTGGGTTTATGTATTTATCACTATCTCAGCTTTCCGCAGCATGTTACTGCCCTGATTGTCTACCTCCTGGTGAGCCTTTGGGGTATTCGGCTGAGCGTTTATATAGGTATGCGCAATGCCGGGAAAACGGAGGATTTTCGCTACAGACAGTGGCGCGAGGAGTGGGGTGCTACCTTTTACTGGCGTTCCTTTTTGCAGGTATATGTATTGCAGGCTTTCTTTCTGCTTGTCATCAGTACGCCCATCGTCATGGCGGCTCAGTCTGCCGCGATGGATTGGCATTGGTCTGGCCCGGTAGGTATAGGGCTATGGCTTTTCGGGTTTTACTGGCAGGTAGTAGGTGATTATCAACTGGCGCAGTTTCTCAAGAGGCGAAAAGACAGGTCGGAAATCATGCAGACCGGACTGTGGAAGTACTCTCGTCACCCCAATTACTTCGGAGAAATTGTGATGTGGTGGGCTGTCTTTATTGTGGTACTGCCGCTGCAGTATGGCATCTATGCCATAGCCAGTCCCGTCCTTATCACCTGGTTAATCACTTCAGTTTCTGGTGTGCCCATGCTGGAAAGAAAGTATAAGGGCAATGCTGCCTTTGAGGCCTATAAGCAGAAGACCCCTGCACTGTTTCCGTATTTCAGGAAGTAAACCCGGTTTCCCGGGTAGAATGTCAACCAAATTTTCTTAAGTCTCTGCGATTTGTGTTAAAGTACTATGGATGTGCTCTGAGGTTCATAAGATAAGATGTGATATCCCTGTTTCTGTATGTCTGGTGGCTGGATGATGAGCTCTGAAAACCAATGATAATATGGTAAAATTTAATATAGACGGATGATATTTTGTTTGATTGGTTATTTCCCAAATAAATAATTTGTTCCCAGAATGGGATAATCAAGATTAGTATAAACGTACTATATGTGCTTTTTTCGGTGATTTTCTCTTTGGAACAGGCTTTGCCCAACCATAGTCAAAGAGATGTGCTATGAAACACAGAAGTCAAAAAATGGTGATGGGAATAATAGTTGTTCTTACCCAGGTGTGGTTTGTGAGTTGTGCAGGCGGACATGTTTCACAAAATGGCATTTTTCAAGACGGACATAAGGAATTGAAGTCTTCGCTGGTAGGAAGCTGGCGTATGGTTAACCCGGACTATGAGGTAGTCGGTGAGGAGTTGTATACATTTTATACAGAGGACAGGAAGGTTAAGTTGAAGGTTGAAGGAAAGGAACGGAAGATGGAACGATTTGATTCACCTGACGGCCTTTCCTTTTCTTTTGAGTACCTGGATGATAAGGGAGAGAGAATTTATGTGGCGGGTCAGTTTAAGTCTGCTGCGAGGGAATCACTGGTGCTGTACAGAGAGCCCATGAGCGGTATGTCGGCCAGCCTTAGCGCCATCCATCTTCAGAGAGGAAGACCTGAAGTGAAAACGGTGGTAGCCAGTACCAATAAGAATTAAGGAGAGTAATAAGTATCTGGGTTATAGGTTAAACACCCTGAGATTCGTATGTAAACCCCGGCAGCTATGGCGGGGTTTTTTAGTACAAGACCGTTTCAGCTTCGTGAGCCTCCGGCTCATTTGTTCCCCTCCAAGAGCTATACTAAT
>DIYF01000168.1 GCA_002427745.1 Roseivirga sp. UBA6061 | reverse complement strand
GCAACCTGGTGCGTGATGGATGGAATGGAGACGACTTCTTTACTTTCCATATCGATGCCGCCTTCAGCAAGCAAAATGCCTCTGTTTTCTCCATCTATCCATCGGGTAGCCGCTTCGATATGACGGTAGCCAACGATGCGGTAGAGCTGGGTAATTCCACCTTTAACGGTACCTATGACATGTTGTGGGAAGGTGAAACCCATATGCTCCCCGATGGGTGGTCGCTGGAGATGAAAATACCACTGAGTAACCTTCGCTTTCGCGAACAGAACGGGAAGGTCTATTCAGCTATCAGTGCTGCCAGAACCATCAATGACCGATATGAACTTTATGTATTCCCGGCTATGCCACAGGAGGTCAATTCCTCTATGATGAAACCTTCTATCAAAAGACCTGTCGTTTTTGAAGGGCTTAACACCCGAAGGCAACTGTTGGTCACCCCCTATCTGCTGGCCGGCAGCAACCGTAGCCAGACACTCAATAATGACCAAAGTGCCTATGAAAGGCAATCTGCTTTCACACGTGAGGTAGGCCTGGACGTCCGCTATGGGTTGAGTTCCAACATCACCCTGGACCTCACCCTCAATACCGATTTTGCACAGGTAGAAGCCGATGATCAGCAGATCAACATTTCCCGCTTCTCGCTCTTCTTTCCGGAAAAGCGCAGGTTTTTCCAGGAGCAGGCCGGTCTCTATGAAGTGGGTATGGGTGTCACCTCTCAGCTCTTCTACAGCCGTAACATTGGCATTTTTCAGGGAAACCTGGCCCCTATTATTGGTGGTGCGCGACTCAATGGCCAGCTGGCCAAATGGGAAGTGGGTGCTCTTTCTATTCAGACGGAAAGTACCACTTCCCATGATACCGATCTGCCTTCGGAAAACTTCAGTGTGGCAAGGCTCAGACGCAAAGTGCTTAACAACCGTTCGTTCATAGGATTTATGGGTACACACCGCAGCCGGTCGGGTTATCACAATACGGCCTTTGCTACTGATGCCTTTTTGAATGTAAAGGGTGAAACCTATTTCGTATCTACCCTGGCATACTCCTCAGATTCAGAGGAACAAGGCAGTGGTTTTTTGAACAACATTCGCTTTGCCTCAGAGCTGCGCAGACAGGTAGGAGAAGGCTGGTTATACGCTCTGAATTACAACTATTCAGCTCCTGACTTCAACCCCGGCATGGGCTTTCTGGGCAGACAAAATTTCCACAATAACTTTGTACAGCTTCAGCATGGCAAATACAATCAGGCAGGTGAAGGTAAATTTCAATATGTAAAATGGACCTTACTAACCAGTGACAAATACTGGGCCGCCAGCAGCGGTAACTTCGAGACCTGGTACAACTTTTCCGGCTGGGAAGCCACGGCTTTTAACGGAAACAGCTTTGACGTTTCTCACGTGCGGGAACTACAGCAACTGGAACAACCCCTACGTTTTTCGGATAAGCTGGAAGTGCCTGCGGGCAGGTATTTTTTTCACTATGCCTTCCTTGGTTTTTATCCGGCTGCCCAGCGCAGGTTTGGTCACAGGGCCAGACTAGAAGCAGGCAGCTTCTATGGTGGCAGGCGACTGACCATGACATATAGTCCGAGCTTTAACCTGAATGAAAACATCAATCTCTCTGCCAGGTGGCGGGCCAATTACATTGACCTCACTCATGTAGGGTCGGGCAAAGAATGGCTTCATGTGGGGCAGGTAAAGTTAGAAGCTGCTCTTAATCTGCATCTTTCCGGAAGCTTCACCTGGCAGTATAACAGCAATTCCAAAACCATCTTTAACAATGCCCGCATCCGCTATAATTTTCGCGATGGGCACGACCTCTACCTGGTTTATAATGAAAACTTTAACACCCAAACAGAAAGAGAAATACCCATACTTCCCCGCTCCAGCCAACAGGTGTTTTTACTCAAGTATATGTATACTTTTTTCCGATAACTCTCAGAGCTGACCTTCCTGATTCAGTACCTCAGGGGCCTTTACAAGAGACCCTGAGGGTGGGTTAGAGTGGATAAAGAATCTCCGATAATGTATTAGGCAGCACACTCTGATTGCCGATACTGTCGTCACTGCGAGCGAAGCACGGCAGTCTCTGACAGGTAAACGGGCAGGCGATGAGACTAAACTCAGCCTTGTCTTTCAGATGCTACTAAGAGACCTCAGGGTCCTTTGCAAGAGACCCTGAGGGTGGGTTAGAGTGGATAAAGAATCTCCGCTCATGTATTAGGTAGCATACTCTGATTGTGGATACTGTCGTCACTGCGAGCAAAGCGCGGCAGTCTCTGACAGGTCAACGAACAGGCCATAAGACTAAACTCAGCCTTGTCTTTCAGATGCGACTTAAAGACAGAGACCTCAGGGTCCTTTACAAGAGACCCTGAGGGTGGGTGAAAGGTGAACTCAAAACCCTGAAGGTGAGCCGCAGCCATGGTGATGTATCATAAAGGCACAATACATCCGTAAGTCGATTAAGTCTGATTTTCTGTCTGAAATAACTGACCCCTTGAAAATGTTGAGATGATTCATCGATGAAAATGGAGATATTCATAGGAAACAAACCCTGCCATTCATTAAACCAATAGCCCTATGAAAAAAGTCTATCTCCTCTCCTGCCTTGCGGTCCTTAGCCTACTGCTTCTTCCCTCCTGCGAAAATGCGCATGGCACCCAGGGCGGCTGGCAGAAAGTGTATCAAAACAGTGCTGAAGGCGAAGCCCTCTTCGGAGAAAAAGAAAAGCTTATCGAAGCCGTCAGACTCGGTTATCCGATCAGAATCGGCTGGGGAGGTAATAGCGTAGAACATGTCACTGAGGCCACATTCCTGACCATTTTCGAAGGTGAGGTCTTCGGTCAGATCGAAGGAATTGTCGGCCAAGCCCCCCGGGTTGACAGCGACAGTGCCAAGATCCGTTTCAGGCTTCAAAACCACTGGACCAAAATTGCCGGTACCAATGGCTATTCCACCGCCTTTATGACTGATTACTTTCAGGACACCCTGGTAGGTGGCGGTAACGATCGTTCTTCTGCTACCACCTGGTACGTTCTCTACCCGAGCCATGCTGAACCCATTGAAGCCAGGCCCCTGTGGAGAGAGGGATCACCCAACTGGGAAAAGTGGACCGCGGCTCAAAAAGAAGAGTAGAATTTTCATTTTTCTTCTGGTTAGTTGCAAATTCCGGTAATGGCCCCTGTGCCCCGGATTAAACTCTTATGCGATGAAGAAAATGCAATGGTTTAACGAGCCTGATCAATGGGAAATCATTGGCGATAACTCAATGTCTATGCAGGTTATAGCTCAGACCGACTTCTGGAGAAAAACCCACTATGGCTTCACCGTAGATGATGGTCCTTTTTACCATGCCTCTGTGGGCGGAGAGTTTGAGGTGAAGGTAAAGATCACAGGAGACTATAAAGCACGGTTTGACCAAATGGGGCTGATGATCAGAAAAAATGAGAAGACCTGGATTAAAACTGGCGTGGAGTTTGTAAATGAAGCCATTAATATAAGTGCCGTGGTAACCCATGAAAACAGCGACTGGAGTGTGGTGGAATTAAAACAAAAACCACAGGCTGTCTGGCTTAAGGCCATCAGACGCCTGGATGCTATAGAGATGCAATACTCTCTGGATGGAGAAAGCTTCACCATGTTGCGCCTGGCCTGGTTTCCTGATAACACCCCGGTGATGGTGGGGCTTATGGCTGCTTCTCCTGATGGAGAGGGTTTTAAAGCCTTGTTCGAAGATTTTTCGCTGGTACATGTCCCCGATAAACGGAGGCGTGACTGGTTAAACCAAAACTCATGAAACAGCGCTCCTTTTTCCTGTCCTGTCTCCTGCTCTTCATTCCGCTCTTTGGCCTGGCCCAGTTGAGCGTAGAAGATCATCTGGGTATGGAAAACCTGAATAGTCACAGGGTTTTCCGGTCGAAAATACTCTATGCCGGAACCTCTAAAACCAATTGGGACGGCAGAACGGTTTCCTCTGTTATGGTTTCAGACCTTGATGGCAGCAATGCCATGAGACTTACTGAAAATGAGTATGACTACGACCCTCAATGGTCGAAAGACGGCCAATGGATCTCCTTCATTTCGTATCGAAACAATCTTCAGCAGATTTACCTTCTCCCCGCCACAGGCGGAGAAGCCAAAATGATCTCGGATGCGCAAAACTACTTATCTGGCTATCAGTGGCTGGACAACGAAACTATCGCATATGTAGATGATGAACCCAGAGACAGTGTACTGGTGGCTCAGGAAGTCGCTAATGGTGGAGGTTATTGGGCAGGTACCGAATTCTTCACCAATGCTTTATGGACATATAACATCCATTCCGGTAATAAAAAGAAAATCACGGACGGGAGCTATCGTATCATCGACTTCAAGTTCAGCGCTGACGGGCAAAGACTGGCCATACTAGGTGCCAAAAACTACGACAACTATGAGGCCATCACCAATGCCTGGATAGAAGTGCTGGATATGAAGACAGGAAAATCACTTTACAAGTTCCGGGAAGCCAACTCATTGAATCACCCGTGTTTTTCCCCTTCCGGTCAGCAAATTGCCTTTGCCGGCAGCACGGAAGGTTATGCATCCAATGATGGTCTGTTTATCGCAAATATCACTTCAGGCGAAACAAAGAATATGACCTATGCCTTCGATCCAACCATTGAGCATTTGGAATGGGTAGATGAACAGAATATAAGCTTTTCTACTCCCAGAAACGGCTATACAGGTGTTTACAAGCTCAACCTGGCAGGAGAAATCACTCCACTTCTCTCTCCCTATTGGGTCGTTTACAACTACCAGCTCATCGATGGCCGTATTTACTTCACAGCCTCACGAAGCGCTAAGACCAAACAGCTATACCGGCTTGCTGCCGGTAGTAAGCCGGAAGATGCCGTTCCTCTTACCGACCTGAATGCCGGACTGAAGTCAAAAATCAAAACTACCAGTGGTGTTCTGGACTATAAAAGTAATGATGGCACCCGGGTTCAGGGAATCGTCAACTACCCTCCTGACTACAACAGAAATCAGACTTATCCGCTTATGGTAATACCCCATGGCGGGCCAGATGCAGTAGTACTCGATGATTTCAACTGGATGGGCCAGTTTTTTGCTGATAATGGCTATGTAGTCTTTCAGCCTAATTTCAGAGGAAGCATAGGCTATGGCAGAGATTTCTATGCAGGTAACCGCAATGCTTTCGGGCATACTGACTTTGATGATATCATGGCCGGAGTAGACCAGTTGATCAAACGCGGTATAGTGGATGAGAACAAGCTGGTGTTAGGTGGCTGGAGTTATGGCGGCTATATGGCTAATTGGGCCATCACCCAAACCGATCGGTTTAAAGCTGCCATCAGCGTGGCCGGAGTCTCCAATCTGGTGAGTCTCTACGGGCAACATGAGTTTAGCAACCGTGATATTGGTGTGTGGGAATACAAAGCCCTGCTCATTGATAAGCCAGAGAACTACCGCAAAGCCTCCCCCGTCTTTTATGTGAAAAATGCGAACACCCCTCTCCTCATTCTACATGGTGCCAATGATTCACGAAGCCCTACCCTGCAGGCCTGGGAGATGTATCGTGCCATGAAAGACGCAGGTAAAACTGTTGAAATGATGATCTATCCGAGAGCAGAACATAGTATTGGCAACCCCAGGCAATTCAAAAGTGTACTCAGCAACTGGCTCAACTGGGCCGACCGGCATATCGGAAAGAACTGAAAACAGAAGGCCTGGCTTCATAACTGACAGTGATATCTGAGCTAAAGGCTCCTTCAGGCCTGAATGTGGACTTATTGGCGACAACCCTTTCAAAACTCCCTTCCTGAATTTTTACAGGCTCATTTAGTGTGTAGCTTTAAGTATCAACCAAACGCATTCAGCCATGAAAACCTCAAGGACACCTTTAATCATTTCCACAGTTCTCGTCTTTACTTTTGTGCTCGCATCATGCCAAAGCAGTGGTACCGGGGAGTCAACACCAAGTAATCCACCCGTCTCAGTCTCAGATACTGATAGTGAGATTGTAAAAGGTAAATACCTCGTTGAGATTATGGGCTGTAACGACTGTCACTCTCCTAAAAGGATGGGCCCTAATGGTCCTGAGGTGATTGAAGAGCTAAGGCTTTCGGGCTATCCCGCCAACAGACCTGTCGTAAACTTTGATAGTCCGATGATCAAAGAGGGGTTTGCTATGTTCTACCCTGACCTCACTGCCGCAGCAGGTCCCTGGGGAATTACCTTTGCCGGCAATCTGACCCCTGATGCTACCGGTATTGGCAACTGGACGGAAGAACAATTCAAGAAGGCCCTGACCCAGGGGAAATTTAAAGGTATGGATGATACCCGCATGCTGCTACCTCCAATGCCCTGGGTGAATTATGCCGGGATGAAGGATGAAGATATCCATTCAATCTTCACTTATTTGAAAAGCATTGATCCGGTAGAAAACATCGTGCCTGTACCTGTCAGCCCTGATCAGATGTAGCCTTTTTCGCGCTGCGCTGAGAGCGACATACCCTGATGACTCAAGCCTGTTATCAAGGTGCTTTGACATTCTGTACCTGGCCTGAGAATTTTGCTTAAAATCTATTTGAGAAAAGGTAAAAAACCGATTCAAACAGGTCAGATCGGCATGATTTATGACCTCAGGTGAGTAACAATTAATTACTCAATCAAACTCTGAATCATGAAAGATTTCAAGACAACGAGCGCCCTCTTCATCATGTTGGCACTCTTCCTTTTCACCAGTTGTGACAAGGATGAATTCCCTACGACAGGCACCCTGGAAATATCATTTGTTAATGGCTCTGCCGACAGAGAGATACTCATTAGTCCGGCAGAAAACACAGATATTGTATTATTCCGTTTCCAGGCCACCGCTCTCCCCAACCGCTCGAAAGAGCTGAATATCGGAAACTACTTTATCAGGGTGAACTCTGATGGTTTCTTCGGTTCTACCGGCTTCCAGATAAGCTCAGGAACGGTTACTAAAGTGAGATGGGATGCCAACAATACTCCGCAGGTAGAATAAGGGGTAAAAATCTGTATAGGTTTCTTCCGGAAAGAGGCCTGTACAGATTTCTCAGACCTCACAATCCAGAGAGGGTCTGACACTAAAGAATGGGAGCTGCGGCATCAATCATCCAGCCAGTTTTTAAAGGCCTGCGTACGCTGACGGCTTACGAACTGTTCTTCCTCCATCACAGGCTCGGTATGGACAAGCATCCTCCTGTACTCCTGCTCCACAGATTTCACCGCCCTGATATTGATCAGGCATTGTCGGTTGATGCGAAAGAAGATCTCCGGATCTACCAGCCTTTCTACTTCTTCTATCGTTTTGTCTATCTGAAACTTACGCCCGTTAAAGATCCTGAGGTAGTGAATACCTTCTGAAGTATAAAAGCAGGCTACATCTTCAGTGTTCTTGTAGGAGAACTTCTGTCCCGCTTTTACGAGAAACCGGTTTTTATAGGCAGGTTTGGCTTTTAAGTTCTCAAAAACACTCCCCAGTTCACTGAGGTTAAATTGGTTCAATACCCTCTCCTGCCAGCTTTTGAGCTTTTTCAGACTCTTCAATACATCCTCTTCATCCACTGGTTTAAGCAGGTAATCCAGTCCGTTTACCTTAAAAGCCTGGATAGCGTACTGGTCGTAGGCTGTGCAGAAAATAATAGGCGAACTCACCTCCACTTTCTCGAATATCTTAAAGCTCAGCCCGTCAGAAAGCTGTATGTCCATAAAGATCAGGTCGGGGGCCGGATTGTTTTTTAAATACTTAATGGAGCAGTCTACGCTGTCGATTACCATGAGTACCTCTATATCATAAAGCCGCTGTGCTTCCAGAGCGGCAATCAGTCCTCTTGCTGCAGCATCTTCGTCTTCTACAATCAGTACTTTCATGGTTCCATTTTTATCAGAGGCACTTTCACAGCAAAACTATCATGACTCTTTTCTACCTGCACTCCTGAGTCAGACAGGTACTCGTATCGTTCAATGATATTCTTAAGGCCGATGTTGGTGGACTGCACATCCTTAACCAGGTTCAGATTATTCTTAAAACTGATTTCATTTCTCTCGTTTATATCGATTGCGATGCGCAGAGGTTCATCCGTAGTAGCTTTATTATGTTTCAGGGCATTTTCCATCAATATCTGCAGAGTCAAGGGCGGAATATAATGCTCCTGCTGGGCTTCGGGAATATTCAGGCTCACACTGAGCTTCTCTCCCAGTCGCCCCTTCATCAAATGTACATAGGATTGCATGACCTCAAGTTCCTCTTTCACCTTGATCAGTTCTTTCTCTTTTACCTCCAGTACAAAGCGGTATACCCTGGCCAGATGCTTGAGAAATTCATCAGCTCTTGCCTGACTCTCTTTGATCAGTACTGATAGTGCATTAAAGCAATTGAACAGAAAGTGCGGGTTGACCTGGTTTTTGAGTATTTCGAACTGGGCCTTCAGATTTTCCTCCTCCAGGTTCTGGCGCTGAGAGCTCTCCGACTTCCATTGTTGGTAATAATGCAGTGTCATTCCCACACCATTGACAAAAAGGGGGACCAGCAGCGACATCAGGACAAAGTCAAAGTAAAACTCTGAACCCAAAGGATATGGTACAATATAAGTGAAGAAAAACCAGGAGTACCCGATACTTACCCCACTGGCCAGCACAATGAGTATCAGCACTTTAGAAGTCAGCATCCACATGGTAGAGCTTTTAAGAAAGCGCTTTTCCATAAACTGATAGCCATATACCATGGCAGCCGCAAGACTCAGAGGGAAAAAGACATCGGCTATCAGGTAAACGCTGAATATCTGATCTAAGGTGAGTTCTCCGGCCAGGAAGTAACGGGTTTTATAATATATCGGCATACCCAGCCCCACAAGGAGCATAGCTATCCGGTTGATCATTTTTCTGTTGTCCATAGAGGCCTCTGTTTCGGTTGCAACTTCCGGTTATACGAAAAAAGAAACCCGGGGTCTGAAAACACACATGTCAACCATGAAATATGATGCCTGTCTATCTGCCGGGTTCCTATTCACATCATCCATTCTAACCGGCATACGCGTAGTTTTGATATAAAGTCCGGATGACCAGGCCAGAACCCTGCCTGAGCAGTGCCATACCGGATATGAGCAGGCAGATGGCCTGAAAAACCCTTAAACCCTCCTTTTTTGTCCGGTCAAAACATATGTCGGCTCGTTCGGTCATTTCCCTGAACACTTCACTCAGGCGGATTGTCTCCGGCTTAATCTCGGGACGTAAAACCAGTCAAAAATCAACGATCATGAAAGTAAGAACATCATTACCCTATTTGTTAGCAGCAGTGGCCTTCATCACACTGACAGCTTCTTTTACGCTGGTTGGGAACAAAGAAGAAACACCTGCTTTTAAAGATGAATTCAGAGCCACCTGGGAGAATATGAAAAACTACACGATTCAGGTAGCTGAGGCTATGCCGGTTGACAAGTTTTCTTTTAAACCCACGGAAGAAATCCGTGATTTCGCAGGGCAGCTGAGACATATCTCTTTTTCAATCTATTATATGCCTGGTGTATTTATTGAAGGGAAAGAATTACCGTTTGACCCGAACTATAATGACAATGCGGCTCTGGTGGGCGGATCGAAGGCTGAGATTATTTCGCTCCTGAAACAGCGATTTGACGCCATTGACCAACTGGTAGCAGGCATGAGCAAGAAGCAGCTTCAGGAAACGGTGATTCTCCCCTTCTTTGACAACAAAGAAGTGACCAAGGAGGAACTTCTGGTCTGGATCAAAAACCATACAGGCCATCATAACTCTCAGTCAATCATTTATCTGAGAATGAACGGCATTACCCCTCCGGCCTATAACGGCT
>DIYF01000178.1 GCA_002427745.1 Roseivirga sp. UBA6061 | reverse complement strand
AAAAAGAAAAGGTAATGGTGGGTCGGTTGTCTACTGTAGGCCTGATGTTATTTGCCGGGCTTATTGCTCTGGTACTGGAAAACGCCCTGGATGCCTTCAACATACTGTTGCAGATCGGGGCAGGTACGGGCTCTATCTTTATTCTTCGCTGGTTCTGGTGGAGAGTAAATGCATGGAGTGAGATTTCAGGAATGATAATCTCCTTTGTGGTGGCACTGGCCTTTAAACTCTTCCCTACAGGACTGGAGAGTCATTGGGAGCTCGTGATAGGAGTAGGTATTACCACCCTGACCTGGCTGATCGTTACCCTGACCACTAAACCGGAAGATGACAAAACCCTCACCCGCTTCTATAACCTGGTAGCCCCTTATGGCATGGGATGGAACAAGTTCAGAGCAAAAATGAAAGCGAATGGCACAGAACTGACCACAGGCACCGGGAAATTCAGTGCTGACTTTATGGCGGTAGTACTGGGTATTTTTATCATTTACAGTGCACTCTTTGCGACCGGAATGATCATTTATGGCAACCTGAATAACGGACTCATTCTGGCAGTAGTCACATTGCTGTCTACCGCAGGGCTGGTGAGAATCTGGAAAAAGCTCACCTTCTGACTTCAAAGTATTGATGAGATGTAAAAAGAAGGGATGAATGAGGTTTCTGACACTCATTCATCCCTTCTATTATTAATTCCTTGAACGTCCATAAGTATCAGGCTCCCGGATTGTATAGCAGTCGGCAACCAGAGCAAATTCACATCTCTACTCAAGAGGTTGCTAAAACAGGCAGATCGCGGCCAGGCTATCATAGATAACACTGGACAAAAGAGCCTGCCCTTTGAGGGCTTTTCATTATCAAAAAAACCGTCAGCCGGCAAAACGAAAATTTTTCCCCGAAGCTTGGCTTGGGTAATCATTTCATTTACAGGAATTTGCCCATCCCGACACTGTTAATTTTAGATTAACAATCGGTCTCAGCGTTGTATAATCCATTAATTTGCTAACTTGAATCAACCGTTCTAATAACTAGTGAAGACCCGATATGCCCAGAGCACCGAAGCAGAGTGAAAAGAAGATTTTTGTACTAGATACCTCAGTAATTTTATTCGAACATAATGCCATCATGAACTTTGAGGAGCACGATATAGGGCTCCCGATCACAGTTCTTGAGGAGCTGGATCAGTTCAAAAAGGGTAATGACACCAAAAACTTTGAGGCCAGGGAATTTACACGCCTGCTGGACAAGCTGGCTAAAGACAAATCGCTTCAGGACTGGATTCCACTTAACGGTAAAACCCGTGGTAGCTTTAAGGTAGTGATGGAGGCAGGAGCCGGCAAAGAGCTCGATGCCAATGACGTTTTCGGAGAAAAGAAAAACGACCACCGCATTCTGAACGCTGCCCTGAGGCTGAAAGACGAAAATCCCGAGCGCAGAGTCATTCTGGTCAGCAAGGACATCAACCTCAGACTCAAGGCCAAATCTATGGGCTTACCTGCCGAAGACTATGAAACAGGTAAGATCAAGAATGTTCAGTCCCTCAGAAAGGGAAAAATTGAGATTGAAAAAGTAGACTCCGACCTGATCAATCACCTGTATGAAGACGGAACGCTGAGTCCCAAAGATGTACTTAAAAGAAAGAAGGCCCATCCGAATCAGTACTTCATTCTAAAGAGTGACAAAAACTCTGTACTGGCCTACTACAATTCTCAGGAAGACACCATACAGAAGGTGGACAAACGACCTATCTCGGGTGTAAAGCCACGCAATGCAGAGCAGACCTTTGCTATTCATACCATTATGAATCCTGATGTGAAACTGATCACGATTCAGGGTGTAGCCGGAACGGGAAAAACCTTACTGACTTTGGCAGGGGCGCTGGAACAAAGAAGGGAGTTTAAGCAGATATACCTCGCCAGACCTATCGTACCCCTGAGCAATAAAGACATTGGCTACCTGCCGGGAGATATCAAATCCAAGCTGAACCCTTATATGGAGCCCCTCTGGGATAATCTCAAGTTTATTCAAAACCAGTATAAGGAAACAGACAAGGAGTTCAAGGCCATTACCGAAATGGTGAACAAAGAGAAGTTGCTGATTACTCCACTGGCCTATATACGGGGCAGAAGTTTATCGAATATCTTCTTTATCGTAGATGAGGCACAAAACCTTACTCCACACGAGATCAAAACAATTATAACCCGTGCCGGAGAAAACACGAAGATCGTCTTCACCGGAGATATTTATCAGATAGATACGCCTTACCTGGACTCACAGAGTAATGGTTTGTCTTACCTGATAGACCGTGTGAAAGATCATCCGCTTTATGCCCACATCACCCTGGAAAAAGGTGAAAGATCAGAACTGGCGAATCTGGCAAATGAGCTTCTCTAAACATCTCATAGGGCCCTTACTATTCCTGTTGATCCCATTGTCTGGTCAGGCGCAGGGTAGTTCAACCGGTAACACACGCTTTGATGCCATGGTCAATGAGCAGATGAGCGAGTTCATGGTACGTGACTACTGGCAAAAGCCTGCCCTGCTTCTTGAACTCATGGACATACAGCCTGCCGAGACAGTAGCTGACCTCGGCTGTGGTACCGGCTATTTTTCTCTGAAACTGGCTGAACAGGTGGGGCCTGATGGCAAAGTCATTGCGCTGGACATAGATGCAGCTAAGCTGAACAAACTCAAGCTCATCAAGCGCTATGCCGATGTCGGGCAGTTAGAGATTGTCCAGAATACTCCTGACGATCTGAAAGTAGCTGAATCAAGCCTGGATAAAATTATAGTGCTTAACGCCTACCATGAAATCGAAGAGATTGAAACAGTACTGGCACAATGCATGAAGGCACTCAAAGCGGGTGGAAAAATCTTCGTCATTGACAAAGTTTCCGATAAGATGGACAGTGATAAAGTAAGTCGTAAGAAGCTCGTAAAAAATGAATTTATCCGCAGGAGCTTTGTCGAAGACGAACTGACCTCCACAGGCTTCCGTATTACTGAGGCCAAAGACAAATACATAGAAAACGAGAAGGCAGAAGCTACCCGAAAGACCAACTGGTTTGTGGTGATTGCCACCAAAAACTGACTTTCGGACAGCCCTCTCTCTGAACTATAATAGCAGTTATTAGTCGATGTAAACGGCTTTTTCGTCCCAAATAACCACACCCAACCCTCTGAAAATGAACCGGCTAGTTCATTTCACGTAAACCCAGACCAAAGCCATTTTTATGACAAGGTCTTTCTTTTTCGGTTTGCTTATTACCACCTTCTCCCTTACTTCCTTTGCACAAAACATCTATACTCAGGACACCTGGGCCGCCAGAGACAAATGGCAAAAAGTACCTGAGATACTGGAGGCCATTGGACTGAATAAGGGCCAGCACATTGCTGATATCGGCTCGCACCAGGGCTATATGACCTTTAAGTTTTCTGATCAGGTGGGTGAGACAGGTAAAGTCTATGCCGTGGATGTAAGTCGCAACCAGCTCGGGGTGCTGGACGAACTTATTAAAGACCGTAAGGTGGGAAACATAGAGACGATTTTAGGGGACTATGATGATCCTAAACTGCCTGCCGCCTCCCTGGATATAGCTTTTATCATGGATGCTTACCACGAAATGGATGACTATGAGGATATACTGCGGCACATTAAAAAAGCGTTGAAATCAGGTGGCAAACTTGTGATCATGGAACCGATCGGAGATGAGCGCAGAGGTTGGTCGCGAAGCCGCCAGGAAGGCAAACATGAAATCGATATTAAGTATGTGATTGACGACCTGAAACAAGCCGGGTTCAGGATACTCAGGCAGGAAGATCCGTTTATAGACCGGACCCGGAAAAAACACGATAAAATGTGGTTACTCATTGCAGAGGCAATTCCAAACAACTAGACATGAAAAGGTACTTTTTAATTCTTACTGCAGTATTTATTCATCAACTCTCTTTTGGCCAGTATACCGAAGATGAATGGAAAAAGCGCGACAAATGGATGGATGTTGATGGTATTCTGGAGGCCCTGTCGGCAGACAAGGGAGATGTAGTGGCTGACCTGGGAAGTCATGAGGGCTATATGACCCTGCACCTGGCAAAGGCTGTAGGTATCAATGGAAAAGTATATGCAGTCGATGTAGAGAAGTATAAACTGCGCAACCTCAGCAAACACATGAAACGCAGAGGAATTAACAATGTAGAAACCGTATTGGGTGATTATGATAACCCTAAGCTGACAGCCAATAGCCTCGATGCCATTATCATCATGGATGCCTATCACGAAATGCAGGATTATATGACCATCCTGGGACATGTCAAAAGTGCCCTGAAACCCGGAGGCAGACTGGTGATGATTGAAGAAATTGACGACTTCCGCAAGGATCATACCCGCAAAGAGCAGACTCGCTCTCATGACCTCGGAATCAAGTATGCCCGACAGGAACTCTCCGATGCGGGCTTTACCATCCAGTCTGAAATACCCGATTTCGGCAGATGGGAAAACAAAAAAGACAAACGCATCTGGCTCCTGGTAGCCACCCGACCGCAGTTATAATTTGGGAACCTTATCAAAGAAACTGGGGCCACTGGATGGTGCCATTCTCATCTTTTCCAATGTAGTCGGTGTAGGTATTTTTACTACACCTGGTATCGTGGCAGCTTCTGTATCTGACCGATGGCTGTTCCTTACTGCCTGGCTGATCGGTGGAGTCTTTGCCTTTATCGGTGCTCACGGATATGCAAAACTCTCCGCTGCATATCCCAGGGCGGGAGGTGAGTACATCTACCTTAAGAAAAGCTTTGGCCCCCTGGCCGGTTTTCTCAGTGGCTGGACGAGTTTTGTGGCAGGTTTTTCCGGAGCTATTGCCGCTTCAGCAGTAGGCTTTGCCTTTTATCTGAAAAGAGCCTTACCTAGCATGGGAGATTATCTTCCGGGCATTCCCACCCAGCCATTCCTGGCCATTGTGCTGATCCTCGGTGTTGCCCTGATTCATATTGTTTCGGTAAAAGCCGGCAGTCGCTTTCACTACTGGCTGGGAGGCCTTGCCATTGTGGCCATTGTAGGCTTAGTGATACTTGGGCTGGTAAAAGACAGCACCCCGATTGAAGTGCCCCGAACTGCTCCGGTAAAAGGTTCAGCTTTTCTGCTGGCCCTGGTACCTGTGCTCTTCACTTACAGCGGATGGAATGCTGCGGTTTATGTTGCTGAGGAAATCAAAAATCCGGACAAAAACCTTCATAAATCTCTCATTCTGGGCACTTCTGCCGTGGTGATAATTTACCTGCTGTTAAATTTCCTGTTTGTAAAAATACTTGGACTTAGTACCATGTCCAGCTCGCTGGAAGTAGGCTTTGATATGGCCTACCGGCTATTGGGAGAAACAGGCTCGCTGGTAATCACCCTGATTATTCTGCTGGCCCTGTTGAGCAGTGTAAGTGCCATGATTATGGCCGGACCACGTATTTACTTCGCTATGGCCAGGGACGGACTTTTCCCCAGGCAGGTCGAAAAGCTTCACTCACGATTCAATACTCCGGCTATCGCCATTCTGGCACAAAGCCTCTGGAGCATTCTTTTGGTCATGACGGGCACCTTTGAAGATATCCTCATTTACACCGGCTTCAGCATTATCCTCTTCTCAGGAATGTCTATTCTTTCTCTGCTCACCAGCTCTTCGTTTAAGCTAACGCGTGGTCAAACGATCTTCTATGGGCTATTTGTGCTGGTAAGCCTGTTTATCCTGGGCAATGCCATCTACTCGGCTCCAAAGCCTTCACTTTTGGGAGCAGGTATAATACTGCTGGGCATTCCTTTCTATTACTGGTTCAAAAAGGAAAAGAACTCCCTGTCTCAGGATACCCAGGTCTCTGATCTCTAACCTGACGGGACTTCTGCTACTCCAGGTCAAGCTTCATAATGATGGTAGACTTTAGCTTTTCTACATCAAGATTTCTTTCCGTGTCATAGTATGGCCAGGGGCTATTAGCGATATAGTAAAGGCTCCCCCCTGTCAAAGCACCCAATGTGGGTTCTCCCATTTCTGGCAGGGCCCTGTCCAGCTGCTCAAATGAAGTGATGGCCGTCTGGTCAGTGTTGAGCTGATAGGCCGTTAGCTGAAAAGGCCTGAGCCCGTTATGCACAGCAATCAGTCCATTATTGTGCATATAGAGCCCGTCCACCCCTTTCAACGATTGCCTCGTATAGTTCATAAGTTCTGTACGCGCGCCTGAAGCCAGGTTCAGCTTAAAAAGCCCCTCCCTGTAGTCAGAAAAAAAGAGGTTTTCCTGTGCCTTGTCAAATGTCAGGCCTTGCAGAGAAATCAGATCCTCAAACAGATGAAAGAGCTTAAACTGCTGACTTTTGATATCAAATTTATAGATGGCCGCATGTGAAGCTGCACTGCTGGTGGTGTAGACATCTCCGTTTTCGGCTACAATCAAATCGCCAAAAAGGGCTTCTGAAGACTCTGCATAACCGGAATGAATAAGTCTGCCACTTTCAACGTCAAATGCCAGTACACCGGCACTCAGCTTGTCTTCTTTTTCCTGCAACATTTCGTCCATTGGACTGGAGCAAACCCACAGCAATCCTCTCCTGTTATCTATATCCATTCCCATAACACTCTGAAGACGGGTTGCTTCACCAAAAGCTGTTACTCTGCCATCAGCCGATACCCTGATGATCTTTGGAGAGCGCACATCTCCCAGAAAAAAAGCACCTGATTTCTCGTCATAGGCAATACCTTCAGCATGAATGATATGCTCCTTGTCAATCTCTTTGAAAAGAGTACTGGTTCTATATGGTGTAATGAGTTCTTTTTTCAGGGAAACCAGATTTTCGAAACCGGGAAGGGTATTGATACTGTTAAAGGAAGTATCTGAATCAAAGGGGTAGTTTGTGTTCATCCAGACCACACGCTCCAGGGTTCTCAGGGCCTGATCGGTAAAGTCATTTTTGGCATAGGCAATGCTCAGGTTGTAAAGAATGGTAGGATGATTTGGCCTCAACCGATCTACCTGCTGCATTCCCTTGAGAAACCCCTCATAGTCTCCTTTTTTATAGGCTTCAGTGGCCTGAACGTACAAGGTCTGCAGGTCGTTTTGAGCAAGCGTGATGTAACCAACAGAGACCAGCAACAGCAGGTTAAAAAGAATCTTTCTCATAAGAGTCTAGTCAGGAATTGAAATGAGGTTGTTTAGTCTTTGGAAATCTTCCGCTGAAATGTACTTCTCAAAATCAGGCAGGGTAGCGGTATCAATTTCAGGATGCAGAAATCTGAATATGACCCAGGCTGCCAGAAAAGATCCTTTAGGAGAGGGGTGAAAGTCGTCAAAACTATAAATGCTTTCATCTCCTGTTTCAGCGATATAATCTTTCCACACCTGGCCAACGGGAAACAGATCGGCATCTGAGACCCTGGCAGCTTCGGTATAGTTGTTTATTACCCCCTGAAAGGTGTTATAATAAGCCTTGGAGGGCCAAACCATGTAAAAGGCAGTGCTGGTTTGATACTCTGCAGCCAGCTTACCGATTTTGGGGCCATATTCCAGCAATACAGACCTGCCAAAAGCCTGAGAAGAAGGTCCCTGTTGAAGTATCACCTGGTCATACCCTTTGGTAGCCAGTAAGACCATCAACTCTGCTTCATTGTAGTGGTCTACGATGGCATAGTTAGGCTTACAGAGACAGTCAGCCTTGATGTTCATATCATAGGCGGTCGCTATTTCAACCAGCATGGCCGGCATATCATTCGCATAGGAAAGACTGTTCCCAACGAACAGGTAAGAGGCATCTGCATCAGAAGTGCCGTCCTGTGGAGACAAATCTGGCGCACAGGAAACTACCCAAAGCACCAACAAGCCATACATTACGTTTCGCATGCCTCAAATAAGCCAAAAAAGGGAATTTTAGAGAAGCCATATCGCCACACAACCCGATCTACAGAGGATCGGCTCTGTTAATATGACCACAGGTGTTTGTCATGACTTAGCCCACTTTGGTCAGTCACAGCCAATAAAAATCCGTTATTTCAATATTTTTGAGGTCATGCAAAGTGATGCCAGCAAATCAACACGGGCTCATATTATCTTTTGGGTAGTTTACCTGGCCTTTAAGGTCTACCACGAATATTTATGGACACTTAGCAGCTACGAGAGCCTGACCAGAGAGGAGGTTTTTGCATCTTCAGTGATCGCCCAGGGCGGAATGCTCCCTATCAGGATGCTGCTTAGCTATTGGCTGATCTACTGGCTCTTACCCCGCCCTGACAAAAAGCTCATAAAATGGATGCTTTTCCTTTTGGGTTTTCTCGTGGCCATTGTGCTTCACAGAGTCATGGTGGTGTATGTAGTTATACCCCTGGCCTATCAGGATATCCCCGAAACCCAGTCGCTGTTCTCGCTTGAACGCATGAGCAGTGCCACCGTAGACATGGCCATGGTAGGAGGTATCGCGGCTATGCTGGTCCTTTATGCGCGCAATAAAGCGGCCAGGGCCCGTGAAGCACAGCTGGAAAAAGACAAGGTGGTGGCTGAACTGCAGTTTCTTAAAAATCAGACCAACCCGCATTTTCTGTTCAACACATTGAACAATCTCTATGCCCTGGCACGCAAGCAGTCAGAAAAGACACCCGAAGCTATTTTACAGTTGTCAAAGTTCATGCGCTTTGTACTCTACGATACGAACAAACCCACCATCTCACTGGAAGAGGAGGTGCAAATGATCGGCAATTACATCTCATTGGAAAAATTACGTTTCGGAGAGCGTGTAATGGTAAATTTCGACAAGCCTAATGATCTCCGTGGTTACCAGATTTCTCCGCTGATACTATTGCCTCTGGTAGAAAACGCCTTCAAGCATGGCGCATCCGAAGTAGAAGAAACAGGCTTTATCAATATCACACTGAATATTGAAGATGAACTTCTCCACCTTAAAGTGGTAAACAGCACGAATTCCAACTCCCCTGAGACCAGGGAGGGCATTGGGCTTACCAACCTCAAGCGACAACTGGATTTGCAATATCCTGAGCATCAGCTTTCAGGTAATTTGGAGGAAGAAACATACACAGCCACCCTCACTTTAAACCTGACAGAAAATGGATAAAACACGGTGTTTGATTATAGAAGATGAGCCATTGGCGGCAGAAGTTATTTCTGATTACATCGCAGAACTCCCTTTTTTAGAGTTGGTGGAGGTATGTCATTCTGCCACACAAGGCCTGGCAGCCCTTCAGAAAAACCAGATCGATCTCATTTTCCTGGATTTACATCTGCCCGGTATCAAAGGCTTTGACTTTATCAGAACCCTGAGAAATCCACCCCAGGTAATCGTCACCACAGCTTACCACGAGTACGCCCTGGAAGGTTATTCGCTGGATATCATAGATTATCTGCTCAAGCCTGTGGATTTCCCCCGCTTCCTGAAGGCCGTCAATAAAGTGCAAAAGCCGACAGAAGAAGGTGATCAGGCCGGCACAAAAAAAGAACAAAAAGAAGAGATCGTTCTTTTAAAAGAGGGCCGAAACAACATTCCGGTAGTGCTATCAGAAATCACCTACATCGAGGGGCAGCGCGATTATGTGCTCGTGAACACAGCCACTCAAACGGTCAAAACAAAATCTACTCTGGCAGCCATTCAGGAACGGCTGATTCACGGAGATTTTATCAGAATTCATAAGTCGTTCATTGTTTCAAGAAAGGCAATCAGTGCCTTCTCAAGGACCAGGCTAATCGTCAACGGAACAGAACTTCCTGTAGGAAGGAAGTACGCTGAGGTGGTTCAAAACGAGCTGCATCAGTAGACTGAGCCTTCATCTAACAGGTATCAGTTCAAGGGAAGGATCAGGCTAAAGCGGGTTCCTGTACTATCGGAATCTACAGTAATATCACCTCCATGTACCTTCATGATCTGTTTGGAAAGGCTCAGACCTATGCCATTGCCTTTTTCCTTGGTGGTAAAAAAGGGTACGAAAATCTCATCTTTAACATCCTCGGGTATACCGGGACCATTGTCTTTCACAGACAGACTGACCCTGGCAGAATCTCCCAGTATCAATACACTGATTTCTCCTCCCTCCTGTGTACTTAAAGCCTCTTTGGCATTCTTGATCAGGTTGATCAAAACCTGCCCGATCAGTTTAGGATCTGCCTGCACCAGGGCTCTTTCGTTTGAGCCTGCATCCAGGGTCAGTGCTATACCATCCATGGTAGGGTTCATGATCTGCACAGCTTCTGTAGCGAGAGACAACAGGTTCACCGTTTCCAGGTCAGGCTCCGGAGGGCTGGTATAATCCCGATAGGCATTTACAAAGCCCAGGAGTCCCTTTCCCCTGCTTTCAATGGCAAAAACACTGCGATAGATATCTTCTCCGGTTTCTTCGTCCAGAGAACTGACAGGAACAGGCTTTCCTTCTTCATCCTCCATCATCATCTTAATAGCTGTAGTCAGAGAGACTACCGGGGTCACAGAATTCATAATTTCATGGGTCAGCACCCTGATAAGCTTCTGCCAGGCTGTCATTTCATGCGCATCCAGCTCTGCCCTGATATCCTGAAGGGAAACCAGTGTATAGGACTCGTTTTTCAGTATAAATTTGTTGACTACAATGGCCAGATCTCGTGCTTCTTTGGTGAATGAGGCACGAAAGAGCTTCTTCTCACCAGGTTTCAGATGGGTAAGCAAATAATGTAAAGGTTCATCATAATTCTGGAGATGTTCCATCCGATCGAGCATAGGCGTATTGAGCAGGTCGGCAGCCGCACGATTCATAAGATCAATCCTGCCATCTTCTTTAAAACAAATAAGCCCGACACTGACATGTTCATTGACCTGAAGCAGGTAGCGGTAATGTTCCTCTTTTTCAATTCTTATCTGCTTGAAGTCTTCAATGATCCGGTCAAAAGTCTGTCCCAGTTCTCTGAAAATTCGTCCCTTATCTGTGTCATCAAACTTGCGCATATAATCGCTGTTGACAAAAGAGTCGGAAAAACGCTTTACCTCTTTCAAAGTCCCCTCCACATAATGGATCAGAGCGATGATCTGAATAATGGTCAGTAGTGAAAAGACGATAGGCGTCATCAAAAACTGGGTTGCATAAATGGACCAGGCCAATACCACAGCTGATGCTCCGATACCCAATCCTCTTAGGACAATCTGGAATCGGAAGTTCTTAAATACCATACTTCTCCAGTTTTCGGTAAAGCGTGGTACGGCCAATGCCCAACTCCTTAGCCACCTTGCTCATATTGCCCTGATGCTTATCTACTACCCTCCGGATGGTAGCCTCTTCCAGCTCCTCAAGATTAGTGGTAGCAGGTACTTCTGCAGAACCCGTTGATTTCTTAAACAGGAAATCATCGGCTCCCAGGATGTCAGATTCAGCCATAATAATCGCTCTTTCCAGCGCATGCTCAAGCTCTCTGATATTGCCCGGCCAGCGATAAGCCGTCATTTTTTTGAGAGCAGCCTCAGAAATATTGAGCTCCGGGCGTTGGTATTTTCTGCCATACTTTTTCAGAAAAAACCACACCAGCTCCGGAATGTCCTCACTTCGCTCGCGCAAGGGCGGAATCTCTATTTCTATGGTATTCAGTCTGTAATAAAGATCTTCCCGAAAGTCTCCCTCTTCAATCAGCTTTTCCAGCTTTGCATTCGTGGCTGCTATCACCCTGGCATTATACTTACGGGCCTTGTTTTCGCCAATCCGGATCACTTCGCTGTTTTGTAGCACCGTCAATAGCTTGGATTGCATGGCCGGAGAGAGATTTCCTATCTCATCCAGAAAGACTGTACCTCCATCCGCTGCCTCAAATCGCCCCATGCGATCATCTCTGGCATCTGTAAAAGCGCCTTTCTTATGGCCAAACAATTCACTTTCGAAAAGTGACTCACTCAATGATCCGAGATCTACCGGCATAAATACTTCAGAAGCTCGCTGTGACCGGGCATGAATAGCACGGGCAACCATGCCTTTTCCTGTACCATTTTCTCCCAGGATGAGTACGTTAGCATCTGTTCGGGACACCTTCTCAATGGTTTTGAAAATGCGTTTCATGGCAGCAGAAGAACCAATCAGGTCGGTAGGCCTGGCAGAAATAGTGTCTTTAAGCCCTTGTTGCCTGGTTTTGAGGTAAGCCACCTCTTTCTGACTTTTTGAAAGTCTCAGGGCATTCATTACCGTTGCCTGGATCTTCTCGTACTCCCAGGGTTTGGTCACAAAATCAATCGCACCGCGCTTCATCGCCTCTACGGCAATATTCACGTCTCCGTAAGCCGTAATCACCACTATCTTACTCTCTGGCTGCTGCTTTGAGATTTTTTCAATCCAGGACAGTCCCTCTTTGCCGGAGTTATCTCCCGTTTTATAATTCATATCAAGCAGGATCACATCAAAGGGCTCTTTGGCTGCCAGTTCCCTCACCTTTTCAGGGTGACTGGCTGTTTTGATGTAAGTGAATTTCTGCTTCAGCACGATTTCGCCTGTGAGCAAAATGTCCTCATCATCATCTACAATTAGTATCCGGCCTTGTTCTTTACGCATAGTGAGAATAAGTTAAAAAATTGTTTCTGTGGGGAACAAAATACTGTTCCGAAGTGAAACACCCATAGAAAGAAAAAGTTTTTACACACTCATAAGCAGCTGAATGTCAGAACATTGTAATTATGGCACAGGCCTTGTCAAAGAAGGAAGCATAAGATAATTCATACTTACTCCCTGCATAAGATTCACATTGACAGGCAGTGCTTTTTAACCAACCCGTAATAAATAAGCCTGTTTGTTCAGGGCATTATTTCAGGGAACTTACGCATAGGCAGGGCCGGTCAGCGGTCTGATTTATGATGTAATCGATCAGACTTACCTGTTCCGCTTAGAAACAGAAATATGTTCCTAACCGGAACAGGCCTCCGTGCCCATTTGTGTAAAACCCCGGCATAACTTTTTAATATACAGCCACTTATAAAAACAGGCACCACATTTGTAAGTGCTGACGTATTTTTAGATAGTACAATGGTCAGAAACTACATTAAAACAGCATTTCGAAGCCTTTACAAGCACAAAGGTTTCACGGTCATCAACATCTTCGGGCTATCTATTGGCATTGCCATGGTCACTCTGCTCGGAAGGTTTATCCAGGAAGAACTCTCCTATGATAAGTTCTATCAGGAAAAGGATCGGATGTACAGATTGTATTCCGATAACATCATCAATGGTCGCGAAAGAGGTGGCATTACGGGCTCAGGTCTGATGGCCCCCACCTTAGAGGCAAGTATTCCCGAAGTTGAAGTAGCCGGCAGAACTCACCGGGTAGGATCGGCTGTAATCAGGCTGAACGGGACACAGTTTATCGAAAATTCATTTGCCTATGCAGACAATGGTTTTCTTAACATCATGGAAGTGGAGTTTCTGGAAGGAAACCCTGATGAGGCACTCTCTACTCCCGCGGATTTCGTGATTTCGGTCAGTCTTGCTGAAAAGGTATTCGGCAAAGCAGAAAACCTGGTGGGTAGAACCATCACGATCAACGAAGAAGAAAAGCGCATTACGGCTGTCATCCGTGATATGCCTGAAAAGTCACATTATTCAGCCCGGGCCGGCTTTCTCTCCAACAGTAGCATGAGTGAGTTCAGCTGGAACCGTGTCGGTCATGTCACCTATGTCACGCTAAAGCCCAATACTGATCCCAATGACCTCAGCGAAAAGTTTGAGGCTATTGCCACTAATAACATTCTTCCAGTATTGCCGGAAGGGTCGCAGGTCAAACTAAATCTCTATCCTGTGACTGACATCTGGTTGTCGGAATCACCGGCACAGTATGGTGGCGGCAGCAAATCTTCTCTCTATGCTTTCGGGCTGATCGCCTTTTTTATGCTGCTGCTTGCCGTCATTAACTATATGAACCTGGCTACTGCACGCTCTATGAAACGAGCTAAAGAGGTAGGGATGCGCAAGGTAATCGGAGCCAAAAGAGAACATGTCATTTTCCAGTTCCTGGCTGAATCTGTGATTCTGTGTATCGCTTCACTCCTCATAGGAGGTTTCCTGGCCGAAGTCTGCACCGGCATCTTCAATGACCTGACAGGCAAAACAGTAGAAATAGGTTTTCTGGAAAACCCAGAGTTACTCCTGATTCTATTGGTTTTCGGTCTGGTACTCGGAGTCCTCTCGGGACTCTATCCTGCTATTTTCCTTTCCGCCTTCAGGCCTGTGAAAGTTCTCAAAAGTGCAGCGACAGGCAGCAAAGTCAATCGCAACGTTCGCAGGGTGCTGGTCTCTCTTCAGTTCGTCATATCCATCGCCCTGATCATCTCTACCCTGGTAGTCTACAAACAGATAAACTACATCTCCGATAAAGATCTCGGTTATAATTCTGAACAGGTACTGGCGATTCCGCTGGCCAGATCTGACACATCAGAGATCATGAAAAACGGAATCAAGGCTCTCCCTCAGGTTGCTGCCGTTGCCGCTACCAATCTGCTACCGGCTACCGGTGATTCAGGAGCAACTTTCATCATAAAAGATAAAGCTAACGAAGAACACAGGGATATTGTCAGCATGGCCTCTATTGACTATGACTATCTGGAAACCATGGAATTTACCTTGTTGCAGGGACGCAATTTCTCTCCCGAGTTTGTCACAGATATCAACGCCATCATTATCAATGAAACCATGGTAAAAAAATATGGCTGGCAAGAGCCCATTGGCCAGACCATCAGCATGAGCGAGGAAAACTTCACAGTGATCGGGGTTGTAAAGGACTTTAACATGCTGAGTCTCTACGAGCCGGTTAAACCCTTTGCCTTCTTTTTAAAGCCCAAATTCGACTGGGGGGCACAGTATATGTTGGCCAGGCTGAGTGTAACAGACGCCAGTGCGACCATTGCTCAAATCGAGAAAGTTTATGACGCTGTCGAAAAGAACCGTCCGTTCAGCTCCGTCTTTATTGACGACTACTTCGAGCGTGTTTACAAAGAAGAAACCCGCAGAGGGCAGGTCTATCTGACCTTCTCCATCATCACCATACTAATTGCCTGCATTGGCCTCTTCGGGCTGGTGACCTTTGTGCTCCAGCAAAAGATGAAGGAAATCAGTATTCGCAAAGTACTCGGGGCCTCTCTGGGGAACATTGTACAGCTGATCTCGCGGGAGTTCATCATCACCATTATCATATCTTCATTGATTGCCACACCTCTGGCTTATTATTTCATGCAGGACTGGCTCAACAGTTTTGAGTACAGAACCGACATCGGCTCCGGGAGTTTTCTGATAGCCGCTGCGTTTTCGCTGGTGATTGCCCTGCTGACCATCAGTGCCCAATCTTTCCGGGCTTCACGCACCAACCCTGTCGATACCCTTAATCACGAGTAAACCCATCATCATGCTTAAAAATCAACTAAAAATCGCCTTTCGTAACCTGATGAGGAATGGTACTTATTCACTCATCAATATCTGTGGCCTTACTCTGGGCCTGGCCAGTGTACTCTTAATCATGACGTATGTGAATCACGAAATGGGCTATGACCAGTTTCATCGTGATGCTGACAGGATCTACCGGGTAAGCGAGACAGTTCCCCTGGGAGATGATGTTAAGATAATTGCCAGTACTACCTATGCCCTGGCTCCAAACCTTCGTCTGGATTACCCCGACCTGGAGAATGCTACCTTTTTCTCAAGACCGCAGAGTACAGATGTCTTCTATAAGGAAAACCGCTTTTTTGAAAACCGAATCCATTTTGTAGATGACGAGTTTTTTGATGTATTCAGTTTTGATTTTGTAGACGGCACACCCGAGGCACTCAAAGAAGTCAACACCATCGTCATCAACGAATCTACTGCCAAAAAATACTTTGGAGAACGATCACCTATCGGAGAAGAGCTCAGGCTAAACCAATACTACAACGGGGAGAATATTACTTTGACTGTTTCCGGTGTGATCAGAGACATGCCTGTCAACAGTCACTTTCATATGGATATGCTCATAGGCCTGAAAACAACTGAGCAGTACATCTATGAAGTTATGGGCCGTGCCTGGGGATGGGACTCCGGTTATACCTATGTGAAAGTGCCGGAGCAGTTCGATATGGCCACTTTTGATGCCAGCTTTCCAGACTTCATTAATAAACACGTAGGGGCCAATACTACCTGGCTCACCTATTTTACCCGAAAGATGACGGAGATTCATCTTGAATCGGACCTGAACAGTGAGCTTGAAGCTAATGGTAACAAGCAGGATATATACGTTTTCCTCATCGTTGCTCTGGCCATTATCTTCATAGCTTCGGTGAACTATATCAATATGGCCACCGCGATTGCCAGCAGGCGAAGTAAAGAGGTGGGCATCCTCAAAACGCTGGGAGCTACCCGGGGCCAGCTGGTCAGGCATTACATCTCAGAAGCCCTGCTTATCACCCTGATTGCCACGCTGCTCGGGGGCTTTTTAGCAGAGGTCATTACGCCTTCATTCAACAGCCTTGCCGGCAAAACAATAGAAATTAATTTTCTTGAAAACCCCGACCGTATACTGCTTTATCTCTCGGGTGCTTTTGCTATAGGACTCTTGTCCAGTATTTATCCTGCCTTCTACCTGTCTTCTTTCCAGTCTATTCAGGCGCTGCAGGGAAAAGCATCAGGTAAAAACTCCTTGCTGGGCTTCAGAAAAGGCATGCTCACCGTTCAGTTTTCCATCTCTATTTTCCTGATTATCGCCTCGGTGGTAGTTTATAACCAATGGGATTACCTAAGGAACAAGTCTTACGGAATGAATACAGAAACCAGTCTGAGTTTCCCCATACAGAGCCAGGATAATGCAGAGCGATTTGATGTACTCAAAACAGCCCTGGAACGTAACCCTGCCATTAGTAAGGTGACCAGTACCAACAGGCAAATTGCCCGGGATGTTAATAATCAATCATTGGTAAACTTCTATGAGCCTGATTCCACCTTAGAGGCCATGAGCCTCTCAACCATCTATATGCAACCGGGTTTTCTAAAGGATATGGGGGTTAAGCTCAAAGAAGGAAGGTACTTTCTAAAGGACCAAACCACTGACATCAATAGTGCCATCATTATCAATGAAGCGGCCGTACAACTTTTCAAGAACAAGGATGTACTGGGCAGAAACTTTCAGATGGGCGATGCTACCGGTACTGTGGTGGGAATTACCGAAGACTTTCATTTTGAATCGCTCTATAACAAAATCAAACCCATGGTATTTGTGCCTGCCGCCAGTGTGCAGGGCTACGTTACCCTGAGTATTAATTCGGAAAGTTTTCAGGAAACCCTGAGCTATATTCAAAATACCTGGGCTGACTTTGACCCTAACAGAGGCTTCAGGTATTATATCACCAGTGAAGACCTGCGGAACCTCTATAGTGGAGAAGAGCACTTCCTCAACCTGTTTACGATGGCCACAGGACTGGCCATATTCATTGCCTGCCTGGGTATATTCGGTCTGGTATCATTCAGCGCCCACCAACGTACCAAAGAAATTGGTATCAGAAAGGTATTGGGAGCAGGCACATTCAATATTACCTTTCTGTTGACCAGACAGTTTCTGTATCTGATCATTGTCGGCAACCTGATTGCCTGGCCGGTGGCTCACTTCTTCACCAGAAACTGGCTGCAGGGATACAGCTATCACATTAGCTTTCAATGGTGGCCTTACCTTATGGCTTTTGCCATAGCACTGATCATTGCGATTCTGACAGCCAGTACACAAACCATCAGGGCAGCTTCGCGCAATCCCGTAGACTCCCTGCGATACGAATAACAACAATGTGTTCCTATTCGGAACACATTGTTGTTTCAGGCCGAAACATTTCTGACCTGGCACAGTTTCCTTAAATAGACTATCAAACTGAAAAGCAGGCAGTTACATTTTTTGGTACAGCACTTGGCCTTTTAGCAGTATAAAAAGGACCAAAATTTTCCGTCATGTTCAAAATACTTATCAAAACATCGATCAGAAATATCGCCAGAAACGGTGCGAACTCATTCATCAATCTGATGAGCCTTATCATAGGTATTACTATCAGTGTGGTGATCTATACTTTCCTGCATTACCAGTTTACCTTCGATCATCATCATGCCAATGCAGACAGGGTGTATCGTGTGAATTTTGTATCAGAACAGGATTGGGGAACCAGCTACAACAGTCAGACTCCGGAGCCTCTGCACAAAGTACTCCGGGCAGACTATCCTCAGATCGAAGCCGTATCAAGAACCGTGGGGCCAATGGAAACCAATATTTTCATTGGTGAGAATAAGTACGCACAGCCCAACATCCTTTTCATAGACCAGTACTTCACTGAGCTTTTTGATCAGGAATGGGTTTCAGGCAGTCCTGAGGTTTTTAAAGATCCGCGTGCCGTGGTTTTGACAGAGAGTATGGCATTGAAATTCTTCGGAAAAGAGGACCCTATCGGCAAGACTTTGAACTTCAACCGCAGTGTTGACGGTATTGTACGAGGCATTATCAAAGACACCCGAATGAAGACGAACCTGCCTTATGTCATGCTGGCTCATATCGATATGATGAAGCTGATTGAGGAGTTTTATGTACGGGATTCCTGGGGTGCAATGAGTGTAGGCACTACCTGGGTTTTACTGCCGGAAAATGTAGAGCCCGCACCGCTTACCAATCAGCTACAGAACATTATTGTAAAAAATGCGGAGGCCATAGGTCCGGATGCAGAAAACATCTTTCGCTTCGAGTTAGGTAACCTGAAAGGGCTGCATACAGATGATCACTATAACAATGCCATGAACTATACCATTGGCAGCGATATGATCTATCTGCTCGCAGTGATCGGAGCCATCATTCTCCTGACATGCTGCATTAACTTCGTTAACCTGTCCACTGCCCAGGCCCTAAAGCGCAGTAAGGAAGTGGGCGTTAAAAAAGTGTTGGGGAGCAGTCGTTCCCACTTATCAAAACAGTTCTTTATGGAACTGGGTATGCTCACCTTTCTCGCTGCTTTTATATCACTATGGCTGGCTGAGTTGCTGCTGCATCAGGTAAACCAGCTGATTTCGCTTGTTACCCTGGATTTAGCGCTGGAGTGGGAATCCGTGGCCTTTACTGCCGCCTTGATGATTGTTGTGACGATCGTGGCAGGCCTATATCCGGTAGGCATCCTTACACGTTTCAATACGGTAGAAGCCCTCCGCAGCAATGTGAATTCAAGCAGAGGTAAGAAAGCGTTCATTCGCAACGGCCTGCTGACTTTCCAGTTTGTGATTTCTCAGATACTGGTTATCCTTCTTCTGGTTTTTGCCTCGCAGTTCAACTATATCAAAAATGCTGATCTGGGTTTTGAAACAGATAATATTATGATGGTGAGCAGGTTTCTGCCCGGTGGCTGGGTGATCCAAAAATCCACCATCGATGCTGCCAAAACCCGCCTGATGGAAAACCCGAATGTGGAAGCTGTATCCTTCGGCACAGGTGGCCCTAATGCCAAGTTTGCCTGGGGAACTTCAGTTAAGGATCCTCTGGATGCTTCCGGAAAGGAAATTGATACAGATTATAAGCTGGTAGACATCGATTACAAAGAGCTCTTCAATCTTAAAATGGTGGCCGGCTCATGGTTTACTCCTGCCAGTTATCAGGACACGGTATTGAATGTTATTGTTACTGAGCTTATGGTGAAAAAGCTGGGTTGGGAGAGCAATGAGCAAACCATTGGTAAAAGATTGATTACCAACGGCAGAAGATCTCGGGTTGTGGGGGTTCTGGCTGATTTTCACAGCGATAACCTGAAAAGCGAGATCAGACCTTCTGTGTTTGAACCACAGCGTTCAGGCTATAATCAGGGCTTTATCAAGTTTCGTGAGGGAAGTTATAATGAGGTAGTCAACCACTATAAAAGAGTGGCACTAACCATGAACCCCGACCACACTCCGGAGTACAGAAGCTTCACAGATGAGCTGGCTTTGGATTACCAGATTGATGAGTTGGCCTATAAGTTTATCAACTTCACAACTATCCTGGCATTGATCATTGGTTGCCTGGGGTTATACAGTCTGATCACTTATATCGCACAGCAGAAGACCAAAGAGATTGGTATCAGAAAAGTCATCGGTGCCAATGTCAACAGCCTGATGATCATGCTGTCTTCCAGATTTGTGCTGGTAACCCTACTGGCTTCGGTGCTCGCTACCCCTTTTGGTTACTGGATGGCTAAAATGTGGCTGCAGGGTTTTGCCTACAGCACTGCGATCAGTCCGGCTATCTTCGTGCTTGCCTTCTTAAGCACCACTGTCATTGCCTTCGGCTCAGTGAGCTACCGCGCTTACAAGGCTGCTACTATCAATCCTGTGAAGTCGCTCAGATACGAATAAAACTGTTTCAATTCTGGTCGCCATGTGTACGTTTTCGTAACACTCATTTTCGGACACTTTTTTCGAAAAACATTCAAACACCTGTAAAACAATTAGTTACAAAAACTGGCACGGCCATTGGAATTAATCTGGCAGGTCAGCTGAAAAGCTAAAAAAGAACAAAAGGTTATCCCGATAGCTATCGGGACAAAAACAACAAAGGTTAAACTAAAACTCAAAAACAACTCGGTCATGAATAGCCCAAAGGTCAAAACTCAGAATTCTAACAGCCCAAAGTCATCCCGATGGCTATCGGGACAGAAAACTCTCTCCGCAGTACTTGCTGCCGCTCTTGCTATTGTTACTCTCTTTCAGGCAGGTACTGCCAACTCTAATGAGGTAAGCAAAGAATTCGTCTCTTTCGAAGAAGCTCAGTTGGTCGCTGAGATCGAAGAGATGCTCATGGAAGAAGAGGAAATGGCAATCGAAGAGGAAATCTATTTCGAAGAAATGGAAGAGTTGAAAGAAACCGTAAGGGTTTACAACAGCAACAACGAATTAATTGGCGAAGGCGATCCACTTGTAAACCCGGTACTGGGTATGCTGGTAAACAAGGCTGATCTCTTAAGCAAAATGGGAGGACACACTTATTACAGAGTCTCTCAATAATAAAGACACATAGTTAGTATAGTTTATAGTTTTATAGTTAGGGTTAATTTTGGTTGAAGGGCCAGTCGGGGGACTGGCCCTTTTTCATTTACCCCC
>DIYF01000155.1 GCA_002427745.1 Roseivirga sp. UBA6061 | reverse complement strand
GCGGGCTGGCCGAAGTTGACAATGTGCAAAGCTATGTGAACCTGGCCACCGCACAGCGCATTATGGGCGAGGGAAAAAACTATATCTCAGATATCAATGTGAAGCTGTACGATATGGAAAAGGCTCCTGCCATGGCCAAAGAGCTCGCCCGGCAGTTTAACCTCACAGCTGTGGATATCAAAACTGCAAACGCCCAGTTTGAGGCGGGTACTGACATCCGCAACCTCATTACCTATGCCGTATCCGTCACGCTATTGATCGTAGCGGGCTTTGGGATCTACAACATCCTCAATATGATGATCTATGAGAAGATGAATGACATTGCCATACTCAAGGCCACAGGCTTTTCCGGAAGTGATGTAAAAATGATCTTTATCAGCCAGGCCGTACTCATTGGCACCATCGGGGGCAGCCTGGGCCTGCTGATCGGCTACGGGCTGTCCAAAGCCATAGAGCAGGTGCCCTTCGAAACAGACGCCCTGCCTACCATTAAGACTATGCCGGTCAACCATGACCCCAATTTCTATGTGATCGGAATCGTGTTCGCCCTGGTTGCCACTTTCTTTGCGGGCTACCTGCCTGCTTCGAAAGCCAAAAGAATAGACCCTGTAGACATAATCCGTGGACAATGACAGAGACATCTCCCTATATTCTGGAAGCAAGAGGCATTAATAAATACTTCCGTGAGCCGGTGGACTTCCATGTACTGAAAGACATAAGTTTTGGTATTCGCCAGGGTGAATTCGTCTCTATTATGGGTAAATCGGGCTGTGGCAAGTCTACCCTCTTATACATACTGTCTACCATGGATACTGATTATGACGGAGAGCTCTGGCTCAACAACCAACTGGTAAGCGGTCAATCCAACAAAGCACTTTCCGTCATCAGAAACCGGCACATAGGCTTTGTCTTTCAGTTCCACTATTTGCTACCGGAGTTCTCTGTCATCGAAAATGTAATGCTGCCTGCGAAAAAGCTTGGTATTAAATCACAATCAGAGATAAAAAAAGATGCCCTTGAGAAGCTGGAGTTGCTGGACATTGGCTACCTGGCTAACCAGAGAGCCAACAGAATATCCGGTGGTGAGAAACAGCGCGTGGCCATAGCCAGAGCCCTGATCAATGAACCCTCGATTATTATGGGAGACGAACCTACCGGTAATCTCGACAGCAAAAACTCAGAAAATGTCTTCGATATTCTCAAGCAGCTGAGTATTGACAAACAGCTCTCTCTGCTGGTGGTGACGCATGACCTGGATTTTGCGAATAAAACGGACCGTATTATTGAAATGGCAGATGGGAGAATCAAGAGCGTACCCCATCCTGAGTTTTCCTGATCAGAGTTCGGGAATAACCAGCACCGGAATATTCAGGTGATTGATCACTCCCTGGACTGTACTACCCAAAACTCTCCAGGCATGTCTTTTCTTGTAACTGATCATGGAGACTATATCTACCTCATGCTTTTCACAGTATTCCCTCAATGCATCCTCAAAGTGAATGTGGTTATAAATACTACTTTTAGTAATGACGCCTTTGGCTGCCAGGGCCTCATAACCTGCCATTCGCTCTTCCATATCTCCGGTACTGGTAAATACAGAAGGTGTATTTACGGAAAGCAGATGAACCTCCAGCCCCATCTTCTGAGCGAAATCATGGACTGCTAAAAACCGCTCCCGATGTTTTTCGTCAAAGTCTGACACAAAAACTATTTTGCGTGGCCAGAACGGTGGATCATGCTTCTTCACCACCAGTACAGGTACCTTGCCGGAGTGAATGAGTTTCTGAGTATAGGAGCCGATCATCAGGCCCTGAATACCTCCGATCCCATGGGCTCCCATAACAATCAAATCATTTTGGCGATTTTCTGCATGGCCTGAAATGGCTCTGTACCCCTTATTGAACTCAAGGAATTCGTTTACCACTACGCTGGCATCCCTGACACGCTGTACCCTCTCACCGAGATGATCTCTTATTCTGTCAAGCCTTTGGTTAATACTCAGATAAAGGTTCCTGTCTGAGTTTTCTACGAGCGATACCCAGTCTGCAGGCACGTCCTCAACATGCAATACATCGAGGGAAGCTTTGCTTTGTCGTGCCAGATTGATACCAGCCTCCAGCGCTTTATCTGCAGCCCCGGAAAAATCTGTTGGCACCAGAATGCTATATACGCTTTCCATGGCTCCTGATCATTGTACCTTAACCCTGCGCTTCTCGACCGGCTTGCCGTTGCCATTATGAGGCAATTGCACCTTTAGAATGCCATTCTCAAACCGTGCCTCAACCTTGTCTTTCCTCACGTTCTCATCCAGGTGAAAGTCCCGGACCTGCGTATCAAAGTGAATTTCCCTGGCCAGGAATTCATCCTTGTAGTCATCCTCTTTTACTGCCTCAATATGGAGTATATCACCTCTCACTTCTATGGATATTTCATCTCGGGTAAATCCCGGTAAAGCCACCTGCACTTCGTAGACGTTATCACCTTTTTTCAGATTGGCCGGAGGCACAGGCGCCAGCCAGGGATCGTCAAAGGGGAATCGTCCTAAAAAATGTTCGGCATTGAAGAAATGACCGTAACTATCTCCTATTCTGTGAAAAGGTCCGCTTTTGACCCTTCTCCAACCTGGGTTTCTATCTCTTTTCATCTTCTTGGTTTTAGTAAATATTTCACTTTCAGCCTCTTATTGACTGACTGATTGAATTTACCATCAACTCCCTTGAATACTCATGACGATCATCATAGCTACACTTGATATTTGTCAGAAACCTGAGACTAAAAATATTTGAAAAGAAAGGTGTTTTTTTTGCCTCACCTATTTGCAAATAAAGATCAACCTACTACTTTTGCATCACCTTAAACGAAAGGCAAACACAAAGACATTTTGGAGCGGTAGTTCAGCTGGTTAGAATGCCTGCCTGTCACGCAGGAGGTCGCGGGTTCGAGTCCCGTCCGTTCCGCTTAAAGCTCAATCTTTTGATTGGGCTTTTTTGTTTTAAGGGCATCTGTTTTAGAAGATGGAATGCCTATTCGTTATGCAGAAGGTCGCGTCCCGATAGTCATCGGGACGAGTCCCGTCCGTTCCGCTTAAAGAAGCCGTCTCAAAAGTCAATAAAATCGTCATCGCGAATGAAATGAAGCGATCTCCAACCTCGTTTAAAGGTCACATGATAAGATTACCGCACTGCGTTCGCAATGACCGAGTACTTTTGAGACAGTCTTTTTAGTTTTAAAGGCATCCGTTCTAGAAAATGGAATGCCTGTCCGTTATCCCGGAGGTCGCGTCCTGATAGTTATCGGGACGAGTCTAGTCCGCTTAAAGAAGTCGTCTCAAAAGTCAATAAAATCGTCATCGCGAATGAAATGAAGCGATCTCCAACCTCGTTTGGAGGTTACATGATGAGATTGCCGCACTGCGTTGGCAATGACCGAGTACTTTTGAGACAGTCTTTTTAGTTTTAAAGGCATCTGTTTTTACACGGATACCGTCCATTAGTGACATGGACTGAACATCACATTCAATAAAAATGCACTCACCGTTAAGTTGATCAACTTACGGACGGCATCCGGAATGGGTTATTGAGCCGTCCATCCCCCGTCAACAGTCAGGGTGGAACCTACCATATAACTGGCAGCCTCACTGGCAAGGAAAATAGCGGCTCCCTGAATCTCTTTCAGTTGTCCCCATCGGTTTAGTGCTG
The DNA here is from genome assembly GCA_002427745.1 of Roseivirga sp. UBA6061. Lineage (GTDB taxonomy): Bacteria > Bacteroidota > Bacteroidia > Cytophagales > Cyclobacteriaceae > Roseivirga. The sequence goes on along the minus strand of DIYF01000155.1, from coordinate 100,051 downwards.
TGGCACCCACTATGAATTTCCTGGCCTCTTCTGTATCGGCAATTGGTATATTCATTTCGGTCAGGAAGGGTCCCGGACAAATTGCATTCACATTGATGTTATAAGGCGCCAGTTCCAGTCCTAATGCGCGCGTCATTTGCACTACGGCACCTTTACTGGAAGTATATGGGGTGCGGTTGGCTAAACCTACTAATCCAAGCGTGCTTGCCAGATTGATGATTTTACCGGACTTATTGGCTTTCATATGGGGCACTACCGCTCTGCACGCCAGCCAGGTACCATTGACATTGACTTCCATGACCTGTTTGAACTGCTCATATTTAAGCTCGTCAATCGGCCCTCTTATATTGATGCCCGCACTATTGATCAGGATATCAATAGCGCCAAACTCCTGTATCGTGGTAGCTGCTACCATTTCCATTTGAGACTGCTCCGTAACATCTGCTGCTATGGCGATGCACCTGGTATCAAAGTCTCTTTCAATAGAAGCGGCAGCCTGCTTACCTTCTTCTGAATTACGGCTTACCAAAACAACCCGTGCACCGGCTGAAGCCAAACCGGCTCCCATAGCCAACCCCAATCCTTTGGACCCTCCGGTAATGATGGCTGTTTTTGCTGTTAAGTCGAATTGTTTGATTCCGGGAAGTACGCTTTCAGACATGTGTGGGATTTTGAATGATTTCTAAAATTAGACCATTTTATGCGACAAAAGCCAACCGGACAATCATCTTAATATCAGAGGTCACATATCCGTATAAACACAGTGGTTGCTTTATGCCCACAATCCGGCTCAGGTATTTCACACCGCACAATTATTCTCTTGTTTAGATACTCATTGATTATATTTTGAGCACAAACGGGCAAATCCCTCAGCATGGCTTTAAAAAAAATCGACTACACAAACCCCATAGATGTCACACTGCCTCTTAATGAAAAGACGATTCTATATCCGGGCGATAAACCCATGAAGATTTCGCAACTGATGGAAATCTCTAAGGGAGAAAGTTTGAATATGTCTGAAATCAGGTCCTTTAATATACATGCCGGAACGCATGTAGATCTGCCCTCCCACTTTATCGATAAAGGGCTTAGTCTTGAAGACTACGATCTAAGCTCATTCATGGGCGAAGCTGAGGTTTGCGAAATAAGGAATGTTAAGAGAATTGACAGGGAACACATTCAGGGACTTAGTCTGAGAAAAACCGATCATATTATGCTCAAAACCAATAACTCCCATTTGCTTACCCGGTCTTCTTTCAATCCTGATTATTGCTATTTAACCGAGTCTGCTGCCGAGGAGCTCTTAAAACTTAAACCCAAATCCATTGGGTTCGATTATTACAGCCTGGACCCGAGTGATTCTCAAACATTCGACTCTCATAAGGTTTTTGCTCGTGCGAATGTCCCGGTTTTCGTTTGCCTTAACCTGAATCAGGTTGTACCCGGGCCCTATTGGTTTTCAGGTACACCACTTGCCCTGACTGGTGTTGAAGCAAGCCCGGTAAGAGCTATTCTATTTAGATATCAAACTGAGTAGGCTGTATGGCATATGCTCATCCTACAGCTCACTCTCAAAAGAGCACTTTCAACTATGCCTGCTTAAACTGTTCGTATAATCCATCAGTAGGAATGCCCACCAGGTCGCAATAAGCCTTCACTAATTCGATATTGTGTTCATTGATAAAGTTCTCTGTGAGTGACACTCCCATTTCAAGGTTGAGCACTGCATGATACCAGCCACTGGGGGTAAAAATCACCTCCCCGGGGTTCTGTACACAAATCATCGGATCGGCTTTGCGGTAAAGCGGATGCTTGTCATAATCCGGAGCAAAGGGGTTGACCATACCTCCGTAAAGCAGAGGATTTTGGTAAGTCGGGTAGAACACCCAGAACTTTTTACCGGAAATCACCAGGTTCCAGGCACTGGATGCAATGGTATCGATGTGTAAACCTGTAACGGAATTAGTGGGCGCCAGATAAATCCAGGAAAGTGTACTCTTATCTGGAATATCCCTGAAGTTGTTAAAGGCACACTTAAAGTAATCAGGCACCTTATAATCAGCGAGAAGGTCGTCTGTAGGCCCGAAAGTAGTGTTGAGATAGAATGGACTATCCGAAGGGTTCTTTTCATTCTCCTTCATGTAGGGAATGTACTCTGCCAGCGACATCTCTCTCTCCTCATTCTGCCGCCTCACAGGAAACTTCAGGTGTCCCAGCTTTTCTTTAAAAAAATCGAGCGTCCAGCGATTAGTATTCCAGTCATCGGCCAGTCCCTTAATCTTTACCGGCACACTCTGATCTATGTATTCTTCCAGGAGAAAATCCTCTTCAGTCACTTCCACCTCATCCAGTTGAATGTTCTCATCAATTAACTGTTGTACATAGGCCCTGTCTATCATCATGATTTATCTTTTTCAGGTTTTTGGTTTTATAAACAATACCGAACGGTTACATATTTACCATTCTCGCAGTGGCATAATCTCTGATCAGGCTGGCAAGTCGTTCTACGTGATCATATATGAAGAAGTGCTCTCCCGGCCAGCGTTCCAGCACGCAGGTTCCGCCCGTGAGGCTTCTCCAGTTTTCAATATGTTCCTGATCGTCCTCATCATGTCCCATAAGGGCATGAACAGGTGTTTTGACCGGATATGGCAAAACAATATTCTCATGTTCAAGCAGCTCAAAGTCAGCTCTGATAATAGGCTCGAAGTATTCGAAGAGCTCTTTTTGATCCAGCACTTCTTCTGAGATTCCACCCAGGTCTTTCAACATCTGCTTAAAGTCCGGAGAAGACAGTTCGTGGCGTCTTTTACTTACCTTCTCAGGGTAAGGACCACAGCTACCGGTGACTATCAACTGGTCAGGGAATATCTGGCGTGATTCGAGTTCTCTGGTCAACAAAAGCCCCAGCGTAGCCCCCAGGCTATGCCCGTATATAACAAAGTCTCTTCTGATATTATGCTTCAGAAACTGATCCAGCAAGTCTCTCACCGCCTTATCCGCTGTCCTGATCAGTGGTTCTGTCATTCTGCGTCCTCTTGCCGGGAGTTCAAGCACTATGACCTTATGGCCTGGCAGATGATCTGTCAGGAACTTGAATGAATAACAGTTACCTCCTGCGAAGTGCAGCAAAAAGATCGTCTTAGACCGGGCGAATACATTCTGTATAGCGTGATTAATGCTCATTTAGGTATTTACTATTTGTGCCTCTGCTTTTTCTGCAAAATAGGCATTCAATGGTTCGGTAATGGTTGTTACATTTTTCGGATGCAGGAGCGTCAGGTGATTTCCGGCTACATTATGGACTACAGGATAGCGGCTGGTAACCTTCTCCCAACCCAGACTTGACGCCATTCCTTTTTGAATAAAGGGGTCCATCTCTGAGGTTTTAAAGAGGATGATTTGTGTATCATCAATAAACCCTGATGGCAGATAGCTCATAGCTCCCTGTGCCGCAAACACATCCATATAACCGGCAGCCTGTTTGAGACTCATGGTGACGCCTTCGGCCTGTAGTTGCTGCTGAATAAACTGATGCTGCTCAGGATCACTATAGCTCAGGAACTCCTGATCTGAAATGGATTGATCCCATTCAAAGTAGCGTTGCAGGGTATGTAAAAGCCCAAGCTTCAGCTCTTCTGTTGAAATCGATCGACTGGCCAGATCTTCTTCCGCTGGTATGCCTGTATCCAGCAAAATCAGCTCGCTTACCTCCTCTCCGGATGCCTTCAGTTGCTTACACATCTCAAAGATCACAAAAGCCCCGAAAGAGTGCCCCAGCAATCTGTAAGGGCCATGAGGCTGTACTTGCCTGATGGATTGAATATAGTAGCGGGCTATATCTTCCATATGGCGGTGTGGTGCGGTTCCTCCATGAATTCCCAGCGGCTCCAGTCCATAGACCGGGTAACCTTCGTCCAGTTGTTGGACAAGTGCAAAGAAGCCCATTACGAAGCCTCCTGTTCCTGCTACCAGATACAAGGGGGCTGCTTCTCCATCAGGTCGTAGTGCGACCATACCGGGATATTGGGCTTGCCCTTTGTCATTCCTGGCTTCCTCCACCACTGTGGCCATATGCCTGACGGTATTATTCTGAAAGATGCTGATCCAGGGTAAATCAAGCTCAAAACGCTTATTGATCTTTCCGGTCAGCTGAATGGCGTTAATACTATTTCCTCCCAGCTCAAAGAAATTATCTTCCAACCCGATGCTGTCTTTGTCAATCCCCAGCAAATCTGCCCAGAGTTCGGCAAGTTGATGCTCTAAATCGGTTTGGGGAGCGATAAAATCCCTGCCGGTATCCATCGCAAAGGAATCTTTAGATGGCAGGTTCTGATAGTCCACCTTACCACTGGCAGTCAACGGCATTTCATCCAGCTGCGCAAAGTATGAGGGGATCATATAGTCAGGTAAGGTTCTGCTCAGCTCGTCTCTGAGCTCTTTGATATTAAATGCATGATCACTTACCAGATAGGCTACCAGTTCGCTGCCAACACTGCCCTCCATAACGGCCACTGCACAAATCTCTACCTGATCTACTGCCTGTAAAGCACTTTCCACCTCGCTCAGCTCAATGCGATATCCTCTGATCTTCACCTGATCATCAGACCTGCCTTCAAAGGAGAGTTCTCCATTCGGTAACCAGCGCCCTACATCTCCTGTATGATAAAGCCTCTGTCCCGGATCAAAAGGACTTGGTATAAACCTTTGTTCAGTAAGCTCGGGGTTGTTCCAATACCCACGCGCCAGTCCCTCACCTCCTATATAAATATCTCCCTTCACCCTTATAGGTACTGGATTGAGGTTAGCATCTAACACATAAACAGACTCATTTAACAGTGGCTTGCCTATAGAAAGCTCTGAAGTGGGCCTTACCGGCTTAAATGTACTCCAGATAGTTGTCTCTGTGGGACCGTAGACATTGATCACCTTCAGATCAAGCTGGCTCAGACGTTCATACAAAGTCGCATTCAGGGCCTCTCCTCCTACCAGCAGCGTTTTGAGCCTGGCAAGCTTCTCAAGTGCGTTTTCATTTGCCTCGAAAAACTGCTTCAGCCTTGAAGGTGTAACCTGCAGTGCATCCACCCGACCGGTATCTACTATATCCAGAATAGAATAGGCGTCTACAGCAGAGGCAAGGTGACAGGTACCTCCTGTAACCAATGTACCGAGCAGTTCCAGCACTGAGATATCAAAAGTAAAATTGGTCGTAGCCAACATGGTCATACCTTCAGTGAGTCCGAAATGCACTTTGAAATTCTCAATAAAGGACACCAGACTCTGGTGTTCAATCATAACTCCCTTCGGCTGCCCTGTAGACCCCGAGGTATAAATGACATAGGCCAGATGATTGGCATCAGGCTTTGTGGTCGGGTTTTCAGCTGAATAGCTGTCTTGGTTAATGATAAAGTTATTCAGCAAGGCCTGATCCAGCACCAGCTCACACTGACTGTCTGAGATGATATAATCAATACGCTCCTCAGGAAAATCCGGAAATACCGGAACATAGGCGGCTCCTGCTTTCAGCACAGCCAGCATTGAGATCAGCATCCACTCGGTGCGGTGTAACCTGATAGCTATCAGGTCATCCGGTTGGATTGTTCTTTTAGTCTCAATAAATGCGGCAAGCTGATTGGCCCTGGCATTCAATTCCTGGTATGTCCATGCTTTATCACCGACTATCAGCGCTGTTCTCTCAGGATGGTTTTCAACGGCTTTTTCGAACAAGTCTACCCAGGAGAGTTCATTTTCATAGCTATGGGCCGTCAGATTAAGATCATTTAGCAAATGCTCCTGCTCACCGGCATCAAGGAATCCGATCTTGTCGACCCTGGTCTCAGCAGCGCTGGCAGCGAAGGTTATTAAGCTTTTGAAATGAACCGCCAGAAGCTGCATCTGCTCTTCAGAGTAAATATCTCTGTTGTATTCCAGTATGAAGTGAATTTGCCCCTCCATTTCCGTAAAGATGAAAGTCAGGTCAAATTTGCTGGTAACACCTTCCATATCATATTCCCGTACTTCCAGGCCATCTGAGGCCATTTGCTGCATCGCAGATTCGTTGTTCTGCAGAATCACCATAATGTTAAATAGAGGTGATCTGCTCTCATCACGATTGAGGTTAAGATGATCGATGAGTCTGTCAAAGGGATACACCTGATGCTCATAGGCATTGAGCGTGGTTTCTTTAACCTTATGCAGCAAAGATGTGAATGGCTCACTGCCCTCAAATCGTGTCCTCAAAGCCAGTGTGTTGACATAAAAACCGATCTGGTCATGCAGATCTTCATGCTGTCTTCCGGCAATGGCGGTTCCGAGAATCACATCAGAGAGGCCTGTATAGCGATATAACAATGCCTTTACGCCTGCCACCAGCCACATGAACATGGTGCAACCCTGCTCGCTGATGAGCTGATGCATCGCATTTGAAGTCGACTCAGAAAGCATACCACTCACCTCTGCCCCGGCATAGGTCATTGAAGCAGGGCGAACCTTATCTTCTGGCAGCAATGTCATAGGCAGCTCTCCGGAGAACTGACTTAACCAGTAGCCCTCATGGGCCTTCAGGTTTTCCCCTTCCAGTTGTTTCTTTTGCCATTCAGCGTAGTCCTTATGCTGAATTCTTAATGCTGGTAAATCCGGTATTCTATTGTCTGACAGCGACTGATAGATCTCCAGCATCTCTTTGACAAACACACCAATAGACCAGCCATCGGTAATGATATGGTGCATATTGAAAAAGAGTATGTGTCGGTTTTCCTCAACCCGATGAAGCTGCACGGCCAGCAAAGGCCCGCTTTCCAGGTCAAAGGGCTCCAGCATTAGCTGTCTCAGCTCTGCTTCAAGTTGCCCGACAGACTTGTTTTCTTGATGGAGATCTGAATAGACCATCTCCATACCCAAAGCCTCTGCATCCAGGATTACCTGACGAATTTCTTCATTTTCTTCTGTGAAAACTGTTCTCAGTATCTCATGACGATCAATCAGTTGCTCCAGAGCCGATTTGAAATACTCTGGTGAAAACTCACCATTCAACTCAAAAACCCCGGGCATGTTATAGGCCACATTGGCCGCTTCGAACTGACTCAGCACCCATAAGCGCATCTGTTGAGATGACAAGGTATAGCTGCTTTGCTCAGGAGCTTTAGGAATATGCTCAAAGACGGACCTTGAAGCACTTTCTATGAGAGCTGCCTGCTCTGAGATGGTCACTTTCGAGAAAAGGTCGTTTAGCAGCAGCCTGACTTCAAACGCCTTATTAATCACACTCATCAGACGAGTGGCCTTGAGGCTATGCCCTCCCAGCTTGAAAAAACTATCGTCTGCACTAATGCTATTCGGGTTCTTACCCAGCACTTCAGCCCATTGCGTCAGTAACATTTCCTGTACCTTGCCCTCAGGCTTTATAAAGTCTTTGGCCGTGTGTGCTGCTGCATTTAAATGCTCTTTCAATGCCTTTCTGTCCACTTTACCACTTGCCAGCAGCGGTAATTCCCGTAGCTGTACAAAGTCGGATGGAATCATATATTCAGGCAACTGATTGCTCAACGACTTTCTCAAATCATCTTCCTGCAAAGGATGTCTCACCACGAGAAAAGCAGCCAGGTTCTTCTCAGCATAATCGTTTTCTGTAACTAACAGCACTGCGGCTTCAATGCCGGGATACTGTAGCAAGCAGCTTTCTATTTCACCCAATTCGATGCGATAGCCTCTGATCTTGACCTGATCGTCTTTTCTATTGACAAACTCAATCTGCCCATCCAATGTCCACCTGCCCAGATCTCCCGTAGCATAGATTTTACCCTGACTATTGTAGGAACTGTTGATGAATTTTCCGGCTGTAAGTTCAGGTCGGTTGAGGTAGCCCCGGCCAACGCCAGTACCTCCGATATAAATCTCACCGGTAACACCTCTGGGCTGCAATTCCCCCACACCATTCAGAATATAAATCTGCTCATTCATCAGATGGCTACCCACGGTAAGCTTCTCAGCGCTATGCATATCCAGAGCAGTGCTCCAAACAGTAGTTTCGGTCGGGCCATATACGTTGAAGACACGGGTATTTGTCAGATGCTTCTTCAAGGACTCAAACTGCTCTACAGGCAAGGCTTCTCCTCCTACCAGCATCACCCTCAGGTCTCTCAGGTCGGTGAGGAGGTTCTCGTTACAAAACATAAGCTGCTGCAACCTGGACGGGGTAAGCTGAAGTACATCTATCGGAGTGGTGTTGAGCTCTTCAACCATTTTCACAGGATCATTGCCCGAAAGGAATACCACTTCCATGCCCATGCATAAAGAGCCAATCAGCTCCAAAACCGCAATATCGAAGGAGATATTGGTCACAGCCCCGATGCTCATCTCTCCCGAAATACCGAATACAGACAAATAGTTGTCTACAAAAGCAGTCACATTTCGGTGACAAATCATCACCCCTTTGGGCTTGCCGGTAGAGCCGGATGTGAAGGTCACATAGGCCAGATGATCGGCAGGAACAGGTTTCGCTTCAAAATGCACCGGCTGACTTTGCAGGTCTGTCTGGTAGTACCTTCTCTTCACCTCCCTCGCAGATTGCTCATGCATCTTACCTTTTGTAAGCAAGACATCATATCGAAAGCGGGTCAGCTCATTCTCGACAGTTCTGATCTTCTCTGAAACCTGTACCTCAGCTACATCGGCCGTATAAAGCAGATTTTTAAAATACACGGCAGACAGGAATAGTTCAGTGCTAAAATCCAGTTTGGTTTCAGCTTCCGGATGAAGCCCCTTGTACTCAATATGCTCGGCTATCAGAACATCACGACTATCAAGGTCCATGATATCTCCTAAAAAGAGCAGCCCGTCTTGCTTCAACAGGTTCAGACAACCACTCAGCATCTTTCTCAGATAGCCATGACCTGAAAAATACTGGACGACCGAATTGACAATGATGACATCAATATCAAACTCATTGAGCTGATCCACTTCTGCGGCTGTAAGGCATTTGGCAATGATGTTGGTGGCACCTCTTTTTTCTGCCTGCTCCTTGATACGGGATACTAAAACAGGAGAAATATCCGTAGCAACATAGGTTTTAACAAAAGGAGCTAACTTACTCAATATCAAACCAGAACCACTCCCTATCTCAAGTATAACTGAGTTCTGATCGATATGGTCTTTCAGCTTGAGTACCACGTTATCGCTGAACTCATCCATCTCCTTTACCGTGAAAGGATCACCTGAATAGCTATTGATCCAGCCACCACCTTTGATGGCATCACCATCAGCCTCTTCTGCTACATAATCCCAGAGGTCACGCGACTCTTTTTCGATGTCCAGCGGTGACTGGTTAAAATGGTTGTCATTATCAATGGACAGGTAATTGACCAGGCCCTCACACTCCCACTGTAAGTGATCGGCTGTTTCATTATAATCATCAGCTGTAATAAGCAGGCTGATGCCCGCATCCCCGATCATCCCTTTAACTCTCTGAAAAGGAAAATTGGTTTCAATCGGCACATAAGCAGCACCCGCCTTGAGAATACCGAAAACAGTACTCACATAGGCGGGACTATGAGGCAACATTACCCCGACCAGTTCCTGTGGAGCTACCTGATGTACATGGGTCAGGAAGTTGGCGACACGGTTAGAGAGCTGATCGAATGCTTTGTAAGAAATAACCTCTTCACCCCTTCTTAGCGCTGTTTTATCAGGCTGTTTCGCCACCTGCTTCTCATACAGGTCTATGATAGAACAAGCCGCCTTTGAAGTATCAACAGGCTGATTGAACTCCTTCAGTTGTCGTATTTTCTCTTCTTCTCCCAGGTAATCCAGTCTTTGAAGCGGCTTTTCCGGTTGCTCCAATACCAGGGACAAAAGCTTGCCGAAGTGCTCAGACATCTGCTCCATCTGTGCAGCAGAAAAGATATCCGTATTGTATTCGATGGTTACTTTGATCTCGCCATGCTGCTCTTTGAAATAGAAGCTCAGATCGAACTTGGAAGTGACGTAGTCCGTGGTATAATGGTCTGCCTCCAAATCTCCCAATTGTTCATCATCGCCCGTTTGCGCCTCCTGGTTATGCAGTACCAGCATCACATCGAACAAGGGAGACCGGCTGATGTTTCTGGGCAGGTCCAGTTCGTCTACCAGGTCGCCAAAGGGATAGATCTGATGGTCAAAAGCCCCCAGAATCACTTCTTTTACATGAGCAAAAAGACCATTGAATGTTGCTTCTTCCTCAATCTTAGCCCTCAGAGCCAGTGTATTGACATAGAAGCCCAGCTGGCTTTCAAGATCTATGTGCGTTCTGCCGGCTGTAGGACTACCAATGATGATATCGTCCTGCCCTGAATAGAGATGAAGAATGGTATACACCAGAGAAACCAGGCCGATAAACTGTGTACCGTCCTGTTGCTTTACAAAGTCATTTAAAGCCTGCGTATCGCTTTTTGAGATAGTGCTGCGAACAATCGAGCCATTGTAGGTCTGAACTGCGGGTCTGGCGAAATCAGAAGGCAAATCCAGGACGGGTATTTCTCCGGCAAACTGCTTGAGCCAGTAGGCTTTGTGTGCCTCAGCTTCAGGTCCCTCCAACTGTTTCTGCTGCCAGACAGCAAAGTCTTTGTACTGAATATGCAGCTCTGGCAGGCGAATTTCAGTACCGAAATGCAATGCATTATAGATATGAAATATCTCGTTGATAAACACCTCCATAGACCAGCCATCGTTGATCATGTGGTGCATATTGAAAAAGAAAACGTGTCGCTTAAGGTCCAGCTGATAGATATGCGCCATCAAAAGAGGACCATTGGCCAGGTCGAAAGGCTGTACCACCTTCTGGTAGATTTCTGACTTGATGACACCTTCCGGATCGTTTTCCTGCCTTACATCGGTAAAGGCAATCTCGAATTTAAAGTCAGTGGCCGGAGTAACAAATTGCCTGACTGCTCCTTCTTCGGTTTCTCTGAAAGTGGTGCGTAAGATCTCATGTCGCTCTATCAGCTTTATGAAAGAGGCATCGAAAGTAGCTTTATTAAACTCGCCTTTGAGCTCAATAGCTCCCGGCATGTTATAGGCCACGTTGCCCTGCTCAAACTGACTGAGCACCCAGATACGAAAGAGCGAGGTGGGTATAGGATAACTCTCCTGCTCCGGCACTACCGGAATGTGATCAAACTTCTGGTTGACCACAACGGCATGCTTTTCCTGGCTTTTGAGATAGGCCAGTATGCCATCTTTTTCGGCTTTAATCCGGCTTTTTAGCTCAGCAGGAACCGGAGTTCCATTCGTCTTAGCCACCAGTTTGCCATCTTTCAGAGCCAGGTGAACTCCGTTATCAAAGGCTTCTAATATGAGTTTTTTGGCACTCATTATATAATCTCCTCCATTTCCATAAACTCAGAAGATTCTTCAGGGTCGCTGGTATGTCTGTGCATTTTAAGCCAGGTGACAAACTCATAGATGGTGGGATTCTCGAAGATCAGCGACAGCGGTATTCTGATATTCAGTTCCTGATTCACAATTCCCATTAAGCGAATAGCTGAAAGGCTTTGGCCTCCCAGCTCGAAGAAATTGTGGTGAATGCCAATAGAGTCTTTGTCAACCTCCAGCAGTTCTGACCAGGCTTCTGCCAGTCTCTCCTCATCATGAGTTCGGGGTGCGACATACTCGGTTTGTACACCAAGGCTCTCACCTACATCCGGTAAGGCTCTTTTATTTACTTTACCATTCGGAGTCAAAGGGAATTCATCCAATTGAACAAAATGGCCGGGTACCATATAGGTTGGCAGCTGTTGTGCCAGCAAGCTTCTGAGTTCGGTCACATTGAGTTCCTGTTCGCTAATGAGATAAGCTGCCAGCTCATCATCTCCCATAGCATTGGTGGTGGTATGTACCACAGCATCTTTAATCACAGGGTTGGTCCTGAGTGCGGCTTCAATTTCTCCCAACTCAATGCGGTGACCTCTGATTTTCACCTGATCATCGCCTCTTCCGAGGAATTCTATATCGCCACCCGGCAGCCATTTGGCCAGATCTCCTGTTTTGTACAGACGTTCCTGCTCATTGAAAGGGCTGCTAATAAATCGTTCATCCGTCAGTTCAGGTCGCTTCAGATAGCCTCGGGTCACCCCCGCTCCTCCGATATACAGATCTCCGGTCACGCCTATTGGTACCAGATTCAGGTGCTTGTCCAGAATGCGGATTTGCGTATTGGCAATGGGCTTGCCAATGGTTACCCTGTCGCCTTTCTTCAAATGCTTCGTTGTCGACCAGATGGTAGTTTCTGTAGGGCCATACATATTATGCACCGAGGCCTGTAGGCGATTCTGCACTTCTGTCACCAGGTCTGCCGGCAGTGCTTCCCCTCCGATCATCAGTTCTGATATAGATTGCATTTGTCTGTGGGCATCAGGCTCCATCAACATCATTTTGAGTGCAGAAGGGGTACACTGCAAATGAGTAATCTGATGCTTGCTGATCAGCTCGGTTACCAGCAGCTCTTCGCCATCCTCAATGGCCTGTTCTTCATAAAGCTTTTTCAGGTCATTGAGGTGATGAAAACCATTCATGGTAGTATCAGCATCCAGGCCAAAATCTACCAGACAACCCAGCTCATCCACTCCGATATTGCTCAGCTTGTTGACCATGTTCAGGCAGGAATCAGGCGTGCCGAAAAGGGCTGCAGAATCGAAATACCGATTAAATGCATGATCGAGCAGTGATTCCAGATCAGCCTCTTTGAAGTTCTCATCATCTACATCCTGCCCGATGGATTTGCCCAGGCTTCGCAAAAGCCCCCAGGAATTGCGCAGGTATTCAGTGAAAGGAGCTCTCACTTTCTCTTTTACCACGGCCACGTCCTTTTCAATAAATGTGTGGATCATCAATGTGACATGGCCCTCTCCCGGATGCCCTGCCTCTTTCCAGGCCTCCCGGTAAACCTCAATCTTATCGCGCAGCTCTTGCACCGTCTGCCCCAGCAAATGGGTAAGCAGATTGGCACCGAGTTTTCCGGCTGACCTGAAAGTTTCAGGATTGCCAGCAGCAGTCACCCAGATGGGCAGTTCTTTTTGCAATGGCTTGGGATGAATTTCCACACTCGCATTGGGCCCGGTGGGATTCTCTAATTCAATGCTTCCCCCTTTCCACAAGTCTTTCACGGTTTCAATCCCTTCATAAAGCACCTTATGCCGCTTTTCGTAGGTTCCCGGTGAGAAGGCCAGAAAATCATTCATCACCCAACCGGAAGCAAAAGAAAGCCCTACACGTCCATTGGACAGGTTATCTACAACAGACCACTCTTCTGCCACCCGAATGGGGTTATGCAAAGGCAGCACACAGCTACCGGACCTGATTTGAATGTTTTCAGTGATCGTGGCAATAGCGGCCCCGGTTACAGCCGGGTTAGGATAAATGCCTCCGAATTCATGGAAGTGACGTTCAGGAGTCCAGATGGCTGAGAAACCGTTTTTATCTCCGAATCTGGCTCCTTCGATCAATAGTTTGTACTTGTTATCCGGGTCAACTTCACTGGCAAAGTAGAAGAGGCTGAAATCCATCTTTTTGGTAGACACTTCCACCTGCTCTCCCGCACTAACCGTGGTGAAGTGCTGTGTAGGCTGAATCACCACTTTAAAACCATTGGAAAGCGTCCAAAGCAATTCAAGGACAGATATGTCAAAAGACATGGTCGTGACGGCCAGCAGAGAATTGCCTTGCTCCTCTTTGCCAATCTCCTGATCCATACCTGTGAAGAAATTGACCACATTACCGTGTTCTACCAGTACCCCTTTGGGCTTTCCTGTAGAACCGGAGGTATAAATCGCATAGGCCAGGTCATTAGCCGATAGTGCGACATCAACAGACTCAGCCGGGGTATCAAAATGCTGATCAATAACTATAGTCTTACCATTAAAATCAGGTAGCTTACGAGCTACTTTTCTCTGCACGAGCATGGTTTTGATCTCAGCATCCTCAATCACAAAAGCAATCCTGTCCTGAGGATAAGCAGGGTCTAAGGGCACATAGGCAGCTCCGGCCTTCATTACACCTAACATAGCGGCCAGCATATAGGCAGAGCGCTCTGTGTAAATCCCTACCAGATCACCTTTCTGAGTTCCTGTTCTGATCAGCTCATGAGCCAGTTGATTGGCTTTCTCATCCAGTTCTGCATAGGTCCATTCTGTATTTTGAAAGACCAGAGCTATGTTCTCAGGTGTGACTTTTACCTGGCTCTCAAACAAGCTTACAATCGTATCATCTGCCGGATAATCGGTTTTGGTATCATTGAAACCAGTAAGTAGCTGTCTTTCTTCCTTGTGGTTCAGATAGGCCATGTCTCTGATAGCCAACTCACTCTGCTCCGCAACTGATGACAGTAACTGGTCGAGGTGAAGCGCCATACGCTCCATTTGGGAGGCACTGTATATATCACCGTTGTACTCTATAGTATATTCAAGTCCCTCATCAATCTCGGTGAAATTGAAAGTCATATCGAACTTGCTTGTAGTCTGATCGAGATCGAAGACCTTCATCGGTACTCCGGCCAGGTCGAGACTTTCGGTTTTTTTGCTGTTGTTATGAAGAATGAGCACTACATCGAACAGTGCGGAACGACTTGTATCACGCTTCAGGTCAAGCTCTGCTACCAGCTCATCAAAGGGATATGCCTGGTGATCATAGGCATCAAGGGTCACTGTTTTTACTTTATCGAGCAGGGTTGTGAAGGAATCATTCGCTTCAAAACGAGACCTTAAGGCCAACATACCGATATACAGTCCGATTTGCTCATCCAGGTCGGCATGATCACGGCCTGCCACGGGACTGCCAATGATGATGTCTTCCTGTCCGGTGTAGCGATAGAAAAGTGCATTCATTGCCGCCAGAAGCCCCATGAACAGTGTACTGCCACTGGCATTCATCAGGTCCTGAAATTTTGAAGTAGTGTCAGCTGATATGACCCCATTGACAGCACCCCCCGTATGAGTTTGCACGGAAGGCCTGCTAAAGTCTGCCGGTAGCTCCAGCACAGGAATTTGTCCGGAAAACTGATTGAGCCAGTAACCTTTATGCTGTTCCAGCAACTCCCCTTCCATCTGACTTCTTTGCCAGGCAGCATAGTCCTTATACTGAATTGACAGAGGTTTCAGTTCCGGATCTTCACCGGTCTTAAGCGCGGTATAGTAAGCCAGCAACTCACTGAGCAGTACCTCCAGCGACCAGCCATCTCCTATGATGTGGTGCATGGTAAAGAATAGTACCTGCCTGTCCGTATCAACCTGATACAGCGAGGCTCTGAGCAAAGGCCCTGTCGCCAGATCAAAAGGCTGAACAGAGGAAGTAGTCAAAGCCTCTTCCAAGGCACTATTGATATCTGTCTCGGTGCTTAAGTCCTCATAACCTATTTCGAAATCAACCTCTTCCGGATCAATGATAAACTGGTATACCTCACCATCTTCCCGGGTATTAAAAACCGTTCTGAGTATCTCATGACGTTGGATCAGCTTGCTAAATGCTTCTTGCAGCATTCTGCGATCTGCGTTCCCCCAGATCTCGAAAGTTGCCGGAATGTTGTAAGCAATATTGGTTGCTTCAAACTGACTAAGTACCCAGAGCCTTCTTTGTGCTGAGGACAGCAGGTAGTAATCAGCCGGTTCAATCACGGGAATACTTATATGTTTCGTCTGAACAGCCTGATCGATGAAATCCGCCTGATCGTGAATCGTGACAAGTGTAAAGAGCTCGTTGATCTTGAAATCAACCCCAAAGGTCTTACTCAGATGCCCCCTGAGCTGTGTCACTCTGAGGCTATGACCTCCCAGCTCAAAGAAGTTATCTTCAATGCCTAAAAGCTGTGCATCAACGCTTAGTATCTCAGACCAGATAGTCACCAGTTGCTTTTGGGTATCTGTTACAGCAGGAACAAACTCTCTTTCTGCTGACAGTCCTGTACTGGCAGGGTCCGGCAAAGCCTTCTTATCTACCTTACCATTGGCTGTAAGGGGTAGCTGGTCAAGCTGAACAAAGTAGGTGGGCACCATATAATCGGGCAGAAATTCACCCAGATAATCGACCAGCTCCGCAGTACTCAAAACGTCCTTACTGACCATATAAGCCACCAAATCACGGTCTTTACCTGTGAGTGGCGTGGTTGAAATTATACAGGTATCGATAGCCGGGTGTTTCTGTAAAGTGCTTTCAATCTCACCCAGTTCTATCCGGTATCCACGAATCTTCACCTGCCCATCCAGTCGACCTAAGAAGTTGATATAACCATCCGGATGAAAGGCTCCCTGATCGCCTGTACGATAAAGGGCTGTACCCTGTACCGGATGCTTCATAAAGCTGGCACTGGTCTTCTCCAGGTCTTTGTAATAGCCTTTGGCCACCCCTTTCCCTCCGATGTAGATATCTCCGGGAATATTATAAGGGCAGGGTTCCAGGGCTCCATTGAGGACATGCATTTCCTGATTGCCCAATGGAAAACCATAGGGTATGCTCTTCCAGTTCGGGTCTACCTCTCCTATGGGATAATGAATGGACCAGATACTGCCTTCTGTAGCGCCTCCCAGGCTGATCACGTCCGCATCATCCCTCACTTCTCTGATCTTGTCAGGTAAGCCTACCGGAATCCAGTCTCCGCTCATAAGATAGAGTCTGATATGCGCCAGTGGGGTTCCGGCTTTGGCGTACTGGGCATCTACCAGTAAGTTGACCAGTTGAGGTACTGAATTCCAGATAGTAATCTGTTCTTTCTCGATATAATCGAGCCAGATGTCGGCATCCTGTACTTCATCTTCTTTGGGAATCACCAAAGTAGCTCCACAGGCAAAAACTCCGAAGATATCGTAAACAGACAGGTCAAAATTCAGGTCAGAAATGCCGAATACGCGATCTTTCTCCGTCACATTAAACCGGGCATTCATGTCATACAGCGTATTGACAGCTCCTCTGTGATCAATCATCACCCCTTTGGGCTTACCGGTAGAACCTGAGGTAAAGATGATATAAGCCAGATCCGTCTCAGCCGCTTTTGGAGACTCATGTTCCACAGCTTCCTGCCGAAAAGTGTCCTCTTTCAATAAGACCGTTTCCAGGCCATCCCTGCTCTCTACCTTATCCAGGTATTTCGCTTCAGCTAATACTACAGCAGCCTCCGTCTGAGTAATTAACTCGTTGATACGGGCTTTGGGTAAGCTCCCTTTCACCGGAATATAGTGGGCTCCGGCCATCAGAATCCCGAGCACTCCCCAAATCTGCCCGGGCCCCTTACCTGAAATGATCGGAATCGGTTGGTTGAGCTGATCTCCCAGTTTCTGCAAATAGTTGGCAAGTCTGGAGGCCTTTTCATACAGCTCGCGATAGCTCATCTTCCGGCCATCGAAAACCAGTGCCGTGTGGTCGGGTGTTCTGCTTACCTGCTGTACGAAGGGCTCATAAAGGAGATTGCCTTCCGGATAACAGACCTCCGTACGATTGTAGTCGCTGATTACCGCCTTTTCTTCCTGACTTAGAAAATCAATTTTGTCCAGTGGTACCTCAGCGTCTTTAATGACAAAGGCCATCAGGTTCTCAAAATGCGTCCTCATCCGGACTATTTGGGCCTCTGAGTAAATGTCGGTGTTATACTCAATGGTATAATGCAGTTCATCTTTAACCTCTGAGAAGTTGAAGATCAGATCGAACTTGCTGGTGATATGGCCGGTCTGATATTGTGAGATCTCCACATCTCCAAGCTTCAGTTTCCGGGCTTCATCTTCATTGTTCTGAATAGCCACCATGACATCAAAAAGGGCCGAACGGCTGAGGTCGCGTTTCAGGTCAAGTTCGTCTACCAACTCATCAAAGGGATATACCTGGTGCTCAAAACCTGCCAGGGCTACATCGCGCACCTTTCTATAGAGATCAAGGAAATCCGCCTGGCCGGAAAACTGAGTTCTTAAAGCCAGTGTATTGATATAAAAGCCTATCTGATGCTGTAGTTCAAGATCGTCACGGCCGGCAACCGGGCTCCCTATCACAATGTCTTCCTGACCACTGTAACGATAGAGTAATGCCTTTACTCCAGCGAGGAGTCCCATAAAAAGGGTGCCTCCTTCTGCTCTGATAAGGCGGGAGAGTTTGTCCACTATTTCAGCCCCCAGTATGCCATTGACCATAGCGCCATTATTGGTCTTAAGTGGCGGACGTACTTTGTCTGATGGAATCTCTAAAAGTGGAATATCATCGGCAAACTGATTGAGCCAGTAGGATTTATGGCTTTCAAGCTTCCCTCCCGTGAGTTGATCCCACTGCCAGCTTGCATAGTCTTTGTACTGAATGCGAAGCTCAGGCAGTTCGGGGGAATTGCCGGAGAGAGCCGCATTATAACAGACTACCAGCTCATTCAGCAAAACTCCCATGGACCAGCCATCGCTGATGATATGGTGCATATTAAAGAAGAACATGTGCTTTTCAGTTCCCAGCTTAAAAAGCGTAGCACTGAGCATCGGGCCGTTCTTCAGGTCAAAAGGCTGGATGGTCAGGTCCTTAAGCAATCCCGGCAGGATTGCCATTGGATCTGTTTCATGTTGAAGGTCCTGAAATGAGATGCTGAACCCCGTTTCTTCCGGACTTTGTACAAACTGCCTGATTTCTCCGGTTTCATCTTCTCTGAAAACAGTACGCAGGGTATCATGCCGGTCGATTACCTGATCAAAAGCCGATGAAAGTAACCCGGGGTCCAACGGACCGCTGAATTCATAGGCACCCGGCATATTGTAAGCCACATTCACTGCCTCAAACTGGCTGAGTATCCAGATTCTCTTTTGGGGAGCAGATAAAGCGTAACTGGCTTGTTCAGCAATCTTGCTGATGGTACCAGAGCTATCGTTCCTGCGCTGATACAGCCTGATAAAATCAATGAGCTCCTGCTTGTTTGCCCTGATTTCGTCCAGTAGTGCCTCTGTCAAAACACCTTCCGGAGCTTCTATATCCAGGGCATTATCTACCACCTGAACGGAGACCTGTAGTTTCTTTAGCTTACTGATTAATTCCCTCATGGATACTTCAATGAATTGATATGTTTATCTTCTTTTCAGCTATGTCTCTTAAATTCTGATCCTGGTCGTCTTTTGATCAGAGGCGGCAACCGCCAGTTCTCTTCCTGACCAGTAAATGATCTCTATTTCATCGTGCAGTCCTTCAATAGTCGGATTGTAGAACAGCATCTGCAGATCGATTTTCACATCCAATTGCTGCTTTATCAGTCCCATAAGCCTGACAGCATTCAGACTGTGCCCTCCTGATTCAAAAAAGTTATCGCGGATGCCAATCAGGTCCTCATCCCTTTCCAAAACCTCGCTCCACATTGCCACCAGCTTCTGCTCTATTTCATTTCGAGGGGCGACATATTCCGTTTCAATGGCCGTTGCGGCACCTTCCAATGGAGGCAGGTTCTTTCTGTCTACCTTCCCATTAGGTGTCAGCGGCAGAGCCTCCAGCGACAGGAAATAAGAAGGGATCATATAGGCAGGAAGCCGGTCACCCAGATCAGATTTAATTTCCGAAACGCTCATTTCGTCCTGGCAGACCATGTAGGCCGCCAGTTCCCAGTCATCATGTTTGTTGCGAACTGCCTGTACTACTACATCTTTGATGGCCGGATCAGACCTGAGTGTCGTCTCAATTTCTCCCAGTTCAATGCGATGTCCACGGATCTTCACCTGATTATCTGATCTGCCCAGGAACTCAATGGTACCATCGGGAAGCCACCTGCCTACATCACCGGTATGATACATTCTTTCACCAGATCGATATGGATTGTCAATAAACCTTTCATTGGTCAGGTCAGGTCGTTTCCAATAGCCGCGGGTGACCCCTGCTCCACCTATGTAAATAGCCCCCTGAACTCCCTCAGGCACCACTTTGAGGTTTTGATCCAATAAACAGATCTGCGTATTCGCTATGGGTTTACCAATGCTGACAGCTGTATCTTCCTCGCTGAAGCTCTTCATAGTCGACCAGATGGTCGTTTCTGTCGGACCATACATATTGTGAATGTTGGCTGATGTGACCTTCTGAGCCTGAGCCAGCAGATCTGCCGGCAAGGCTTCACCTCCTATCATCAGTTCTCTGAGTGATGACAGGGATTCTTTAACATCGGCCTCCATCAACAATATCTTCAGTGCAGAAGGTGTACACTGCAGGTGACTCACCTTGTGGTCCCGGATAAGCTCAGCCATCGTGCGTTTATCCTCTACCTGCAACTGCTGTTCGGCATATCGTTCTTTGAGCACATTCAGCCGATCAAAACCGCTGATGGTGGTTTCAGGATCAATCCCAAAATCAACCAGACAACCAACTTCATCGACACCGATATGGCTCAGGCGGTTTACCATGGAAAGACAAGAGTCAGGCGTACCGAAGAGCGCTGCGGTGTCGAAATAGCGATTGAAAGCATAATCAATCATGGCTGACAGGTCCTCTTCGCTAAAATCTTCTGCGTCAGGATCCTGCCCGACTGACCTGGCCAGGGTTTTGATCAGCCCCGTGGCATTACGGAGATATTGAGAAAATGGCGCTCTGACGGTTTCTTTTACCGAGGCCATGTCTTCACCTATGAAAGTATGGATCATAAGGGTGACATGGCCCTCTCCTTCATGTCCTGCGGCTTTCCAGGCTTCGCGATACACCTTAATCTTGGTTTCCAGCTCCTCAATGGTCTGTCCTAAAAGGTGTGTCAGCAGGTTGGCCCCCATCTTGCCGGCAGACCGGAACGTCTCCGGATTACCTGCGGCCGTTACCCAAATGGGCAGCTCTTTCTGCAGAGGTTTGGGGTGAATTTCTACGCTGGCATTGGGGCCAGTGGGGTTTTCAAGCTCTATGCTGCCACCTCGCCATAAGTCTTTTACCTTCTCAATACCTTCATAAAGCGCTTTATGTCTGGTTTCGAAGGTTTCCGGTGCAAAAGCCAGAAAGTCGTTCAATACCCAGCCTGAGGCAAAAGAAAGCCCTACCCGGCCATTTGACAGATTATCTACAACGGACCATTCCTCTGCCACACGAATAGGGTTATGCAGGGGCAATACACAGCTACCGGAGCGAATATGAATGTTTTCAGTGATGGTAGCTATGGCAGCGCCTGCCACAGCCGGGTTAGGATAAATGCCTCCAAACTCATGAAAGTGTCGTTCCGGAGTCCAGATGGCCGAAAAGCCATTCTTATCGCCAAACTTCGCTCCTTCAATAAGCAGTCTGTATTTATCATGTTGATCGACCTCGCTGGCAAAGTAGAAGAGACTGAAGTCCATCTTTTTGGTAGAGATCTCAATCTCAGATTCAGTACCCGTTTTCAGTTGCTGTGTAGGTTGAATCACCACCTTGAATCCATTGGAGAGTGTCCAGAGTAGTTCCAGCACGGAAATGTCAAAAGACATAGTGGTCACTGCGAGTAGTGTATTGTCACTTGCTGATCTGTCAATCTCCTGGTTCATGCCGGTGAAGAAGTTCACCACATTGCCATGTTCTACCAGTACACCTTTTGGTTTTCCGGTAGAACCAGAAGTATAAATAACATACGCTAAATCACTACTATTCAGACCTATATCGACACCTACAGACTCACATACCAATGTATTGTCCGCCACAAGTATCTGCCCTTTGAAGTCTGACAGTTTATGACTCAGTCTGCGGTCAGTAAGTATGGTATTGATCTCTGCGTCTTCAATGACATAAGCAATTCTTTCGGTTGGATAAGCGGGGTCAAGCGGTACATAGGCTGCTCCTGATTTCAGAATGCCAAGCATGGCAGCCAGCATATGTTCAGACCGCTCCATGTACAGCCCAACCAGATCTCCCCTTTTTGTACCGGCTTCAAGCAGTTCCTTAG
Source organism: Roseivirga sp. UBA6061 (assembly GCA_002427745.1). Classification (GTDB taxonomy): domain Bacteria; phylum Bacteroidota; class Bacteroidia; order Cytophagales; family Cyclobacteriaceae; genus Roseivirga. Next base: position 78,207 of record DIYF01000155.1, on the reverse strand, counting down.
CCCGCTGATTGGCCCTTCCATTGAGCTTAGCATAGCTGAGTTCGGTACTGCCGAAGACCACTGCTACAGCATCGGGGCTTTGAGCTACCTGAGCTTCAAAAAGGTCAATTATGGTCTTGTCTTCAGGATAATCTGTTTTTGTATCATTGAAATCGACCAGAAGCCGCTGTTCTTCGGCAGGCTCCAGGTAGACAATGTCCCTGAGCGGCTGATGACTGTTCTCCACCACAGAGGCAAGCAAGGTTTCCAGATGGCCCATCATACGCTCCATCTGACGGTGGCTGTACAAATCGGCATTGTATTCAACTGTATAAGCCAGCTCTCCATCTAACTCTGTGAAGTTGAAGCTCATATCGAATTTACTGGTGGTCTGCACAAGATCGGCCGGTTGCAGGCTCATACCGGCCTGTTCAAACCTGCTGCTCCTCTCCGACTGATTGTGCAGAATGAGCATGATGTCAAAAAGTGCCGCACGGCTGGCATCTCTGCTCAGGTTAAGGTGTGTAACGAGTTCATCAAAGGGATAGACCTGATGTTTGTAGGCATTTAGCGTTCTGTTCTTTACCTCCCGGAAGAGCTCCAGGAAGCTCTCTTCTCCTGAAAACTGTGTTCTCAGGGCCAGAATATTAATGTAAGGGCCAATCTGACCCTGCAGGTCCACATGATCTCGACCCGCTGTCGGACTGCCTATTACGATATCTTCCTGACCGGTATATCGATAAAACAATGCCTTCATACCCGCCAGAAGCCCCATAAAGAGGGTTCCTCCTTCTGACCTTGTCAGTTGGTTAAGCCCACTTGTAATATCATTATCAAACCTGCCACTTACCGCAGCCCCGTTATAGGTCATAACGGCCGGGCGAGCCTGTTTGGTGGGGAGTTCCAATACAGGTATTTCTCCTGAAAACTGATCGAGCCAGAAGCCTCTGTGCTCTTCCAGTTTACTGCCCTCCAATTGCTTTTTCTGCCAGGCAGCATAGTCTTTGTACTGGAGCGGCAGAGATGGCAGGGAAATCTCTTTTCCTTCTGTAAGGGCTTCATAGCAAGCCATGATCTCACGAAGGAACACTTCGAAAGAGCCTCCATCACCGATGGTGTGGTGCATATTAAAAAACAGGGTATAACGTGCTTCTCCGATCTTGTAGAGGCTCACTCTCAGCAATGGCCCGTTCGCCAGGTCAAAGGGTTCAACAGCCAGGTCCCTGAATTCAGCATCAAGATGCTCCTGAGAAACCGAAAGAGATTGCCAGTCGTGATAGCCCATTTTAAAGTCAAGCTCCTCCACCGTGCGAATATGCTGGCGGACCTCTCCTGCTTCATTGATCCTAAAATAGGTTCTGAGAATCTCATGACGCTCAATGACCTTTTCAAATGCCTGCTGGAAAAAGCCTTTATCAAGTTTTCCTTCTATGTAGAAAAGTGCCGGCATATTGTAAGCCACACTGGTTGCCTTAAACTGGCTCAGTACCCATAACCTGGTTTGTGCTGATGACAAGGCGTAATCAGGAGCCTCAGGAATACGATCAATGGTTTCATGGACAACCTTTCCGTTCTTGTTTGCTTGCAGGAACTGAATGATATCCTGCTTGGAATTGCCTATGGCCTTTTTATCGGCATCGGTCAATAGTTTGGTATTACCCTTAACCTTCAGGCGTTCACCTGTTTCGTCTACTTCCAGTTTCAGCCCTTTGTCTTTCAGGCTATAGATCAACTCTACAATTTGCTGCATACCTAAAAAATTAACTCTGATTCATCCTCAGAACCCTCTGTTTCTCCCTTGTCGTCATTGCTTCCAATATCTGTGATGACCTCGATCAGTCGTGACAGGTCCCGGATCGTTGCGGCCCCGAAAAAGTCTGTTATTTCTACTTTCACGCCAAACTCTGCCTCTACCCGCTGCATGAGCTGAACCACCTTCAGGCTGTTACCTCCTATCTCAAAGAAGTTATGAGCAACGCCTATCATTTCCCGATCTCTCGCTAATATCTCAGCCCAGACATCCACCAGAACTTTCTGAATATCATTCTCTGGTAGCATGTAATGTTCCTCTGTTACACTATCCACATCTGCCAGTTCCAGCAGGGCTCGTCTGTTCACTTTTCCATTGAAAGTGAGCGGTATTTCTTCTACCTGTGTGAAATGTGATGGCACCATATAGGCTGGTAAGAGGGCGGTCAGAGAGGTTCTCATACCTGTGAGATCAAAGCCTTCAGAGCAAACCATAAAGGCTACCAGTTTCTTGTCGTCATACTGATCATTGGTTGCCAGTACAATGACTTCAGATACATGGGGCTGTCCGGAGATGGCAGCTTCTATTTCTCCCAGTTCAATGCGGTAGCCCCTGATCTTCACCTGGTGGTCTTTACGACCGATAAACTCAACATTGCCATCTGGCAACCAGCGTCCCAAATCACCGGTCTTGTAGAGCTTTCTGCCTTCAGTAAAAGGGTGATCGATAAACTTATCTGCTGTCAGTTCAGGCTTGTTAAGATAGCCTCTGGACAGTCCATCACCTCCCAGGCAAATCTCTCCCACCACTCCGATCGGGCTTGGTTTAAGCTGATCATTCAGGAGGTAGATCTGGGTATTGGCAATGGGTCTTCCTATAAGCACCTGCTCTGTTTCGGGAGTCGTATCGAAATATGTGACATCGATAGAAGCTTCCGTAGGACCATAAAGATTATATACAGGAGCCTGTGATTGCTCATACCATCTTTGCACCAGGCTAACCGACAAAGCTTCTCCACTGGTGATGACCGACTTCAAAGAATTGATTTGCTCTTTGTTAAAGCTGCCCTGCTCCAGTTCTTTCAGGAATGTGTTGAGCATGCTGGGAACAAAATGGGTGATGGTAACCCCATGCTTCTCTATAAGACTGGCCAGGCGCTCCGGTGAGTAAATGTCCTGCTGACCTGAGAGTACCATTTTACAGCCCCAGGCCAGCGGCATGAAGATTTCCCAGACGGAAACATCAAAGGTATTGGTCGTTTTCTGAAGTACCACATCATCGTGGTTCCAGCCATAGCGCTTCCACATCCAGTCAATGCGGTTGACCAGACCTCTGTGCTCCAGCATACAGCCTTTGGGTCTGCCGGTAGAACCAGAGGTATAAATCACGTACATCAGATGCTCAGGCTTTAGCAGAGACTTCTTATTGCGCTTGCTATATTCCTGCTGTACTTCTCTGAATTTATCAAGTTCTGCCTGGTCAATCAGTGCTTTGCAGTTTGCATCAGTTCTGATGTAGTCCACTCTCTCCTGAGGGAATTCCGGATCAATCGGTACATAGGCCCCATCGGCCTTTATAATGGCCAGTATGGAAATAATCATCCAGGGTGACCTTTCCAGCATAAGCCCTACCAGGTCTTCAGGCTTTATTTCATACTGCTTCTTGAGATAGTCTGCCAGCTGATTTGCTCGTTGATTCACCTCTCTGAAGGTCAGAGCTTCTTCTTCAAACACCAGGGCAATGGCATCGGGACGCGCTTTTACCTGAGCCTCGATGAGATCAAACATGGTCTTATCCCTGTCATATTCAGCGGCAGTTTGATTAAAATCGATCAACAACTGTTTCTCCTCCTCATCACTGATGTAATTCAGTGCGTTGAGTGGTTTAACACTGTCGTCTATAACAACCTCTATTAGAGATGTGAGGTGTTGACACATGCGCTCAATGCGATCAGCCTCGTAAATATCACTGTTATACTCTATGTTAAAGCGAAGACCTTCCTCTACTTCTATAAAGTTGAACAACAGATCGAACTTGCTGGTCTGATAGGTTGTATCATAATCTTTCAGTTCAATACCCTGCAGGCTCATACCTTCCGACAGGTTCTCATTATTCTGCAGCACGAGCATAACATCAAAAAGAGCCGATCTGCTCAGGTCTCTTTTGAGGTTCAATTCATCCACCAGTGTGTCAAATGGATAGGCCTGATGATCGTAACCTTTCAGGGTTATTTCTTTCACCTGGTTCAAAAGACTCTTAAAGTCCTCATCTGCATTGAATTGAGTGCGCAGAGCAAGGGTGTTGATATATAGTCCGATCTGGCCTTCCAGGTCACTGTGCTCTCTGTTAGCGATCGGACTGCCAATCACCAAGTCTTCCTGGTGGGTATAATGATGTAGTAGGGTATTCAATACGGCCATCAAACCCATAAAGAGTGTGGCATCTTCTTCCTTGAGGAAAGCATTGAATCGTCCGGAAACTTCTTTGGAAAGGCTGCCCGAAATCATGGCACCATTGTAGGTCTGTACAGCGGGCCTGATATGATCAGCGGGCAGATCGATAACGGGTATCTCACCGGAGAACTGATCGAGCCAGTATGCTCTGCTGCCTTCCAGACCTGTGCCATCCAGCTGCTTCCGTTGCCAGTGTGCGTAGTCTTTATATTGGACCGGCAGATCCTCAAAGCCTGCTTCAGTACCGGACATGAGGGCATTGTAGGCCTGGAAAACCTCTTTGATGAGTACCTCAATAGACCAGCCATCACTGATGATATGGTGCATATTGAAGAAGAAGACCTGCTCGTCCTCATCGATATCAAAGATGGCTGCCTTGAGCAGCGGACCATTCGCCAGATCGAAAACCTGAACACTTAATGCGTCCAGCTGTTCGTCCAACAACTTCTTAAGATCCTTCTCTTTGGTCAGGTCGATATGATCAATGCTGAAATCCAACTCAGCAGCAGGCAGTATATATTGCCTTACTTCTCCCTGTTCATTGGTTTTAAATACTGTTCGCAGGATTTCGTGGCGGGCAACAACAGCGGCAAAGGCGGCTTCAAACCGGGCCTTGTCCAATGCTCCGCTCATGGAGAGTGCTCCGGGCATATTATAGGCCGCATTGGCTGCCTCAAACTGACAGAGTACCCAAAGCCTCTGCTGAGATGAGGACAGTGCATAACTCTCCTGCTCGGCTACTTTTGGAATACTCTCAAAGTCGAGCTCTACCGATTCCATCATCAGTTCTGCCTGCATGCTGACCGTGATGTGCGTAAAGAGCTGGCTCAATTTGAATTGAAGTCCCAACCTCTTGTTGATGGTAGTCATCAGCTGAACAGCTCTCAAACTATGTCCACCTAGCTCAAAGAAGTTATCATGAATACTAATCTGGTCTTCTTGTCGCTTTAAGATTTCAGCCCAGATCTTGATCAGTTCTTCTTCTACTGAATTGCGCGCGGCTACATGATCCGCCTCATTTGCAAGGCTCAGAAACTCGGGTGCCGGCAAGGCATTTCTGTCCACTTTGCCATTAGGAGTCAGCGGAACAGTATCCAGGTTAACGAAGTGAGCAGGAATCATATAGGCTGGTAGTAATTGGCTCAGATGATCTCTTAAGGCAGCTCTATCCAGCTTCTCTACGCTTTTTACATAAGCAACAAGCTCTTTTTCCTCCTGGCTCGCCCCCACAGCCACGGCCACGGATTTCTCAATTGCCGGATGGCTCTCCAGGGCAGTTTCAATTTCGGCCAGTTCAATCCGGTAACCTCGCACTTTTACCTGATGATCACCTCTACCCAGAAACTCGAGTTGTCCGTCAAAGGACCAGCGCCCCAGGTCACCGGTTTTATAGAGCCTCTCCCACGGTTTGAAGGGATGCTCAACAAACCTGGCCTGAGTTATCTCTTCAGCCTGCCAGTAGCCTCTGGCCAGTCCTAAGCCTCCTATGCAGATTTCACCTTCCACGCCATGTGGAACCAGTGCCATTTCAGGGTCAAGTACATATACCTCTGTATTTGCGAGAGGTCTGCCAATAGGTGTATTGCCTCTGTAAACACCTGGATCAGATGTACTTTCAAACCAGGTAGAATCTACAGCCGCTTCGGTAGTACCGTAGCTGTTGATAATGCGCATCTGGTTTCCGAACTTCTCTTGCAGGTCATAGTAGGCCTGAATATTGAAGCCGTCAGACCCCAGCACCAGGGTTTTCAGGAAATCTACTGGTTTCTGCTCCTCATATATGTACTCCATCAAAGGGAGTATCAATCCCGGAGTCGCTTCAAAGATGCTTACCTGATGTGTGGCTATAAGGCTGTAAAGGTTCTCCCAGTCCAGCTTCAGGTCATCAGGACAAATCACCATCTTACCACCAATCAGAACGGTGCGGCAGATATCGCCAAAGAATACATCAAACGACATGCTGGCCAGTTGCAACGAGGTTGTATCACCTGCTTCCAGCGCATAACATTCTTTCCAGGCCGCAGTGTTATTGACCAGGCTGCGATGCTCCAGCATAACACCTTTGGGCTGACCTGTTGAACCAGAGGTATAGATAACATAAGCCAATTGGTCAGGACTGATACTGACTTCAGGTGAAGCGGTATCATACTCATCGATACGGGCTAAAAAATCTTCTATTAAGTGATTATCTACTAATGTGTTAACACTACTATTCTCAAGCATATAATCAATTCTGGCCTGAGGATAGGCCGGATCAATGGGCACATAGGCCTGACCGGACTTTAAAACAGCAAGTACGGCTACAATCATCCACTCTGATCGTTCAAGCATAATGCCTGCCAGTCCTTCTTTGACTGCCCCCTCCTGTCCCAGCAGGTAACGGGCCAGTTGACTGGACTTTTCATCGAGTGTTTGATAGTCCAGTACCACATCACCAAACTGTACAGCTTCTGACTCAGGGGCCCTTTTCACCTGTTCAGTGAACAAATCGACTAATGTTTTGTCTTCGTGGATTGGCCTGGCTGTGTCATTATAGGTCACCCGCAGCTGATCTGCCTCCTGCTCTGAGAGGTAATTCAGTGACTTCAGGGGCGTTTTTGGTCCGAACACTATAGCATTGGTCAATCGAACCAGGTGCTGGCTCAACGCTTCTATCTGGCCAGTGCTGTAGATATCGGTGTTGTATTCAATGGTGTAGCTCAGTTCTTCCCCTTGCTGGAAAAAATCGAAAGAGAGATCAAGTTTACTGCTTTGATGTTCTGAAGGATATGGTTTTATGTCAAGCCCATCGAGGCCTTGCTCAGAAAGCCCTTCCGTCACATGTTGCAAGTCTACCATGACATCGAACAGGGCAGAACGGCTGAGGTCCCTCGTCAGATTAAGGGCATCCACAAGGTCATGGAATGGATAAACCTGATGATCATAGGCTTCCAGTGTATTCCCCTTTACTGTATCAAAAAGCTGTTCGAAGCTGCTATCGGCATCAAATCGGGTTCGTAGCGCCAGCGTATTGATATAGAATCCGATCTGATTGTCCAGATCATCATGATCACGTCCTGCTACCGGACTACCTATAATCAGATCATTCTGGCCTGTATAGCGATACATCAGGGCCTTAACAACCGATAAGACTACCATGAACAATGTTCCGCCATTTGCCTGTGAGAATTCATGCAAGGCACGTGCTGTTTCAGAAGCAAATGCCCCACTGACTTTTGCACCATTGTTGGTCAGCACGGGCGGTCTGGCATAGGCAGCGGGCAGTTCCAGCACCGGAATGCCTCCACTAAAGCGATCCAGCCAATACTCTCTGTGCGGTCTGAGACTTGTGCTTTCCAGCCTCTGGATTTGCCAGGCAGCAAAGTCTTTATACTGTATGGACAGTGGCTCAAGCTTCGGCTCCGTACTGTTTACCAGTGCATTGTAGAGAGTGAATAGCTCCCTGGCGAAAATGTCCATAGACCAGCCATCACTGATGATATGGTGCATGTTGAAGAAGAGCACCTGCCTGGATACTTCAAGCTGATATACAGCTATCTTGAGGAGTGGCCCCTCGGCCAGATCAAAAGCCTGTGCTTTCAGCCTTGCAAGTTCTGTTTTCAGCACAGCTTCCGAATCCACAGATGACTGCAGATCAGTTTGCTCAATCCTGATATCCCGGCTACCGGCCTCCAGAATATACTGCCTGACCTCTCCTTCCTGATTGAGTTTGAAAACAGTTCTCAGGATTTCATGTCGCGCCACCAGCCTTTCAAGTGCCTGCTGCAGCATGTCAATGTCCAGATGTCCTTTCAATTCAAAGGCATCGGTCATATTGTATGCCACGTTGGTTGCCTCAAACTGGCACAACACCCATAACCTTCGCTGAGCCGGAGATAGCTCATAGCCATCCTGAAGGCCGATTTCAGGGATGGCTTCGAAGTTTTTATGGCCGAGCTTTGCAATGAGCTTAGCCTGCTCGCGCACCGTTACCTGTTCAAACAGATCCTTTACTTTAAGGTCTACCTGGAGTGACTTGTTAATCTTGCTGATCAGACGAATGGCCTTAATGCTCTGTCCTCCTATCTCGAAGAAGTTATCCAGTACACTGATGTTTTCTTTGTCTGACTCAAGCACTTCAGACCAGATCTGAACCAAATGCTCTTCCAGGGTACTGGCCGGTGCTATATGCTCCTGACTGTTTTCACTTCCGATCTCAGGACTCGGTAAAGCCTTCTGATCTACCTTGCCATTGGCCGTCAAAGGCAGCTGATCGAGTATTACGAAATGAGCCGGCACCATGTAATCCGGCAGAAAATCTCCGGTATAGGTACGCAAGTCATTAGGATCAATCGCATCCTTGGTAACCACGTAGGCCACCAGCTCTTTCTCCCGTTTTCCAATGGTCCTTGCCACCGCCACAGCGGTTTCAACCTGTGCGTGTTGCTGTAATGTACTTTCAATTTCACCCAGCTCAATGCGGTAGCCTCTGATCTTCACCTGACCATCCAGACGACCGAGGAAATTGATATAGCCATCGGTGTGATGATATCCCATATCGCCTGTGCGATACATGTATTTTCCAAGTCGGGCATGATAGAAGAAGCTGTTACCGGTCTTTTCCGGGTCTTTGTAATAGCCTCTGGCCACTCCCTTGCCTCCAATGTAAATGCCACCCGGAATACCGATTGGACAGGGTTCGAGATCATCATTCAGGATGTACATCTCCTGATTGCCCAGTGGCATACCATAGGGAATGCTGCTCCAGGACGGGTCAACTTCTCCTATCGGATAGTAAATGGACCAGATAGAACCTTCTGTGGCACCGCCCATACTGATGATCTGAGCCTCCGCAGTAAACTGTCTGATACGGTCCGGCAAGTCAGTCGGAATCCAGTCTCCACTCATCATATAGAGCCTGAGACTACTGATATCCGCCTCCGGGCTTTCTTCTCTTTGATCGATCAGAAGGTTGACCAGTTGAGGAACAGAGTTCCAGACCGTGATCTTCTCTTTTTCGACCAGCGAGAGCCAGGCCGCGGGATCCTGTGTCTGATCGTCCTCTGGTAACACCAGGGTAGCTCCACAGGCAAGCGTGCCGAAAATATCGTAAACGGAGAGGTCGAAGTTCAGGTCTGAGATGCCAAAAACCCGGTCAATGGCTGTCACATTATACCTTGCATTGATGTCATAGAGCGTGTTCACCGCCCCTCGGTGATCTATCATTACCCCTTTGGGTTTTCCGGTAGAACCGGAGGTAAAAATGATATAGGCCAGATCCGTCTCTTTTGTATCTGCCTGCTTGTGTTCCTGCTTCTGGTGCGCAAAGGTATCTTCATGGAGTAAGAGTATTTGCATTCCCTCCTGCTCGCTCACCTTGTCCAGGTAAGCTTCCTGCGACAGGACCACAGATGGCTGCAGTTGATTGAGTAACTCATTAATCCGGGCTTCCGGCAAAGTCGCTTTAATCGGCACATAGTGTGCTCCGGCCATCAGAATGCCCAATGTACCCCACACCTGTTCGGGTCCCTTATGGGAGACCAGGGGTATGGGCTGATTTGCCACCCCGGCTATCTCCTGTAGTGTAGCTGCTAAACGATCCGCTTTTTCATAGATATCCTGATAGGTAAACTCCAGTCCGGCATGAGCCAGGGCTACATTCTCAGGGGTCTTCTGCACCTGCTCTTCAAACAGGTTAATCAAGGTCTTTTCTGTAGGATAGCTTACCTCCGTATTGTTGTATTCAGTAAGTACAGCCTGAGCTTCACCACTATTTAAGAAGCTCACTCCTAACAACTTACTATCCACGTCTTCTATAAAAAGCTTAATTACATTCAGAAAATGGTCCCTGATGCGTTCAATCCCTTCACTCTGATAATAATCAGCATTATAGTTCAGGTCAATGGTCATCTGATCATCCTGAGGAGAGATAACCACAGCCAGGTCATAATGCGTATGCTCAAAAGACTCAATGGTGGACCTTTCAACTGACTGATCAGCCTCATCCTCGATTTTCTCCTGAATCAGGTAGTTCTCAAATTCCAGAATATGATTGAACAGATTGATCCCCAGCTCGCTCTGCGACTGTACTTCTGACAGACTCACGAAATGATGGGCAATACCGTTGATGGCTTCTTCCTGAGTCTTCCTGATCAGGTCTCCGGGTGTGTCTGTAGCATTGTAGCTTATCCTTACCGGAATGGTATTGATGAATAAGCCCACCATATCCACAGCTCCTTCGAGGTCTTGCGGTCGGCCTGAAACTACCGTACCGAAAACCACATCATGGTTATTATTGTACTTCGAGAGCAGGTATCCCCAGGCTGTCTGTATAAACACACTTTCCGTTACGCCTGCCGCCTTACAGGTAGCGCGCATGGCTTCATGCAATTCACCATCCAGTTTGAGGCTGTGCTGTTGGAAGGTAAAATCTCCATCACGATGATGCTCCTGCCTGAAGGGCACCGTAGCCACCGTTTCATAGCCACTGAGGTATTCATTCCAGTAGCTCAGCGAGCGCTTTTGATCAATTCGGGCAAGCCAATGAATGTAATTGACGTAAGGTACTACTTCTGGTAAGCTCAGCTGTTTATTGCGTTGTGCAGCATTAAGAATAGCATCGAACTCATTGAGCAAGATGTTGGCGCACCAGCCATCCATGAGGATATGATGGTAACTCCAGATAAAGTGCAGGCCGGCTGCCCCCTTATCTACCACTGTCAGGCGAATCTGGGAACCACTTCTGAGATCAAAGCCCTGGTCACGGTCTTCCTGCTTGATACGCTCCAGCTCTGACTGAAGCATATCCTCTGATAAATCACCAGGCAGTGAAACCAGCCTGAACCCTGACTCCACCCGTTTCTTAACAATCTGCAGATTGGCGTTCCCGTGGCTATGATTGAAGCTGGTTCTGAGAATATCGTAACGATCCACAAGCCTGTCGAAGGCCTCTTTCGCCATATCAGGCGTGAGCTTTCCGGAAGGCAGGTGATAGCCCCTCTGGATCATATACATAGGAGAACCCGGGCTGGAGAGCCAATGGAAATAAATACCTTCCTGCAGAGGACTCAGTGGATAAACATCTTTGAGACAGTCATCCTCGTTCACCTTATCAAACTCCTCCTGAGTGAGGTTTTTGAATGATAAATCGCTTGGGGTAAGCTGTGTTTCCCGGATTTCAGAGAGTTGCGAAATAAGGGCTTTCAGACGTTCTTCGAAGGCCACCATGAATTTTTCTATGGTTGCCTGTTGGTAACTCACTGTTTCGTAGCCGAGGTAGACCGTAAGTTCATCTTTGACGATCATACCCATAATATCCAGCAGACTCAGATTGGCCCGGTTCTCTTTGGCCACGTCAGATTCCCGGCTGTCTTCCAGGTATTCAAACTGGGAAACTCCGTGTTCGGTATCAAAGTCTCCGAGGAAGTTATAGGCAATATGTGGTGTAAAACTCTGCTCAAAGCCTGCTCCCAGGTACTTGATCACTCCATACCCCACTCCTTTGGCCGGAATCCTTCTGAGATCCTCTTTAATCGTAATAAGGCCTGAAACGGCATCTTCTTTCCCCTGCAGATCGAGCAGGAATGGTGCAATGGAGGTAAACCAGCCAATCGTCCGGGTTACATCCAGATCAAAGCCGAGGTCTTCCCTGCCGTGTCCTTCGAGGATTACATTGGCCTTGGCTACTTTAAAAACATCCTTTACTGCCAGGCCCAAAGCCGTCAATATCACTTCATTGGTTTCTGTACGATAGGCCTGATGTATTTTGGTTTTCAAAGCTATCGTCTGTTCCCTGCTAAGGGTGAAAGAAACAGTTTTGAACTCATTTTCCTTCTTCTGAACATTCTGTGCATCCACCGGGAAGTAGATGGCTTGGTCAGCCAGGACCTTCTGCCAGTATGGGGTTTCTTTTGCCAGCTCCTGACTTTGCGACAATTCCGTAAGACTGGCGGTCCACTGCTTATAAGAATCTGTTTTCAGAGGCAGTTTAAAATCTGCACCTGAGGCGTATTGATCATACAGGTCCGTGAGGTCCTCTATCAATATGCGCCAGGAAACGCCATCCATTACCAGGTGATGAATGATGATCACCAGTCTGTCACCGTCTGCCATGCGGAACAGCGCAGCTTTTACCAGCGGCCCTGTTTCAAGGTTCATTCCCGATTGCCAGCGCTCACATCTGCTAATCAGGAATTGTTGTGCGTTCTCCTTTCTTCGCAGATCAAAGAAAGCCAGTGTATGGGCTTTTTTCGTCTGCTCCAAAACTTCCTGATGCCATCCCTTCTCTTGCTCTGAATATACCATTCTGAGTCCGTCATGGTGAGCCAGGAGCTTCTCAAAGCAAAGAGCAAGACCTTCCTTATTGAGCCTTGTAGGGCTTCTGAGCACAACAGACTGGTTGTAGTGGTGTCTTAAAGGAATAGATTCACTTTGGAAAAAGCGATGCTGTATCGGGGCCAGGGTTACGGGACCCTCCACCGGAGACTGATCAATCTCGCGCTGGTTCACTTCCATCTTTCTGGCGATGTCTTCCAGTACCGGACTCCGCAGTATGTCTTCAATTCGAATAGTATAGCCACTCTGCTTTACCTGTGACACTACCTGAATGGATTTGATGGAATCTCCACCCAGGTCATAAAAGCTATCCTTTAGCCCTACCGTCTCGCACTTGAGTACTTTACTAAAAGCATCCGCCAACACCTGCTCTTTTGTATTGCGGGGAGCTTCAAAACCGACACTTGAGGCTTTGACTGCATCAACCGGCCAGGGCAGTGCCTTGCGATCTGTCTTTCCATTGGTAGTAAGCGGCACCTGATCTATGGCAATGAAATAGGAAGGCACCATATACTGAGGCAGCAATGCTTCCAGGAAGTCTCTCAGCTCAGAGGATTTGAATCCCGAATGACTGACGACATAGGCTGCGAGGGCCTTATTTCCGTTTTCCTCTTCAACAGCAGTGACTGCCACTTTCTCAACGGCCTCATGTTTTATGATGGCTGCCTCTATTTCTCCCAGTTCAATGCGATAGCCTCTGACCTTGACCTGCTCGTCTTTTCGACCGAAAGTCTCGATATTACCATTAGCTGTCCAGCGACCGAGATCACCCGTGAGGTATAGCTTTTCCCCGGGTTGAAAAGGATTGTCAATAAAACGCTCCCTGGTCAGTAGCTCATTATTGATATAGCCTCTGGCCAAACCGGCACCGGCTGCACAAATCTCACCAATAGCCCCCTGTGGTAATAGATTATGCGATTTGTCGAGGACATAGATTTGCACATTGTCGACCGGCTTACCGATCAGTGGTGCCTTGACGAAGCTTTTGAGACTTTCCGGCCTGATGTGATAAGCACTCATACCGATAGTCACTTCTGTAGGGCCATAATGATTGATGAGTCTGATATCCGGTCTCAGCCCGGCAATTTTCTCAACATCAGTCGGGAAAATGGCTTCTCCTCCTATGACCAGTAAACTGAGTCCCTTCGCATTTTTATAGATGTTATCGAAATCCGGGCAATGGATGAGCAGCCTCAGATAGGACGGTGTGAGTTTCAGAAAGCTGACATTATTCGATACAATGTAAGTCAGCAGATCTTCAGGATTCTGTACGACCGCTTTTGGCACAATATGCAAAGTCCCTCCAAAAAGCAGTGTTCCGTAAATACTGGTATATACGCCATCGAAAGTATAGGTCGAGAGTAATATAGAGCTGCTGAGATCAACAGATTGATTATCTCTGATAAACCAGTTGATATAGTTGATCAGGCTGTGGTGCTCAACGGCTACTCCTTTTGGTTTGCCGGTAGAGCCCGAGGTGTAAATGATATAGGCCAGATCATTGGGTACCGGAGTGATTTCACGGTTTTCATCACTATAATCCGCTTTAACCTTCTCAAACTTGTCCAGTTCGGCCCTGTTGAGTACCAATCTGGCGTCACTGTCCTGAAGCATGTAGGCCGATCTTTCCTCCGGAGCATCTGAATCAAGTGGTACATAAGCTGCTCCTGCCTTTAATACAGCCAGTATGGAAGCTATCATCCATTCTGACCGGTCTAGCTGAATGGCCACCACCTCTTCTGACTTAAGGTGATAAACCGACTTTAAATAAGCTGCCAGTTGGTTAGCAAGCTTATTCAATTGGTCATAGCTCAGGTTTGTTTCGCCAAAGCTGACCGCAATCTGATCTGGCGTTTTCTCTGCCTGCTCCTCGAAGAGGCTTACAATGGTCTGTCCCTCCGGGAAGCTGACCTTGTTTTCGTTCAGGGCCATGAGAGCCTGTACTTCTGACTCCCGGAGTAGTGTCAATTGCCCCGTCTGCTCCTGAGGATTTTCAACGATGCTTCCCAGCAGCGATATGAAGTTGCTTACGTAGCGATTAATCGTATCCTCTTCAAACAGAGCCGTGCGATAAATGCATTCCAAAACAGCTGTATCACCAAAGTCGGTAAGGTTCATTTTGAAATCCATATTGGAGTAAGCCGCCTGCTGTGGCAGCCAGGACAACTCCATACCCGGAATGACCGGGGTATCACCGACTTTATCTACATTGAACACGGTGCTGATTAATGGCCCCTGCTCCATATTTCGCCCGAGACTTCTCAGCAATTCAGCATGTGGATACTCCTGATGTTCAAAAGCTGTCAACAGGCTGGAAACGGTTTGTCTGAGGAATTGCAGGAAGGTTTCTTCTCCTTTCTGGTGCGACTTTACCGGAAGCAGATGACTATTATAGGCCACCAGATTTTCCATTGAATTCTCCTCATCTTCCAGGAAGCGACCTGAAACAGGAAAGCCAAGTACCAGGTCCTGCTGCCCGCTCAATCGGTGTAACCAGGTAGCGTAAGCTGCAAAAAGCAGCATGAAGGAGGTACAACCATTGCTCTCAGCTGTTTTTCTCAACGCTCCAAAGAGTTCTGCCCCTATTTCAAGTTTGACAGAGTTGCCTTTGTAATCATCTCCGCCCTGGCTGAGCCGATCAGCCGGGAAATTCAGCGCAGAATCAACTTCTTTAAATTCACCTACCCAAAAACGGGCATGCTCCTGCATGGCATCAGAGTCCATTTGTTCCCGCTGCCAGCTCAGATAGTCGCTATAAGAGAGCCCTCTGCCTGCCGGCAGTTCATTTCCTGCCAATTTCGCAGTATAAGTCTCAGTTATCTGTTGAAGGATGATACTGGTAGAAATGCCATCACATATGATGTGGTGGGCTTGCATGGCCAGAACAAATTCCTTAGCGTTGAGCTGAATGATCTGAAAGCGAATCAGTCTGTCTTCAGTCAAAGAAAAAGTCTTTTGACTCTGCTCAGCCAGGTATCGATCCAGTCGGGTTAGTGCCTCGTCAGGGTTATCAGATAAGTCCTCAATGGGTATTGCCAGTGCTTGTTCTTCCTCCAGGGGTTTGTGATAATCCCCGGTCTCATCAAAGCAATGATTGAGCGCTTCATGACGACTGACCACCTCTTTGATCGCATCTTGCAGGATTTGAACATTAAGATCTCCCTTCAGCCTGAGATTGGTATTGATGGTATAGGCCAGACTTCCTCCACGATCTACTTTATCAAGCACCCACAGCTGTTTCTGAGCCGTGGTAGCGGGTATGAGTTCAATGGTCTCCTCATTTAATGAGGTAATAGCTACCTCATTAGCATAACTGATTGATTCATTTCCGGCCAGGATACCGCCAGCCTTCATGTCATGGATACTGCGACTTACCGCTTCGAAAATCGCATTGATATCCTCGTCTGTATGTGCGAAGGACAGGAAACAGTTTCTTCCTTCCCAGATATAGACACCATGTCTGATAAGGTGAAAGAAGAGCAGGTCATAGTTCTCCCGGAACTTAAACCGGAAAAGGGACCCCGTATTTACTACTTCAATCCCCACAGATTCCTTTTCAAAGAAGGTATTCAGTCTGTCTGCCAGCTCCCTGGTTCGGGTATTGAGCTGTTGGAAAGCCTGGTTTCCTCTACGCTCTATTTCAGCGAGCACCGCTCTGGCAGAAGCCATGGCGAGAGGATGTTTGGAGAAAGTACCCGCTAAAAAGGTGGTTTCCGCTTCAGGGTAAGACTGATCTCCATAATTCCAGGCACCACCATCTATGGCATCAAGATACTTGCTGTCACCAGCTATAGCACCAATGGGCATGCCTCCTCCCAGGATTTTACCATAGGTAGCGATGTCTGCTTTTACACCAAAATACTCCTGTGCACCACCTGGTAGCAGGCGGAAGCCCGTTATCATTTCATCAAAAATGAGCGGGATGTCGAGCGTGCTGGTAAGCTCTCGTAATGTCTTCAGAAATTCACCGGGGCGTTGTTCAGGGTGACGGCTTTGTACCGGCTCCACCAGTACCCCGGCTATTTCATGTGCGTTGTGCTGTATGGTCTGCAGGGCTTCTTCAGTGCAGTAGTCCACCACAATCAGGTCTTCTACCATGCCGCGAGGAGTTCCTCCCACCATAGGCTCTACCCTGTTTTCCAGCTCATCGAACATACCCAGAACCCCATCGAAATGACCGTGATAAGCCCCGCTGAAAATGACAAGTTTCTTGCGGTTGGTATGGGTTCTGGCCAGACGAATTGCAGTCATCACAGCTTCTGTACCTGTATTCACAAAGCAGACTCTGTCCAGTCCGGTAATACGTGTAAAAAGCTCCGAAACCTCTCCCACCAAATGAGACTGCGGTCCGATATGCATTCCCTGCCCCAACTGATGCTGCACAGCCTGTGTCACAAACTCCGGTTGATGGCCGAAGATGCTGGAACCAAAGCCCATCGTGATATCGATATACTCGTTATCGTCAATATCCCAAAACCTTGATCCTTCAGAGGTCTTACTCACCAGGGGGTATAGTATCTCCTTGGTCGAGAAACGGAACCCTGCTGAAGCACGATTATCAGCCAGCTTAGGTCTATGCTCAGCAGTATAAGCCTTGGACTTTTTGGTACGCTCCGCATAGAGCTTTATAAATTCCTCCAGATACGGATTGGTTTTTCCTGCCATTTTTTCACGAATGCCAAAGGCGGGCAAAGAGGAATTACCCTTTTTGGGCTCCCTTTGACCATTCTGAGAGGACATCCCATTGGTATTTATCGGTAACTCCGGAGTTGCGGCAACCGCTTCTTTCCCATTCAGCAAATCAAGTAACTGACTGGTTACGTTTTGCTGAATCTGTAGTAATTCCTTTAGTTTCTCGCTTGTAGTGCCATTTAAACCATGCGTGACTGCATCCGTCAATGCTCGCGTCTGAACAGTTGTCAAGCCGGCTGCATCACCTTCGCGTGCAGACTTTATCTCCTCCTTTGGCTGATTCTGATAAATAAACTCGCCCAGCAGTTTGATATTGGTCAGTTCTTCAAAGATTCGCCTGACCGGTATTTTAACACGGAAGGTTCGCTCAATCTTCTTCAGTACTTCCATGATAACGATGGAATCGGCACCGATCTCCAGTAAGGCCGTGGTATCGGAGATCTCACTTTCATCCATCTTCAGGGCATCCATGATGATGCTCTTCACCTGAGTCAGGATATCATTCAATGATAAGGTATGGGATGCAATCTCTTCTGGCTGACCGGCTGTCACCTCAGCTTCTCTCTTCTCCGCTACTACTGCAGAAGCCCTGCCTGCAGTGCTCTCTTCAAGCCAGTATCGTTTTCTCTGGTAAGGGTAGGTCGGCAAGGTGATCCGGTTTGCTTCCCGATTTTGATAAAAGGCGGTCCAGTTTACCTCTCCACCGACTTTGTACCATTCAGCTACTTGTTGGAGGAAAATCAACTGGTCTTCTCTGTCTCTCTTTAATGAAAAGAGCCACTGTATTTCAGAGTCTTCTGATTGATTCAAACCTGCCAGAGAAGACAATACAGGATGCGGACCTATCTCTAGCCCCAACTGAATACCCAGTTTTTCAAGCTGTTGAACGCCTGATGAAAACCGTACGCAACCGCGTATGTGCTTCACCCAATAATCGGGTGTGGCTATTTCGTCACCCGCCAGTTCTCCGGTGAGATTGCTGATGACCGGTAAAACGGGCTTCTTAAACCGAATCCCTGAGATGGTCTCTTTAAATTCTTGTTGTACAGGCTCCATTAACGGAGAATGGAAGGCATGAGACACCTCCAATTGCCTTGTTTTGACACCTTTGGCAGTCAATTCCAGCTTCAGGCTTTCGAGCACATCAGCTTTCCCAGACAATACCATTTGGTTGGGTGCGTTCTCTGCGGCCAGAGAAACTGAATCTTCGAGCCCCTCCAAAAAGGGCAATACTTCTTCCCGGCCAACCTTTACCGACAGCATGGTGCCACCTTCAGGCAGGGATTGCATGAGCCTGCCCCTATTGGCGATCAGCAGAATGGCCTCTTCCAAAGTGAACACTCCGGCTATACAGGCAGCCACTACTTCCCCGATACTATGGCCGATCAGTACAGCTGGCTCTATACCTAAGGACATCCAAAGTCTGGCTAGAGCATATTCCAGGGCAAAAAGAGCCGGTTGCGTATAGCCGGTATGATTAACGAGTGTCTTACCTGATTGATCATGAAAGAGCAGGTCCAGCAGGTCCTTGTCCAAATGTGATTTGAGCAATTCTGCGCATTGATCGAGGGCTTCTCTGAAGACGGGTTCTGTCTCATAGAGCCCTTTGCCCATTTGCCAGTACTGAGAACCCTGGCCTGTGAATAGAAAAGCGACTTTATCACATTCTACAGATGGATCTGAGCCCCCTGGCATAGTGTTCTGCTTTTCCAGAACACCGGATAGTTCATTTACATCACGAACCACAAAAGCTTCTCTGTGATTGAAATGTGTTCTGGTAGTTGCGAGACTAAAAGCCAGATCAGCCAGATTCAGATCATTCTTCTCCTTAACGAAAGTCTTCAGTTTTTCGCTGTAGGCCATTAGTGCTTCGGGTTTCTTGGCTGAAACCGTCACCAATTGTAAGTTTCGTGCAGTTGTTTCAGGAGTTTCTTTATCAGCCAGGCCGTTCAAGGGGGCTTCTTCCAACACCACATGGGCATTGGTACCACTAAAGCCGAATGAGCTCACTCCTACCACCCTGGGTTTCTCATTTCTGGGCCAGGCGGTATTTTTGTCCACTACTTTGATCGGGATTTCATCCCAGAAGATATGTGGATTGGGCTCATCAAAATGAATGCTTTGCGGAATACACTCGTGCTGCAGAGAGAGTATAGATTTAATGATGCCGGCAATACCGGCCGCACCCTCTGCATGACCAATGTTGGTTTTCACGGAGCCCACCATCAAAGGACCATGTCCGTTGCGTGCTTCACCGATGACTTTGGAAAGTGCACTGATCTCAATCGGATCGCCCAGTTCGGTACCGGTTCCATGAGCTTCTACATAATCTACTGAAGCCGGGTCCATATCGGCCTGAAGCAGCGCTTTTCTGATAACATCCTGTTGTGACGGTCCATTGGGAGCAGTAAAGCCCTGGCTGTTGCCGTCCTGATTGATCGCACTGCCCCGAATAACCCCCTGAACATGATCACCATCGCGCTGAGCATCCGATAGTCTCTTCAAGACAATCATACCACAGCCCTCAGATCGAACAAAACCATCAGCTTTGGAAGAGAAGGTATGGCACTTGCCTGTTGGAGAAATCGCCTGTAAACGACTGAAATAGACGCTGCCTTCCGGTGACAATACTACGTTCACACCTCCGGCCACAGCTTGCGAGCATTCATTGTTGCGAAGCGCCTGCACGGCCATATGCACCGAAACCAACGAGGAAGAACAGGCAGTGTCGATGGCCACGTTGGGACCTTTGAGCCCCAGGATATAGGATAAACGGCCAACAATGGCACTGTGGGCTGTTCCCAGGACAGAGTAGGCATTAATCTTAGAAACCTCCGACAGGGCCTTCATCTGATAGTCATTGCCACAGATACCTACATATACTCCTGTGTCGCTGTTTTGTAAGGATGATTGGGTTTGCCCCGCATTTTCGAGGGCTTCCCAGGCTACTTCCAGCAAGAGACGCTGCTGCGGGTCAATATTGGCTGCCTCACGGGGAGATATACCGAAGAAAGTAGGGTCAAAACGATCGATATCTGAAAGAAAACCACCCCAGCGGGAATACATCTTACCTTCTGCATGACGATCAGCGTCATACCATTCATCAATGTCCCAACGCTCCTTTGGAACTTCTCCGACCACATCCTTACCCTCTTCCAGAAGTTTCCAGAAACTCTCCGGGTCAGAGACTCCGCCAGGAAAACGGCAGCCCATACCTACCACGGCTATAGGTTCTGCCGTGGACAGTTCTTTGTTCCTTTGCTTTAGCTTTTTGATGGCAACGAGTGCCCTCTTCAACTTATCTTCCTGCCCGTTCATAGTTGATGGTCGGTGCTGTTCTGGTAAATCAATCTGGTCAAGTGTCGCTTCATAAAAGCTCATCAGGAGCTTCTAATCTGCAGGTATTCACGACTCTCCTTCCTCAAAAGAGAAGCCTTTATTTATCTATAAATCAAAGCCTTACAGGTCTTTGAGTTCTTTTTCAAATTCGTCCTCCAACTCTTCTAAAGTCAGATCATCCAGCATTCTCTCATCTATCTCCTCTTTCTTACCGGTTGACCTGTCCATCATCTTCTCCAGCTCGTTCATCATTTCACCCAGGGACTTCTCATAGTCTACCTGGCCGTTTGTATCCATTTCTTTCAGCCTGTTGAGCAAACCCTGCTGCACCACTTGTTTCCAGTCAGTGGTATTGTTCACCTGCTCCTCTACCTGATCATGGCTGATGTTATTCTCCCAAAGGAAGGTCGCCAGCGCTTTGATATTCGGGTAGTCAAAGAGCAGGGTCACCGATAGCTTCGTACCCAACATGGCAGACAGCTTGTTTCTCAACTCCACTGACATCAGCGAGTCCATGCCAAACTCCTGCAGAGATTTATCGAGGTGAATCTTCCGGATATCTGATACCGAGAGAATCCGGCCAATAACCTCCTGGAGCATTGTTTCGAGTTCTTTCTTACCCGCATCGGCCTCCATGGCACTAAGTCGGCTGATCAACTCTGCCGGGTTTTCTTTGCTGCTCTGTAGTTTTCGATTGCCCAATAGCTCCCGATAGATCGCGGGCACTTCATTGGTAACGGTCGACAAGGCGGCTTCAAACCTGCCGGTATTCAGGGAAAGCACTACTGAATTTCTTCCGAGCTGATCGATCAGGTGGCTGGTTAATGCCATGCCCTGGTCCATTGAAATGAGCCCTAAACCCTGCTTCTGAATTCTTTTCTTCTTTTCCTGGCTCATTTGATGTACCAGGCCGGCAGAGGTCCAGGGACCCCAGTTGATATTGTGAGCAGGTAGCCCCTGATTTCTTCTGTAGACAGCCAGACTGTCCAGAAATGCGTTTCCGGCAGCGTAATTTCCCTGACTGGCTGAGCCCATAATGGATGCCGCAGACGAGAACAGAACAAATAAATCAAGGTTCATCTCCTTCGTCAGTTCGTGCAGATTCCATCCTCCCTGTATTTTTGGGGCCATGGCGGCCTTGAACTGCGCTTCGTTTTGATTGGCGATCAGGCCGTCCTCAAGAATACCGGCCAGATGGAAGATACCTTTAAGCGGGTACTCAAGTGCGGCATCCTTCAGCACTTGAGACAATGCACTTTTATCCGTCACATCCACACTGAATACACTGACTTTTGTACCCAGCTTTTCAATGGCGGAAATTGCCTCCAGTGCGACTTTTGAGGGTTTACTGCGGCCAAGTAGTGCCAAATGCCTTATGCTGTACTGTCGTGAAAGGAGTTCTGCTACTCCCAGTCCCAGTCCTCCCAGACCTCCGGTAATCAGCACTGTGGATTCAGCCGCCAGATTTAAGACGTACTCTTCTTCCTGCACCGGGTTTGACAAAACAACTTTGCCCGTATGCTTTGCCTGCGACATAAACTTGAAGGCTTCCTGAGCCTGCTCCATTGGAAAGCTGGTCAACGGCAGGGATTTGAGAATGCCCTGATCAAACAAAGGAATAAGAGCGTTGAAAATATCGCTGATCAGATCCTGCTCGTTTTTCATCAGGTAGATCAGATCATAAGCTGTATAGCTCAGTGCTGGGTGTGTTGCCTCAACATCTTCAAGAGCCCGGATGTCTCGCTTGCCAATCTCCAGAAAGCGGCCTTTGTCTTTCAACAAGTCCAGACTTTTGTCTACAAACTCTTTGGTAAAGGAGTTTAGCACTACATCAACCCCTTCATTATCAGTATCATGCCTGATACTTTCATAAAAGTCCAGCCTTCTGGAATCATAGACATGATTGACACCTGATGCTCTTACTGCTTCTTGTTTAGGTTGACTGGCTGTGCCGTAGATTTGTGCCCTGAAGTGCTGTGCTATTTGTATGGCCGCCATTCCGACTCCTCCTGCAGCGGAATGAATGAGAATGCTCTCATGTGGCTGAAGGTCAGCCAGGTTTTTCAATCCGTACCAGGCCGTAATAAAAGTAATAGGAATGGTAGCTGCCGCCTCCATATCAATCTCTTTGGGTAAAGGGGCTACCAATCGGTAATCTGTGGTAACATGGTTAGCAAAGGTACCTTCCGCCAGGGCCATGACGCGGTCTCCCACCTCAAAACCTTTGACCTTCTTACCCAGCCTTGTTATCACTCCTGAGCACTCCCCTCCCAGTTCTCCCTGATCGGTGGCAATAAGGTTTAAGGCTCTGAAAACGTCTCTGAAATTCAGTCCGGCATGACTGACAGCTATTTCTATCTCGTGATCAGCCGGTTCAGGTCTGATACCAGCTACCATCTCCAGTGAGTCCAGTACACCTTCCCGGGTAACTTTGAGTTGTGAGTGCTCAACAGAATCTTTTGAAACCGGTTTTGCCGGTATGAGCCTCAAGCATTCCACACCTGTTTTCCTGACCCTCAGCTGATTTTCGCCTTGGGTGTTCAACAATGCGGTTAGTGTATCAATGTCGTCATCGGCTTCAGAATTTATATCGAGAAGCTGCATTGATATGTCACTATGTTCCTGCATGAATACGCGCCCCAGTCCCCACAGTGGTGCCAGTGCCGGATTACTGTCCATTCCTTCTGTAATCCAACAAAGTGTTTTCAGCCTGTCCAGATCACCCCCGGCCTGAAGCTTAAGCAAACTCTGTAGCTCGTTCAGACCTTTTAAGGCATTTGATTCGGCCTGAGCTGCTATCTCCAGATTACTATCCGTAGCCCACAACCGGACTACTCTGTCAAAATCATTCAATCTGGCTTTGGCCTCGGACCAGTCAAGTTTCACTGCTTCTGCACCTTTGGCTATAATGCTTTCTGTCAGCTCCGTGGCCTTTTTCGATTCATTTTCTGCCCCGAGAATCAGCCACTTCTCGTCTTTCAAATCAGGAACCTTCCCTGTTTTCAGTGGCCTCCATTCCAAATCATAAAGCCAGTCCGTTTTTACTTCACCACTCAGAATAGCCGAAGAGACCTCTTTCACATAGAGCTTATCTATTCTTCCCAAAAGTTTCCCTTCGGTATCCCAGAACCTAATGGCAGCACACTTCACTTCATTCCGGGACTCATCTTCGATAAGACGGGCTTCTGCCCAAATCTCGTTGTTTGCCTTGCCCAGGAGTTCATAGCCCTGTAATGAAAATGGCAGACAGGCTTTATCAATATCGCTGAACAAGACACTCATAAGCTGAAAAGCACCATCAAGGAGTACAGGATGTACCTGATAAGGGTTCTCTTCATCCAGCGCATTTGGCAAGTGAAGTCTGGCCATTATTGAATCCGTCTTTTGGTAGATATCTTTGACGGGTTGAAAAGCCTCCCCGTACTCCATACCTTTCAGTGCAAAGGCTTCATAGAATTCATTCACATTGAGGCCTCCATTGATGACCGGTGGCAGCTGATCGGTAGACTCTTTCCTACTCTGCTCCAG
Source organism: Roseivirga sp. UBA6061 (assembly GCA_002427745.1). Lineage (GTDB taxonomy): Bacteria > Bacteroidota > Bacteroidia > Cytophagales > Cyclobacteriaceae > Roseivirga. The sequence goes on along the minus strand of DIYF01000155.1, from coordinate 54,153 downwards.
AGAACCCAGAACACCTCTTGCGTGACTTTGCCAGGTACTTTCATCACCTACAACACTGCTGAAAAGTTCAAACTGCTGTTGTTCCTCCTCTGCGCTCTGCAGGATGAGCTGTAAACGATATTCATGGTCCTTATCGAGCCAAAGCGGGCTTTCAAAGTTGATTTCTTCAAGTATGTAAGGTGATGATGACTGCTGGACAAAAGCCTGAATAATCTCACAGAATGCCGCAGCAGGCACGAGTGCACTGTCAAAGACCCGATGATCATTGAGGTAAGGAAAATGTTTGAGACTCACTAAGGTCTCGAATACCCCCTCTTTACCGGCAACCTTTATTTCTGAGCCGAGCAGTGGATGACCTGAATAATCACCTCTGTCAGAGGAAAGGCTTTTCGAGGTGTTGACCCAATAGGATTCACGCTGAAAATCATAGGTAGGCAAAGGTACTTTCCTGACAGACTCGTGTGCATAGTAGGCTTCCCAGTCAATAAGCTCTCCCTCTACATATAACTGAGCAATACTCTGATATACCGTGCCGGATTCTCCCACTCTGGAAGAAGGCAGCCAGGTGACCTGATCTCCGGCCTCATAGCAATTACCGGCAATACCCAGCAAAACCGGGTTGGGCCCTACTTCTATGCATACGTCAATACCCCGAGATTCCAATTCTCTGACCCCGGCCGCAAAATCAACCGTATCTCTCAAATGACTGATCCAATAGACAGCTGTATCGATAGCCAGGCCCTCATCTGCTCTGTTTTGAATGAGCTGATATTTGGGTTTATGAAAGGTGACAGACTCTACCACTTTGCCATAGGCTTCTAAAATCGGGTTCATAAGCACCGAATGCGAGGCATGTGATACCTGTAAAACCTTTGTCTTAAATCCTTTGGCATCGAAATCCAGTCTTACTCTCTCAGCCTTCTCTTTTTCACCCGAAATCACCGTTTGTGTGGGGCCATTGATGACTCCTATGGAAACAGCATCCTTATCTTTACCAATAACACGGGCCACTTCCTCAGCACCGGCCTGAATTGAGATCATGACACCACCGGCAGGCAGACTCTGCATGAGCTGCCCTCTTCGGCAAATCAGCTTGAGACCATCGGCAAGACTAAAGATGCCTGCCACACAGGCGGCTACAATTTCTCCCAAACTATGACCAATAAGCACATCGGGCTCTATTCCCCAGGACTGCCAGAGTCGACTCATCGCATACTCAAAGGAGAACAACGCAGGCTGCATATAGTCAATGCGATGGAGTAATGTTTCTTCTTCAGTATCTGCCTCAGCAAACAAGATCTTGCTCAAATCAACTTCCAGATATTCCTTAGACAGCTGAACACATTCATCAATGGCTGCCTTGAAGACGGGTTGACCCTGATAGTATTCAGCACACATGCCCGCATACTGAGCTCCCCCACCTGTGAATAGAAAAGCCTTCTTACCCTGATAGAATTCTCTTTGTGGTCTTACAATTGATTCGGACTCTTTCCCGGATAAAAATGCATTCAATCCAGACTTAAACTGATCACCATTGTGACACGTAACTACCAGTCTGTCAGAGAAATGATCTCTACTTAGGGCAGAGCTACAGGCAATATTTTTAAGATTTGTAACCAAATAGTTTCCTATGTGGTTTTGTAGTTTATCAGCCTGAGCCACTAGAGCTTCCTCCCCTCTGGCGGATAACAGAAAGAGACTCGGTACATCTGACTCATTTGAGTCTTCCTTTTCCTGAACTTCATTCTGATTTTCATACTCCTCCAGGAGTAAATGAGAGATGGTTCCTCCAAAACCGAAAGAGCTTACTGCTGCCTTCAGAGGCTGAGTACCCTTATTCAAAGGCTCAATTCTCTGTGGTATTTTAACCGCCATTTTGCCCCAATCTATGTTAGGGTTCGGCTCTTTATAATGTACCTGCCCGGGAATCTCTTTTCTGTTCAGGCAAAGCACTGTCTTGATCAGGCCGGCAATACCTGCTGCAGATTCCAAATGACCAATATTGGCCTTGACAGAGCCAACCAATAGTGGAGTCTCATCTTTTCGCTGCTGGCCATAAACCTGGTCGATGGCCGATACCTCAATCGGGTCTCCCAAGGCTGTACCCGTTCCATGTGATTCCACATAGCTGATCTCACCGGGATCAACTGCGGCATCATGCAACGCCTCCCGGATCAGCTTCTGTTGTGCTACGCCATTCGGGGCCAGAATGCCATTGCTATGACCATCCTGGGCAACGGCACTTCCTTTGATTACTGCCAGGATATTGTCACCATCTTTCAGTGCCTGCTCTTTCGACTTCAGGAGTAATACTCCGGCTCCCTCTCCCCTTACATAGCCATCAGCAGAGGCATCAAAGGTTTTGCAGTGACCGTCTGAGGCCAAAAGCGTACCTGCATCGAGGTATTGGTTCACATTATCCGACAGAATGAGGTTCACACCACCGGCCAAAGCCATGGTACTTTCTCCATTCCTTATACTCTGAACGGCCTGATGCACAGCTACCAAAGAAGATGAGCAGGCTGTATCTACCGCAATACTGGGGCCTCTGAAATCATAGTAATACGACAGACGGTTGGCGGTGGTGCTCAAGGCAATGCCTGTTCCGAAATAAGCACTCTTATGCTCACGGTTCCTGATACTTAATTCAGCGTAGTCGAAGTTGCTTACACCTATGAAAACGCCCGTATTGGATCGTTTGAGACTTTCCGTAGCGTATCCGGCCCTCTGAAATGTTTCGTAACTCAGCTCAAGTAACAGCCGTTGTTGTGGATCAATGGCCTTAGCTTCTTTAGGAGATATTTCGAAGAAGCCCGCATCAAATTTATCTACCTCCTGAAGATAACCGGAGCGGTAAGAAATATCCCTCGGGTCATCATCCATGGCCAGAGACTCTCCCGGAGTACTGATGGCATTGATACCCTTGAACAGAAGCTCTTCAAACTCCTCAATATTCCCGGCTCCGGGGAAACGGCCGCTCATAGCTATGATGGCCACGTCCTTGCGCCCTTCTTTTCTTTCTGTTTGGATGAAGGGATGATCACCTAATCCCAGCAAATGGGCAGACAACTGTGCTATGGAGGGGTAATCATATACCAGATTGGGAGGAACATCTCTATTGAGAAGCGTACTTAAATCATTACTCAGCTGAATAGCTGCCACTGAATCCATACCAAAGGCATTGAACTCTTTATGGACCTGAATGCGATGAGCAGGCGTATTGACGAGCTCTCCGATTTTGGTTTTCATCCAGTTATGAAGCTGGACCTCATCCAGAGTAGTTGTCTCAGCGCTATCTTCCGGATCACCGGACTCGGGTAAAATCTCTTGATTTCTCCATTGGGCTATAGGCTCAAACTCACCGGATAAATAAGCCTTCTTGTTACCCTGACGCTGAATTTTGCCACTTGATGTTTTGAGAATTCTACCGGGAATCAGTAGAACAATGTCATAAACCGAGAGTTCGTATTCGGCAGATATATTTGATACAATGGCCTCAAAGACCTCTTCTGCATTGACAGAGCGGATCGCAGTTCTGGTCACCTCCTGCACAATCACCAGTTGCTCACCTGCTTCGGTATCTACCGAAAAAGCAGCAGTACTGTTGGCAACCAATGACTCGTGACTTTGACTACAGGCAAATTCAAGGTCCTGAGGGTAGTAATTGCGCCCACGGATTACCAACAGATCCTTCAACCGGCCGGTTATATAGATTTCTTCATCCCTGATAAAGGCCAGGTCTCCGGTTCTCAAAAACGGACCCTCGCCTGTATCTTTGATGTAGGCTTCAAATGTTTCTTTTGTCTTCTCCGGGTTCTCCCAATAGCCAATGGCCACGCTTCCTCCCTGGAACCAAAGCTCTCCTATCTCATCTTTGGCACAGAGTTCAAGTGTATCAGGGTTCACTATTCTGGCCTGATGATTCTGCCAGATACGACCACAGGAGACGACTTCAATAGTCTCTTCACTGCTTTCCTGCTCAACTGCCTTTCCCTCCTGAAAAGCTTTCTTATCTACCGTGAGCCATTTGGGGCCATACTCATTCAGGTTTCCACTGATCAGAAGGGTGGCTTCTGCCATACCGTAGCCGGGATAGAGGGCTTCATTTTTGAATCCGTATTTGGCGAAGCGTTCAGCAAAACGCCTCAGGGTTCTGGCCGAAACAGGCTCTGCTCCATTGTAAGCACATCGCCAGCTACTCAGGTCAATCCCTTCAAGGTCCTCATCCTTAATGTTATCTACACAAAGGTCATAGGCAAAATTAGGCCCGCCACTGACGGTTGCTTTATTATCACTGATGGCCTTTAACCAGCGTACTGGCTTTCTGAGAAAGTAGGCTGGGTTCATCAGCGTGAGCGGCATGTTGGCGTATAGAGATTGTACTATCGCTCCAATAAGTCCCATATCATGGAAGTAGGGAAGCCAGCTCACATAATGACTGCCCTTTTCCATTTCCCAGGCTTCATAGATCACTGACTCGTTGGCCATGATATTATTGTGTGTTACCGCTACTCCTTTCGGGCTTCCTGTAGAGCCTGAGGTATATTGCAGAAACATCACATCTTCCATGATAATGGAAGGATATTCAAAGCTTTCTCTTTCGACTTCCTGAGATACCCCCTCAGTGTCTATCCAGGTGGATTGTATCAACCTTTCATTATTCCCTGCCAGAACCTGTTTCTGAATCTTTCCGGTAGCCAGCACCACCTTCACATCTGCATCTGTGATAATAGACTGGAGCCGGTTGATCTTTTGATTTCTCTTGGGTGGATAAACGGGTACGGCTATGACCTGCGCATATAGACAACCGAAAAAGGCGACAACAAACTCAAAACCAGAGTTGTACATCAGCAGTGCCCGATCACCTTTGCCAGCACACTTTTTAAGTTGAAGGGCTACGGCCATAGCCCGCTCTTCCAGGCCACGGGCAGTGAGTTCGAGTACTGAGCCATCATCATCCTGAACAAAGCGATACAATACCTGATCTTTCTGAAAATCAGACCTTCGTTTCAGCAATGAAACCAAATTGTCATTTGGTTGAATGTCTTTCATCCGTGGACTTCTACACCTCTTTTATTACTAATTACTCAATTTTATCCTAAAAAACCACCTAATTCTTATCTCCGTTTAGGATAATTGGCAGGTTTTCATCCGTTCCGATCAGGATGATCTTGGAATTGGGGGATTTGGATAGTTCTTCGGTAGCCATGATGGATCGCCACTTGAGAATACTAATGGCAGAGGAGTCTTCAAAAAGCTTGATTCCCTGGGCTTCAATAAGCTTTCTCTCCTTCTCCTTGAGTTCTGAAGCAATCAGGTATTCATACCTTCTAAGCTCTTGTTCTGCTATGATTTTCTCCTCGATCTTGGCGCGTACAGCAGCTGGAATAGAGATGTTTTTGATGAATAGTTCTTCAAAGATGATATAGTCCTGAATCCTTCCGGGCTCAAAATCATTGCGCTCTACAGGCCCCAGAAGCATTTCATTATTCTTCAGGGCATTTTGGTTGTTGATAGCTCTGAGAGCTATCGAACTGATTTTGGCCTGAATCTCAGCCCTTTTGTCTGAATAGAGAGAATCCAGATCCTGCAAACCGATCACATCGCGCGTTGTCGCTTCAATTTCCGGAGCAATTACCTTCTCCACGTAATCAGGGCCAATGTACTTGTGCAGTAAACCCAGGGTACTCACATTCGGGTGGAAACGCACCGAAATCTCAACTGCCAGGGTAAGCCCGTCTTTGGTAATGACATCAATGGTGGTATTCTTCTCTTGTATCCGAACATCATAGATGTAAAATGCATCCCAGGGATAAATGATATGGATGCCTTCCCCATAAGTACCGTAAGGTTTGGTTACAGTTCCTCCCCTCAGAGTTTTATAGAGCACAGCTGCCTGTCCTGCTCCTACTACCTTCACTACGCTTGGTGCAATTGCCAGGGCAATCACTATCATGACCATCAGGAACACCACAAAGCCCAGTAATCTCTTTCGCAGTATCTTCTTTAGTTTTTTCATGCCTTTCCGTTCGATTTGGTAATTACCAACTCACCATCCCTGAGTTTGTAATGATTGTCACATACATCAAAGTAGAAATCATCGTGTGTTACCACCATGACCGTCTTACCCTGCTTTTTCATTTCTCCCAGCAGTTCTGTGTAGAAGTACTTTTTGAAAACAGGATCCTGATCAGCAGCCACCTCATCAAATACATAGATGGCCTTATCCTCCAGTAGAGAAATCACCAGGGCCAGTCTTTTCTTCTGCCCGGTAGAGAGATTTCTCTCTGTAACTTTACTATCAATGACTTGTGTCTTATCATTGATCCCCATGGTTTTAAGCAAATCATTTACCTTTTCCTGATCGGCTTCTTCAAGCCCGTATAAGCGCTCAAAAAGATAGAAGTCGGTAAAGATCACTGAGAACAGTTCCCTGTGATTCGCATAGTTACTGGCCTTTATCCTGGTATCATCTACCTTAATGGTGCCTGATTTCGGGTAATACAACCCAGCTATAAGCTTTAAAAAGGTCGATTTACCTGCGCCATTTCCGCCTGACAGAAAAGTAATCTCACCTTTGGGTATTGTCAGGGAGATAGGTCCGGCTGAAAAACCATCGTTAGGGTATTGAAAAGCAACATTGCTAAGGGTTACGGCTTTTTCAAATGGCAGTGGTTCTACCTCATAATCAGGATCATTGAGATGTTCGAGTTCTTCCGCCTTGAGGTTCGATTCCAGTTTTTCTTCCAGTGTGGCAATGTTACCCGCAGCCACATTGGCACTCATAACAAAAGGCACGGCAGAAACAAAAGTCTCCATAGGTCCTACGATAAAAAGTATAGCAGAAGAGATCTTGACGACATTCGCATTGGCCACCTCATAATACATAGGGAGCACGAAAATGATGACGGTCAGCAAAATATAGAAGAAAGACTGCGCAAAGAGGTAACTGGTAATGAACTTATAATTAGCCCCCATATACAATTCCTTGGTCTCATTGGTGACTTTGACAAATCGTTTGTAGACGCTGTCATTCTTTTTCTTGTTGACCTTGATCTCCTTGAAACCATGAAGTACTGAATCCAGTGTTTCAAAAAAGGCCTCTTCACGCTTAGTTGCCTTCTGAAGCAGCTTGTTGGCCACCTTGCTCAATCGCATATAAGCATATACCCCAAGCACGAAGTATAAGATCATAATCAAAAAGGAAGGGATGGAAAGAAATGCCACATAGATCACACTAAAAATGACCATGATGAGCGACTGAAAGCCATTGCTCAGTATTTCAGCAGAGTGGGAAACTGAAACTGCATCTTTTGTGATCCTGGCATAGATGTCAGATGACCCCATCTGCTCCATCATCAACAGCTCAGAATGCCTGATTTTGTTAACAATACGAATCCTTACTTTTCTTACCAGTTCCTCGACAAAGAACACGCCCCTTCTCAACACATACTTCTTGGTAATGATGAAAATAGCAATGCACAGGGCACTCATGAACATCAGTCTTAAGTCATCACTTCTATTGTCACCATTGGTGGTAGCTCTGTTAATGGTAGCAAGCAGTGCAGCATTACTCGCACCAGACAATACACTTATCCCAATCAGAGGCAGCAGCTTTAAATCTGACTCTCGTCTAAACAGCTCAATGAGGTGTATTTTCTTATCAGAAAAGATCATATTTATATATAGCGCCTGATTATTAACCAGTGAGAACCGACTATTTCGAAGCGCTATTCCTTCGGAAAACTGGTAAGTAAAAAATGATGATGGAGAAATCCGTTATCAAAACAGACACAAGCCGGAAAGATCAAAACACGGGCATCATATTAAAGTCAGACTCACCGCAAAGAAGTCTCTTCAGCTCTCTTGAGTGATCAGTACAGATGCCGGTAATTTAAAAGATCAGCTCAGTCCTCTTTTGAAAAAACCAAACCAAAGGCACCTACAACCAAAGGCGTAAGTCCTAAGGACAGTAAGAACATAAGCCAGAAGCTTCTTTTCTTACTCTGTAAAAGAAGTGCCACAAAAAACGAGAAAAGCAGATATAGCACGAGTAAAATAGTCGTCACCATATCCTGCTCCTCTCTTTAATTTTGTTCACACTCCCGATTAGGTTCTGTGTGGAATTCATAAATATCAGACTGAATCTTTAGGCAGCCTTTGCCTGTGCTTGCGCCTCAGCTTTTTTAGCTGGCAGGACCCTGGAAAAAATTGACTCATATGAATCTTTAAGTCCTTCCCATGTATGGTCTAAAGTACTTCCTCCGCTTTTAAAAGCCTGATGGAAAACTTTTCCGTGGGCATGCGTAGAGGCTGCGGCATAGGCATGGAAAGAAAAGGCTCCCAGAGCTGATCCCAGCACGGGTACAAGCTTTAAAATACTGCGTCCGACAGCAGCCAATGGAGAAGCTGCCACGGCATTCAATGCGATTGATTTGCCATAATCTTTAGGAAGGTCAAGTCCGTGAAGCTTTCCTATTTCTCTGATCATTTTTACCTGCACTGCCACTAGTGCGCCAATGTCTAAAAGTGGTACAGGAATGAAACCTGAGGTAATTGAAATGCCTGAGTATTTCTTAATGATTGCGTCAACTTGCTGATCGATGTTGTTGTCGATGTTTTCAACAGCCTCTGCTACAGGGCTTTCTTTTGTCGTTGATTTGGTGGTGGTTGCTGTTCTAGCCATGGTTTTGGTATTTGATAGTAAGTGTGCTTGCTAAAGCTACAATTTATTGCCCAATAATCACATATTATGAAATCTATTTTGTTCAATGGTTAGTCCTTTTGCGTGAATAGTACAAACAAACGAGTAAAATCATGGCTTACTCGTTTTTTGATGTCATATAGGCTTGATAGCCCCCCCTGGCCAGTAAAAAAAGTACAAGCGATGCAGCTTCTTTCACATAGCCCAGTCTTTAGACAAAGTCTAAAACCGCCTTTACCCGAAGTCTCATGCTTTTTAAAACAATATCACTTTCACAAAACCAGGCCTCAGAAAATACGCCTTCCAAAACCTCACTTTTCAGAAGAATTTTAAGCTGGCGCTGGATGAGTATTCCTGCACTGGGCATTACTGCAAACCTCCTTATCAATGCAGTGCTGGACTATAAATATCAGAGGCCTCTGGTTTCTTTTAGTCTGGAGGAGTATTTCAATGCCATTATCGGTGCGTTTGTCTTTCTAAAAGGTACACGGTGGATTTCCAGTCAGCTTGATAAACGCCTCCCCTGGTCCAATGGAGTGAGAAAAAGGCTGCTTACTGAACTATCTCTTCAGCTGATATTTATTATAGCAGCACTGAATGCGCTGATTATTTCCATCACCTACTTTATCTATGATGGCTTCTACAGTTTCAGCGACCTCATGCTCATTAACATTTCGGTGGTATCTATTACTTTTTTCTTTTCATCTATCGATACAGGTATCTACTTCTACCGTAACTGGGCCGGTGCTTCCGGTAAGAATAAGGGCAATTCAGCTAGCTCAGAGCTTAAAAAACCGATTCAAATTTCGCTCGGGAAGGTGCGACACCAGGTGCCACAGCAGGATATTCAATGTGCCGTCAGCGAAGCCGGTTCGGCCGTGATTATTACAAGAGAAGACCGGAAACTGGTTTATTCAGAGTCGCTTGACTCTCTTATGAAAAACCTCGATCCACAGGAATTTTTCCGGGCTAACCGACAAACCATTGTTCATTATACCCTGGTTAAGTCTGTCAAACCACTGGAGCATGGCAAAGTTGAAGCTCATCTCCAGCTCACCAACGGCCAGGCTCAGCAGGTAGTGGTAAGCCGTACCAAAGCAGCCGAGTTTCGGAAATGGCTCAAATCGCAGTCTGCCTGAGCAAAGAGTCGTCTGACCACTCGAAGCGAAGTCGTCTGACCACTTAGAGTGGTCGGACGACCGGATGACCGGATGACCGGAGTTACTATTCCAAGCGATAGCGCCTGCCATTTAAGAACTGACCTATAAAGGTATTTCTCACAGCGTAGTGATAGGAAACGAAACAGGTAACGGTTGTAAAAAGACTGACTATCAGAAATTTAACAAAGGCAGGAAACGGCCAGGTTACTATCAGTGAGGCAAAAAGAGCCACCAGGGGCAGGTGGATCAGATACACCCAGTAAGATGCATCAGAAATATACCTGAGCCTTTTTGAATGTCCACTAGTGTACCGGACAAAGAGCCCCGTGATACCAAAGACAAAGAACCAGACCATAACGGCATTCAAAGCACCAAACAGTACATCATCGATAGAAGAGCGCAGGAAGAATCTCGCTGTAAAAACGCCCACTCCGATGAGTAAGAAAAGCCAGTCATGGCGCATCATTCCAGTAAGCAAGTGCTTTGACTTAAAGAGTACCCAGCCCAGGAAGTAAAAGATGCTGTAAAAGAGCAAAACCTTGATATCCGGTTCGAATGACACACTGGTAGGAACCCAATAATCCCACATCCAGACGAGCATTAAGAAAATGATAATAGAGAAAAGAGGAATGAACAGAAACCTTCGCCACATCAACCATTCAAAAGACCGCGTAATTCTGCTCGTGACTGATGGTATTCTCCTGAAAAGCAAGGCAAGCAGAAATGAAGCTGCTGTTATGAAGATCAGGTAGTACAAAAACCACAGATGGTAAGTGATTTGAGGTAAAATGCCAAGCTCAGTCACCAGAGGAGAAACCTTGTCATCAAAGACGGTGGCATTATGGCTGAACACCGTGGTAATCACTGGCTGAAGCAATATAACGAAGACCAGAAAAGGGGCTACAATTCTCCTGACCCGATTTTTAAGCATGAGCTGCGGCCCTCTTTCATAAAACAGCAGGGCCCCGAAAAAGCCGGCTATCATAAAGAATATGGGCATTCTGAATATATGAATGATCCCAAAGATGTAATTGAGTGAGATCCCCCTTGCTTCGGGGTCTTTGGGCCAGAAGGCATCATCGCCTAAACTGTAAGGTTCTGTCGCATGCAGGACGATTCCCAGCATCATCATGATGGCTCTGAGCGCATCGAGCGAATGAATTCGTTCAGTTTTCATAAAAGTGACTTCCATGTTTGTTGTTTGAGTTTTTGATACTAAGGAGGCTAATGATGTGCCGCTGGAGGCTTCTATGACCGATTATTGAGTCGAACTGCTATCAATTCATCATTGAAGTGTTGTGCTGTAACCATTGCTGGCCTGATGACGAGCCCGAAAAAAGTCTGGACAGATCAGCTTTTTACCACTGATGCAATTCGCTTCCGGTAATTTGTGTGGGTTGTGTATAATTGCAACATCAACCCGATAAGCTTAATAGACTACTTATGAAAAACGGAATCTTTCTTTTGCTACTTCTGGCTTTTGCCTGTAAACCTGAGCCCAAAACCATTATCGAACCCTGGGTTCCTTATGACCAGGCTGGTGACATCGCAGCAAATGCAGAGCATGCCTCACGCAGGATGCGCTATAAACGACTGCAAAGCACCTTTAAGGACAGAAATGACATGTGGGCTGACATACAGGATCAGATTGCCTACTTCTCAGAAGAAGATTACCAGGCTCTGAAACCTCTGATTATGGAGCAGGATATACCTACCCTTCAGGGGCATATTCAATCAGGTAAACTGACCTATGAGCAGCTCACGCAGTGGTACCTGTACCGGATTGTGAAGTTTGAGAACGACCGGGAAAAGCATTTGAACAATATGATTTCTGTTAACCCCAATGCGGTGTCAGAAGCCAGAATGAAAGATAAAAACCGATCAGATAATGATCACCCCATCTTCGGTATACCGGTAATTCTCAAAGACAATGTGGGCGCTGAAGGACAGCCCACCACAGCGGGCTCATATGCGCTACGGGACAATAACGCAGGTGATGCTTTTATCACCCGACAAATCAAGGCAAAAGGGGGGATCATCCTGGGAAAGGCCAACCTGAGCGAGTGGGCCAACTTCTATTGCAGCGGCTGCCCTAATGGATTCAGTACGGCTGGTGGACAAACATTGAATCCCTACGGAAGAAAACAGTTTGATACGGGGGGATCGAGTTCGGGAAGCGGATCTACCATTGCGGCCAATTACGGGGCTGTGGCAGTAGGCACCGAGACATCAGGGTCTATCCTCTCTCCTTCCAGTTCCAGCTCACTGGTAGGTCTCAAACCCACAGTGGGTTTGCTGAGTCGGGGTGGTATTGTGCCACTTTCCAGTACACTTGATACTCCGGGTCCCATGACACGCAGTGTCATTGACAATGCCATACTACTCTCAGCCATGACCGGTGAAGATCCTAAGGACATTGCGACCAAAGACAACCCTAAAAATGTCGCCTACTGGGAAAACCTCAGTAACAGTGACTTAAGTGGTATGCGATTTGGCGCTATGAAAGCTTTTATGGGAGATTCTCTTTATAAGCTCAATGTGGAGAAAATTGCCAGTCTGGGTGGTGTTATTGTAGAAATTGCACCCGAAAACACAAGGCTTCAGGGTTTTCTTAACCTACTCAATGCAGATATGAAGGCAGACATGATCCACTACCTCAAAGACTATGCTTCTTCCAATATATCATTCAAAAACATGGATGACCTTGTTGAGTTCAACCGGACAGACAGCGCCATCGCCATGCCTTACGGGCAAGGCCTTTTTGAAGGTATACTGGCGGAAAAAGTTGAAGGAGATTCACTGGTAGCCATGAGAAAAGCCATCAGGGCAGCCGGTATCAAATATTTTGACACGCCTATGACTGAGCATAACCTGGATGCTGTCTTATCTATCAATAATTTCAGCGCAGGTCAGGCGGCAGCGGCCCACTACCCTTGTCTGACCGTACCCATGGGATATCAGGCAACAGGCCAGCCCAGAGGGATCACTTTTATCGCCAGGCCTTTTGAAGAGGATAAGCTGTTAAAAATGGGATACGCTTTTGAGAAGGCTACCAGTGCCAGAAAGATTCCTGCCGACTATAATTAATGACATTTGATCGGGGTTCGTTGACTGAGCCCAGATCTTAGAAATTCTTCAATTTATGATCGTTTGATCAGGCCCCTTTCCAGCTTGGGGTTCCAGGCCTGTTTTCTCAGAATCTGCCAGGACAGCAACACGGCCAGGATTCCGAATATGCTGCCAAAGAAAACATCTCGTGCAAAATGCTGCAGAATGTAAATACGCGAGATTCCCACGAGGATGGCAGAAACGAAAAGCACAAAGCGCCAATACAGGTTCTTAGAGGTCCAGATAAGCACCATGCCGAGTACAAAGGCCGTGGCCGTATGACCTGAGGGGAAACTGTCATAGCCCCGTACATTCACGCCTTCTACAAAATTCAGCTGATCGGCCTGGTCTGCAAAAAATGTTTTAGGCCGTGGCTCTCCCGCATACAACCACTGCTTGAATATGTGAACAAACACGGTTTGCAGGGCTATTGAAAGCAGCATGAAATAAAAACGCCATAAATGGGTAAAAAGGAAGTACAAGGCTACCAGAGCCAGTACCACACCATCTCCCAGATAGGTCCAGTATTTAAAGAAGAAGTCTCCCTGTACGGTATGTCTTGCGTTGATCCAAAGCACGACATCTCCGTGATTGGTCAACACAGTGATTGTACCCAAAACCACCAGGTAAACGGCAATCAACCATTGTAATTCTTTATCTATGACGTATTGTCGGCTCATTGATCAAAACGGAATTTCAGGTATTTGATATCTTCTCCCAGATCATGGAATTTCTGCTCAAACTTAGTTTTTATTCCGTGATGTTCATCCATATACTCCGATTCATATAGGTTGAAGGTGTATTCAAGGTCGGTGATATCCGTTCTTTCTGACAAAACTTCCAGTGTATATTCAAACAGCGGGGTATTGTCGGTTTTGAAATACACCATGCCTCCGGGCTTTAGCAATTGCTTGTAGTGCTCTAAAAAACGAGGATTCGTCAGTCTTCTCTTGATATCACGGTCCCTGGGCCTGGGATCGGGAAAGGTGATCCAGATACAGGACACCTCATCGGGTTCAAAAAAGTCTTCAATCTGCTGTACCTGTGCTCTCAGAAAGCACACGTTGCCCAGGTTTTCCTGAGTAGCCTGACGACTTCCTGCCCACAGACGGTCTCCTTTTATGTCGACACCAATGAAATTTCGCTCAGGATAGATCCTGGCCAGGCCAACTGAGTACTCTCCCCTGCCACAGCCTATTTCCAAAGTGATGGGCTGATCATTGTGAAAGAAATCTCTGTTCCAGTTTCCTTTCATTTGCATATAGTGAGGCTTGTTTTCCTCAATTACATTCTGAGCCTTAAAGGTCTCCTCAAATCGCCTGGTCTTCTGTCTGGCCATGTATTATAGTTCGTTCAATTCAGCGACCACAAAGGTACTGCCTCCTACAAAAATCAAATCATTCCTGCCGGCCTTCTTTCGCACAATTTCAAGGGCCTGATTCACATCTGGTATATAATCTGCTTCCAATCCCGCCTGTTCTGCTTTTGATTTCAAGTCTTCAAGGCTCAAAGCCCGCTGCTGAGATGACCTGCAAAAAACCAGTTGAGCCCCTTCAGGCAGCAGGGCCAGTATGTCATCAATCTTTTTGTCATTAACAAAGCCAAGTATCAGGTATAATTGATCATATGTTAAACTTTTCAATTGTTGCATCAACAATTCAACTCCCTCCTTATTATGACCTGTATCGCTAATGGTCAGGGGAGATTCAGAAAGCTTTTGCCAGCGGCCTTTCAACCCCGTGTTCTCCACCACGGCAGAGAGCCCCTTTTCAACTGCAGCTTCCGGAATTATCCAGCTTATTTCTCTGAGTTGTTGAATCACCTCCAATACTCCGGACAGGTTCTTCTGCTGATAATCTCCTTTCAGATCAAGCTCGTAGTGGCTGTCTTTATGCATTTGATCGGCAAAAAAGATCGGAGCTTCCTGTTTACGAGCTATTTGTTTAAAAACGTCTTCAGTTTCAGGATGAGATTCTCCGATGATGACAGGAGTATCAGGCTTGATGATTCCCGCCTTTTCACCTGCAATAACCTCCAGGGTATCTCCCAACAGGTCGGTATGGTCCAGGCCAATATTGGTGATCAATGAAACCTCAGGTGAAATGATATTAGTAGAGTCAAGCCTGCCTCCCAGCCCCACCTCAATCACAGCTATATCTACTCTTTGCCTGGCGAAGTAATCAAAAGCCATAGCTACCGTCACCTCAAAAAATGAAGGCTTGATTTCCTCAATCGTTCTTTTGTACCTCTCCACAAAGTCCACTATTGACTCCTCCCCGATCGGCTGACCATTGACACGTATGCGCTCGGTGAAACTCTTTAGATGGGGAGATGTATAGAGCCCTGTTTTATGACCAGCCTCCTGAAGCACACTTGCCAGCATATGGCTGGAGCTGCCCTTGCCATTTGTACCGGCTACATGAACAGATCTAAACTGCTTATGCGGATTCCCCAGCGCCTGGCAAAGTTTCTCTATTCCGACCAAACCAGGATGATAGGCCACCTTACCTACCTTATAGTAGCTCTGTAAATCGAGCAACCACGCCTCTACTTCTGTATAAGTCATTTTTCAAAGATAGTCGAATGCTCCGGTCTCATACAACAGCTCTTGTTTCAAAATACATAGCTGCAGGGAAATGAATATTATCTGCTTTATTGGTTATTATTGCTGCCATAAGGACACAGACCTTAATCAGTGTTGCCACAACAGATCATGGCCGTAGAGACAACAAAAATCCTGGGGATTATGGCGGTTTTGCAAAAAGCAGAAGCTAGGCCTTTTGGAAAACAGACCCAGTATTTTGAAGATATGGTCCGGTATTATGAAGCACCTCGTATCAAACTGATCTTCTTTTCTCCCTATGCCTGGAAAGCTGAGTCTGACGAGCTTGAAGTACTGGTTCATATCAATGGAAAATGGAAAAAAGAGATCTCTTCAAAACCTTCACTGATATATGACCGCTCTTTCTCCAGAGATACCCGGGAGAAGAATTGGCTGGCTATCTTTCGAAATTCGCTGAAGAATCAGGGAGTAACCATGTTCAACCCTGTTGGAATACAGGAACTTTCTACTGATAAACAAGCCTGTAACCGGTGGCAGGAGTCACATGGATTTACCATACTGGAAACTTTTTCTTTAGAAGTGGCACTTTCCGGTAAACTCAGTGCTGATGGCAGTTGGTATCTCAAACCAAGGTCGGGTTCGCGGGGTATCGGGGTCATGAAACTGCATCACCGACAAGGACGATATCGCTTGTCTTTCGACCAGAACAGCTACAGGGAGTTCGAATCCATAGAAGGACTCAGGCATTATCTCGACTCTTCAATTGACATGGCACAATATATCGCACAGGAAGAAGCCAGGCTCTACAGCTTCCGTGAAACGCCTTATGATCTGAGACTGATGGTTCAGTATGTCCGGGATGAGTTCAAAGTTACGGGAGAAGCGGTAAGGCTCGGTAAGACTGATTCCATCGTTTCTAATCTCAGTTCAGGAGGCTCAGCCATCTCCATCGCTGAATTTCAGGGCGAAATTGAAAGTGCTGTGTCGGCTAAGATCTCCAGGGCTATCGAGCGGGCCAGGAAGGACTGCGTGACTTTCGCAAACAACCTGAAGGAGGAATACGGTGATTTTGCAGAACTGGGTTTCGATGTTCTACTGACACAGGATAAGGGCCCCGTGATACTGGAAGTAAATGCCAAACCCTCCCGATGGGTGTTTGTTCAGGTGGCTGACCATGAAGAAAGGAAAGGGAATGACCCTACTCCTTTTCTTGACAAGAGGAAGCAGACCGTGCTCAACCCGCTGGCCTTTGCTGAGCACATTCTCCTTGCCCTATAAGCCCCACCTCCCCTTACTAAACAAGGTCCAGGCTCTCTAAAAGGCTGTTTAACAAGTGATTTACATTTTTTTATGGCCGACATACGTGTATCGGTACCCTCCCCCGTCATAGGATTGTAAAAGGTCAATTACTCAACAAATTTTTAGAACAATGAAACTCAAATATTTACTCTTTTTACTGGCAGCAGTTACTGTAATAAGCTCATGTGATGATCGTGGGATTTTTGCAGGTGGCAGCATCATTTCAGAAGCCCGGTCAGTAGATGATTTCCATTCTCTGGACATCTCGGTGCCTGCCCATATTTTTATCACACAGGACCCCAATCAGGATTTGGTGATAGAAACCCACGAGAGCATTATGCATGTAGTGGAAACCGTGGTTATCAATGGTGAGCTCCATATTTCACTTAGTCGCAGCCTTAGAAACCTCGAGACACTGAACATCTATGTGAGTGCGGCCGACTATGAAAGAATAGAGTTGAGCGGAGCCGCTTCTCTCAGGTCAGAAAACTGCCTGGATCTGGACAATCTGGAGATCAAAAGCAGTGGTGCGAGCAATCTTAATATCTGCGGTCAGGTGGATGAACTAAGGTTTCGCTTGTCAGGAGCGAGCAACTTCCGAGGCTATGGCATGGAGGCACAAACAGTAAGAGCTGTGGTTTCGGGCGCCTCAAATATGAGAATTACTGCCGAAGAGCTGCTGGATGTAACCATCAGCGGTGCTTCACAGATAAGATACAAAGGTAACCCGCAGATCAACTCTGATATCAGTGGTGCAGGTTCCCTGGTCAACGCGAATTGAGTTAGTAGATTAGATAATAAAAGGTCAAACTCGAATCCCTGGCCTCCTGTCTGATACGCAGGCATGCAGGCAAGTTAACCCTAATCAAAAAATGCCGCGGGCGGTCACCTGCGGCATTTGTGTTTGTATATAAAGTACTTCAGGAGGCTTAGGCCAATGTGGATACGTATTCCTGCATACGATCGAAATGTGAGCCCCATCCTTTCTCGAAGCCCATGTCTTTTTGCTGCTGAGCGTATTCGGCAGTTGGATGAATCACGTCAAAAGTCAGCTTCGTACCGGTCCCTTCATCCTCAAAGAGGTTAGAGAGGGTTACTCCCTGTGTCATAGGCTTGAAGTCAGCGGCTGACACAATTTTACGATACTCTTCAATCTCTTTAAAGGTGCCCTCAGCGATAAAATCCTGTCCGTTGGGCATGGTCATGATGTATTTCCAGTTGCCATCAACTCTGAAATCATGCTCCTCCACCCGGGTTTCCATGCCAGTCGGTCCCCACCATTTGGCGATGTGCTCAGGATCGGTCCATACCTCCCAAACCAGTTTTCTGGGTGCGTTAAAAGTGCGCGTAATTGTAAGTACGCGGTCTTGTAGGTTGCTTGTGTCTGCCATTATTGCTGCGATAAAAAATTAGAATAAAGAATATTGATTGTCCGGCACTGAAGAGCTGTTGTCCTCTTCAGGCGGTTGTGGTTTAGTCTTCTGTTTTACTGGTTTTGCAGGAGCCTTTTTCTTTTTAACCTGTTTCGCCTCCAACTTCTTCTTCTCAGTTTTCTTTGGTAAGGTCTTTTTCTCTTCAACCACGGGCTCCTTTTCTTTGGCCTGAACCTCAGCCAGATACTTATCCAGAGAGTCAAATCTGGCCTCCCACATTTCGCGAAATTGCTCTACCCAGTCTGAAACTTCAGTGAGTTTTTCTACTTTCGCCTCACAAAATCGCTCTCTGCCCTTTTGATTAATCACTACCAGCCCACATTCCGTAAGAATCTTGATATGCTTGGAAATAGCCGGTCGGCTAACCGGGAACTGTTCGGCTACCGAGTTAAGATTCAAGGACTTATGAGCTACAAGGTTGATAATCTGTCTCCTCGTTGGGTCTGCAATGGCCTGAAATACGTCTCTCCTCATTTGATTTAATAAATACGTAACTAATTGGTTACAATTATAAATGTAATCATTTGGTTACGCAATTATTTTAGAGAAAATTATCGGGCTTATCTGGCCGTTTACCCCTCTTCAGAGACCTGGAGCCAGCAAAAAGGCTTGCTCAAAAGAACAAGCCTTCAAATGGTTGATGTACTTCACCGCTATGCGGATTAGGGCTATAGGCCTAATTGTATGGTGGAAGTTTGGTGTTGTTGGCATCCGTGCACGGATCAGGGTCAGGATCGCTGGTAGTGGCAGTTACCCAATCAGTACCCTGCCCCAGCCATATGCCATTTACTGAAAGCCAGGAGGCCCAGGGCAGGCCCATATTGCATTGTAACATTGCTTCAGCAGCATTCAATGCTCCCTGTACCCAGCCCTGCACGTTGGAATAGCATTCTCCAATGATGTAAACGTTCTCTTCCGGCAGGGGCCGTCTTAAAACAGGTATGTTATCCTGCTTGGAATATCCCGATCTCCAGCTATGCCAGCCGGCCCCCCAGGGATCTTTTGACCAGTCCTCAAAGTGCACATAGTAAGGCAGTGGCAGATTGTCGTAGTCACTCATCATACCATGCAGGCTCACGATCTGTTTATGTGCTTCAGTGCCCATGGTGATACTGCCATGCCGCGGCCCTCCTGCCTGTGGGTTTCGGATCTTCAGATTCCCTTTTACCTTATCTGCCTGGTTATATAATCGTGCCTGCTGGGTTTGTGAGCCCGATAGATCATCATACGGCTGACCATCCTGAATGGCTCGCCAGTAGCGTGTAGCATCACCACTGGTGTAGCTGGCCAGCATCACAGCCGGCTTAGTGGGATCGGCATAGTTTCCATAACTGTTTGCCCCTCCCTTGTTGTAACACCAATAGTACAGTTGCCTGAGCCCCATATCTGTTCTGGTTCTGCCTACGGGGTAAAAAGAGGACTGTACAAGTGGATTATTACTACCGGGTGGACTGGCGTAAGGTTCTTTATTGAGCCACCAGGGACTGGGGTAAGCCACAAACATGCGCATGGCCAGAATGTTATGAACAGAGTTCTGCAATACGTTCTGGACTCCCTGACTTCCGAAGAAGAAATTGTTCTGAACGATCAGTTCCAGCGACCTTCGGGGCATGGCCAGCACCAGAAAATTACAGGTGACCATATTAAAATTAGCCAGCTGGTTGATAGCGTTGGTGAGCCTGGGATCACCGATGGGCAACCCTGAATTGGCAATCGCCAGGTTACTCGTGTACAGTTCCATAGCCTCAGCCCCTGAAATAGCGAGTTTCTGCCCCTGCTGACGACTGTAGAACAAACATCTGTATTGTGGCTGTCCTCCCACTGTTACCCCGGTCTTACTAAAGGCGATAAGTTGCTTCTTTACCACATCTATGGCCTGATTCTTATTCAATCCTGCATCACCGCTCGTATTGATCTTATCCGGTGTAATTCCATACTTATCGATATTTCTGAAAATACCGAATAGCTGCTGAGGAATAGCCGAATAACCTTCTTTGATATGCCTCCAGGCTGTAGCTGGTGAGAAGTGATTGGTATTGGAATAGTTAGTGAGCCCTACCAAATCCGCTCCATCGGATTTTACAGAGAAATAGAAATTCTCATCGATGTTTGTTTCTACCGTACCGGCATTGCCTTCTTCATTATAGCCACTGGTGTCTTCCAGGTAAGCCACTGCTTCCTGAGTCAGATAGTGTCGCTTTAATGCCCACCAGGACCAATCGTAGAAAGGCCTTCCTGCCACCTTGGTAACAGGCTTGGCAGCTTCATAGGTATCTGCTACCTGTTTCACAGTGTTCCAGTCACCTATGTTAAAAGCGTAATGAAACCTGACATAGGCAAATGTCCAGCCATTGGCATCTCCGGGAATGGTGACGGTTGGCCCTGAGGCACCGGTCAGGCTGTTTTTAAAGGTTACCTGAACTGCCGGATAAGCCCTGGTAACACCATTGACATTAGAGTTGGCCGGAAAATCAACGATCTTCATAACATTGGGAAACGAGCTGATATCGGTACCGGAATTGGCAGAGACAAGGGTCTCACTAAAAGCCTGATTCGTAATATAGTTTCCCAGGTCAAAATCAGAGGTTATAATGGCTTTTTCTTCAGGGCTTATTCCGGGATATGAAGCATAGGATTTATCTGACCGATCATTCGCATTTGTGTAAAGTTCGCCTCTGACATTGACTATGTTATTCTGCTCAATGTTGATGTCCTGGTAATAGAAGGGTTCATCATCAAGGCCCAGGGCCTGTGCAGTTTCCCAGACAATTTTCATCTGTCTGTCAAAGCGAAAACCACCGAACTCGGCATAACGCAGGGGCCCTGCATCATCAGCATCTACTCCTTCTATGGGGGTTGATAGTAGCCTTCCTCCCACTCTTCCGGAATATTCGTAGAGTTTTACATCCAGGGTTGTCTTTCCGGTAGCACTGAGAAAACCGGCAATGGGTGACCCTGATCTGGGAGCCTGTGGTTTTACCACTTTTGTATTTGAGGCTCTTTGCGAAGCTGATATTTGAGGAGCCTCTGTATTGACCAGCGCCAGTCTGGTGGCTGCATAAACACCGGATACCCCGGCTCCTACAACAATGACGTCATGATTCTGCAGGTTTGTCTGATCTTGGGGAGTTCCTATTGCCGGTCCGGGACCAGTGACAGCATCCACACAGCCGGTGGTAGCTCCAAGGCCTACCACGGCCCCCGCTCCCAAAGCGGTCTTTTTTATAAAGTCTCTTCTCGAGTTAGCCTCAGAAGCTATATTTTTTTTCTTTTTACTCATGGGTTGAATGTTTTGGTGAACTAGTCATTTCTGCCACCGTTGTCGACAGGAACTAATGGAGGAATCTCAAAATTCGTCTCCGTATCGGTCTTGGCGCCTTCTCTGCCCCCCAGCAGTACAAAACTGAATGAGAAGCCTTTGCTTTGTGCCACACCGTGACAACCCATACATCCGCCCATGTTATATGCCACACGGTTAAATGAGGTATTATTGTTATGCCTCAGGAAGTTGGTCGTATCATTGACCCCTACACCGACTCCCCTGTAATTGTAGATAGGAATGGTTCGCGGTGGCTGACCCTGAAAGTGCTGTAACCCTTCATTGGTCTCAATGACCACATTGGCCAGGTATACAGGCAAACCAATGCCCTGTGGGTCGTTTTCTGTGACAGGATAACGAGACGGCCGCCCGGCAGCTTCCATGAGACTGGAGCTGTTCACATCAATGGCTTTGAATTGTGTTCCCACCAACTGGTAGTTTCTCCAGACCGAATTTGCAGGCAGCATGTTATGCACCATAGTGTTGACCTCAGCTGTACCGGGAGACATACCGCTGCCGGGGTTGCTGATGATCGGAAACTTGGCCTTAACGCGATATACGCCATCATAGGGTTTGGTGCGATTAATAGGTGGATAGAAGCCCTGAGGGTACTTGTACACTCCATTGGCAAGTGTATCCGGTCCGGGATCTACAGCCGGATTGTAGTAATTGGAATAGGTGTACAGCGTAGTATCAGCCCGCAGAGAAGTATGCTCCCAGGTAGCAAAAATGAAGGTTCCACCAATTGGGTTGGCATCACTCTCGTTATTGGTTAGATGTACCCGTTGAATGATATGAAGCCCTATTAAGCCAAACAGACCTTCATGGGCCACAGGTTTACCATTTACAGATTCATAGTAGAGGGCTTCACTTGTATGGTACTTGCTCACATCATCTCTGGCAGGATCAAGCATTACCCAGGCTGCTTTGAACTGCATAGAGCCTATTAAGGGGGGCACGTTGTTCTTTTCAGTCAGTGAGGCATTAATCGTATCATATTGAGCAGCCGTATAGCTCTGATTGTAGTTGGTTTTAATGGCATATTTGTCACCGGCAGACTGACCTTTGGGCCCGTAGGCTGAAGAGGTTCTGTAGGGCAGCCTGATATCGGCTGAGTCCGCTACATTGGTAATACCGGCCTTGTTTGAGGTGTAGTACTGATTGGCCTTTACATAGTTGTAGTAATCGTAATTGAGTTTTACTTCATACAAGACGGGAGTAGAATCCGAAGGAACACCCTTCCAGACCCTGGGCCCTACGGGGCGGCCGAGTATGGGGTTCAGCGTGGTACTATCCGGATAGTGCTTTTCCAGTACTTCAGAGCCTACCTCAGCGGTTTCATCAAAGGCATTGAAAGAGGTAACAATGGGTGTTAACTGTTTTCTTGATTGATGGAAAGTCCTCAGGAGGCCAGAAACCGGGGCACCAAAGGGAGCCTTTACGGTGTCATCAGTAGCCGGAACCAGATTGCCATAATCGATTTGTGAGTTCCAGGGTAACAAGGTATCTGCTCCTGTACCAGTGGTCTGATTAAAGATTTCTCTTTTCTCTTTAAAGGTTTCCCAAACCAGTAAATCACCAGGCTGAGCCATCGCGAAGGTTTTGGAGGTATCAGGAATTCCACGGAGATAGCCGTTGGAGGCGTCTGGCTCAATGGCCGGCCAGCTTAAAGCGATAAAGCTATTCCAGGCGAAAATGTCAAAATCGGGCTGTGCCCTGGGGTTGGTATTGGGTGGGGCGATCGTATTGATATCGATCTGTAGATTGTTGGTTTGCTCTCCCCTGACAAGGTCCAGCATTTGGGAATAGTCTCCCTTAAATACTACTGACATTGTGGCAAGCAACACAACCGAGAGTGCTACGATTCGTAGCAGAACTGCTCTTGAGTGTTTCATAGTGATTGGTTTTAATTCGGTTGTTCACACAAAACCTAAGGCCCAATCACCTCCTTATCTTATAAATAGTAATTAAGCAAATAAATTTTGTGCTATAACAATATAGTAATTAACTAGCATAACTACTACAACCAAACACAGTGCTATTCTTTAACAAAAACAAATTCCGCTTTGAGAACAGCTTTAAAAGCCCCAAAACATAACCCACTGACAACCAACACAATACTTTATACAAGGTTTCTAAAACAAAGAAGGTCCGTACCAAAAGGATACGAACCTGTCTTCTTAAACTACCTATGAGAGGTACTTTGGGCGATACCTGTTCCTGACGATCAATCCGAAAAAACAATCTGTCTCAGGGGGCATCAGCAGTGAGATGGAAAAAAATTAAACTTCCACTTCAACTAAAAAATTATCCACGGCTTTGGCAGCTTTTCTGCCCTCTGCGATAGCCCAAACCACCAGTGATTGCCCTCTGCGGTTATCTCCCGCGGCAAACACATTAGGCTTCGAACTTTGAAATTTTTCACATTTGATATTTCCTCTGGCATCGAGTTCCAGGTCAAACTGCTCTACAACTCCTGCCTTCTGAGTATGTACAAATCCGATAGCCAAAAATGCCTTATCACAGGCTATCACCTGGTTTGTACTCTCAACTTCTCTGAATTTGAAGGCAGCTTTGTCGATCCATTCAATTTGAACTGTTTCGAGGCCGCTTAATTCACCTTTCTCGTTGCCGATAAACCTCTTAGTGAGAAGGGACCATTGTCGCTCTGCTCCTTCCTCGTGTGAAGTAGAGGTACTCAGGGTCATAGGCCATTCGGGCCAGGGATTTTCCTGAGCTCTGGCAGTAGGTGGCTTATCTAACAGTTCTATTTGCGTGATACTGCGGGCTCCCTGTCTGTTGGAGGTACCTACGCAATCGGCTCCGGTATCTCCTCCACCGATGACCACCACATTTTTTTCCCGTACATTGAGCTCCTCACTGAGCTGACCTACCTCTCCACTTACTACCTTGTTCTGATGGGTCAGGAATTCCATGGCATAATGCACACCTTTCAGCTCTCTGCCTTCAATTGGCAAATCTCTGGGTATGGTAGCTCCTGTACAGAGGACTACCGCATCATACAACTCATCCAGCTGTGCGGCCGTTATGTCCTTTCCTACTTCTACTCCGGTCTCGAATACCACTCCTGCCTGCTCCATCAGGCTGATTCTTCTGGCTATCACCCGCTTGCTCAGCTTGAAATCGGGAATACCGTAGCGCAGTAGTCCGCCAGCTTCCTGATCACGTTCATAGACCACCACATTGTGCCCCATTTTAAAGAGTTCATCGGCTGCTGCCAGGCCGGCAGGGCCCGACCCCACAATGGCCACCCGTTTCGTGGTTTTCTTCCGAGGTACTTCGGGGCGTTCCCAGCCCTGTTCAAATGCTACTTCAATGATTTCACGCTCGATATGCTCAATATTTACCGCTTCATTGTTGAGCCCGAGTACACAGGAGGCTTCGCAGGGTGCCGGACAAATACGACCTGTAAACTCCGGAAAGTTATTGGTAGACTTGAGCACATGGAAAGCTTCCTTCCAGTCATCGCGATATACAGCATCATTGAAATCAGGGATTTTATTGCCCAAGGGACAACCCTGGTGGCAGAACGGAATACCACAATCCATGCAGCGGGAAGCCTGACTGGTATATTCTTCCTTTTTCCAGGAGTTGGTAAACTCCCGGTAATGCCCTACTCTTTCTTCTACCGGCTGATAGGATTTCTTAATCCTGTCATGCTTTAAAAAACCTTTTACATCTCCCATCAGACACTCACTTTACTTTCTTGTTTCTGCTGCTCCAGCACTTTCTTATACTCAGTGGGTATCACCTTGACGAAGAAGCGTTTATGCTCCGGCCAGGCACTCATGATATCTACTGCTCTGATACTGTGAGCATTAGTGGCATGCTTCTCCAGCATCCCGAATATCTCTTCAAAATCTTCTCTGCTGGGTCTTTCAAACTCCACCAGTTCTGTATTACAGCGCGATTCGAGGTTAAACTCTCTGGCGTAGACGTAAGCCACACCACCACTCATACCCGCAGCGAAATTTTTACCGATTTCTCCCAGAATCACCACGCGTCCACCAGTCATATACTCACAACCATGGTCACCAATACCTTCTACCACAGCATGAGCGCCTGAATTTCTTACGGCAAAACGTTCGCCCGCCCTACCGTTGACATAAAGCTCACCTGAGGTAGCTCCGTACAGGGCCACATTGCCTATTACTACGTTTTCAGAGGCTTTGAACTCGCTTTTCAGGTTGGGGTAAACAATGAGTTTTCCGCCTGAAAGTCCTTTACCCACGTAGTCATTGGCCTCACCTTCCAGGTCGAATGAAATCCCTTTGGAAAGGAAGGCTCCATAACTCTGGCCGGCTGTTCCTTTGAACTCTACCGAAATACTATCTTCTGCCAGGCCTCCTGCTCCGAATTTCTTAGCCACTGCTCCGGAGAGCATGGCCCCGGTAGATCTGTTCTGATTGTTGATATCCAGGGTAAAGCTGACCTTTTGATTTTGCTCAAATGTGGGACCTGACAGTTCTATCAGCCTGCGGTCCAGCACAGCTTCCAGCTTATGGTTCTGCGTTTCGGTTTTATACTGTGGTTTGCCCTGAACAGCATAAGGGTTTTCCAGAATAGCCGTGAGGTCCAGACTTCCCACCCTTTCACTGGCCTTAGACCGGTTATAGCTGAGCAGGTCTGTTCTGCCCACCAACTCATTTACCGTCCTTACGCCCACAGAGGCCATAATTTCGCGAAGTTCCATGGCCATGAACCTGAAGAAATTCACGATATCTTCCACCTTACCGGTAAAGAGATTTCTGAGATCAGGGTTTTGGGTGGCAATGCCTACCGGACAAGTGTTCAGGTGGCATTTACGCATCATGACGCACCCCTCTACCACCAGTACCGCTGTGGCTACGCCCCATTCTTCAGCCCCCAGCATGGCGGCTATGGCCAAATCACGTGCAGTTTTGATTTGCCCGTCTGTCTGTAATCTCACGCGGTTACGCAGATTGTTCTTCATCAGGGTCTGATGCGCTTCAGCCAGCCCCACCTCCCAGGGTATACCGGCATGGTGAATGGAGCTAAGCGGACTGGCTCCGGTGCCTCCGTCATGGCCTGAAATGAGAATCGCATCGGCATTGGCCTTTGCCACACCGGCTGCAATAGTACCTACACCTGCTTCAGATACCAGTTTCACATTAATATCGGCTGCCGAATTGGCGTTCTTCAGGTCATAGATGAGCTGAGCCAGGTCTTCAATCGAATAAATATCATGATGCGGTGGAGGCGAGATCAGCGTCACTCCTGGTGTGGAATGCCTGATTCGGGCAATATTCTTATCTACCTTAAGTCCGGGAAGCTGTCCTCCTTCTCCGGGTTTGGCTCCCTGTGCTACCTTGATCTGAATTTCATCAGCATTTGACAGATAGTGGGCTGTGACTCCAAAGCGTCCTGAGGCTACCTGTTTGATCGCTGAACGGGCCAGTAAACCATCTGCACCCGGAGTAAACCTGACGGCATCTTCTCCTCCTTCCCCACTATTGGATTTTCCTCCAATCAGGTTCATAGCCTTGGCAATGGTGGTGTGGGCTTCTTCAGAGATGGAACCAAAGGACATAGCTCCTGTGCTGAACCGCCTGAGAATGTCTTCTACCGGTTCTACTTCATCGAGGGAGATCGTCTCGGTCGCTTTGAAGTCAAAGAGGCTTCTGAGCGTTACGTTCTCTTTTTCCTGATGATTGATAGCTTTCGCATACTCTTTGAAGAGCTCATAGTCTGCATTGCGGGTGGATTTCTGGAGGAGGTGAATGGTTTTAGGATTGAACAGGTGTTTTTCACCTTCCACACGCCACTGGTAGATGCCTCCATCGGGCAGTGATTTGTATGCTTCCTGCTTTAAAGCCAGGCGTTGGTTTTCCAACAGCTCTTTCTCCAGTTGCTTAAATCCTTTCCCTGACAGCCTGTTGGTAACTGTACCAAAACAGAGGTTAATCACTTCCTCATCAAGCCCCAGCACTTCAAAAATCTGTGCTCCTTCATATGACACGATGGTACAGATCCCCATTTTGGAAAGAATCTTTCTCAATCCGTAGCCAATAGCTGCGATATATCTCGCAATGATTTCTTCTTTTTGCTCATTGTTTTTTGCCTGGGGGTTACCGGCAATGATGGAGTCAAAGGCGAGATAAGGACAAACAGCACTGGCTCCATTACCTATGAGGGTAGCAAAATGGTGAGTTTCAATGGCATCACCGGCTTCAATAATCAGACTTGTTTTAGCTCTGAGGCCTTTTGAAAGCAAATGATGGTGTACAGCTCCTGTAATCAGAAGTGACGGAATGGGCACAAAGTCATCGTAGGAAAGTCTGTTGGAAATAACGAGCAGATTTACCCCGGAGCGTACCATGTCTTCTGCTTCATTGCTTATTCTGGTGATGGCGTCCTGCAGGTTTTCAAAATCGGCTATATAGAGTGCCTTCAGGGTATAAGACTTAAATCCATAATCTCCGATAGACCTGATCTTAGTGAGTTGTGCGGGTGTCAGCACGGGTTGACCGATTCTCAGTTTTCGGGCATGTCCTTCCTTTTGATTGAAGAGGTTATGTGAGCTTCCCAGGTAGGTTCTGAGCGACATCACGGATCTTTCACGAATGGGGTCAATGGCGGGGTTACTTACCTGAGCAAAGAGCTGTTTGAAATAATTGGAGGTATGTGCATTGCGTTTGGCAAAAACAGCCAGTGGGGTATCGTTGCCCATAGAACCAATGGGTTCACTGCCTTTTTCAGACATGGGAGCCAGAATGAACTTCAGGTCTTCTCTGGAGTAACCAAAGGTAAGCTGCGACTTCAACAGCTCCTTCTGAGGCAATACTTTCCAGCGGTCCTGTACGCCTTTAAAGAAATCTTCCTGGCGTAGTAAATGCCTCTCAAGCCACTGACGATAGGGTTTGGCATTGGCAAGGGTCGGCTTGATTTGCGAGTCTTTCTTAATGGTATGTTCCTCAAGGTCGACCAGTACCATTTTACCGGGCTCGAGCTTGCCGCGATAGATCACTTCTTCCGGATTGAGATCCAGTACACCGGTCTCCGAGGCAAATACGATGCGATTGTCTTTGGTGAGCGCATAACGTGTAGGCCGCAATCCATTTCGGTCTATACTCGCTCCGATTTTGGTACCATCCGTAAAACAGAGGGCAGCCGGGCCGTCCCAGGGCTCCATCATCATGGTATGGTACTCAAAGAAAGAACGCATATCACGCGACATCTTATCTTTTGTCCAGGCCGGTGGTACCAACATGGTCATAGCATGCTCTATGCTCCTCCCTCCTCTTACCAGCAGTTCTACGGCCAGATCCAGGTTAGCTGAATCTGAAAACTCAGTATTACAAATAGGTAAAAGCAGCTCTATTTCTTCGGCTGTAAAGTAGGTAGACTCCAACAGCCCCTGTTTTGACAACATCTTGTTGATATTGCCTTTGATGGTGTTGATTTCACCGTTATGTGCCACAAAACGGAAAGGCTGGGCCAGCTTCCATTCCGGGAAAGTATTGGTAGAAAAACGGGAATGGACTATGGAAATAGCAGACTGGAAAAGCTCGTCATTGAGATCGAGGTAGTAATCATTCAGTTGCCAGGTTCTTAGCTCACCTTTATAGACAATGGTTTTGGTAGAACAGGAACAGATATAAAAATCCTTGTCATTTAACTGATCATCTGCACGCTTCTGACAAATCTTTCTCAGGACAAACAGTTTTCTCTCCAACTCGGCCAGAGAAAGTTCATTGGCCTTGATGAATACCTGGAATATCTTTGGCTCGGTAGCCCGGGCCACCTTACCTATTTTGTCGCTGGCTACCGGCACCTTCCTGACCCATACATTTCTCAGGCCCATTTCCACGATCGCCCGCTCTATGAGTTCCAGTCCTTTCTCAATCTTCACTTGATCATTGGGCATAAACACCATGGCCACACCATAACCACCGGCTTCCGGCAGTATCACGCCTTCTTTTAAAGCCTCTCTTTTGAAATACTGCAGCGGTACCTGGGTAAGAATACCTGCACCATCACCTGTTTCACCATCTGCGGCCACGCCACCTCGGTGCTCCATCTTCTCCAGCATGGTGAGACCATCCTGTACAATCTGATGAGAGGGTTCGTTATTTATTTGCGCAATAAAGCCAATGCCGCAGGCATCTTTTTCGAATGCTGATGAATAAAGTCCTTTCGCCATATACTGATACTTAATCCTCTTCCGGTGTTTTGTGAAAAGTCTGTTTTCACAGCCCAAAAAGAGTTTAGATTCTTATTTTGATATGATGAAATTATCTAATTTCGATCTTGAAATCGGACAGAAATGCGGTCATGCTATGAGGTTCAGAACGCAATAATTGATCCGTAAAAAATTGATTAACAAATACTTACGTTCATTTTTTCTTGTATGCCCAAACGAAATAGCGGAGAAAGATTACTGTTTGACCTGATTCACTCACTGACCAAGGCGGAGAAGCGCAGCTTTAAGCTCTATGCCAGACGCAGCGGAGATACCAGTAGTGCCAAATTTGTGAGACTCTTTGATATTATGGAGCGCATGTATGACTACGATGAGAAGGCCATTCTCAAAAAACTGGGTAATGTAAGTAAGCCTCAGTTTTCAAATCAGAAAGCACACCTGTACAAGGAATTACTCGCCAGTCTGCGGCAAAGCTACCTGAACCATGATATTGATATACAACTGCGCGAACAGCTGGATTATATTCGACTGCTCTATAAAAAAGGGCTTTACGATCAGAGTCTGCGCCTGCTGAATCGGGCAAAAAATGTAACCGGTCAGTATCGTAAAGACCTTTTTCAGCTCTCTCTGCTGGACTATGAAAAACAGATACGTTCGCAGCAGGTATTCGACCTGGAGGCAGACCAGGTAAACGGCATGGATGTAGAGACTGAGGAATCCATGAAGCGTTTCGGGCATGTGCAACGCTTCTTTTCTATAGCCATCAAGCTCAAGGCAAGGTTTATTGAGAAAGGTGTGGTAAAGAATGAATCGGAGAGGCTGGAGCTGGAAAAACTTTATGGCAAAGACCTGGCTCAGTA
Source organism: Roseivirga sp. UBA6061 (assembly GCA_002427745.1). Lineage (GTDB taxonomy): Bacteria > Bacteroidota > Bacteroidia > Cytophagales > Cyclobacteriaceae > Roseivirga. Next base: position 23,522 of record DIYF01000155.1, on the reverse strand, counting down.
CGATGAGACTTCCCTGGCCTTTAATGAGCGTTTTTACCTCTACCGGGCCTCATACTGGTATGCATACCTTACCTATGATTTTGAGAGTTGTACGCGCTATGCAGAGAAATGGGTGAAGCTCTTTGAAACGCAGGAACTGGATAATAAGCGCAGAGCGGCCTTTCTCAAAGGGCTGAACCGGCTCTTACAATCTGCGTTCAGGGCGGATGATCTGGCCTACTTTGAGCAGTACTATGACCGGTTACTCACCTTCGATCAGCTGCCCGGACCTGCTCTGGCCGGTAATACGACCCTGCTCCTTACCAAATACCGGGCTATTCAGCTCTTTAACGCCATATTTATGCGGGCCAATTTCAGAGAAGAGCTCTCGGCCGTGGAGGCTACCCTGGAGGCTGTTGAGGTACACAGTGACTTTATGGACCGCCATACCTTGCTCATTATCAACTATAAGGCAGCCATTTACTTCTTTGCCCTCAACGATTATGAACGGGCTCTGGAATTGGTGAATGAGGTGATTAATGATAAAGGCAACCTGAGAAGTGACCTGAAAGGCTTCGCCAGAATTGTACGGCTGATCATCTTCTATGAACAAGCAGACGAGGAAAGGCTGGAGCGCAAAACCCGCAGCACCTACGCTTACCTGAAGCAACAGGAAAACCTGGGAGATTTTCAGGTGGCCATACTGGAGTTTATCAAGAACCTGGGTAATATCTATCCTCAGGATATCAGAAGAGGCTTTTCCGGGCTGAAAACCCAGCTGGAGTTGCTCAGGGAGGATAAATACCAATCACGCCCCTTGCTGTATTTTGACATTATCAGCTATCTGGACGCGAAAATTCAGGGAAAAAGCTTTGCCCAGGTCGTAAAAGAGAAGGTTGGTAAGTGATCAGGAAGCCAGCGCTGCCTCGGGAAAGGAGTCTGCACAAATTATGCCCCTGCAGTTCCACTGACAGTTCTGTTGACAGCGTAAATCTTGAGTAACTCGGTTTTGCCACGCAGCTGTTCCTCACCCATCAGCTCAAAATTAAAGATGCCGTTGGCCTTTACTCTGGATTGGAAATGCTCAGAAACCAGTAGCGTACGACCATAATCATTGCACTTGTCCTGAATACGGGCGGCTATGTTCATGGTATCTCCATGATAGGCAATCTCACGCTTGATCTCCCCCACCTCTGCCGTGGTGACCTCTCCCAGGTTAATACCTGCCTTGAATTTCGGGGCAAGCCCATATTTGTCCAGGTAATAGGACTCTCGCTTCTGAAGCTCATCTTCGTAGGCCCAAAAGGCCTTAAGACACCTTACATAGTCCATATTCTTTCTTTTTACAGGCCAGCTCAGTATCACCTCATCCCCTACGTATTGGTATACCTCTGCTCCCATATGCCTGATGACATTGAGGTCATAGAAGCAATCCTGCAAAAACCGGCTATACTTTATATGTCCCAGCTTTTCAGCAATGGTTGTTGAGCCTCTCAGGTCAATGAACATAAATACCCTGTTTTCTACCCTGGGAGAATAGAAATCTCCCCGTACGAATCTCCACAGATTGCCTCTGCCCAAAAGCAGGTTTATCTCTCTGAGACTGGCCATTACGAAATTGACCAGCAGCGAGTAGCAAAACATCAGAATGGCATTGGGATTAGATACGAACTGACGAAAGGTAATGGGTTCGTCAAAACCAATTACATTTTTAAAGAACTGGTAGGCACTGATAAAGAGTACTCCCATGATCAGACTGTTGATCAGGAGCCCCAGCAGCGAGAGTTTCCACAAGGGTACCCTGCGAAAGAGGTAGCGTTCGAACTTGATTTGCGCAATACCGAATAAGACACCTGCCAGAGGACCAAATACAAACAGCATCCTTAAGTTCTCGTGTGGCTCTGGGTCAACGGGTGCCTGTACGGTCACCCCGTAATTGCGCACTACGATCCACAGCCCCAGGGCCACCATCCAGCCAATCACATAATCTCTAAGAAGTCGGAGGTCTTCGCGGTACATAAAAATAGTCTGATCAGTTTACGCAGTTCCCTGTAAAAGGTGACAGTTAATAGCAAAACTAAGTTAGACAACTTAGCCATATTTCCTTCATGTCGGTGATCAGGCAGCCTGGTTCAACGGGCTTTACAATGGCTACATCAAAATTCGCTTTCAGGCTTAGAGAGTCACCATTAAAAGCTATCTTGGTTTAAATTTCACACTAAATCTCAATTTTTTAAACCCAAAACACTATGGATGAACAAATTATGATCACCAACCCTGAGCTCAGGCATATCCTGGATTTTCTGGAGGAGATGAAAGAAAAGCTGGCTGACCCTGACCAACAGATCAAAACCAGCACGGGTGACTGGTTTGAGCAAATGGATTTTCAGGGAGCCTGTAACATTTTTAACAGGCGTCTGCAGAAAAAGCCCTGGGTCATCGTATACTGCCGCACGGAGGACGATGTACAGAACACCTACAAATGCGCTACCGGCAAGAACCTTCCCATTCGCATCAGGGCAGGCGGACATGACCATGAAGGGGAATGTACGGGCACCAATACCATTCTCATTGATGTTTCTGAGATGGACTGGGTAGAGGTGGATGAAAACGGACTGGCCCGGATAGGTCCCGGGAATATCTTTAAAAATCTTACTACCAAACTTGCCGCAGAGGGTGTGATGATTCCCCACGGCACCTGTGCCACTGTAGGCATTTCGGGTTTTACCATGGGCGGTGGCTGGGGGCCCTGGACCCGGAAAGAAGGTATGTGTTGTGAGAGACTGGTGGGTGCCAATATGGTTCTCGGAGACGGGAGCAAAATCAGCGTGGATGCAGATGAAAATGGTGTTCCAAGCCTGCTCTGGGCTCTGAGAGGCGGTGGTGGTATGAGTTATGGCCTGGTCACCGAACTGAGGATTCAGACATTCAAACTCCCCAAAGTACTGGTCCGTTTTGAAATTGAATGGAACCCCTATCCGGAAATCTGGCGTGATTTGCCATCAAGGGAATACCCAACCATAGACGTGGTGAAAGCCTGGGAAAGGGTCATCACCTCTACACAGACCAGCCAGTTGATCGGTACCAACCTGAAAGTCAATGGTCAGCCGGCACAGCCAAGCAAGGCATTTGATGTCAACAATGTATACCACAACTGTGTAATGTATGGCTATTGGGAAGGAACAGAGAAAGAACTCAAAACCTTTATCAAAGAGAAGTTTGCAAGTGTAGCCGTACCTGATGCACAGATTAAAATCAATCATCACCATGGCGGTACAGATCCGAATAGCAAAGAAGAGTTCGGAGAATATCTGATGAGTAACTGGGCTCGGGAATCGAACAACAAAATTGTAGAAGCCCTGCACCAAAAGCAGGAAGTGGATCTGGTACTCACCCCGGAACAATCTGATTTGCTGGATCAGGGAAAACCACTCCCCCCTGATTATGATGATCCGGCTCCACACAAGATCACTTCTCGTCTGGTAGACCAGAAAGGTCTGGGAGATGAAGGACACAAAGCCATGATTCAAAGCCTGACCTCTCCCCTTATCTTAAAGGGAAACCGCCAGTTAGGCCTTTTTACTTATGTGACGCTGGGTGCCATTGTGGGTGATTATTATCACAAAAACCCTTTTGGTGCAGACAGTGCCTTCCCCTACAAAGACAAGCAGTATACCATACAGTATCAGACCTGGTGGAACCTGGAGACCTACCAGCAGTTAATAGGTCAGAACAGTAAGGTGAACAATAGAACCAACCGGGCTCTGGACTGGATGGAAGTAGCCAGGGATTATGATATCCCAAACACTTCCGGGGCTTTTATAAGCTTCAAGGACAGTTCTATTCCTACCAAAACTTACTTTGCTCAGAACTATGAGCAGTTGAAGTATATCAAGGAGAATTTTTCTAAAGATCCCTTAAACCACTTCAGAATCAGAAAGAGCATTATCTGATAATAAAAAAGCCCGGAGGAGCCATTTCGAGGCAACTTCCGGGCTTTTTCTACCTAACCTCAACGACTACTGGTTTCTAAGCGCCTTCACAGGGCTGCTGGTAGATGCCTTTATGGATTGGTAGCTGACCGTAACAAAAGTAATAGCGAGAGCAGCCACAGCAGACAGTATATATATGCCTACACCCAAATTGGTGTGATAGGCAAAATTATCAAGCCAGCTGTTCATGGCATACCAGCCCAGCGGCACAGAAACCAGCAGTGAAATCAGTACCAGCCTGGTGAAATCTCTGGTAAGTAACAAAAACAGGGTCTTTACCGATGCCCCCAGGGCCTTTCTGATGCCTATTTCCCGGGTTCTTTGTTCAGTGGCATAAGACACAAGACCAAAGAGTCCCAGGCACGAAATCATCACAGCCAGGATGGCAAAATAGGTTGAAAGCTGGCTGGTTCTTTCTTCAGCATTATACAAATCATCAAAATCCTGCTGGAGGAAGTCGAAATGAAACTCTTTATCAGGAAAAACCTCATCCCACACAGTTTTCATGGTGTTGGCTATAGCACCCTGATGTGTATCGGCATACTTTACATAAACACGGTTTAACCTTGATCGCTTGAAGATCACAATGGGTTCGATTTCAGAGTGAATGGACTTGAAATTGAAATCGCTCACCACACCAACAATGCGCATTTCACCATAAAAAGAGCCCATGGTTTTACCTACAGGGTCTTCCAGACCCATCATTTCTTTGGCCTTCTGATTGATCATGACTACTGCAGTATCAGCCTCAAGAAATTCCCTGCCTTCTATCACGCTCATCTGCATGGTAGACATATAGTGCTCATCCACTCCCATAAAGTGGAACAGGATGTTTTCATCCGGGTTTTGGCCGGGCCACTCAAAACCGGAGGAACTGCTCAATACATAAGCGGGGTGACGGTTTGAAAGGCCCACATTGACCACTCCCGGCTGAGCACGGAGCTTATTGGCAAAAAGCTTTGACTGGCTTGCTCCTACCGAGGTATAGACAATATTCTCTTTGTTGTAGCCTAAATCGGCATTCTGAATGTATCTGAGCTGCTTGTATACTGCTATGGTACCAATAATCAACACCACGGAGATGATAAACTGAAAAACGACCAAAACCTTTCTCAGCATAGCGCCCTGCCTGATGTTGATTACCTGAGAGTTCAAGGTAAGTACAGGTTTGATTGAGCTGAGAAACAAAGCGGGGTAACTGCCGGCCAATACTCCTGTAATCAGGGCCATAAGCAATACACCTACGACTAAAATCACACCTGACTGAGCATTAAAGAGGGTTGACAAATCAAAAGCCTTATTGGTCAGCTGATTGAAAGAAGGAATCAACAGAGCCACCAGCCCGGCTGACAAGACTACTGCAATCAAAGTCAGAATTACAGATTCACTTAAAAACTGAAAGATCAACTGCCTGCGATGAGCACCAATGGTCTTTCTCAAACCCACCTCCTTGGCTCGCTTGGCAGACCGGGCCGTAGACAGATTCATAAAATTGATACAGGAAATCAGCAGGATGAAAAATGCCACAATAGAGAAAATCTGCACATACATCATCCGGCCCTTGCGCTGCACCTCTACCACAAAATCCACCTCTCCCAAATAAATATCAGTGAGCGGCTGCAGGTATATATCAGTCACAGAGTTTTCCATATTCTTCTTAATATGGCCTTTGATCTTCTCATTGAAACCAGTAAGGTCCGCTTGGTCACTTAACTGAACGTAGGTATACAAACGGTTACTTGCCCAGTTATTCGCGGTTTCAGGATTTTCGGCAAGGAAGTTTTCATAGTTCAGTATGAAGTTGAACTCGAGGTGAGAGTTCTTAGGCACATCCTGAATAACGGCACTGACAACAAACTCCTCTCCTCCCAGCTTTATGCCCTTACCAACAGGACCTTCATCAGGGAAGTACTTCAGAGCCAATTGCTCGGTCAGGATCAAGGCATTGAGTTTATCTTTAAACCCTACTACACTGCCTTTGAGAATCTTAAAGGAGAACATATCGAAAAAATGCTCATCTACCATAATCCCGTCTCTCTCCAGAATTTTGCGTTCGCCTGACTCGAAGAGATAGTCTTCATTGGATACCCGGGTAAAAGCGAGCACTTCCGGATACTCCTGCAGAAGAGATGGCCCCAGTGCTATAGGAGTAACTGCCACGGGGAATACCGGCTGACCTTCATAGTACTGGTTTTCCACCACCCGATAGAGATCATCAGCCTTGTCATGAAACTTGTCGAAATTCAATTCATCATTGACAAAAAGTCCAATGAGAAAGACAATAGAGAGCCCCACTGTCAAACCAAAAACATTGACAAATGTGTAGAACTTGTACTTCATGAAATTCCTGACCGTAATTTTGATGTAGTTTTTGAGCATAGCTGTATTGATAATGGTGTTGTTTGATATGGGTCTTTGACTCCAGTAGACCTCCTGAGCCATAGGTTTAATTTCTCCGAATTCCCGGACGGCAAGCTGAAAGGCCTCCTCTTCAGTTTTTCCTTCTGATATGAGATCGTCTATATGATCACGCAGATGGAGTTCCATTTCGCGAATGGTTCCATGATCAAAACCACGATGTTTTCTGAACAACCGCAGCCATTTTTTAACTGATTTTTCAAGATGAAACACAGACAATCAGTTTGCAGGTTCTATGTCCCAGATAGCGTTGAGTACCGAGTTTACCTGTAGCCACTGATCTCGTTCTGCCAGTAATGCCTGCTTGCCCTTTTCCGTTATGTGATAGTACTTTCTGGGACGCGCATTATCGGCCATGATCCATTCAGACCGGATCAGCTCCTCCTTTTCCAGGCGATGTAAAACAGGATAGAGCATTCCATCAGACCATTGCATCCTACCCTGTGACATTTCCTTTATCTTTTTAATAATCAGGTAGCCATAACTGCTCCCCTGTTTCAATACCCCTAATATGATAGGTTTAGTAGAGGCAGCCGTTAAGTTCTTAGATATCATGACATTCTATATACATTGAGCTACAAGGTATAACGCCCGACTTACTTAATGGTTACAAACTATTCGTTAATATTACAGGAGATCTTGTCAAGTTCGTATCTGAAAGTACCCGTGCATTCTCATAAATTGCCGTCAGTTATACGATCTCTCTTTATCAACCCTATGCTGTCAGACAGACTATTAGAGACTTATCAGGAAAAATACCAGGGCCTCCCCGACCTGACCATCAAGGCTCCGGGTCGTATTAACCTTATAGGTGACCATACCGACTACAACATGGGGTTTGTACTGCCTGCAGCCATCGACTATTATACCTGGTTTCTTTGCAGCAGCAACAAAGCTGATCATATATCCATCACTTCATCAGGGTATGGGGAGACCTTTGAATTGAGCCCGGATGTAAAATCTATTACACATCATGGCTGGCAGAAATATGTCGAGGCTGTCTGCATCATCCTTCAGGAGCAGGGCTACCGATGCCGGGGTTTTGACATGGTGATCGGTGGCAACGTCCCCATTGGGGCAGGACTCTCCTCTTCCGCTGCCCTGACCTGCGGTCTCATTTATGCGATCAGCTCTCTGTTTGATCTTGAAATTCCAAAAGCCGACATAGCCCGTTTTGCTCAGGCAGCAGAGATCCGCATCGGTCTCAACTGTGGACTCATGGATCAATATGCCGTATTGGAAAGCAGGAAAAACCATTGCCTGCTTCTGGACTGTCAAAGCCTTGCCTTTGACTTTTTACCTGCAGACTTTCCGGGGTACTCCCTTGTGCTCGTCAACTCTAACGTAACACATCACCTGGCAGAATCAGAATATAATCACAGAAGAGAGGATGTGGAAAGCGCCATTCTGAATCTGAAAGAAGTTTATCCGTCCATTAATTCTCCCAGAGACCTGAATGCTGAAATGCTAAACGCCTCAGGAGGTATCCTGGATGATACAGGCAAGCGCAGACTGTCTTTTGTACTGGATGAAAATCAACGGGTACTGGATACCTGCCAGGCTCTCAGATCTGGCAACATAACTGAGGTGGGCAGGTTGATGAACGCTTCACATGAGGGGCTAAGTCAATTGTATGAGGTGAGCTGCCCTGAGCTGGACTTTCTGGCTGCTTTTGCACAGGGTAAAGATTACATTGCGGGTAGTCGTATGATGGGCGGTGGTTTTGGAGGTTGTACTATCAACCTCGTGAGTAAAGGCTGGGAACAGCAGTTTATTGAGGAGGTATGTGAAGCTTACCAAAAGCAAATGAACCAAAAAGTCACAACTCTTCTGGTCAGCATTGGAGAAGGTGTGCACAGGGTAGCACCATAGCTTTTGCCTGTAATACCCTGAATCCTCTTGCTTACTTAAGGAACATGCTGATCTCCTGCAAAGCGCATGTTCCCTTGAAAACCTTAGATGTCCCCTATCATGACAATGCGCTCCGGGAAAGTTGTTTTCCGGGAGTTTGCTCATTTGTGTTACTGTCGTATGAATCTGGAAGTAAACTGTTTTCCACAAGCCGATACCTTGAGTATATAGCTGCCTGCAGAAAGTGACTTCACATTGAGGGGCTCCAGAAAACTACCGTCAGCTGACTGTTTCAGAGCCGTGGAAAAGAGCCTTTGCCCTTCAGGACTGATGACCTCAGCATAGGCCTCAGTACAAAGAACAGGCGGGGTCACAAATAGGTATTCTGTGGTTGGGTTGGGATACAGATTGAGTTCGGGTGTCTCTTCACTTTCAAGACTCGTCACAATGTTCCCGACTGTGATTTGAACCTGGGGAAAATCAGAGAAGAAAAGATCGTCTATGAGCGTTTCTTCAACGCAAAACCAATCTCTTAAAACAGACCCGTAAACTGCTCTGAAATCATACTGGGGTTCCAAAAGAAATCTGTTGTCAATACCTTCCGGTATAACGGGGTTGCTGCCCTGAATCTCGGAATTTACCTGAGAGCCAAAAATCATTATCGGAGAGGTACTACCGTGATCTGTACCAAAACTTGCATTGGAGGTAACGCGCCTTCCAAATTCAGTGAATGTCATGCCTAAAACTCTGTCTTCTATTCCGTGACGTGCGAGATCGTCCTGAAAGGCGGCTACTGCTTCAGAAAGCTGGGCAAGCAATTCGGCATGATCTCCACTGGAAGTATCCTCAGGCAAAACCTGATTGGCATGATTATCAAACCCACCTATACAGACCACATAAATTTGTGTCTTTAGGCCTCCGGCTATTAATCTTGAGACTACTCCGAGCTGATCTGCCAGATCATTCACTCCCGGTTCAGGAAAAAGCGGAGAAAGGTTATCAGCATTATTCCCCTTTTCATTTATGGTTTGTAAGTAAGCCTGCGTCTGAAACTGTGCCTGTTGAACAAACTGTAACTCTGCTCCGTAAGTCCCTTCCACCTGGGCGGATCCTGTTTCGTTTCCACTGAATGAAGTATCAATATTCCTGATGGCTACTCCCATTGTGGAAGAGGTGCCCTGACAGGTATGTGAAATAACCGAACCGATAGTAATGGCCAGAGGGTCAGGATTTTGCTCATTCGGGAAGCCCTCGGGATAAGCAGGAAAATCATGCTCCAGGTACCTGCCGAGCCATCCGGTAGAGACAATTTCATCAGAAGAAGATGCCGAGGTCACAATGTCGGTAGATCGAAAATGTGACAGATTAGGGCTGGGATAGCCCACTTCCTGTATGAATCCCACCTTGCCTTCATTCATCAGGTTCAATATAGGCTCCATAACCGGGTGCATACCCAGATTGTCATTGAGCTTCAAAATCCTGGATTCTTCAACTACAACATTGGGCCTTACATCCATCAGACGATCATACTGATCGAGGGGAATCAATGTATTGAGACCATCATTACCTCCATTAAGCTGGATAAGGACAAGTACTCTGTCCTCATTTTCTGCATTGGCACGCAAGGCCATCAGTTTGGAAGTTGGTGATAGTACACCAATGCTCTGGCCTCCCAAAAGAAGAGGCAATGAAATGACACTGCCTTTCTTGATAAAGCTTCTTCTATTCATAGTTACTGTAATTGATATTGTGGGGAATTGATAATGGCATCCATCAGGGCATCTAGTTTTGAGCGGACGGCCTGTTCTTTTTGGGGTGTCGGTTCATTGAGATAATCTGCCCATTCCACAGTCCATTCAAAATCTGGTAAGCCTGGCCTTAATACCTCTTTATAGCCTTCCAGCTCAGCCTGGGAAAGCGGCCTGGAAAAAAATACTTTGACCAGTTCATTGATCAGCAGGTCCGGATTTCCGGAGTCGGGAACCTCCTGAGCCAGCAGGACGGTGTCTATTTTGGCTACTACAGGCCCAACACGAATACCCTCAAGCAATAGAAACTTACTTGAGGCCTGTCTGAAGGGCAGTGTTACTGAATTGAGCCAGTTGCGATAAAAAAATGGTTCCTGATGATAGGACGGCCATCCGGCTACGCTCGGAGGAGAACCTATGGTCATATCCTGCAACCGAATGTTTCTATATATCTCGATCCAGAAATTATAGGTGTCTTCAATATCGGTACCAGGTGAAACAGGCAGGCCGGCATTGCTGACAAGCCCCAACAGATAGTCTACCGGAGACTTCACCATTACCCCTATGTTTTCGTAGTCGTAAAAGTGCTCGCTTGAAAGCAGGGCTCTCAGTACCGGCACTATTTCAAATTGATTCTGAATCAATATGGTGGCCAGCGGTTCGATTACCTCAGATTCGGTGAAATCATCGATATCGTAGTAAACAAACCACCGATAGAGCTTTCTGCATAAGGCCCTCGCTGTTTCTCTTTGCTCAAATATCAGCTGAATCAGAGCGCGATACTCCTCTGAGCCCTGGTTTTCAATGCTTACATTGCCCAGAGAATCACTAAAGGTCTTGACTCCATTGTCATGTTGGCCGGGTCGAAAGTTACTGCTAATGGTATCAAAGTCTGTTGTCCAGCCGGTCAGGGCTCTGGCTGCCTCCCTTACATCCTGTTCCTGATAGTGGGTATAGTTACCATCAGCAATCTGGGGGCCCTTCCCTATAGTGAAAAGCTCGAATAGTTCCCTGGCGTAGTTTTCATTCGGATTTGACCTGTCATTCTGATCTCCGTTCAGGTAACGCAGCATGGCCGGGTTAATGGTAATTTCTTCGATGAGCGTTTGATAGTTACCCAGGGCATTTAACCGGAGCCTGTTAACGTAATCATATACTACCCGGGCATCTTTAATAACCTCAGATTCTGTTACAAGAAAATTATGCCAAAAGAGCACCATTTTTTCTCTTATATGCGCCTTGGTATTGAGCATATGCCCTGTCCACCAGGAGAATAGAGAAGTCAATCTCAGGGTATTGGAAGTGGAGTCGATACTCCGACTGCTGTTAACCCATGTTTCTCCCTTGGACACATCGGGGTCTCTGTCTGTAAAAGCCAAAGGTGGTTGTGGCATGTCTATTGGCTGCAGGAGCTCGTCCACCACTTCATTTAATGATCTGCCGCTAAGCAGATCAATCTGTTCCTTTGAAGAGCAAAAGGTTGTTCTTGTCAATAAATGTCTCAGCTTTGAATCGTCAAATTCAGCACTAAATGCTTCTATACCAGTGGTTATTTCTCTGCCTTCTGCTGCTAATTCCAGCGAACCGGTTTCAACCGAAAAGTCTCTTCCGGGGAGATAATAGGGTTTAAGTTTTTCAACAATACTTTGAAGATCCGCAGTCTTTGAGACGAGGGGATTAGTTTGATATTTCATACAGTTACCTATCAAAAAGTGATAAAACCATAGACATAGACAATCCAATCGCTCACAACGAACGAAACTGAATCATCACATCTAAAATTTGCTTGTACGCTTAGGTAACTTGATAATCGGACACTCCTGACAATTGGATGGGCTTAACAGCTGAGTGTTCCCGGGATTAGATTGAATAAATTTAAATAGGTTTAATCATAATCAAAAATTTTGGCAATGACAGCAATGTACGGATAGCACGGTCGGTACTTACAAAAGCACAGGCTGGTCAAAGACCATAACATGATCATCCTTTTGATTCATACACTGTCAGATCCATTTCAGGGGTCTTCCAATAAAGCGTTCTCCTAAGGAGTTCACTGTTGTCGGGACAATAGAAAGGGACAGACTTCTGGCTTTGATTCAAAACTCGTAAAAGGAGGAACCTGTCTGTTTTTACGGATACATCATACTACTATACCCTCAGCAGTCACAATTGCTACAGCTTTCCTCCTCTTTTATCAGGTGGCCGCAGTATTCCATAAACAGCTCCTTGAGCATCTTCCTGCCCCGCTGCACTCTGCTCTTCAGGCCCGATTCGCTCATTTGGTACTGAACGGCCAGTGTTTTCTGAGGGATTCCCTTCAGCTCGTAGGCAGCCAGGGGTTCTCGATACTTTTCAGGGAGCCTGGCAATGAGCGATGGCACACACTCTTCCAGTTCCTGCATAAAACACGGCTCGTCTTCTTCCACGAGCTGTACGGGTATGTTACTGGTTGTATGTTTTTGCTGCTTTCTGAAATAGTCGGTGACCGTATTCCGGGCAATGGTGATGAGCCAGGCTTCTGTATTGCGAATACCTTCCACCTTTTCACAGTTGTCATATATTTTCATCATCACCTCACTCAACAGTTCTTCGCTGTCGATGGGGTCTTTCACCTTGCTCTGAATATAGCGGGCCAGAATCTCTCTGTACTGCTGAAAAACGGGACCTACAACCTGGCAATGTGTATTCATGGTTTTATAAAATTAAGATTTCCAGACAAACCTTCCCTCCGATTCTCAGGACCTGAAGTATTTACCAGCTAAGAAAAGTGAGTCAGGACTAATTTGTACTGAGGCGCCAACTCTCAGACTCAGTGGTCTCTACTACCGAAACCACTAAGTGAGAGCTGATGTATAAACATTTACTAAAACTATGTACAGCAATTATCATCGCAGCAGGCAGCTTCCTCTTCCTTCACCACTTTGTTGACCTCAGCAGTGCCGTAGGTATGAAATGCCTCCCACTCCACACCCTGTGGGTCTTTTACCCAGGACTTCTCTGACTGATGATAACAACATACGGTATGTCCCTCTTCTCTCACCGTGGCGTTCTCTGCGTCATCTATATGACCATAGATTTCTTTCAGCTCCTGTTCTGTATCTGCCTCAATGCCAAGGTGCTTGACTCCGAGGTTTTCCGATGTCAGGGAAATTGAGAAATTGACACTGGGCTCATTCAACGACCATTTCGCATAATCAGGCTTTTGTACTGTAGGCTTTGCGTTAAACAGGGCCTGATAAAAGCTGACCGACTCTTCTATACTTTGTACTCCCAGATTTACATGCAATCTTTTCATGAGGTTTCTTTGTTTGGTTCACCTCGCAGACGCAGTTGATACGGGAAAGACGCAAAAAAAAATTCAACAAAAAGACAAAGCTCCTCTTCTGCCCTTTTACATCAGGCCAGGAAAGATGCAGTTAACTCATCAAAAAGCGCCTGATTACCATGATACATGGCCATTTCTACCTGGCGGGACCAGTCGGTTTCCAGATTCTTGTTTTCGATTTCTTTCAGGAGCTTCTTGATTCTTGAGACCTCATGCACTTTTATGCCACTGAACTTCAGCGCATAGATCTTCAAGGCACTCTGTCTGGTGTTTTCCTGTTCCTCATGGTTTTCTGATGGGTTGTAACAGGGATCAACCAGAGCCTCTTTTCTCAAAGCCGGCAGGTAAAAGAAGAATGTGGTGCCCTGATTCAAAACAGATTTGACATCGATGATTCCTTTATGAGCCTCTACGGCCATCTTACAAAAGGTAAGCCCCAGACCTGTGGAAATATCTTTCCGGATATTCCTTGCCTTGCTTTGCCAGTATTTATCAAAGATGTAGGGCACATCTTCCTCTGCAATACCTTCTCCCAAATCCTCCAGCTCTATCAGAACTTGTGGTTGTTCGCTGCCCTTTTCATGGAAAGAGGCCCTCAGGAGGATTTCACTTCCCGGAGCAGAGTACTTAATGGCGTTGGTAAGCAGGTTAATCAGCACGCGCGTGATAATACCGCGGTCTACTTCCAGGATAATATCATGCTCAAGTTCTGCTACGAGTTTGAGCCTCTTGAATTCCAGTAAAAAGAAGACCTGGGTTGACGCAGATTTCAAAATCTCATTGAAGCTGCATTGCTCAACCCTCAGATTCATAGCAGCATCTTCGAATTTGTAAACGTCCAGCATGTTGTTTATCAAACCGAGGGCCTGTCCTCCATTCTGATGGATGATTTCCATCTCGCGATCTCTGGGCTTACCGGACAGGGCAAGAATGGAATTCAAGGCATTTTTCAGGTCATGAGCGATCATATGCGTGAGACTTTCTTTGAACTCATGCAGCTTGTTGATCATCTCATTTGTTCGTGTCAGTTCATCTGTTTTTTCAATCAGTGCCTGTTTTTGTGCATTAACCAGCTGATTTTGTTCAGCGAGTTGAAGGTTGATGGTGCTTCTGTGCTTAGCCGACCTGTAATAGAGCAGGGCTATGAGTATGAAGAAAACAGCGGTAGTGAAGAGCATGTTCTTAAAAAGCCGCTGACGTGTCAGATCATTTTGTAACTGGAGTTCTGCCCTGGCCTGCGCTGCCTTTAACTGATCACGTTCTTTTTCAAATTCATATTCTGATGTCAGCAAAGCTATCTTCTGAATATCTGCCAGCTCAGAAACCGAATCTTTGGCCCGAGTGTGTCGTTCCAGGTACTCAAGTGCTTTTGTGGTCATGCCCCTGTCCCTGTAGAACTGATAGATATCTTTGGTTATCTGATCTATATCAGAAAAGCTTTGTTGATTGTTTATCCAGTTCATGGCCTGATCAAAGTATTGTATGGCCTTCCGATCATTGCCTTTTGCCGCTTCAAGCTTACCCAGGTTGAAAAGCAAATATCCGTTGACCACACTGTTTTCACAATCTTTGGAAAGTTCCCGGGTTCTCTCCAGGTACTCAGAGGCCTTGTCTAATGCACCCAATTCAAGGTGTATCTCTCCGATATTGTATACCTGAGAGTATACGAGACAGGGGAAAGGCAACTGCTCATTGATCTCGAGCGCTTTTTCATAGTAACTCAGGGCCTTGTCCCAGGCTTTCTGATAAGCGTAACTCCCCCCTATGTTATTGTATAGCATGGAGAGACTTCTCTGGTCAGGCTCTTTACCATAGCTATCAAGGGCTTTCTCATAATGCTCAGTAGCCAGTTCATACTCTTTTAACAGACTGTAGACTGTTCCTATACTGTTGTAGAGGTTGGCCATTGTATTCGGGCTGGTAAGGGAATCTCTGAACTCCAATGCCTGCTTGAAATAAAACAGGGCTCCGTGAAAACTACCCTGCCTGGCATAAGCCCTGCCAATAGTGCTTGAAAGACTCAGGGCTTTCTTGTGATCGCCAAGCCCGGAAGCCAGTGATAATCCTTCTTTACCAAATGTTTTGGCTTCCTCAAAATTGCCTATGTTTGTATTGGCGATGGCCAGTTCAACCAGAGCTTCTATCTTTCCAATAGTGTAATTACTTACCTCACTCAACGCCAATGCCTCTCTGGCATAAAACAAGCTGCTATCAGCTGAAATTCGCTGAAAGTTACTGGCCAGTTTATTCAGTAAGTCTGTCCGATGCAGGGGATCACTCTCCTTTGAAATACCAGCACGAAGACTATCGATTTTGTCTTGCTGAGCAGGTAGACTGGTACAAAGAACTATGCAAAGCATGCATAGCAATAGCTTGGAGAGATTATTCATAGCCTGGTTGAGGTGACGCGTTAATTGCGAAACGATAAGCTAAAAAAGCATTTATGAAATATTACGTATCATCACAGTTCTCTGAAAAGTTGTCCACACTTTGTCTACTATTTAAGTACCAATAATCACTACAACGAACGATTTGTCCTGTTTTCAACCAAAACAACCTCTCCTGTCAAAGGCTCGACTTTCCGGTTATATTTGTGGAATGAGTTCGTTCATCTCTGGTAAGGTCAGGTCCTCACAGATCAAAGCTTCCATTGTTTTGTTGGTGCCCGTATGGCTCTTGCTCCTTAGCAGTTCATGCAGCAGCAATACTGCTGGCGAAGAAGAGCAAGCCACCATAGAACTAAAACTGCAACCAGAGCATATTCAGGTAAGTCGCCCCTCGGATATTGTATCTCTCACTGACTCAGTCATAGCTCCTTTTCTATACAGTAATATTACCGGCCTGGACAGTCTGCCACTTGATCAAAAGAAGATGAAGTTTGTTTCTGCCTTGCTGCCTGCTATCCTGGTAGCCAAAGACAAACTTTATCATGAAAGAGCGTCTTTTCAGCAATTGTTGCAGCAAGAGGAATGGACCCCTGCAGACAGTGCTTTTTTCCGGAAGCTCTCGCATGATTACCGGACAAAGGACACCACAGCCCTGTTATCAGCCCTGGAAACCCACCCTAACAGTATCGTTCTGGCACAGGCGGCCATTGAGAGTGGCTGGGGAAATTCCCGGATTTTTGGCGAAGGCAATAACCTTTTCGGAATCTGGTCTTATAGTACCAGAGAACCCAGAATAGCGGCTTCTGTTAAAAGAGACGGACAGACTATCTACCTGAGAAAGTATGCCGATATATCGGAATCTATTGGTGATTATTTTAAAACTCTTGGGCGTTCAAGACACTATTCGGGTTTTAGAAAAGCGAGAAGTGAGAGTCACGATATTGAGAAGCTTATCCCTCACCTGATCAACTATTCGGAAAGAAGAGAGGCTTATGTCAACCAACTGCGAACCATGATCCGCTACAATCAGCTCAAACAATACGATCATTACAGGCTTGATTCAAGCTATTATGTGAGTATAACGGAAGGAACAGAATGAAGTACTATCTCTTGCTTTTACTGCTTCTTGCACTATCGTACCCTAAAAACCATAGGGTGACCACAAAGGCGGATCAAAGGAAAACTGTACAAAAAGTTGTACCGACCTTTGTCTACCATCGGTTTGGCGATGACCGTTACCCCAGTACGAATATCTCGAAAGATGCCTTTGAGTCTCACCTCAAACACCTGAAGGACAATGGCTACCAAACACTCACTTTCTCAGAGTCAATAAGTTATCTCAAATCCAGAAAGAAGGCTAAAAAGGTGGTTTGCCTCACCATAGACGATGGCTTTAAGAGCTTTATCGAAAATGGCCTTCCTCTTCTTCAGACCTATGGATTCACAGCCACGATCTTCGTAAACACTGCCAGCATAGGTAATCCTGATTATCTTGACTGGGAGGAGCTGAAGGTACTGAATGAGGCCGGTATTGAAATAGGCAATCACTCAGACTCACACGCTTACTTTCTTAGTGACACTGTGGATACGGCCCGAGAACAATTCAGGGCAGACCTGATCAAAAGTCAGGCTTTACTCGAGAAGAATCTGGGTGCTACTCCCACTGCTTTTGCCTATCCATATGGAGAGTTTGATACACAAATGAAAGCCATAGTGCAGGAAACGGGCTTTGTGGGAGCTGCAGCGCAGAGCAGTGGTGTGAACAATTCTTCTGGTGATTTTTATCAGGTCCCCAGGTTTCCGATGTCAGACCGATATGGCCAGATAGGCTCGTTTTTGGAAAAGTTGGGTATGCTGCCCATACTTATGAAGGAGGTGTCGGCCATTAAAACAGGCTATAGTGGCACTCCTGACAACCCCAGAATACTCTTTAAGTTTGATGAAGCCAACCTCAATGTAGAGCAGCTGCAGTGCTTTGTACAAGGAAAGCGATGCTCAAAGTCGCTGAGGATTCTCCGGGGGGGCAAAATACAGTTGAGTGTTAAATCGAAGCAGCCACTCACAAGCCGCAGATCTCTTTATACCATTACCGTTCCGGATAATGAAGGCAAGTGGCACTGGTATAGTTATACCTGGGTAATTCCCTCTATGAAAGAATAAGGAGTAGTCAGAAGATTACTGGATCATCTCAACCAGTTCGTCATACTTTTGCTGATTGCCCTGATAAACGGCCATTTGGAGCTCACCCGTCCAGGTGGTCTTAATGTTAAGTTCGCTGAGTTCGTTGATTACTTCCCGGATCTTCGTGATTTCATAGACCTTGAGATCATAAAGTTTCTGGCCATGTTCACGAATCAGCGCAAGCTGCTCATCGGTTATAGAAAGTTCATCTCTGAGAATCGACAGTTTTTCATTTTGTGATTCGCAGGAAGGAGCCATCATTTCAACATAGGGTACATGCATATCGAAGCGGGTTCCTACCCCTTGTTGAGAGCTTACGGAGATACGACCATTATGGGCTTCCAATACATGCTTGCAGTAGACAAGTCCCAGTCCGGCTGAGGCAACCTTACCGATCTTATCAATATCATTGGTATCATATTGCCAGTACTTATCGAAAATTCTCGGCAATTTGCTTTCAGCTATTCCTTCACCTTCATCCTGCAGGCTTATCTGGGTAAAGGCTTCTCCTCTTTCATTTACGATATTTCCCACACGCACCACTACGGCCCCTCCTACTTTGGAGTATTTCACAGCATTTACCAGGAGGTTTACAAAAACCCGGGTCATCATCTCTTTGTCAATGAGCACCAACACTCCGTCAGGAATATCAATTTTCAACTCCAGATTTTTCATCACAAAGAAAAACTGCACCTGAGACTGGGCCGCTACCAACGTTTCTCTGAGACAATGATGCTGAAGTCTCAGACTTACCTGTTGCTCTTCAAACCGTTGCACATCCAGCATATTGGAAATCATGCTCAGGGCGAGATCGCCACAGCTTTTTACAGTGGCCATTTTTTTATCGTCTCGTTTCCTGGTAAGCCCCATGATGGCGTTCATGGCATTTTTCAGGTCATGGCTTATGAGGTGGGTAAGGGCAGCTTTGAATTCATCATGGCTGGTCAATTGTTCAGAAGTACGGCTAACCTCTGTCTGCAACACATGATTACGCATGCTCTTGAGGGTCATTCTTTCTTTCAGTTTCCTGATTTCTGAGCCTTTCTGACTCAGCTCACGCTCATATTTTCTCTTGTTCCTTGCCAGCAAATAGACAAGTACAGCAATCAGGACGAAGCTTAGGGTTAAGCCAATAAGGGTAAAATCACTGAGCTGCGCAGAAAGCAGTTGTGCCGATACAGTACGTATCGCTGAAGTAAAGAATAACGAATGACCCAAAATGCTAATCTTTTAGACTTACAATATGGGAAAGTCCTTGTTGTGACAAAGGAATATCACACATATTTTTA
Source organism: Roseivirga sp. UBA6061 (assembly GCA_002427745.1). Lineage (GTDB taxonomy): Bacteria > Bacteroidota > Bacteroidia > Cytophagales > Cyclobacteriaceae > Roseivirga. The sequence continues at coordinate 4,352 of DIYF01000155.1, read as the reverse complement.
CACTTAAGTCTACGAATTGTCTACACTAAAATGGCCTTTACGCTCAAATTCGGTGAATTCTTTCCAGGCCAGACCAGCGCACTCAATTCTCTCGGGATAGTCACGTGTACCGGCAAATGCCTGCAATTCTTCATCTTTTGTCAGTTCTTCAATGGCCATCGAGGAATCAGGATTGATGACTTCCATGAAGAGATTTACAAGTTTACCAGCCTCAGTCAGGGAGGTACCGATGAGCCTTTCAGTGAGCACAGCCGTAGACGCTTTGGATATGGCACAACCAAATCCCTTGAAAGAGGCCCCGGTTATCGTTTGGCCCTTTACCTGCAGATACAGGTTATACTTATCACCACACATAGGGTTATAAGCCTCTAATATGTGGGTATAACCCTCCAACTCGCCAACATGGGTATCGTCCTTTGACTTAATGAGGATATGATGCTTATAAAGCTGTTTTAAACGATCGTTCATGCAAAGAAATCTCTTACCTCCTCTAATCCCTCAATCAGCTGGTCTACCTCTGCGGGAGTGTTATAAATACCGAATGAAATGCGGCAGGTTCCCTGTACACCAAGTCTTTGCATCAGTGGATGCGTACAATGGTGTCCGGCCCTGATGGCGATTCCTCTTTCAGAAAGAAATGAGGCAACATCATGAGGGTGTACCTGCCCTACCACCAGTGATATGACCGCTGCCCTTTCTTTGGGCAAACCAAGAACAGTCACCCCCTCAAGGTTCTTCAGCCGCTCCAGGGCATAATCAGTCAGAGCTTTTGTATGTGCATGTATGGATTCTATGCCAAGCTGATTGACGAAGCCTATGGCTGCTCCCAGGCCTATTACTCCTGCAATATTGGAGGTACCTGCCTCATGCTTTTTAGGTAAATCGGCAAAAACCGTTTGTTCCACTGTTACCTGTTTTACCATCCCCCCTCCGTAACTCAAAGGCGACATTGCTTCGAGTAACTCTTCTTTGCCATAAAGCACACCAATGCCGGTAGGGCCGAATACTTTATGACCTGAAAACACGAGAAAATCACAGTCAAGCTTCTGTACGTCTATTGGTTCGTGGGTCAAGAGTTGAGCAGCATCAACCAAGACGACTGCCCCATATTTTCGGGCTGCCCGGATAATCCGCTGCAGATCATTTTTAGTGCCCAGTGTATTGGAAATCGCAGTGACCGCCACGAGCTTCACCGAATCGTCCAGCAACGATTCAAAAGCCTCATAGTCCAAATCCCCATCATTAGTCAAAGGAATAACTTTCAGCCTGGCTCCTGTACGAAGACAGGCCTGTTGCCAAGGAACAAAGTTACCGTGATGCTCCATTTCAGAGACAATCACACTATCTGAGCTTGTAAGATCAGGCATTAGATAGTTATTCGCCACTTTATTGATAGCATCCGTTGTGCCTGAGGTGAAAATACACTCTTTGGAAGAGGCCGCGTTGATAAACTCCCGTACTGCGGTTCGGGCATTTTTAAAGGCTACGGTGGCTGCAGTAGCCGGCCAGTAGCTCCCTCTGCCCACATTGGCGTTATACCCACTGTAATAGCCGGCTATGGCATCTATCACCACCCGGGGTTTTTGTGTAGTAGCAGCATTGTCCAGGTAAATTAGGTCTTTACCGGCCGGATTGGTCTGATCAAAAATCGGAAACTGCTTCTTTATCACTTCTACATCCATATCCGGGAAATGTTTCTAACCTTTAATCATGACTAATGAGTACCTCAAATTCTCTTTACTATGGGTGAGCTGAGACCCAAATCTCTCCGTCTTCGAAAATCTCCTTTTTCCAGATGGGAACTGTTTCTTTCAGTGTATCAATGGCAAATTCACAGGCTTGAAAAGCCTCCTTGCGATGAGCCGATGAACAGGCAATCACCACCGCCTCTTCTCCTATTGCCACCTTGCCCGTTCTGTGATGAATCACCATATCGTAGAGGCTCCAACGTTCAATTGCCTGATCTGCGATCTTCTGCATCTCTTTGAGTGCCATTTTTTCATAGGCCTCAAAATCAAGATGAAGTACAGTCTTACCCTTAGTCGCGTTCCTTACCGTCCCTACAAACACCACAATACCACCGGCACCTTCGTGCGTAACTGCATCAGTACAGGCCAGACTGTCAAGTTTATCCGATGTGATATAAATCTTTTTCATCCTCCGCTTACTGGTGGAATTAATACCACCTCGTCATTTTCGTTCAATACATAACTATCATCCACATACTCTGCATTCACTGCCAGTTGCAGCGAAGCCAGTGACTGAAAGTCGGGAAACTCTGTGATAAGTCGCTTTTTTACACCTGAAACGGTCTCGCCTGCCGGCAGATCCAACTGAACAGATTTTCCTTTTAAAATATCCTTGGCAATCCCAAAGGCAATGATCTCTATATTCATATTCATTCCGGCCTTTTAATAGACGGCCATGTCTGAGTCTATTTCTTTTTGCCAGGCCAGTATTCCCCCTTCCAGATTTAGCAGGTTGGTATATCCTTCTTTTTCCAACAGACGAATGGCACGGGCACTTCTGGCGCCACTCTTGCAGTGTACCACAACCTCTCCCTTATGGGGTATTTCAGCAAGCCGTTCACTAAGCTCTCCCAGGGGAATATTCAGTCCACCCAAATTTGAAATCTCATACTCATAGGGCTCTCGTACATCCAGTACAAAATAGCGCGATAAGCTCTCATGGAAGTCCCTGACTGAAACAGACTGCAAAGCCTTTTCTTCAACCACAGGCCCTGCACAAAAAGCTTCATAATCAATCAGCCCGGTTATGGTAGGGTTGCTGCCAGACACGGGATTTTGAGGATTGGAGCGTACATTGAGGAACCTGCTGGTAAAGTCCAGACTATCAAAGAGTAACAACCTTCCTGATAATGTATTCCCCATTCCAGTAATTACTTTAATTGCCTCATTGGCCTGCATGGAACCGACAATGCCGGGGAGCACACCAAATACTCCTCCCTCACTACAGCTGGGAACCATATCAGGAGGTGGAGGCGTTGGAAAAAGGTCGCGATAATTGGGGCCTCTGCTTCCATCGACCTGCAGCTCATTAAATACACTGACCTGCCCTTCAAACCTGAAAATGGCACCATAAATCAGCGGCTTTTCCAGAAAGAGACAGGCATCATTTACCAGATACCTGGTGGGCAGATTATCGCTGCCATCTACCACCAGATCGTACCGGGCTATAATGTCCATGGCATTCTCCGCACTGAGCTGAGCCTCATAAACTTCAAAAACCGTTTCCGGATTCAGCTCTTTGAGTTTACTGACTGCTGTAGCAGCCTTATTTGTTCCCACTTCCTGTGTGGTAAAGAGCACCTGTCGCTGGAGATTGGTAAGGCTCACCTGATCAAAGTCTACCACACCGATACGCCCTACACCGGCTGCCGTGAGGTATTGCAGGTTGGGAGCTCCCAGACCACCTGCACCTATGATTAATACACTGGCAGCCTTTAGCTTCTCCTGCCCTTCTACCCCGAAATCAGGCAAAATAATCTGGCGGTTATATCGTATGAGTTCGTTTTTGGTAAGTGTCATTGACGTAGTTTACGATAATCTTCGGCTGTATCTATATCACTCAAAAAAGCGAGATCATCAGTAATATACTCGCACAAATGCTTTAGGTTGTCTTTTACCAGCATTCTACAACCGTTCATCTCCGTATGTGCCAGTATAGCCGATCGATAAACGGCTGAAAAGATAACAGGATTCCCTCTTTTACCGTTCACCGATGGTACTAAAATTGCCTCCGGATTCTTTGCCACAGCCGCCTTGAAAGTTCTTATCAGCGTATTGTAATGAGCAGCCTTAAGCCCCGGCATATCTGCCAGACAAACCATAAAAGCCTCTCCCTCTGCCGATGACACTCCCTTTTGTATGGAAGTGGTCATGCCCGTGGCAAAGACAGTATTATGGATGAAATGGTCTTGTGGACGTAATTTCAGCTGTTTTTTTATCAAAGACTCATCCCGGCCGGTAACGACAATTATTTCGGCCACCTCAGACTTGGCCAGTTCTCCATAAGTTCCGGCAAGGATGGACCTTTCCCCGAGCTTAAGCAAGAGCTTGTTAGGACCTTGCATACGGGATGAAAGCCCTGCGGCCAGAAGAATAGCAGAGATTTGTGTCATTGCTGCTAAATACGAAAAAACTATCTGTTTCGCCCCGGGATATGCGGCTAATTGCAGGTGAAGGTCTTTGTCTGGCTGTTTCTACCGTTTCTAAGCCTCAGGGTCTTCTTCGAAAGACCCTGAGGGTGGTGTCGGTGGTGAGGTCTTCTTCGAAAGACTCTGAGGGTAGTGTTGGTGGAGGGGTCTTCTTCGAAAGACCCCGAGGGGGGTG
>DIYF01000187.1:125163-181746 GCA_002427745.1 Roseivirga sp. UBA6061 | reverse complement strand
GCATCATCATGCATACTTTGATGTCGTACACGCTCAGGGGCGTAGCGGCTACTTGCTCCACTCCCTCAAGAGTGTTCGCTCGAAGCTCATCACGACAGTTCATGGGCTCATTGCAAGAGAGAGCAACAATGCGCGCTGGTATAATCTGAATGCCAGATTGCATGCCTTGCTTTCTCGCAGAATAGAAAAGAAATTAATAGAGGCCTCCGGACAATGCCTTGCGGTAAGTGAGGACCTGAAAGGAGATTTAAATAAGCAGTACGATCAACCGAAACTGAAGGTAATTCCCAATGGGGTAAGATTCCCTTCAAAACTGCCCTATCAACCAGAGAATGTCCATGGCAGGTTTCTTTTTGTTGGCAGACTCCACCCTATCAAAGGTTTGATTCCTTTAGTGAAAGCCATGGCACATGCCCCTTCTTCGGTATGTCTCGATATCATGGGTGACGGCCCGCAATTCGCAGAATTAAAGCGTCTGATTGAGAAGCTGAACCTTGAAAAAAAGGTAAGGCTGTTGGGAGAGCACAGTAACGAAAAAGTAAAGGAGTCACTCCCCTTTTATCAGGCGCTGATACTCCCTTCTCACTACGAAACTCAAGGCATTGTGCTGATTGAGGCAAATGCTCAGGGAATACCTGTAATAGCCTCTGACCTTCCTGCCATCCGCGAAAGCGTAATTCATGGCGAGAACGGGCTCCTTTGCCCGACCAATAAGCCACATAGCTTCATTGAAGCAATGGACTACATAGCCAAAAGACCTGCCGAAGCCCACAGAATGGGGCTGGCCGGTAGGAAGCGTGTCATCGAGCATTATTCCTGGGACAGCATCGCTTTACAGACGATTGCCTCTTACTATAAACTTGCCGGGTAATGATACGACTAGCACTTAAACAAGCCGGATCTGACAGCGCCTGGTCCATTTATGCTCAGACAGCTTTTCTGATGGCTAACTTCAGCCTCTTTCTGGTCCTTATTAAAACACTGGACTCCAGCTCTTTTGGCATATGGGCTTTATATGTGACCATTATTTCCATTACTGACAGCCTGCGTCAGGGATTATTGCAAAACGGTCTTACACGAGCTTTAGTTCGTAAAGAAAAAGACGAAAGCAGCCTGATTGCTTCAGGACTCACGATCAACTATGCCTATATCATACTGGCTGGAGGCATCATGGCCTTAGTAGCCACTTTATCTCCTCAAAGCGGACTCTCCCTGTCCACTCTCCTGCCACATGCTTACAAAACATTGTTGGGTCTGGGAACCCTGCAATTCCTCAATATCCTTTACTGTTCTCGCGGGCGGTTCAAAGCGTATTTCATCAGCAACCTTCTTTACCTGATGAGTTTTGGCATCGTCTTGTTAGTGATTCAGGCCTTCGGACAGTTAGACTTTGTCTCCGTAATTAATTTGCAATGTATGGCTGTGCTTCCCTCGGTAGCCTTCTATGTAATCCGACATCGTTTAGTATGGAAACTCCCGGTCGCATCTCAGATAGTTGAGCTGCTGTCCTTTGGCAAATACATAGCCGGCACCAACCTGCTTTCTATGCTTTTCCATAAGGCAGATGTACTGATGCTTGCCTTTTTTACGGACCCTGTGGCCGTGGCATTGTTTCATTTTGCTACCAAAATAGTGGGCTATGCAGAGTTGCCACTTAATGCGCTCTCGCAGGTCATTTATCCTCGCCTGGCTGCCAGTTATCATGAAAACGGAGCCACTCAACTGAAACATACTTATATCAATTCGGTTGTTCGCTTATTGCTTATAGCAACACCTATTATTACAGGAGTTATTTTGTTCAGACATCAAATCATATCAGTCTTATCTACAGACACTTATACATCAGCAGCTCCACTGATAGTCCTGCTTTGTATCACCGGATTGTTCAAGCCCTTTGGCCGAGTATTCGGTCTTACTCTGGATGCCATAGGCAAACCCCGGATCAACTTTCAGATGCTCTGCATCAGCCTCTTGGTGAACCTGCTGATGAACCTCATTCTGATTCCATCTTACGGGGTCATGGGAGCTGCGCTTGCCACATGCTCCAGTATCATTATCACAGTGATCTGGGGACAAGTAAGAATCAAAAAGTATGTAGACCTGGATCACCGGGATATCTATCATGAAATCCTCAGGTTCGGATCTGCATCTCAATTATTTAAACTGAAGACACTATGAATATGCAATTGACATTTGGTGCACAACAAATGCACACGAGCAGAAGAATGGTGAGTCACCCTAAACTCAGCCGCTTGTTTCAAAGCGTATTTGGTTATACCAATGTGGGGAACTACGCCAGATTTACCATCTTCGAAAAACTTATCCCGGTGATTGGCCTGAAAGCTGATGCCAAAGTACTGGACCTGGGAACCGGCTATGGTGAATATAGTTTTAGCCTGGCTAAAGCTTCAGAAGAAATGGAGATTCATGCCCTGGACATTGATTCGGAAAGAATCGCAGCTGTACAAACAGCCATAGACAAAAGCGGTATTGATAATATCAAAACCCACTGTGCTAAGATTGAAAACATAAATGAGGATGCCTTTGACCTGATTTTTTCAGTTGATGTTTTCGAACATATCGCTCCCGGAGAAATGCCTTTCAAATCAGCTTTTGAGAAGTTAAAGCCAGGCGGACATTTGATCGTGAAAATCCCCAATAAAACGCAGAAGACGATCTTTCCGGAAAACTGGTTTGAAGAACATCACCACTGGCTGGAAGACGAGCACGTAGGCCAGGTATATGATCTGAAAGGACTATCTGACCGATTTCGTGCTGAAGGTTTTGAAGTGATCCTTGGTTCCTGTTCAGATGGTTGGTTATCCCGACTGGCCTGGGAGCTGGCTTATCTGGGAAAGAAAGCCGGTATGATCACTCAATTACTCACCCTCCCTTTAGCAAAAGGGCTCATTCGCCTGGATAGGAAATTCCACTGCGAGACCTGGGGAAATGCAATTCAAGTTATTGGACAAAAACCTAAACAATCATGAAAAAGCCACTTATCAGCATTATTACGGTAAACTTTCACCAACCAGAGGTAACCTGTGAGCTCTTAAACAGCATCAGAGAACTCTCTTACCCTAACATTGAAACCATTATCATTGATAATGATCAATCCGGAGACGACACGGCTCTTTACAGCAAGCATCTGGAAGGTGTCAGAGTCATTAACAGTAAGACAAACCTGGGCTTTGCCGGGGCCAACAATGTCGGTATAGAAGCCTCAACGGGTGATTACATCTTCCTGCTCAACAACGATACTGAAATTTCAGATGGCACCATTGAGCAGATGTTATGGTGCTTCGACAGCCCCTCCGTGGGCGCGGTCAGCCCTGTGCTTCGCTATCATAGTCATCCCGAAATGATACAGTATGCGGGATTTACAGAGATCAACCCGCTTACAGGTAGAAACATAACCATCAATGAGGCTCAGAGCACTAAAGTTTCGAAGACTCCCTATTTTCATGGTGCCGCTGTGATGATTCCCAAATGGGTAATCGAGCAATGTGGCCTGATGCCCGAAGATTACTTCCTGTATTATGAAGAACTGGATTGGTCGAGAATCTTCAGGGAAAAGGGCTTTGAAATCAAGGTTTGCCATACCACTTCAATACTGCACAAAGAGTCGATTACTACAGGTAAGAACAGTCCTTTAAAAACATACTACCAAACGCGGAACAGATTGTTCTTTATGAACAAACATTTGCGACCTTTTAAGAAGCTTGTCTTTAACCTCTTCTTTCATATGGTGAGCTTGCCTGTCAACACACTGCGATACGCTCTTAATGGCCAGAAAGCACACCTAAAGGCCCTCTTCAGAGCAACTCTGGATGCTTCTCTTTATAAAAGAATGGGAATGACCTTTTAGACTCTGGTTTTCATTTATAACTCAACAGGGAACCTCCGAAGCTGTCAAAGACAGTAATGGAGGTTCCCCTTTTTATATCCGGTGCAGGCTTCATAGCAATTCAAATAATTCCCCCCTCCTGTTACTCCCAACCCATCTGCCCTTGCCAGACAGGCTTAACTGGGAATCTCAGAACAAAGAAACTATCAACCTCATAGATTCCCGCTTTCGCGCGAATGACATCTGGCCGAGACCAATTCAATCTGTCAATCTAATCCCAAAATATAGAGCACATTGTCATTCCCAGCTTGACTGGGAATCTCAGAATAAAGAAACTATCAACCGCAGAGATTCCCGCTTTCGCGGGAATGACATTTGAGTTGGGGCTAATTCAATCTGCCAATCTCACCCCAAAGATTCCTTAGATTTGGGTTAAAAGCAGTTATTAGTTCCTCCTTCCACCTTCTGTTCCAGCGTTTAAGCACTTTTTCCCTTTCTATGGCCGACTCTATATCATCAAATACCTCATAGTAGATAATATCATGACAATTATATCTCCTGGTAAATACTGAGCCCTCTCCCGATTTGTGCTGCATAACTCTTGCCTCCAGATCAGAGGTAACGCCAATATACAGCACCGTTCTACCCTTGTTTGACATTATATAGACATAGCCACTCTTTGACATCTGAATAATAACCTAATCACAAAATAACCTGAAACCATAGTCAGTTCTTTCTAAAGGTCAGCGGTATAGCACTTAACGTCAATATCGGTCAATCACCCTCAAACCCCTAACGCTTATCGAAAGCACAGGACTTCCTCTATCAGCCATACTACCTTTCAAGAAAAGAAAACGCTATGGAAACGCTCTTCTGGACATCTGCTTTCATCATTGCCTATACATTTGTAGGCTATGGCATCCTGATTACCCTACTCGCCCGGCTCAGAAAAAAGACGGCCTTACCGACATTAGCCAATGAAGACCTGCCAGAGGTGACCCTGGTGGTGGCAGCCTATAATGAGGCCGATATTATAGAAGCGAAAGTGAACAACTGTTTATCGCTGGACTACCCCGCTGATAAACTTAAGCTGCTTTTCGTAACGGATGGTTCTGACGATGGTACACATGAGCTGATCCAGCGCCACCCTGAGGTACGGGTTTTCCATCAGCCGGAGCGCCAGGGAAAAATAGCTGCCGTTAACAGAATCATGCCTTACGTCTCCACCGCCATTACTATTTTCACTGACGCCAATGTGATGATCAATTCGGAAGGAATCAAAAGCATGGTGAAGCACTTTCAAAGTAGCATGGTCGGTGCGGTTTCTGGCGAAAAGAGAGTGATCAGCAACCAGAGCGACCAGGCCAGTGCCTCGGGTGAAGGCTTTTACTGGAAGTATGAATCCTTTTTAAAGCGTAAAGATGCTGAATGGAACACATTGGTAGGAGCTGCAGGTGAGCTCTTTGCCATCAGAACACATTTGTACAAACCCGTGGCATCTGATGTATTGATCGAAGATTTTATCATGACCATGGACATTGCGGCCAGCGGGTACAAAGTAGCTTATGAACCCGGTGCCATAGCCTCTGAAACAGCTTCTTCCAATATCGCGGAAGAAACCAAGCGCAAGGTAAGAATCGCAGCCGGAGGGCTCCAGGCTGTAATACGCTTGTGGTCTCTGTTAATCCCATTTCAAAAGGCAAAACTGAGTTTTCAGTACCTTTCTCACCGGGTACTCCGGTGGACCGCCATGCCAGTTGCCATGCTCACAGCGCTTATGACCAACGCAGCCCTGATCAATCATCACCTGGTCTATATGGCTATGTTCATGGCCCAGGTGGCATTTTATCTACTTGCTTTTTTCGGGTACCTGTTCCAGAATAAAACAATACGCCTGAAAGGGTTCTTTGCCCCATACTACTTCGTATTTATGCACATATGTGTGGTGAGAGGTTGGTTTCGGTACCTCTCAGGCAAGCAGCAGGTAACCTGGGAAAAGGCAAAGCGCGTGACAATGGAGCTAAACCAGTATTAAAAAACAGATAAGACCAGGAAAGCTGGCCTTAACGGACTTCCACTGCGAAAATGCCCACCTCATGGCTCTTACCCCTCAACGGTATGGCACCTAACTTTTCGAAGGTAAAGTCAGGGGTATCCAAAAGGGCTTTGAGGTTTTCAGATATCAGCAAGCCTCTTTTAAACTCATTGCACTTACTCTGGATGCGGGCCGCAGTATTGATCGGATCACCATGATAAGCAATCTCCTTTTTATACCGCCCCACTTCAGTAACCGTCACTAAACCGGCATTAATTCCGGCTTTAAAAAACGGTGTACAATTGTATCTGTTCTTATAATAATTGGCTCTGCGGTTTAACTGCCCCATAAAATTGAAGTAGGCATTCAGGCAATTATCGTTTCTGAGCCCGTCTTTAGTTTTCCAGGTCAGGATCACCTCGTCTCCTACATACTGATAGATCTCAGCTTCATTCTCTACTACCACACCCAAATCATTAAAACAGTCCTGAATGAGCTGACTATATCGGATGTGCCCGAGCTGTTCAGCCAGTTGAGTGGAGGAGCGGAGGTCCAGGAACATAAATATCCGTTCTTCTTCCCTTGGGGTATAAAACTCCCCCATAAGTAGTTTCAAAAGGTTATTCTCACCCAGCATCAGGTTGATCTGACTGAGGGATGACATCACCGCATCCACACAAAGCACATAAAAATAGATGGCACCACTCCCCTTATCAAAGGCGAAGTCAATCAGGCCTATTTCAGTACCGAAGTACAGCTGATAGACACCATAGGCTATCAGGGTTAAAACGACAACGAATAACAGAGAATAGCCAAAACGAATGGTCAGAAATTTGAGAATGGAGATGCGCTTATAGAACCGCTCTTCCATCAGAATCTCGGCATACCCGGAGATGGCTCCGAGAATGGGGCCCAGAGAGAAGGATATAAAAATACTGGACCAAAACCCAAACTGAAGACTGCCGTTCTCTGTAGTCCCTACTCCCCGAACAATGCTAAGGAATACAAAAGACAGCGTCCAGCCGATGCCGTAATCTCTGATAATACGCCACTTGCGCTTGTTCTTGAATTTTACGGAGGGTCCGGACTGCTTCAACTTACTATTGCTTACTTTGAGGATAGCCAAATACGACATGAAGTGTAACAAAGGCAAGGTTGATCACAGTATTTTCCGTGCAGATCCACAATGGCTAACGCTGGCCGGTTAGGTTCAATAAAAATTACCACAAAAGACATATAATTTTCATCGGCAGAGACTATATTCACAAACAGCCTCTCTGATAAGAGAATCAGTCAATTTTTACGTGTCATTATACCAGAATTCGACCATCAATGCTCAGCGACTTAAAGGACATGCTTGAATCATTTGTGGCAGATGTTGCCGCGACAGAAAGTGCCCTGATAGATGAGCCAAACCAGAAAGTAATTGCTCACAGCAAAATAGAACTCGAAGGTGATCAGCTGGCAATTATTGACCGGACACCGGACGAAGATTTACTGGGATTACATAATAGCATGACGCAGAGCGCTATTGATGGAAAGCGCGCACTCTTGAAAATGGCTGGCACTATACTGGATACACTAAACCCAACTTAACCATACACTTATATCATGGCAGTATTAGATTTCTTAAAAGATGCCGCAGAAGACCTGCTGGCCCTGGAAGTAGCAACACTCACCAACCCAACCGATGATCCCATCCCCCTGAAAAGAGAGTTGACCGATGACGAAAAAACCAAGCTGAGTAATGCTGAGGGTGTCGTGACTACCAACCAGGCAACACTGGTTCAAAAAATCTCCTCAAATGCAGACAGATCAGAAATAAGAGATGCCAGGAAGGCGCTGCGACAAGCAAAAAAAGCCCTCAGCGAGCTGAAAGATGCACTGGGCGTATATAACCCCAAAGACATCTTCTCTTCTATTCAAAGTAACCTGACTTCAGCAGAGCTGGTGGCTTATTCAAGATTTGAGATTGAGGGTGACTCTGTAAACTTTGTCAACAACAAGGAATCTCTCAAGGACATTGTTGCCTCTCATAAAGATATGGTGGCTGCTTCTCAGGAAGCCAGAAAGGCGCTGTTTGATACCGTTGCCAAGCTTTTCTAGGCCTGCCCGTGAAGATTAAATTTTACGTTTTCGAGCATACCATCAGGCTCGGGCTGAATGACTTTGGCAATGATCAAATCCCTGAGGCATTACGGCCAATACTTGATACTCCTCCAGCGGAGGAAGGAAACGAAGACGAGTTTGAACCACAGGGGCCTTTAAGGCCCTTGTTTTTATCGGTTTACCGGCAGTACCTGCTATTCCTGAAATCCACACGCAAATTCAGAACCCGCTGATATGTCCGTCTCAACCGGCTTTGATATAAGCTCAGATATTGAGCATGAAGAGTTTGACGAACTCGATCTCCATGAACAAAGCATGGCTGAGGAGCTGCTCGACAACCTGGGCTATCTGCAGTTCTATGACGGTGAGCTCAATCAGCATAGTCCCTCTGCCCTGCTCAATGCCATTAGTGACTTCAGAGCCGACCTGAGGGTTACCATTATTCCCAATGCTCCTGAGCCTGCTGATATTCCCTATTTGAGCGATAGCGAACAGGATTTCCTGGGCAACCTCAGCTCTTTGGAAGCTCATTTTGACCTCCATGAATTTGAGCTAAGCACCATTAAAGGTGATCCATTGCTGACCAGGGTACTGAATTTCAGGCTCATGGCCCTGTCTCTGCACGACAAACACAATGAAGACCGCTATGACAATAAAACGACTGAGGCCATAGCAGAGCTTAAAGGATGGACCGGAATTAGCAGCGACTCTGAGCTATTGGAAAAACTAGGAGATGTTTCTCAGCTCATTGAATTACTTAACAGCAAAGATAGCTTTGAAGGGAGTACCTATCACGGCATTCTGTTTTTTGAGAATGCCAGGGATACACAGGTAGAAAGACAGTTTCGCAACAATAAGCAACAATTCAGAACTGGGCTTGCTCCCCTTACAGCTTACGCCAGGGAAGAGATCATGCCTATTCTCGATAAGCGTTTTGATAACGGCACCTTTCCCAACAGGTATAAAAAGCGAGTAGAGGCTTATGAGAAAGATCGCATCAACCGGCTCTTTATTCGTCTGGTACAACTGAGGCTATGGCTGACCGGCACCTATGACGGGAGACTGGATGAGGATATGGGTACAATGAGCCTGAATGCCATCTACGACCTGGCAGAGGTGATCAATCATGAAGAGACGAGTCCTATTGTCTACCCCAGGGCTTTCGTAATGAAACTCAACAGAAACCACTGGGCAATCAATGTGCGGCATTTCCTTTCCCTTGTGTCTATGAATATCGATATCGCCATGCAGCAGCATGAAGCGAAGACCATATCTTCTGAGGTGGAAAAGATGTCGGAGGGATTATCAGCAGCAGACAAAAAGAAGTTTTACGTTGAGCTTGACGGGCTGGTAAAAGAAGACCAGGTGGTAGCTCAGAATGAAAGAAAGAAAAAGAGGAAGTCTAAAAACGGCAGAAGCTTCTGGCGCACCGTTGGTGGTTTTTTCAAAAAGATAGGACGCACCATTGTCAAAGGTTTTCAGGCAGTCATTAAGGCCCTGAAGAGCTTTTTCAAATGGATCAAGAATGGCATCAAGGCCCTGGTCAACGAGATTAAAAAGGCCTACAGTACGCTTAAGAATGCGGTGAGTTTTGTATTTGGTAAAAGGCAGATCAAAACGGGAAACATCGCTTCAGACTATGACTTTGATTTCGATGCGGTTACCCGGGTATCAGGCTCTGTAACAACCGAAATGATCAGGGAACATGAAGAGAAGAACAACGGCATTCTGGCTGACCTATTAAAGGTGATGACATTTCTGGAAAAGGCACTGCCTGTGGTAATTAACTTCCTTACCCCTCCTGCAGGTTGGATAAAAGCCGGCATAAAGCTGGTGAGTCTGCTCGTCAAAAGCATCTTTAAAATACCGGCCCTGAGCTGATTCAGGTCATCAGGCTCGTGTCAGTCTATGACACCAATCCCTACCAGTGACTCTCCTCTATTGATTGGTGGTGTTCCGATGATGAGTAAAATCACTCCGCTTTCCGGAGCATAGACTTCCTGCAGATGGTTACCGAAAAAGTCTGTGACATACCCCAGGTGTGTCCCTTTGCTAACATAATCACCTGCCTTCTTTAATGAATAGAATATGCCATCATGCTCACTTTCAACATAGGATCTTACAGGAAAGAAAACCTGGCCTGTCGTTTCAACCACCTCCCCTGGAGTCATCTTCAGACTCAACATAATACGTTCTACACCGGTCACTATCTTTTTTACCAGATGGGGCTCCACCAATCCAAGTCTTCCACACTCAAAGTCCATGGCAGGAATATTCCTTTTGAAGGCTTCTGCCGAGCAATACAAACTGCTTTGTCCCGGCTTGAGATAGTCCTTACCTGTTGTTCTGAATTCTACAATGTACTCAAACCCCGTGGCCATGGCCATGGAACGGCAGGTTTCAGAGGCTTGGGGCTTGTCATCATTTTGATAATAACCTACGTAGGCAACAAGGTCCTCCGGAGCATCGCCACTATGCATATCGATAAAGTGAGTGCTTTTGGCTATAACTTCTGTACTGATAAAGTGAGCTACTCTTTCAGTAATCGTACCATGCTCATCTCCCGGAAAGGAGCGGTTCAGGTTTTTACCATCCTGGGGATTGATGTAGGGTGATCTTCCCAGGAAACTCCCCATGTTAGCCACCTGAACCAGAATGACCGTTCCCGACATCTTTTTCGGATCAATACGGTCAATCAGTTGCTGCCCGGCAAGTATAGGAGCATACTCATAGCCATGTACACCTGCTGTTATTCCCAGTACTGGTCCTGACTTTGTTCCGTGAAAAACGGTAACAGGAACCAGCAGCGTATCTTTTTCATGCTCAATGGAAACTGTCCAGTGTCTTTTGGATCCGGGAGCTACCTCATCACCATAAAATTCAAAAGAAGACTGACCATTCAGCGTATTCAGGCAGAACAGTAACCATACAGGCAATAGCGTTTTCAAAGGACCATGGGTTTTATTAAGACAATTCGGCTTGCGGTATATGACGTACCACTTTCAAGATAAAACTATGCATTGCTGACACTAAATCAAACCGGTTCCAAAGCTTCCAGTCCCTTAAGTTTCAACACCAGCTCGTGGATGGATGTGCAGGTTATTTCTTCATTTACGGCAACCAGTTTCCATACAGGGGCTTCACCACCAGATTCCACCATTACCTTTATCGGAGCATTTTCTTCTACCCTGACTCCTATTCTCTCCATCGCCCGTCTGGTCCATTGCACCACCGGAGCAGGTGCTCCGGCCACCGATACCGTCCACTGGTAGTGATTGTGGATTTTAAACGAACCACTTTCCAGGTCAAAGGACACTCCCTCGCTGCTAAAAGCATTTTCAAAACTACCATCAAGCACCAGATCTTCCGGTGAGCCGATTTGAAGCTTTTCTCCTTTGGGCAATAACCAGATACGATCTGCTCCCCTCAGAGCCAGGTCCATATCATGGGTAGAAAGAAGGATACACTTACCTGAATCATTGGCCATATTCCGGAGCAATTTCATGATCTCTACCCTGCGAGGCAGGTCTAAAAAAGCGGTCACTTCATCCAGAATCATTACTTCAGGTTCCTGAGCGAAAGCCCTGGCTACCATGATCTTCTGGCGCTCTCCGTCACTTAGTTCAGATAGAGACCTCTGCGCCAGCTCTGTAGCTCCGGCCATTTCTATAGCCTCTTCAATAATCTCATGATCTCTCTGACTCAGTTTACCCGACCAGTTTGTGTGAGGGTACCTGCCAAGAGCTACCACTTCATAAGCTGACAGCATTCCGGCATTTACCCTTTCTGTCAAAACCAGGCTTAGCTTTTTGGCCAGTTGCCGCGGTGGAATACCATAGATGTTCGTCCCATTCAGAAACACTTCGCCACCGAGGGGCTTTTGCGTGCCTGAGATGGTACGCATGAGTGTAGATTTTCCTGCTCCGTTAGGCCCTATAAGACACACAAGCTCACCTTTGTAAAGCTCGGCATTGATATCATCAGTCACCACCTTCTTCTCTGCCCTGGTAGCATACCCTGTGGCAAGGTCCTTTAATTCAAGTACTTTCTCCATAGCTCAATCTTTTCTCAATGCTGTTATCGGGTTAATCAGGATGGCTCGCCTGATGGGTGACAGTGAGGCCAGCAATATTACCAGCCCCAGCCCCAGGGCTGTTATAAAATACAAGGGCAGATCAAACAGCTTTACCTCAAACAGATAAGGTATGACCGGCCTTAACAGAAAAGGTGCCAGCAGGAGCCCGGAACAAATTCCTATACCGGCAATTCTCACCACATCCCTGAGTACGAGTCTGACAATATTCTTGTCAGATGCCCCCAATACGCGCCTGAGTGCCAACTCTTTGATTCTCATCACAAGCAGGAATGTTATAATGCTGAATAAGCCAACCGTAGCGGAAACGCTTCCGATAATCGCAATGGCCAGAAACAAGACACTCGCCACCTTGGCCTGCCAGTTTTTGGCAGCTATACGATCATCCATGAGCATATACTCGAATGTAGGTTGGTTCTCGTCTATGGACAGAATAGTATCCCTCAGCTTAGGGCTTATTTCCTGCATAGAAGCACTGGTCTTTACAATGTAGTAGGCATCAATCTCTGTATGACTGAGAATAGACACATAAACACTGGGATTATTATGTCCTGTGATGCTTTGGTGTTTGACATCATTGACCACTCCTATTACCGTGAGATAAGGCTCATCTCTGCCTATGCCATTGATCTTAATACGCTTATTAACAGGGTTTTCGCCAGGCCACATTCTGTCTGCGAGTTGCTGGTCAACAATGACCTGAAACTGATGGGATGCGGGATTGTTTTTATTGAAATTCTCTCCCCTTTTCAACTCTATGTTCATTACCTCAAAGTAATCTGGTGTTACCTGCTGAACGCTGATAAAAGGATTCCCGGCAAGTTCCACCTGCGACTGCCCTTCTACTTCAAAGACCGTTTGTGCCTGGGTAGCGGTTTTTACAATATCAGATAATGGCAATACTCCGTTTACCGCCACTGATTCCACTCCGGGTATGGCGGCTATCTTTCTGGTACTCAATTCATAGAAATTTCTGATTTCTTCGCTACCGGAGTACTTATACCAGGACAGCGCAATCCGGAAGGCAAGTCTGTCCTGGGTATCAAATCCCAGTTGTGAGTTACTGGCTGCCTCAAAGCTTTTGTGCAACAGACCACCTCCTATCAGCAATAAAATACTAACCGTCACCTGAAGAGTCGCTAATCCCTGTTGCAGTCGCCCCTGCCTCCTGCTACCAGCCGTATTTTGGCCATCTTTGAGCCTTTCCTGAAGGCCCTGGCCAGAAAATGACAATCCTGAAGCCCATGGTGCCAGGCCGGTGATCAGACCAAGTAGTATGGATAAGCCCAGCGCATAACCCAATACAGGCAGGTTAATCTCTACGCTCACCCAATAGGGTAAATATTCGCTCACCAGTGCCTGCGTAACATCAATAAAGTAGGCGCCAAGTGCAAGGCCGATGATACTTCCTGACAATGATAACACCAGGGCATTACTGACAGAAGCTTTGATCAGCTGTAGGTTTGTGGAGCCCAGTACCTTTCTGACAGCCGTGGTTTTGCTTTGCCGAATGGCCTGGCTCACAATGAGGTTGGAAACATTGACAGCGGCAATTATCAAAAGAAACAATGCCGCTCCCGCCAGCAACCAAAGGTACCCTTTGATATTTCCTGTAAACAAAGCCTCCAGTGGCTCTGCTTTAAAGGTAATTCCCTGGTTAGAGTTTAAGTGGCGTTCTTGTTGAAGGTCACCAAACTTTTTCAACTCATCATTAAACTGCTCCAGGCTCACCCCTTCCCTGAGTCTTGCCAGACCAATTCCACAACGAAAATCCCTGGCCTCTATCACAAAATCAGCAAAAGCCAGTGCCCTGAAAGCTTCGTTCTTTCTGGGAAAACTGAAATTCCGGGGCATTACTCCATAATTTGAATAGCCCGGAAAACCATCCAGTGTTACCTCAAGCCCAACGACCTCAGGGTTTCCTGAAAAACGCCTTTGCCAGAACTCATGGGTTAGCATAATGGTGTGTGAACCCCGTTTATCCAGTGTAGCCGGCCAATGGTCTCCTAAAGCGGGGGACACTCCCAGTACTTTAAACAGATTGCTGGTGGCAAAAGTAGTGGTGAGCTCTTCAGGCGGCTGATCACCACCACTGATATTATACCGGCCACCATCTCTGTACGCAGCCACTTCGTCAACAAGATTCAGTTCTTTCTGCATGTCCAAAAACTCCGGATAAGACAGCAAGCCCTGCTCCCCTCCCTTAAATGAATGAATCTGAACAAGCCTATCCGGATTTTTATAAGGAAGCGGACTGAGCAACAAGGCATCGATGTAGCTGTAAATAACAATACTCGTACCTGTGACAATGGCAATGGTAAGAATGATAACCAGAGAGAAAGCCGGCTTTCTCTTTAAGCCACGCAGTATGATTCTGAAGTTCTGAGATGTGTTCATGATGGCTTGCTTTTATACTTCGAAACCCCGCATTTTCCTGTTCTTTAAGATCACCCACATTACTACCGGTGCCCCGATCAGGGCGTTTACAGCATTGAGGTGAAGAAAGTGCTTTTCCCAGGGTAAATGGACAAACAGGTCTGCAGCCTGGGCTATAATCCCTCCCAGAAGCATTACCGCGGGCATCAGGATTTTATGGTCGGAGGTATTGAAAAGTCCCCGGGCTAAATGCGGAACGATAAGGCCTAAAAACAACACCGGCCCGCAATAGGCTGTTACCGGACCTGCCAGCAATACCGCACAACCCAATGTAATAAGCCGGGTTCGTTTAACGGACATGCCCAGGCTCCTGGCGTAGTTCTCTCCTAACAGAAAAGCATTCAGCGGCTTGGCCATTAACCAGCCTCCTGCCAGACCAATAACCACCATGGGCACCAGAACAGGAAAATGCTCCCAGTACACTCCGGCAAAACTACCGTCATTCCAGCCTGCGAAAATCTTCGTTTGAGACTGATTCGTAAAGTGTAATACCACACTGATAAGCCCCTGGGCCAGATAGCCTAGCATCAGGCCAAAAATCAGAAGCGTGATTGTGCTCACATACCTGGACACCGTAACCATGATCAGGAGTACCAGTAAACAACCCAGCATGGCGCCTGCCACAATGCTCAGATTGCTCAGCACCTCTATATTTTCAAGAAAAGAAGAACCTATTACGGCTGCTGCGGTTACCACCAGGGCCACACCAAGCTGTGCTCCGGCCGTAAGCCCCAGTGCCCACGGGCCTGCCAGTGGGTTTTTAAACAAGGTCTGGAGCTGCAGGCCAGCAGCACCCAAAGCAGCACCACCAATCATGGCAGCCAGTGTACGAGGCAATCTTAGCTCCAGAATAATGGTACTCCAGGTTACATCCGCCACTTCACTTCCGAACAAGACCCCGACAATGCCTGATACCGGAATGGAAACAGAGCCTATGCCCAGTTCGAGTAGAAATACCACTATCAGACAAATAAGCAGTACGGGAAAGAGAAACAGGCGGGCATGACTGGCCAGCCTGTATTTTGGCTTGGCGGTGGTAACGGAAGTGGCAATAGTAGATTCCATAATAACGCTTTAAACTTATTGCAGTTGAGATGCTTTCATAATGGCTAATTGTAAAGACTCTCGTTTACATCCAGCGGAAATTTCATACGCTTATCAAAGTGGTCCATAAAATGGAGCTCGTGAGCGTCAGACTCCCCGGGATAAATGAGTTTTACAAGGTCCGCCAGCACCAGGTCGGGCCGTACGGCTGCACGACCATACCAATCAAAGGCATTGGCCTGTGGCTTGCTTCTTTTCATATTATGATAGAGCCTTCCATCACGCCAGGCACTAAACTGATTCATGTAATTGGCTGAGGGTAACGCAGCTGAGTGTACATCACCTATCAGCCAGTGGGTGGCCTCATTGGCCTTTGAAAGCAACTCTTCGCTGCTGATGGGATCTCCGCTGTTCCTGATAGGCCGATCAAAGTCTTCCAGTATATTCTGCACTCCCACATCGCGCATAAACTGGGCTTCAACGCTGTTTCTGTGAACAATCCACCGGTCTTTACCCGCGTAGTACCCCCATATCATGGTGGGCTTTTCTCCGATATCACTGACCCTGGCTTTTAATGCTTCAACATTTTCGGCAACCTGGTCAAATTTTCGGTTAGCTTCCTCCTCAGCATTAAAGAACAAGGCATAGTACTTAATCCATTCAGCTCGGCCGAGATAACTCTTTTCTGCCCATTCAAATACAGAAGCTGTAGGAATGCGCAACTGCCTGCTCTTATCCAGAGTCTCTGCAAAATCCAGGTTAGACAGGTTCATCATAAAGAGATCGGTTCTTTTGTCCAGCAACAATTCCAGATTGGCAGGTTGATGCCAGCTATAGCCTATTTGGGCGAGTTCTTTATCAAAAACACGCTGACGAATAGCATCATCATAAGAAATAGCCCCGCCTACAGCTACTACCTTGTCAAAAAGGCCCAGCTCATCCATGAAGTTTTCACCGTTTTCAATGTTGAGTGCCACACGCTCTGCGGGGATTGGGATAACAGTAGCTCCTTCCAGTTCTCCGGTCAAAGGAGGCGTTGGCGTTCCTTTTTGTACCAGTACCATCACATCTTCCTTCACCTCGTTGCCATTGCCCTCCCAGGAGCTTAGCTGTGCATTGGTTCGCACTACTTTATAGTGCTTGTGATACGTGACCTTGAAATTTTCCGCATACTGCGTTTGTGCCTTATGGTTGAAATAATCTTTTCCCGGGTCAAAGTCAGTGCTTGTGTTTTCAGATTCACCAGTGGGTGTACTGCAGGAAAAACTGATCAGCAGCGGCAATAAAAAAATCCATTTGGGCCAGTGATGCCGGCCTTTGAAATTTTCCATATCAATTTACTTTTTCGATAGGTTCCATAAAAAATAACTCATGCTCAGGCAGCAGATCCGGATAAAACAGCTTGATTAGATCACTCAGCAGCAGGTCCGGTCTCATAGGCGCTGTCTGATACCAGTCGCTGGCTCCATAGTCCTTAAATCGCTTGAAATGATGGTAGATCTGGTCCTGGTTATAAGCAGGGAATACGT
Source organism: Roseivirga sp. UBA6061 (assembly GCA_002427745.1). GTDB lineage: Bacteria > Bacteroidota > Bacteroidia > Cytophagales > Cyclobacteriaceae > Roseivirga. Next base: position 164,653 of record DIYF01000187.1, on the reverse strand, counting down.
CCATATACCTTTGAGGCGGCCAGTTCTCGGTTGTTGACTGAAAGGAGAAAATGAAATCTACATCCCTGGCCTTTTGCAGCACCTGCTCGTCAGGAATAGTTATACCTTCTGACAGTCCGTTTGCTTTTGTTTCAGTAATGGCAGCGTTGCTATCTTCGAAAGGATTGACTGCTCCGGCAATTTTCATCAGCTGAGCAATACCTCCGTTGGAGCGAACTGTCCAGTTACCACTTTTGCTGTGCATGCCCCACAGGGCTCCGGGTTTGTCTGTTCTGTTCTTCACCAGCTGCCCCAGGGCTTCGCAGCGGGTTTTAATGTCCTCAAAGAAGGCATTAGCTTTATCTTCTTCATTCAGAAAAAGAGCATCATACTTGATCCACTCCAGCTGCCCGAGGTAGGTCTTTTCACTCCATGAAAACTCAGGAGCAGCTTTCAGCCCCAGTTGACGGGTGCGCTCCACTCCTTCAGCCTGGGTCAGGCTGGCCGCTGTCAGGAGTGTTACTTCAGGCTTCAGGGCCACCAGCATTTCCAGGTTGGGACCTGTGTGCCATGAGGGACCGATGGGCTTGAGTTCTTTTGCCTCAAAACGAGCCCTCAGAGCCGAATCATACACATTTTCATGACCAAGCCCCAATAATTTATCCGTGACGCCAAGTGCTATGAAGCGCGTTGGTGCATCATCAGCATTGCCAGCAATGGTATTTACGGGTATTTCTATTACATGAGCTCCTTCCAGCTCCGCAGTCAGGGCCGGTACTGGTGTGCCACGTTGTACCAACACCATAACATCTGTAAACGCCCTGGACCAGGAAGCAGAGTCAGCATCCTGTGCCGCTGCACCGTACCCCACACGGGCCTTTACAACTTTGTAATTTTTGTGATAGCTAACACTGAAGTTCTCAGCGTGTAGAATTTCCGCTTTCTGTGAAAAATAGTCCTTTTCTGAGCTGTAGTCACCAGTTACTTCCTGTTGTGTGCGCTCTGTCTGGCACGAAAGAAAAAGGAAGCAAAACAGAAAATGGTAACAGGCTTTTTTCATGGCTTGGTGAGCTTTACTTTTTGAAAGAAGACGGGGTTGTGATCGGGCAATAGCTCAGGGTAAAAAATCGAGACCAGGTCTTCGAGCACCAGATCAGGTCTTACCTCAGGGGTTTCATACCAGTCGTAAGCGTTGTGTTCATAATTTGTACGCTTTTGATAGTGGTAAACATTGCCATTGCGATACGATTTGAAATTATGGAGGTAATTCGCAGGGGGCCATTGTTCATCTGATGTGCTGTTGACAATCCAAAAATCTGCCTCACTGGCCAGGGACAACAGTTGTTCATTGTTAATCCCCACACTGTGGGTAGGTCCGTTGTCCTGCAGCACATTGTTACTTACCGCCTTCAGATAGGAAGCATAAAAATCATTGCGATGAGCCATCCAGTCAGCCTGACCGGATGGATGATAAAGCAAAAAAGTATTCTTCTTATCAACTTCAGCTACCTTCTCTATCAAAGCTTCGCAACGCTCACTGATACTGTCGAAAAGAGAATTGGCCTCGGCCTCCTTATTAAAAAAGAGGGATGAGAACTTTATCCATTCAGCTTTTCCAAGAAAGCTCTGCTCTGCCCAGGCAAAATTGGGAATAGCATTGATTCCCAGCTCTCTCAGCTTATTCATGCCCGTAAGGCCCTTGTTATCATAGGTATGCAGAATCAGTAGCTCCGCTCCGGAAGACATAAGAAGTTCCGGCTCGGGTACGCTATGAAAGCTGTAACCAATGGACGCGATCTCTTTTTGTTCCCAGCGAGACCTCAACTCCTGATCATAAATGTCACCACCACCCATTCCTGCGATATGATCGATCAGTCCGAGGCTTTTTACCCTGATCACTTCTCCATCGTGGTTGGCAGCCATAGTAGCTACGGGTATATCTATAAACCAGGCATCTTTCAACTCACCCACTTTGGCGGGTGCCTGACTGCCACGCTGTACGAGCACCAGTTTCTGGTGGAACTGCATATTCCTGCCCTCACTTTCAAAATGCAGGTCTGCTACCTTATATCCATCGTGATAGGTGACTGAGAAATTCTGAGCATGCGAAACTGATACAGGTTCGGTCTGAACTTTGGGAAGTTTTTTCAGCAGGTTATCAGCATCAGGTTCTTCTACCCTGTCAGCCCCACATGAAAGAACAACCATCAGAGCCACTACTATCATCAACCAGAGACAGTAAATGAGATTGGGTCCAAACAATTGTCTTCTGACTTTCATAGCGTATCAGGCTGGTTATGAAAAATCTGGCTTTACCGGGAACAGATGTTGACAAATACGAGACAGAACTAGCTGCAACATTGCAACAGGCATACAATTATAAGAATTGACCCCGTAATTGCAACAACGATGCATAAGTAAAGAGGTAAGCTGTGGAAGAAAGGAGGTAAAGCGATGCTATTGGTACTTGAGAGTCCGGATAATAACTGTCCGGTCCGCAGTATTTACCTGCAGACCGGACAAGAAAGTACCTTTGTTAACCAAAAAGCAAACAACTATCTGAACAAGTAGCTCAGCTTGAGTCCTGCATACTGATTTCTTTCCATAGCGGGATCGAAAAAGCCACCAAAGCCGGAGTTTAGTCCGTGCATCTGGCTGTAATCTGCGTTGAAGAGGTTATTAATTCCTCCATAAACGTCTAGTGTAAGGCGCTGACCGAGTGATCTTTTGATTCCCAGTTTGATATCAAGTAATTGATAAGCGTCATCAGAGGCGTCATTGGCATTGTTGAGATAAATAGTATCATAAAAACTGTAAGTACCGAAGAGGTAAATCCCTGGAGATGTTCGCAGATCGAAACCGGAAACTACAGAATGTGGATGTACCCCCGGAACCTTGTTACCGTCAAAAGTGATTTCATTGCTGCTGAAATCCAGCGTACTGTACTCTTCAAAAGTATGATCCATATAGTTGTAGTTACCCCAAACCCGGGCATCTGTCAGGAAGCCACTGCCATTTTCGATCAATTGATATTGCAGTGCCAGCTCTATGCCCTGTCGGTCTATAGCCCCGGCATTTTCGTTCATTATCAGGTCTATGGTGCCAATCGTATTTACCACTCTGGGTAGTATTACATCTGTTTCATCAAGGCGGTAAAAGGTCAGGTCCATACTGAGGCGGTTATCCAGCACGCTTCCTCTGATACCAATTTCTTTGTTCCAGCCCTTGGTTGACTCCAGATCTTCATTCACAGTCTCATTGCTGTTATCAAAGGCACTGCGAGGTGGAGGGGCAAAACCTTTACTAATATTGGCATGGACTACCAGGTTCTCTTTCAGTGGTTTAACAACAGCCAAACGAGGTGAAAAATCCTGTACTTTTCTCTCAAACTGAGTAATTCCACTCAGGTCAAGAAATTCCTGAAATTCCAGTCTGAAGTTGTTATAACTCCCTCCCAGGGTAAATTGCCAGTCGCCCGGTATAGTAAACTCCAGTTGTGCGAAGCCAAGCGTGAGTTCATTAATCGTCTCTCTGTTGCTGACCAGAGGGCTTTCAAAGCCACTGGCAAATACATCTACATCTCCCAGGCCTCTGGTGTATTCCAGACCAAACACGAGTTGAGCAGGCTTACCAAAAGCAGAAAAACCATAGTTTGTGGCATTTCTGAAAGCAAAACTACTCGTGATCGCCTGATCAGCCGATACAAAGAAGTCGTTACCAATCAGAAAGGTCCCTTCAAGTACCTGGTAGCTCAGCGTAGTATTATTACTCCAGTTGGGGTTAAAACGATATTCATTGCCCAATCCAATCATCAGGTTTCTTCCGGTGAGTCCATTGTCAAGCTCAGGAGAAAAATTGGCCTGCCTTCTATCTTCTGCAAGTGCAGCTGCATTGAGATTTCCGGGAATTCCGTAGCTCCGGTCTCCTAAAATCCCCATAAAACTCAGCGTTTGCTTATCGCTGGGGAACACGCGACCGAATATGTTAAGAAATTCGTTGTCGGAGCCTGCCTCCTGTCGATAGCCATCTGTGTGTACATTGGCGTATTGTACTCTGATATCTCCGTGTTTACCACCTGAAGAGAATGATGCTCCATAACGATAGGTGCCATAAGAACCGGTAAAGCCGTCCACTTCCAGCCGCTGACTTTCGTAGGCCCCTGCTTTGTTTTCAAAAAGCGCCACACCTGCCAGACCAGCGCCATAAATGCTGCCTGAGGGTCCGCGGATAATGTCAACACTACCAATACTCCCGATATCCATGTAAGCCAGTGGAGGAAAACCGTCTGCCAGGGTAATCGGAATCCCATTCCAATACATTTTATAGCTATCACTGTGTCCAACAATTCCGAGGCTTCCACCTCTGATACGAATACGGTAACGACCAATCGTAGTGGATTCAACTTTTACACCTGGTAAAGTACTAAGTGCCTGTTGTGGAGACCTGAGATCGAAACGTTCAAAATCGGCTGCTGAGATTCTGGAAATAGTGGCCGGGGTTTCTATCAGCCTGCGCTGTCCTTCAAAAGCGGTGACTACTACATCCTGTAGTCTCACAGCTACCGGTGTAAGCAGGACTTTTAATTCTTCACTGCTATTGACTGTTACCACGAGCGATTCATAGCCGACATGCGTAATGCGCAGGCTTGCGGGCAATGAAACATTGTTAATTGTCAGGCGTCCGTTGGCATCAGTCACGCCTCCACGACTGCCCTGATCAATGTGGGCAGCAGCTCCCTCGAGGGGCAAGCCTGTCTGACTATCCACTACGCTCACCACAATGTTACCTGCTTGAGCATGTAGCAAATCGGGACAAAAAAGCAGCCAGATGAAGGCAAAAAGGATGTAAGTTCTTTTCATGATTGAGGTTTTAGAGGTAGAAAAAGTGATCTGTTGTTGTCAGATAAGACTGGGCTTATCTCTAATTGACCCGGTTGGAAGTCATTAGGTGTTTATTTTTTGCAACAACGATGCAAGTTTGAGATACTCATTTCGTATTTGCAACAATGATGCAAATATGACTCAACTCCTTTTTAAGAATGGCTGATTGATCGTTTTATTGGTAGTAAGGCGACTACTTGTAATGGGGCCAAATCAGGCTAAGCGTACCAGAAAGACCATCTTTTTGGTACCGCCCCTTAAGATGGTTGTACCTGTTCAAGGTAGCAGTGGCTCTGTTATAAATCACAGAGTCAGACCTGACCGGTACATAATCCTTAGGAACCGCATAGGTAAAATAGCCCTTCTCTCCTGCTGCCACAGACATGTGGAAAAAGTCTCTTGTTACAAACTCTCCGGTTTCTTCACCGGTAATGGAGGCATTTACAAAGAAATCGACCGCATGGTCCGGGTAACCAAAGAGATATCCATAGGCCCGGTAACGGTCATTCTTACTCTCAAACTCAATAGTCGTCAGCACTGTGGCCGGGTCGGCATGGGCGGTAAATCCCCACTGTGCAAAGAAAGCAGCCTCCTTCTCAAGTGTTTTCTGAAACTCATCCTTCCGGCAGACTAAAATCTGCAAGTGCCTTTTCTCATCCCAGGGCTTGCGAAAAGGAATCATCAGGAACTGCAACTCATCTGTAGAAAGTACTTTGAGGATTCTATGCCAGGAGTCCAGTTCTTTCAGAGCCAGCTGAATGGAATCTGCTTCAATATTTACTACCTGACGATGGCCATCCGTCATCCCCTCTTTTTTGGCCAAAGAGAAAGATAATGCCTGCCCGAGGCTACTCATGGGTTTCAGGCTGTCCAGCAATGTATAGAGGGCCTCATGTTCTAATCCATAAGTGAGGAGTTCATTGGCCATGCTCTTTTCTTTCTCGCTAAGCATACCGATTCGGGTATCAAGAGAAAGCCCGGCTTTGCGCTGTGGAACAGAAGCACAGGAAAAAACGACAAATGCCAGTACAGGTAGTAACCTGGTCATTTAGTATCGGGGAATTGGCCAGCTGTCATCAAAATGAACACCATCTTCCCACATCTGAATTTCTTCTTCATCGCAAAGGCATTCAGTCAGTTCTCTGGTGATTTGCTCGCGATCCAGTTGCTGACCTATAATCACTAATTCGCTCTTTCTGTCTCCAAAAGACTTATCCCAGCCTGCCTCAATTTCCTGACGGTTTTCAACAAAGGCTTCATAGCGAATGCGCTGCTCGTAGGGCATGGAACACCACCACACTCCGGCTGAGTCAGCTCTTAACGAGCCTCCTGCCTGACCCCAGGTCAGTGCCTGATCGGGCCTTGAAGCAATCCAGAAAAGCCCTTTACTTCGAATAATGTTGGCCGGCCACTTTGTAGAAACATAGTCCCAGAAGCGCTGCGGATGGAAAGGTTTCTTAGTGTTGAAGACGAACGAACCAATACCGTACTCTTCTGTTTCGGGTTTGTGTTCATTTTCCAGCTCCTGAATCCAACCCGCAGACTGAGATGTGGTTTCATAGTCAAATCTACCGGTGGCCAGAATATGCTTGAGTGGTACTTTCCCAAACTCTGTCTCAATGAGCGAAGCTTGTGGATTGAGTTTGGTGATCATACCCTTCAACAGGTTCAATTCCTCGCGAGACACCAGATCTGTCTTGTTTATCAGAATTACGTCAGCAAATTCTACCTGATCAGTCAGCAGATTGACGATGGTACGCTCATCTTCCTCGTCATCATTCATTTCGCGACTGGCTATGGTATCAGCAGAACCAAAGTCCTTGAGGAAATTAAAGGCATCAATCACCGTCACCATGGTATCCAGTTGACATACGTCAGACAGATTGACTTCCAGCTCATCGCTCTCAAACCAGAAGGTCTGCGCTACGGGTAAGGGCTCCGAGATTCCTGTGCTTTCGATCAGAAGGTAATCGTACTTGTTTTCTAAGGCCAGCTTAGCTACTTCTTCGATCAGATCTTCCCGCAGCGTACAACAGATACAACCATTGCTCATCTCAACGAGTTTTTCATCTGTTCTGCTGAGCGTGTTTCCCTGCTTTACCAGGGCGGCATCGATATTTACCTCACTCATGTCGTTGACGATAACGGCCACTCGCATGCCCTCTTTATTGTGCAAAACATGGTTGAGCAAGGTAGTTTTGCCGGCTCCCAGAAAGCCGGACAATACAGTTACGGGAAGTTTAGTCATTACTTGTATGAAGATTTGAGATCGTTAACCTGCTGGAGTAATTCACGTTGAACGTCCAGTATTTCTTTCGTGGTCAGCGACACCCGGTTATGTCCATGGTCATGCCCCTCGTGACCGGGTAGCTCCAAATGATAACCCGGAATTTCAAAGAGAGCTTCTTCGATCTCGTGTAATATGTGCTCAAGTGAGTCTTTGGCCTCTGCAGTTTGTGCAGCCATCTTAGATTCAAGGTCATTAACTCCCTCTATTACCTTCAATTGCAGTTCATAAGCCTCTTTTAGCATAGCCTTCTCCTCTTTACTTTGGGAAGAACAGGCAGCAAGCAGGAAGGCGCAAATCAACAGGCCAGCGTACTTTCTCATTAGTCTTTGACAATTTTAGCTTCACGAATAATGAAATTCATGTAGTCGATGTTTGTGGCGTTCAGCTTTAGCTTACCCTCCACTTTCACGAGATCATCCGCGTACAAATCGTCTGGTACTTTATCCATTCTAACCTCTGCGACCGTTTCCGGTCCTGCACCTCCACAAAAGAAACAGGAACTGAAAGGAAGACCTGAAAGAACGAAAATGGTATCCACTTCAATAGGGATAAAGTAACCTGACAAGGTGACTTTGGTTCCCTCCAGGTCTTTTAAAGCCTGATCAAAAGTGGGAACTTCAAAATAAGAATCTACTTCCTCAAAATATTGAGATTTAAACGTCACATTCTCAAAAATTTCCCAACCCTCTGGTCCCGAGCTTTTACTGACAAAAACCATCAGCAAAGCCGTTATTATCACCTTTATCTTCATCTTTTACTATTCAAACCATTAACTTAAGAAAAGTTTAAATATGTTTTATCGATAAATGACCGAACAACACCTGACATCAAAGCGATGCTTATTGCGAAACTCTCTTACTTTTTTCCCAAACTCGCCATGAGCAGGTGTCGATCAGATCAATGTGTACGCGTCTTACATGCAAAATATGTATGTGCTGGCCAAATCTAGGAACTCTTAATCATTCCTGCAACAACGTTGCATAAATAGAACGTAAAAACTAATATCATCATCTGTACAAATGTGATAATCGGTACGGACTATTCCTGCCGCAGGGAGTTCACCGGATTAGTTGTAGCCGCCTGATAAGACTTGGCACCTACCGTAATCACTCCAATAATGAAGGTAATGGCTGCGGCCGCCAGGAATACGAGTAAGTTGAGACTGGTGCGAAACTCGAAGTTGCTGAGCCAACCGTCCATTACATAGTAACCGACAGGAATTGCCAGCAGGAATGACAATAAAATGAGCCTGGAATAGTCTCTTGAGAGAAGTAAGAGAATTTGCCCCACAGATGCTCCATGTACCTTTCTCACACCAATTTCCATAGCCCTCTGCTCAGCGGCATAACTGGTAAGTCCCAGAAGTCCCAGACTTGAGATAAGAATAGAGATAAAAGCAAAAATGTTGGCGAGTGTCCCCACTGTTCGCTCACTTCTGTAGCCCTCTGCATATACCTTATCAATGAATTCATAGTCGAAATCGTTACCCGGACTCAGCTGAGCTGTAATCTCCTCAATCTGGCCTAAGACCTCCTGCATATTGCTTTCTACTCTGACCAGCATTACCGCAGAGCGGCTGGGGTCTATACAGGTAATAATCAGGGGAGCAATGGGCTCATACATATTTTGCATATGGAAGTTTTTGACGACTCCCGTAATCTTACCATTGATGCCCCAAAACGACAGATCCTTCCCGATCGGCTCTTCAAACCCCATCAGCTTAGCGGCTACTTCGTTGATGATGAAGTTGGTGGAATCCTGCATTTGTTCTGAGAAATCACGGCCTTCGAGGATTTCCATACCTGTGGTTCTGATAAAGTCTTCATCCGAAATAATAACGTTTACCTCATATCCTGCAGAAGGGTCCTTTCCCTCCCACTTCGCTGAGCTGGTAGAGCGACCGTACCTGAGCGGGTTGCCGGTGGAAGCGGTCACACCACTTACCTCTGGTATTCTCAACAGTTCAGTTTTATAGGTTTCAAGCTGCTGAAGCGTGCCGGACTGCAGCCTGATCGCCACCAGGTTCTCTTTGACCAGACCCAGGTCTTTGTTCAGTACATAATCAATCTGCTTATATACCACTGCCGTGCCGATAATAAGCAGTGTGGAGATAGCAAACTGAAATACCACCAGGCCTTTCCTGAAGAAATCAGCAAACCCGGACTGTTTGATTCCACCCTTCATGGACTGGATAATGCTGAAAGTAGGCAAAAGGAAGGCCGGATAACTGGCCGAGACGCTGCCAACAATGACGATAAGACCTATGAGAAAATACCAGGTATTAATATTAGTAAGGTCCAGTGCCAGTGATTTGTCCACCAGTCCGTTGAAATACGGTAACAACAGAAGTACCACAAGAACAGAAACAGCCACAGCCATGGTAGTTAACAGAATGGCCTCGAAGAAAAACTGGGTACTGATGGATTTCTTCTCTGCTCCCATCACTTTCCTCAGACCGATCTCTTTGGCCCTTCTGCTCGATCGGGCTGTGGTAAGATTCATGAAATTGATACAAGCCACAATCAGGATAAAAATGGCAACTATGGTCATGATTCTCACATAGTCTATTCTTCCTCCGTCAATCACTCCATTGTCAAAGTTGGAATAGAGGTAGGTATCGGAAAAGCGCTGTATGATCACCTCTTCGTCTCCTGCAGCATCATTATCTACAGTATGATCCATAATCTCCATCAGTACCTTATCTTCTACTCTGGCGGCCTTTTCATCATCCGGAATGGTTATATACAGTCCGAAGCTGCCATTACCCCAGTCATTCACCCAGCGATTGGCGTTGTAGTAGACCTGTGCCGGTCTCAGCCAGTCAAACTGAAGTGTTGAATTAGGCCCTGTATTTTCAATGACTCCGCTTACCGCTACATTGCCATCTTCCAGTCTGAAGATTTTACCCAGTGCTTCGGTTTTCCAGTTATCACCAAAATACCTTTCGGCTACAGCGCGCGAAATCACAATAGAGTTTAATTCATTGAGCGCCTCATCTTTGTCTCCCAACAACAGTGGAAAAGAGAACATATTCAGAAATTCAGGACTGGCAAAGCGCCCTTCTTCCTGGGTAGTCTGATCATCCAGGGTGAGCTTCAGGTCCATTTCCCAGCTGTAGGAGGCAATGGCTTCCACTTCGGAATACTGTTCGTCAAGCAAGTCAGCCAGGGGTTTGGGTACCGAAGTACTGGTAGAAACCACCCCGTTGGATTGCTTCATATTGCGAAACACCTGGTAAATTTTATCTCCATTTTCATGGAAACCGTTCATGTTCTTTTCGTCCTGCACCCACAGCAGCACCAGCATACTGGAGGCAATACCCACGATGAGGCCGGACAGGTTGAGAAAGGTGTAGCCCTTGTAGCGCAGCGCATTCCTCAGGGCGATTTTGAAGTAGTTTTTAAGCATGATATTTTGATTTAGACCTTGTTTTAATTTGATATCTCTGATGATGCCCGGACGGAAAAGCAGCAATACATCGAACCAGAATAAGACACGTGCCCGGGCTTTATTCTGCTCATACCGGCTTCTGAAAAGTTCAGATAAGTCACCTTCCACGTCCTCGACCAATTCAGGACTACAGAACCACTTTAAAAACCTGAGTGGTACTTTCGGAGGCGGTATGTGCAGAGGTTGTTTCATTTATTTAAAATCAAAAGCCATGGAAGGAATGGCCTCCCACAGTTTCTGTCTGTCAGACATGACCTTTTCCAGGGCTTTCTTACCATAGGGTGTTACTTTAAAGTAGCGCTTTCGTTTACCTCCACGCACGGCCGTGGCCTCTCCGAATTCCGAAGTCAGAAACTCCTTTTTTTCCAGTCGCTTCAGTGCTGTTCTCATGGCTCCCACACTCACTTTTCGTTTAAGTCGTTGTTCTATGTCCTCTTTGATCGCAATGCCATAAGCATTTTCGTAGAGTACCGCCACAGTAAGCAGTACCACTTCTTCAAACTCCCCTATTGCATACTTTCCCATATTTTTACATTTAAGTCTTAAATGTAATCAAAATATATAAGTCCTAATTGCAGTCTTTAATGATTTAAAAAAAGCCGACCATTTTAGCCGGCTTTGAGACCGTATTGCACTTACAGACTCACGAAACTCAATATGGTTACATTATTCTGATCTTAATGCTTCTACCGGATTTGCTTTAGCCGCATGAAAAGCATGATAGCTGAGTGCTAACACCGTGAATATCAAGCAACAGCCGAGGGTCAGCACAAATGGCCAGATACTGAAATTAATGTGAAGTGGAAAATTCATAAGCCATTGATCCGTGATATAATAGCCCAGTGGAACGGCTATGAGACTTGCCACCATCAGAAGCATAACGAATTGACGTGACAGGAGGCTCATGATGGTCTTTACACTGGCTCCCACTACCTTTCTCAAGGCGAGTTCCTTTTTGCGCACTTCTGTAGTAAAGGAGATGAGTCCGATAATACCCAGAGAAGTAATGAACACAATGATCACACTGACGGTGGTGAGCAGGTTGCGAAAGGTCTCTTCTCTCCAATAGAGTGCATCCAGTTTCTCCTTGATCAGCTCTATCTCGAAGGGAAAAATATGGAAGTGTTCTTCCCATATGGGGATGATCTCAAGCAATGTAGCCTCCATATGTTCAGAGTCCATCCCGATCAGTAGATTACTTTCCGGGATAGTCCTGTTATCGAGGTAAAAGATCATCGGACCTTTTTCCACATATGACTCACCCGGCTTAAAATCGCTCACGACTCCTACTACTTTCCATTTGCCGGTAACCTTGCCCTGACGGTCCAGCCCCAGATATTTTACTTCAAGTTCATGTCCTTCCCAGCCATAGGCGGCCACAGCGGCTTCATTAATCAACACAGACTTTTCTTCAGGAAGGGTACGATCAAAACCTCTGCCTTCTACAATACTGGCTCCGATGGTATTGATAAAATCGTAGCCAATGGTCATCGCACTCATATTGGTACTCACCGGCAAACCATCCGGCCCTTCCATGCGCTGGGCACCTCCGGGATAATAGCCGCTGAGGTCTGACAAGGTTTTGGCAGCAGCCCGAACATGAGGCAGCTCATTCACACGCCTGATAAAGGCATCTACATTCTTCATTGCCGCTAAATCATCCGGAATGGTCATCTGAATCAGTCCTTCTTTATCAAACCCCACTTCCTTGTTCTTCATATAGTTGATCTGTGAGGTGACTATAAGAATCCAGGTGATTAAAACAGATGACAACACATACTGTGTGATGATCAGTGACTTGCGTAATAAGGCTCCCTGCTTACCTGTGGCAAAACGGCCCTTGAGAATAGATTTAGGCGTGAAGGACGTAAGATAAACAGAAGGATAAGTCCCTGATATAAAACCTATTACAACCGAAACAAAAAGTATAGCTCCAATATTCTTTAAAGTGAGGAAGCTCTGTGGAGTGAGCAGACTGCCGGTCACCTGGGAATAGTACGGTAATACCGGTAAAGCAATGAGTATGGCCAGTAAACCTGACCCCAGTGCCAGGAGTACGGCCTCAGCCATGAACTGACCAAAGAGTGATAACCGGGAAGAGCCCAGGGTCTTTCTTAGCCCCACTTCTACAGCTCTGTCTACCGAACGGGCCGTAGCCAGATTGACGTAGTTAATACAGGCCATGACCAACAAAAACACCATGACGGCCGTGAGTATCTGCAGGTTTTGCCGGTTACCATGAGGATAAGGCTCACCCAGGTAGTCTTCATCAAGGTAGATTGAAGTCAGCGGCTGGAAGAGCAGATTGCCCCTGGCATGAATCTTTTCAAAGACTTCATCCAGATATCGCTTATTGAAATCCGGGATTTTGGCTCTCAGGGATTCTATATCGTTATGCTCATCAAGCATAATATAGGTATATGACTTCCTGAGCCAGTTAGACAAATCACTCTCAAGAAAATAGGTACCGTAAGAGATAAGCGCCTTTAATGGCAGGTGGGTATGCTCACCCAGATCTTTCATTACCCCGGTGATCATCACGTCCATTGGTGGCCTCAGGCCGGAATACTTTAGTGTATGCCCTACCACATCTGTGCGGCCGAAGAACTTCATGGCCAATTCTTCAGAAATCACGACCGTATTGGGTTGAGTCAGGGCTGTTTCCGGATTTCCGGAACTTAACTCCGCACTGAACACATTGAAAAACTGATCGTCTGCCACAAAGAAATCAACAGACTCGATGCTGTTATCAGGACTGGCCAGGGTGTTGGTTCCCCCTATCCTCCTCAGGCGGGCTACTTCCACCACTTCAGGATAATCAGCTTTGAGCGTAGGTCCCACAGGTTGTCCCACATCGGCCTGCGGTGCTTTTACATCTTCATAGTCTACATCGAAAATCACCCGGTAAATCCTGTCAGCATTGGCATAATGACGATCGTAAGACTCTTGTTCCTGTACATAAAGCCAGATCAGAAAGGAGGCACAAATACTAACGGCCAACCCGGAAACATTCAGGACACTGTATACCCTGCGCTTATTCAGGTTTCTGACACCTATCTTAAAATGCATGGGCATTTTTGACAATAAGGAGGCTTTTCTTCTCCAGGGTGGCTTTTTATTACCGGGAGTTCTGGCTTTATAGTACTCGTCTGCCAGGTGCTCGGCCGGAGGCATGGTCTTTTCACCGGCCAGACGAAAGGCTTCCTGCTCTGTGAGCCCGTCCTCAAGGTAATCCTCCATCCTGTCCCGCAGATTGGCTTCAAGCTCTTCGATAAAGCCGGGCTCAAGGCCCTGCTGCTTTTGCAGGGATTTTCGCCATTGACCAATGGCTTTTTCCAGATCAAATGCTTTCATCCCTAGCCCAGTTCTAATTGTGGATTACTACCCCAGAGAAGATTCAGAGCGGTATTTACATTCATCCATTGTACCCTGGTTACCTCTCGCTCCTCTCTGCCCTTATTGGTAATGGTATAGTACTTGCGTTTACGGCCATTCTCCTGAATTACCCACTCAGACTGAATGAGACCATCGCTCTCCATGCGGTGCAAAACAGGATAGAGCATCGCATCCGTCCAGCTGAGTTCTCCATCCGACAGGTTTTCAACATTTTTAATAATCTGATAACCATAACTTTTACCATGGGCAAGTATGGAAAGAATTAAAGGTTTCGTGGAAGCAGCCACCAGTGTTTTATAAGCCATATAAATACTCTTTACATAATATCATTAGGTATATATACGTAATAACATTAGGTAAAGCAAAAAGGTTACAAAAAACATCCTCTTCTCAATTGACTGGTGTACTTATCGAGGTCTTTCTACCTTTGTGTTATGGATATAAACAACCTGATTTCTCAGCTCGAGACCTGGTTTGAGACACATCTGATCGAACTGGCGGTTTCAGCCGGCATAATTCTTCTCTATTTGATTAGCAGGAAGCTGATTCTAGGCCTGATTAACCGTCATGCTGCCAAAAACAAATTTGACAAGTCCAGAACGCTATATGTGAAGAAGATGACGAGTATTGTCAACTTCATTGTGTTCGGAGCACTGCTTGGTTTCACCTGGGAGGTATCTCTTTCAGGCCTCTCCTTCTACTTTGCCAGTATCTTTACTGTGGTGGGAGTCGGGCTTTTTGCCAACTGGTCTATACTGAGCAATATGACCGCCTCAGTAATTCTCTTCTTTTTCTTTCCCTACAGAATCGGCTCCAGAATCCGTATTCAGGATGGCGACAATTCTATCGAAGGACTGATTCTGGACATCACCATGTTCTACATTGAAATTGAAACGGAGGATTCCAATATAGTGTCCTTCCCCAATAACCTGGCGATGCAAAAAGCTTCTATACTGTTGAAAGGTAAGACGGATAATGAGCCGGAAGCAGACTCACAATAAGTTCAGTCGCTGCATCAGAGCCTCTTTATTGGCTCTGGAGATAGGAATAATTTTCCCCTCGATCAAAAGGTTCGATTCCTCTATGTCCTCAATCTTGTCCATGTTGACAATGAACGACCGGTGAACTTTCTGGAAATTGAACTTGTCCAGCCTCGTCTGGAACTTCTTCATAGTACCGTGAACGATATAGCCCTTCACTTTGGTCTTGAACAAGGCATAGTCCCCTTTGGCTTCTATGTAGAGAATATCATCGATCTTCACCTTAATCAGCTTCGAATCTACCTTGAGGAAGATGTTTCGTTCGATGATCTGACCACCGCCTCCTTTTTTCTCTGCTTTTTTGAGCCTCTGGAAGGCACCCAGTGCCACCTCAATGGCCGCGTTCAGGTCTTTTACACCATAGGGTTTTACGAGATAGCCAAAAGGTCCTCTCTCTTTGGCCCGTTTGATTGTATTGGCATCGGCAAAGGCGGTTGTAAAAATGAAGGGTATATCAAACTCATCATTGATCATCTCTGCCAGGTCTACTCCATCAATATCTCCGGCTATCTGGATATCAAGCAGGGCCAGGTCAGGCTCTTTTTCATTGCAAAGCTCAATGGCTTTGTCGGCATGATCTGCAATGCCTATCACCTCATGTCCCAAAACATCCAGAATGTCGCTGAGGCTCTCCGCAATCATCGGGTCGTCCTCCACGACCAATACTTTATACTTACTCATGACAGATCAATATAGTACTAATTACTGATAAGGTATCTCCACAATAAACTCACTTCCCTTATTTTTTTCACTTTTGACACTAATCTGCCCTCCATGCAGGTCTACAAACTCTTTTACAATAGAGAGTCCCAGACCCGAGCCTTGAATATTCTGAACGTTGGTCGCTCTGTAAAATGACTGAAAAAGTCCTTTTTGGTCCTTTTTGGGAATACCGATGCCAAAGTCTCTGATGTGGAAATAAACCTCGTTCAGTTTATCATACCGCAGTGTTACCTCCGGGTCTGCCTTACCTTCCGAGTATTTAAATGCGTTTGAAATAAGGTTCTGGATCACATGGTCGAACAAATCAACGTCAACCTCAACCGGTCTTGGTACTCCGCTTACCTTGAATCCGATATTCCTGTCATCAAGCCTGGAGCTGACATGCTGCTGGATAATGCGCTCACAGAAAGCTTTGAGATCAGTAGCTTCTTTTCTCACCTCAATTTTGCCGGAATCAATCCTGCCCATCATTAAAATATCATTCATCAATGAGGTTACCCTCCTGATCTCAGATTCCACCCGGTCCAGGTACTTCTTGTAGCCCGCAAAATCGTCCGGATGCTTATTCTCCAGCTTAAAACTTACCAGGTCAATATTCTGCTTTATAGTGGTCAGAGGCGTTCTGAATTCATGGGAAGTCATGGCCACAAAGCGGGATTTGAGTTCATTAAGCTCTCTTTCCTTGCTGAGCGCCTTCTCCATTTCCTGATGCACCTGCTTTTGAACAGTAATATCACTGATAAAGGCTGTGAACGAATGTATTCCCTTCATCACAACAGGTACTATAGCCAGTTCAATGGGGAACTCCTCACCTCCTTTTCTTAATGCGGTGATTTCAATTTTCTGTCCCAAAACCGGCCCCACTCCTGTTTTCAGATAATGTGCCATACCTCTGTTATGTGAAGCATGGTGCTGCGGGGGAATAATGGTATCGGTAAGTGGCAGGCCAATGGCTTCTTCCGGACTAAAGCCGAAAATCACCTCTGCCTGGTTGTTCCATTCCGTAACAATTCCTTTCTCATCAATGGTTACAACGGCATCCAGTGCCGAATCGAGAATGGTCCTGAGCTTGCGTTCACTATCTCTCAGTTCTGCCTCTGCCTCCAGTTGTCGCTCCTTGGCTATAGCATTTTTCAGGCGATTGGCAGCCAGGTTAGCAATGGTTACCAGTGTATCTACATGTTCTTTCTGAAAAAAACCGGCCTGTTCATGCTCTGAATCGATGACACCAATAACCTGACCGTCTGCAATAATAGGCACGCTAAGCTCTGACAAACGAGGACAGTCGTCTACAATATAGCGTTCATCTCTGCTGGTATCTGCTACTACTTCAACCTTACCTGTCTGCCCAACGGTACCGACAATTCCTTCTCCCAGGGGTACGGTGATGGGGTTAACAATCTGCCTGCCTTTCTCCATTTTAGGACCATAGGCGGCAATTTGATCCAGCTGTTGTGTCTCTTCATTGAGTACATAGATGACACAGTCTTCAAAACCAAAGTGCTCAATAACATCCTCTGCGATTTCCCAGGCTATACCGTGAATATCTTCCTTGCTCAGAAGCTTTGTAACAAAGTGATTAATGCCATTGAGAAAATTCTGCTTCTTGCGTAGTTCAACATTCCGGGCAGAGAGCTTTTTAGACATTTCGCGCTGAATAAACTCTTCCTGCTTTTTCTGGGTAATATCCATGTGGATACCGATAGACCCCATCTGCTTACCTTTCAGGTCGAATACCGGGGCTCCGCTGATCAAAGACCATATCGGCTGACCGTTCTTGTGCTTAATGCTGATCTCATAAACACTGGCCACTCCATCCAGTCTTCTTTTATTCTCCTTGTCGATAATATCTTTAGTGCTCTCTTCAACCAGCATATCGGAGGCTATTTGTCCCATAAGCTCCTCCTGAGAGTATCCTGTGATTTTACACATGGGTTCGTTCACATAGACGATTCTCTCGTTATTGTCCACCTCTACCAGGCCAAATTGAAGTCCCTGCAACATACCCCGATACTTCTCCTCCGATCTTCTCAATATCTCCTCCGTCTTAACCCGCTCGGTGATATCCCGGGCCACGGCCATCATGCCTACCAGCCCCTCCTCATCCTCTAATAGTTGTACATTCTGCCCAAGCCAGGTGACTTCCCCTTTTACATTCACACCGGGAAATTCAAGGTAAGTGCTCTTTTTCGCGTTTTGTATCTGGTCCAGGTAAAAGTCTACTACTTTTTGATGCCAGTCAGGCCTGACCAGACGCGTAAAGGGCTGCCCGATAATCTCTTTTGTAGAGTAACCGGACATTTTGACCGCAGCCGGGTTCATATAAGTAAACCGCCCCTCCATGTCTATTTCAAAAATTACATCACTGGCTGCCTCTACCAAAAGCTGGTAGCGATTCAGGTTGTTTTTTCGTTCAGGGATCGATTTTTTATTCTTCAACTCAAATGAAATATGAAAATTTTCATTTGAAGGTTCAACTGTCAGCCCCACATTCACACCACTTATTTTTACGTGATGTTTTTCAGGGACTCCCTCTCGATATTTATTTATAGTGTTTTTTAATATGTTTTCAGGAACCAATTCTCCGGGTAACAGGCCCAGCTCTGCACCCCATTCATTGGGAAAGAATTTTTTGGAAAGAAGCCTTCCTCCGGGCTCCACTACTAGGTAAGGTGTTGTTTTCACGTATATGAGATATCTTGATACAAATAACTATCACCACACACGCGGAGAGACCATTATTCGATGACTGACGGTATTTTTCGATAAATGACCAGCATCTTCTATAAGTGACTAATTGCAGCCGTAAAAGTATCCGGATCCGTAGTTTTCGGCTTCTTGCTCCAGAAAACGGCAATTATGGGTTTTCCCTCCCTCAGCTTTCGCTGCCAGCCAAAAAGCCGGGCCGTTCAGGTCGAAATAGAGATAACGGGACAGTTTTTTATACCAGCTATGTTTGTTTTTGAGTCGTTTGTCAAGCTTATCTGCATAAGCATTGAACCAGGTGAAGCGCTCAAACTGGGCTAAGTGTACCAGCTCATGGGCGAAAACACTGTAAAATCCCTGTCCTCTGAATGTATTACTGATACCAATAGATGTTACACCTCCTACTGCCGGTGCCTCTCCGTTGAGCGTACGAAAGGTATCACCGTTAAAATAGATTACTCCGGTTTCAAGGGACTTACCGAGATCTAGGCGCCCGTCCCTTGCCACGAAAAGAGCTCCATATAGTGCAGAAGTAAATAGTCTGGCTCTCAAATGGTTGTTTTTGGGCTGATAATCAAGGCGAACAATCCAAAGATTGATATGCAGGTTTTCAAAAAGCGACTGGTTCAGAGAGGCATTCAGCGTCATTGACGAACCTGCGGCCGTTAGTATGCGTGATGGCCAGGAGAGCCAGAGTTTTTGCTCAGTGGCTATGAGATTGGTAGAACGCATACCCAAATCTATCACGGCTCCTCCCAAAGCACCTCTCGATAAACCACGAAGAAAGGCCTTTCCAGTGGGTTGATCATCGGCCTTGTTGATGACTGCTCCCAGCCCGGAGGCCAGTCCGTTAAAACCTATATTGAATAATGTGAATTTAGTGCGCTGACTTCTGAAATCCTGCTGCCCCTGCAGGGTGGTGAGTATAGTACAGTTGAGACAGAGACAAATGAAGATTTTGAGGCGGATCCTTATCATTGAGTGTAGGTTTTTAGTGTCATCTCAATCACAAAAACCGGGCTAGCTAAGGGAATTTAGTGCTTTAGCTGTTTCCTTTCTTTCTATATTTTAGAATTTGGTTGATTCCACAAGGAATCAGGATGGAGTATGACAGACCGACTTAATTTCTCATTTGACACTATAAATGATTGGCTTGAATATGTCATCGCAACGGATATTGAAGTTCCGGCAGACGTTGAATACCCGCAATTCATCATAGAGCTTGATATCAGAGATGAAACTCCTGTTGAATCAGACGAATTGATCAAGGCAATGCATCTCAAGATGCAGGGATCAGTACTTGAAAATACTGTCTGGGATCAAACCATCTGGCATTATAACAGGCGCATACCTGATGAGCTCTGTTTCTATTTGATAGAAAATAACCTGGCACTAACTGCCCTGGGTCATACACGTCAATCACATCCCGTACTTCTTAAATTAGGCCATTTAGTAGAAGAAGCGGCCCTTACCCTGGGCAAAGAGATATATCAGTCAGATGAATATGGTCTCACAGATCTAAAAAGAGTTCTTAACGAATTCAACGATTTATACTGGTTATGGGAGTCTCTGATTTATGTTGAGGCTTCAAGCGAGGAAAAGCAGTTATACTTTCAAAACGAGCTCTATAAAAGGCCGGAGTTCACCAGGATTCAGGAGAAATCAGCTGAGATGGAAACCGTTGATCTTATCAAAGAAACTGATTCTGTTGAGGTCATCATGAAATACTATGCATCAGGAAGTCCAAGAATACTGAATCAGATTGCGGCCAATCCCTACACACCAATCGACATCCTTAAAAAACTGGCTGATATAAAGGGGGTGGATTTTGCCAGAAACACCAGAAATCTGGCCCGTGAGAACCTATTGGAACGAACCGGGAAACGGTTTAAGCCATGAAGTCTCTGCTCTGACCGTTGACATAGTGGCGACAACATTTTTCATAGTGCCTGAATAAGGCTAATTTGTATTAGCTAAACCAATAATGACCTCAACCATGGCCAAACTTAGCAGAAAAGCCTTTATCAAATCAACCGGGCTGGCCGGAGCCCTGATGCTGTTGTTCCAAAAAAAAACACTCTGGTCGTTCGACAGTTCTCGCACCACAACCATCCCTGCCATCGACCATATCCGTGCCGGTGAGGGTGTATTCAGCTATATAGAAAGAACCAAGGGCTCCTTTGATCAGGCTCTTTATCAGCAGATCATCGGTTCTGCCAATCCCTTCAAAGAAGGAGATGCCACACTGGGGGTAGCTGCCAAAGATCAGGCTTCAAGAATGAATGCGAGAAAACTACTGGCTAATACCACCATAGAGGCTTTAGAGAAGAACTCTCTCTTTACTGATGAAATCAAAGAGTTGATATCTGCGAGTTTAGACCAGCAGGTTCTGGAACGCATCAAAGGCTGGTCCATGTCAGAGCTGAAGACCTTTATTCTGGATCAATCTGAAACTGAGGTCAAAGCCATCATGCCGGGGCTTTCCAGTGATATCATTGCCTGTGTAGTAAAGCTGATGAATAACGAAGAACTGATTCAGGTAGGGCAAAAGGTTTTCAACCCCTTGCCCGGCAGTAAGATTGGCAGCCAGGGCTATATGAGTGCCAGAGTGCAGCCAAACTCCCCTACTGACAATACAGACGATATTATGATGCAGGTTTTCTGCGCCTGGTCTTATGCCGTTGGTGACCTGGTACTCGGTACAAACCCTGTTTCGAGCGAACCAGAGTCAGTAGCGGCCATTGAAAAGACACTGCACGACATACTCGTTGCTTTTGGCCTGGAAGACACTCTTCCGAATTGTGTACTGTCTCATATTGACATACAGGCAGAAGTAGAGCGCTCTCAACCGGGTACTACAGGCATCTGGTTTCAGAGCCTGGCTGGTACGGTGAGTGCCAATGAAACCTTTGATGTGACCATAGAAAAAATGTTCAGGCATGCAGCCGAACGCAAAGGCAAATATGGTCTGTATGCTGAAACGGGACAGGGAGCTGATTTCACCAATGGTCATGGTGAGGGTTTTGATATGGTGGTACATGAGGCGCGGAAGTACGGATTCCTGCGCGCACTCAAACAAGAACTGGCTAAAGGCAAAAGTCCGGAAACCACGCCATGGGTACATGTCAATGATGTAGCCGGTTTTATTGGTCCTGAGGTGTTTAAAACCAAAGAGCAGTTAGTCCGGTGTTGCCTTGAAGATACCGCTATGGGCAAGCTCCACGGACTCCCGATCGGTCTGGATATATGTTCCACCCTTCATATGGATGTGACACTGGACGACCTTGACTGGTGTATTGAGCAGGTAATGCCTGCTAACCCTGCATATCTGATGGCCTTACCGACCAAAAATGACCCCATGCTGAGTTACCTGACCACAGCTTTCAACAATCATGTAAGGATCAGGAACCAATTTGGCTATAAGGTGAATGATGATATGTGGGACTTTTTTAAACATATCGGGATCATTGGATCTGATAACAAGCCCACCCGCCACTTTGGTGACCCACTCTGGGTATACTACCAATACAAACGCGCCATAAAGGACAACCGTAATCAGGCCGAGATCTACAAAGAAGGCAGAGCGCTGATTACAGAAATCACTGAACGTGGTGTGCCTGTTGCAGAAGGTTACGGTAAAAATACCTGGGATCTGCCCCGGTCATTGGAAAAAGAGGTCAAAAGGCTCTATGATGATGCAAAGGAGAGTTTATGGACAGAAATGACCCCTGATTTTAAAAGTTCAGTAGCATCAGCCATCGCTCTTAAAACCAAATCTGCTGACCGAAGAGATTATGTTTATCATCCTGAATCAGGTGAGCAGTTGGAGACTTTGAGTCGATTGCAACTGGAAAGGCTACGGACCAACCGGGGCGCAGCCCTGCCCGATGTGCAGATTGTTATATCAGACGGACTGAACGCCCGGGCACTGATGGATGAAGGACACCTCACTCCTTTTCTCTCAGCCTTGAAATCCGAACTCAAGTCGCGACAGCTCAGGGTGGCACAGGAACAGCTTCTGATTACCAACGGCCGGGTGAGAGCGGGTTACCAGGCAGGAGAAGTACTGTTTGGCAAGGCCAAAGGCGAAAATAGTGTCAAAGGCATTATCCATATCGTTGGGGAGCGTCCCGGTTCGGGACACCACAACTTCTCGGCCTACCTTACCGCGGCACCTGTTAAAACCTGGGCTGCCAAAGGCACAGTGGATCATAATATTTCCAGGGTGGTGTCGGGCATTTCCGATACAGCCCTTATGCCTGCCCTGGCTGCCAAACAAACTGCCGAGATCTTTATGGAGCTTTTTGAACAGCAGGTGTGATAGCGATAAATGATCAAAACTGCTTGAGAAAGGTGAGCTTCGCTATGAACTGCTGAGTCTCAAAAGGGGTCTCCAGAGCGTCAATTTGTGTATTATTGAATACCAGGTAAATAAAAGACAAGGGTTGATACTCCCAGCTCAATCGCACATTCCAGCGCCCCTGCTCATCAAAAGTATTGTACTGATAGAAAGTGGAGAGCTGAAGTCTGGGACTAGCCGCAAAACGTGCCCCTGTTGTGGTCAGATGAGTCTCAAGATTCTCATCGGAGGCTCCGAGTCTTCTCAGGCGATTGTATTCATAATCGAAGGTAAAAGCCATTTTCGGATTCGGTGCCAGGCGAACACCTGATGTCACAGTCTGTCTTCTTCCGTTATAGAAGTCACCCCATTCATAGCCCCCGCTCAGCGACCACTTTCTGGACTGATCAGTGTTAAAGCGCACTTCATGACGGGTGTAATAGTAATCGTCCTGAGCTATCTCAATGCCCAGGGGGGCAAAGTTGAAGTTGATATTCTGCCAGGTCGGGAAAATAGAATACGACAGGAAGCTGCCATCAGTAAAGAAGATCCAGACAGGAAACAACCAGATATTGGCCTGCTGAAACTTACCGGGATCATCGGCATTATGATAATAGTCGATAAAGAAGCCGGGGTCCCACCTTCTGATCCAGGGAAGTTTTTTGGGCCTGACAATCCAATAACCTCCGGGATTATGTCTGATTACGTTTCTCTGCCTCACAAAACCCATGGCGGGGTTATAATTCCCTGTAGTTACCTCGGTTACCCAGCCCCAGTATGAATTGTTGGCCGAGCGCCCTGCAAAAAAGCGCCCCGCAAAGCCAGACCTGTCTAATTCATGGTCTAATGATGCCGTAGCCAGATAATTAATTGACCAGATACTGGATGGCCTGATAAGCCCGTCAATGGTAATGGTACTGTTCGACTGCTTGTCCAGCCCCAATTCACCTGAGGCTTCATCAATTCTGTGTGTCACCATGACACCAATATTGTTTTCACGACCATAGTTTCTGAGATAGCGGGCGACTCCAAAACTGGCTGCTGCTGAACTGTTGGTTTCTGCCTGATGCATGTACAACCCGGCAATAGCCTTTTTCTCATCGCGCAGTGTAAAGCGGGTTCCGGCATCAATACGAGCCGGAGATGCATTGAAATTACCCCTCAGCCCTATGCGTCTGCTGAAAAATGGTCTTATGGCTGTCTGTCGCCCTCCTGCCCATATGCCTGAGTTCTCCAGAAAAAACTGTCTTCTCTCAGGGAAGAAGATGTTGAAACGTTCCAGGTTGTTGACAGCACGGTCTACATCTGCCTGAGCAAAATCCGTATTGAAAGTTAAGTCCAGTACGGTATTGGGGTTGACCGCCCACTTAACATCTCCTCCCAGTTTAAAGTCCGATTCGCTTACGGTTGTACCATCAGCCGTGCGCTCATCGTATTGATACAGTGCGTAGGGTTCAGCTCTGACATTGGCACTGGGTGCCGGCAGCTCCAGGCCGGTGAGGCGGGCCGCATAGGTCATACGATAGGGTGAAAAAGACTGTGGAATAGCCGGAAAGACGGTGATTTCATAATCTCTTCTGGCAAGGCGATTGAAAGTAACGCCCCATTCGGCTTGTGCTCCCTCAGCCACCGCATCATAGCGCAGCGATTTGAAAGGGATGGCAAACTCCGCAAAGTAGCCGTCATCCGTCTGACTGGTTCGCACCGTCCACAGGGCATTCCAGTCATTATCCGTTACCTGGTCATTAAAATTCTGTAAATCACGTTGATTGCCATAAGGCGTTGTCTGGAATGACACAGCAAACTGCTTGAGGTTTTGCGGATCAAGCTGAATACTGAAAACATCATTTTCGTTCCAGACAAAATCTCTCCGCAGGTCCTGCACCCTGATGCCTTTTCTTCCCAGTGAATCCTGGCAAAACGCCCCTACATACAGGTTTTTATCATCGAACAGAATCCGTACTTCTGTTCTGTATTTATAGTCTCCTCCCTGCCGGGGTTCCATTCTGAAAAAGTTGCTGACAGGTACAGCACGCTGCCAGTCCGCTTCATTCAGTTTTCCATCAATGCGAATAGATCCGCTCGCTCTGACAGCCCTGATCTCAGGTGGATTTTCAGGTGGGGGGAAATTTCCGTCATTTTTCTCCTGTGCGCTCAGACCATAGCACACAAAGAAAAGGTACAGTGCAAAAAATCGGTTCATACATTTTGAGTTTTGATGCTGCTTACCCCTGCATCAGATGCTCGGTTTTACCGGCTCTGCTCATGGCGAAGCTGGCAAGAATCAAGCCTGCCACCATGACCAAAAGAATAGTGGCATTAGCAGGAACAGGAGATTTCAGACCGGACTCTTCAATATGAAAAGCCGGTAAATCAGCAATCATTGCTTTGGTAAAAGGCTTATCCTGAAAGACCATTGGCAGAAAGAAGTTTCGCCATTCGTCAGCAAAGCCCAGCACACTTTGGCGATAGTTGTCATAATGTGCTGTGGAGGTTTGAGCCATATGATCCAGGCTGCTTCTGAAAACAATGGCGGGCGATAAAAAACTGAGCCTGTTTACCCAGCGCTGCTGTTGTTTGAGGCTTTCGTCATAATTATCCAGCAAGGGAGCCATTCTTTCGGAAACCAGCTCTTTAGAAGCAAAATAGCGTTGCCACCAACCATAGGCGGTACTTTCATCAGCATCTCTTGTAATCAGTTCAGGGTGGTTTCTGAGATAGTCATCCAGTATTTCATTCTGTTTCTTATCCAGCTCAGCCTGCAAAGTCCGCATTTCATTGACCAGTAAAGCCCGCGAAGGTACCGGATAAAAGGTACTCGCGGACTGACTGATCAAAGAGGGAATCGCCAGCACCAGTGCCACCCAGAGTCCCAGTAAAGTGATGGCATTTCTGGCGCTGGATTTACCCCGAAGGTTTATGAAATACGCCATAGCAAACCAAAAAGCAGCGTATAACCAAACCATTATTATCATCAAAAGCGCTTCAGCATTAATCATAACCCCATTCATCATGAGCATAAGCAATAGACAAATGGTGAGAAGAAGTATGAGTACAACAAAACGAACGGCAATTTTCTGTAGAAGCCAGCGCCTTACACTCAGCGGGCTTGAAGCCACAAGTACCAGAGATCCATGCTCTTTTTCGCTACTCAGTATGTTATAGCAAAAACTGATAATGATCAGTGGTAACAGATAGACAAGTACAAAAGCAGGATCAAAATTCCCCATCAAAAGGCTAACCGGACTGCTCAGTTCGGTAAAGCCTATACTAAAGCTATCCCCCGTCAGTGTGGGCTTGACATAGTGATTGAACATATCACTTTGTCCCGTAGAGATCAATGCGAGATTTCCCGGAGGAAAGGCCGCTACCCTGGGAGCACGATCGCCCGTAGCCGTTGGTGAGCTGGGATATTGCCAGGTAGGTAAACCGATCTTAAGGCCTCTTTCAATTGAATCGAGCTGTGCAGCCATTAAATCATCAGCTTCCTGCATCTCTTCCAATGCTGAAGTTATACTGTCCTGATGTCTGTCTACATGATTCTGACCATTCCAGCCCGCGTACAGACATACGGTTATCAACAGTATTGTTATGGCTGCCAGCCAATAGTTTCTGAAAATAGTGCGAAGTTCTGTAACGATATTCAGGGAGAGCATATGATCAGAGTCTTTTGGTAGAAATAAAAAGTCCTGCAAAAGCCACGATCAGCCAGCCTGCCAGGGCCGCAAAGTTCCCGGTATTCTGACCAATAACGTCCTGTAGCTCCGGAGGGCTGTAGGAGAACTCCGGAATATCGGCCCATAAAGATTTATCTGCTTTGTACGCCCAGTTACCATAAGCCGAATTCTCAGCGAAATCATCGTTCAGGGCTTTTTGTAGCTCTATCCTATAGTTTTCTGCTGCATCTGAAAAATGCCAGTGGGTACCATAGTCTGTATGTGCCAGTGACATAGACAGAAAGCGCACGGGCAAATAAGGCGAAAACGAGGTCAGTTTTCTGTATATGCCTGTTTGCGCATTGTGTACATCTTTGAGTTTATGATAATGCTTAAAGTATATTTCTGCCTCATGCTCCTCTCCTTTTTGCATACGGTAACCGTCATAATTAAAAGGCAGCTCTTCAAGGCTTGAAACCTTGTAAGCCTTTAAAGTCTCTTCTTCCAGTTTTTTGGCAGCTTCACTCCAGGGATCATGCCCATCCAGGCCTTTGGATTTGTCGAGCGCTATGGCCTCATCAAAGGCCTGTTTGGTCGGGTAGGGATGCTGCTGCTCGGCAATATTGGTAGCCGCCTTGGGAATAGCCAGACAACCGATGATCCAGAATCCCAGCAGACTGACAAGAGAGATACCCGAGGTTCTGGATAGTGATGAAGATATGAGCGTAATACAGGTGAAAATGGCATAATACACCAGGTATACCCCCATCATAATGAGCAGATCAGACCAGCTGAGCTCACCAAAATCCCCTAAAGTACCAAGTAAAATACCGGCCAGCAGGAATATAAAGAGGGTAAGTACGGTAATCGGGATGAACACCCCCAGCCACTTGGCAATGGACACCAGCCGGAGACTTACTCCCTGACTTTTAATCAGCTTCAGAGTTCCCCTCTCCCTCTCACGGGTAAAACTGTCATGACCCATGAGAATTATGAGCAGAGGAATAATAAAAAGCAATATAAAGTCTGGTGTAAGTTCTCCGAACCTGGCCAGTCCAGTTTGATCTGCGGCCGCCATATACTGGGCCTCATTTCTTTTGTGTGCTTCCAGAAAAATGGAAATTCCTACAAACTTGTCCACGCCCTGATCAATCAGAGACAGCGGGTATTTGGGTTTAAAAGCGTAAGTTCCGTAATGTGCTGCACTGTGAGGATTTTTATCATCCTGACTCTCCCATACATTGCGCTCATTGTTGCTGGCCTGCTCATGCTGTTGCTGTACAGACTGATAATAGCCGGCACTCACCAGTATGGCAATGACCGTCAACACAAGTACGATCAGTCCGGCAATGCGAAGCTGACCGGAACGCAGTATTTCCTGAAGTTCTTTTTTGGTTAATAAACGCAGCATCGTGACAGACATTAGTTCATGTGGGCGAGATACAGTTTTTCAAGGTCACTGTGATTGATATCATCAGCGTCAAGCTGCTCAACCAATACACCTGATTTCATGATGCCGAGTTGGGTACCTGTTTCCTTTGCTCTGAACAAGTCATGAGTAGCCATAAGTGTGGCAACTCCCTGATTGCTGAGTTTTACCAGAAGCTCTGAAAATTCATTGCTGGCTTTGGGGTCAAGACCAGACGTAGGTTCGTCAAGCAAGAGCGCCTTGGCTCTTTTGGCCAGAGCAATAGCAATCCCCACCTTCTGACGCATACCCTTAGAATATCCCTTTACTCTTTGTCTGTGAGCGTTTTCCTGAAGTC
Source organism: Roseivirga sp. UBA6061 (assembly GCA_002427745.1). Lineage (GTDB taxonomy): Bacteria > Bacteroidota > Bacteroidia > Cytophagales > Cyclobacteriaceae > Roseivirga. Next base: position 136,428 of record DIYF01000187.1, on the reverse strand, counting down.
CAGCTTCTTTCAAATAGTCTGACAGGTGAGACTTAGCATATTTCTTTCCTGAAAGTCCCACGAAATATTCCAGGTTTTCCAGCCCCGTGAGCTCCCCGTATAAGTTCAGGTTTTCAGGTATATAGGCAATCACCTCTTTGGTCTTAAGAGGCTCTTTACTTACGTCCATCATATCAATGATAGCTCTCCCCTCGGTCGGCTGAATAAAATTCAGAAAAAGATTGATGGTAGTAGACTTACCGGCACCATTTGCTCCCAACAGGCAATAAATATCGCCTGATTCCACACTCAGGTTGAGTTTGTCGAGGGCCCTCTGTCCGTTATACTCTTTGGTCAGGTTTTCTGTATGCAGCATCTTGAGCTATTTTTGCAACAATGATGCAAAAAGAACAAAACAATTCATTTATGCAACAATGATGCATAAGTAAGACACATTACTTACATGAGAGAATCTTATAGGCAGGTTCGCGTGCTCATCACGCACCACTGATTATCATTGAAATGATCTTAGAAGCGGAGAAACAATTCTCCGAAGTTTTCACAAGCGCTACACCTGTACTTTAGATAATACCTGGGTCATTGCTCATACTACCAGGCTTACTGCACAGTGCCTGAGTACGAATTATCTTCCTTAGTTACAGCCCGGTAAAGGTATAGCCTTGTCAGCCGGCACAGTCGGCTCGCTGGCACTGCCCTTTCAAAAGAGTGGCCAGGGGTTTGACCTGATAGGCATTGAGCTGATTAAGATATTGATCGGGTAACGAAGGCAGACCAAAAATCTGATCGCAGTTTTCACATTCGAGGTAGGCCTCAGTTTGCTTGTTGTCCGGAAGGTGATCCAGATAAAAAAAGCAAGTATGCCCCTTTGCGTTCATTGCCTTTGCGACAATTCCTTCTTTTAAAAATAACTTCAGAGCCCTGTAGATAGTGACTCTGTCTGTAGTCTCTGACAGTATTTCCGTCAGGTTTTTGAGCGTAAAAGCTCTTTTCTGATTCATTAATAAAAGTAAAACACCAACACGTTGACGGGTCGCCTTGTGTTGGTGTTTACTTAAAACAGCTTTTGCATCTCGTTCCGAGTATTTCAACCGCTGCTCCACTACTAAACTATATCAACCTTATTGTATAGTTACTGTGAACGGTACTCTGATGTCTTCTTCTCCACCGGCATTAGTAATGTCTCCACTACTCACACCAGCAGCCGACTTCATAGGCTCATGTACTAATACTACGTCTAGTGTACCTGAACTTGCTGCACCGATTGTCGCAGTTCCAGTTAGTCCGATTGGGTTGTTGTCTGCATCCTGATCACCATAAGCATAAGTGAAATTCAGGCCTGCTGCAGCAATAAAGAACACCTGATGTTCTTCATCTTCTTCTCTTACCTCTGCTGTAATATCTTCGGCAGGTGTTTCTGACTCATTCAGGAACTCAATCGTCACTGTATAAGTCGCATTGGCAGAAAGTGTTGGATTTGTCGTTACACCATCATTTCCTCCTTCACCATCAAGGTCTCTGAACGAAGCTGTCACCACATCGCTGGCATCAGCCGTGTTGGTGAAAGTAACGTTCATTGTGGTAATCAATTCCGGCTCATCCACAGGATCCGGATCATCCGAATCACATCCGGACATTACCAACACCACCATCATGGCAGTCATCAGGCTTACAAGCCAATTCAATCTGATTTCTAGTAATTTTCTCATTATTTTGGGAACTCTTCTTGGTTATTAGTGCAACGTTATTGCATTTGCACTTATGTTGCAAGTAGACCTTCCTTTTTTATCTACCGTTTGTAAAAAAATTACGGCTCGGTGGCTTATAATTCATGCCGAGAAAGTCTTGCACACGGAAAACTCTTTCCTTTGACTGCTATTTTTTGCCCGTTTGCAGTGACAATTGTAACCTTCAGAACAATTGCCCTCATAACAAAGCCGATTATTGTTCCGTAAGAAAACCCAGTTTGTATATTTGCAACAATGATGCATAAGCAAGAAGAGGGATCGAAATCGGACGCAACGGTATTTAAGATACTGGCCAGTGCCCTGTTGGCTGGACTCATCTCTTTGAATACGTTCGGACCTGCTGTTATGCTCATGGCCTTCGGTTTTGACACCCATTCGCTGGAGTGCACAGAACATCTCCATCTTACAGATAATGATGAAACAGCTTGCGTACTAAAAGGACTTATTCCCGGAGATTTAGGTCCTGTTCCGGTTAAAACCGTTACGGTTTCTTCCTTTTTTCCAAAACTGTTCTTTGAGAATGGGCGAGTGACAACTTCTGATTTGAGCAAAACTATTACACGAAAGCTACCTTCTCCTCCACTGCTACAGTATTCATCTCCTGTTCTGGGCATCCATCCACCTCCTCCCAAACAGTCCTGAATAACTCCCTGTTGCCCGCTCAAGGCATGGACTCTTTTCTATCACTTTAAAACCCGGGTTTGAGATAGTACGCTCCTACCCTTGTGACAAAGAGTACGACCATAAGACAAGTATGCGGGCTAATAACCACAAGGCCAGGCTGTTTGGCCTGCTCTTATCAGAATGATATAGCAGTTAATATTTAATGGAAAAGATCCGGAAATGTATTTTGTTTTGTTTGGTGCTACTGAGTGCATGTTGCCATGTACATATAGTCCGCGCCATGCAGTCACAGTCCCCCTGTACGTATAAGATTCAGGGCACAATACTGGATGCAGAGACTAAGCAGCCGATCCCCTTTGTCACCGTAAGGATCAAGGACACCGAACTGGGTACAGTAGCTGATGAGAACGGAAAATTCTTACTGGACAAGCTATGCAAAAAAGAGTATACCCTGCTGTGCTCCAGTATAGGTTATAAACCGGTTGCACATCATCATGACAGTTACCATGAAAAACCGGTGATTTATATGGCTCCGTCCTCCTCTGACCTGGAAGGCGTGGTAGTAGAGGGAGAAACAATCACCGGAGATGTAAAATCTCTGGCGGGAGACAGAATAGACAAAGCTGAGCTGGCTGCCAAAACCACTACCTCGCTGGCTGCTGCCGTTGGAGACATTCAGGGAGTCACCTTCACTTCCGTGGGGGCTAATGTCCAGGTTCCTGTAATTCACGGCCTTTACGGAAACCGTATTCTGGTTGTCAATAATGGCGTGAAACACGGTTTTCAAAACTGGGGCAGTGACCATGCTCCTGAAATAGATATTACCAGTGCTGATAATGTATCTGTGCTCAAAGGAGCTTCAGGTGTACGTTATGGTCCTGAAGCCCTGGGAGGCGCAGTAGTCGTAGAAGGACATTCACTGGACCTGTCACAAAAGCTACATGGCAACATAAGCTCAGGCTACCAGACGAATGGCAGAGGTTATCACGCAAATGCCAATCTGGGAGCGGGCAACGAAAAATTCAGCTATCACCTGGGAGCCGCTTACCGGAGAATCGGAGACCGCAGCGCACCAGATTATGTACTCACCAATACCGGCATGATAGAACGCTCTGCTAGCCTGGGTATGCGCTATCACCTTCCACAATGGGATTTTAAGGTATACTACAGCTACGTAAATCAGGATTTAGGGCTTCTAAGATCTTCCGTAGCAGACAGCGGAGACCTCTTCGCGCGCTCGCTGTCAGCCAGTGAACCCATCATTATCCGGGATTTTTCTTATACCATTAATGAGCCCCGTCAAAACTCAACACATCACCTGGGCACCCTGGCCATTGACTGGTATTCTGACCTGGGAAAACTGAAATTTCTGATCAGCCAACAGATCAATCAGCGCGATGAATTTGATGTAAGGCGGAATGCCGACCTGCCCATAATTGACCTTGATCTAAACACCTCCAATGCACGCCTGGAGTGGTATCACCCTGTCTGGAACGGCCTGGAAGGTATCATTGGCCTGCAGTACTTCTACCAGAATAATGACAACAATCCCGGTACAGGTACTACCCCCTTTATCCCGAATTACAATACCAACCGGATCAGCCTGTTTGCCATTGAAAGCCTTGAAAAGGGCAAAAACACCTTTGAGTTTGGTGTGAGGCTCGACCACGAACATAATTCTGTAAGGGGCCGGGAAACCAACCAGGACATTTTCAGAAACAAATACAGCTTTACCAATGTAACGGCCTCCATTGGTCTTGTCCGTGAAATTTCCAATGACTGGAGCTTCCGAAGCAACCTGGGTTCTGCCTGGCGTACTCCCAACATGGCGGAGCTCTATAGTTTTGGTCAGCACGGTTTTAAATTACAATTCGGCCTGTGGCGTTACTATTCCAATGATGAGGGGGAGCTTCGCACAGATCGCGTACTCACAGAAGATGACGGCATTACCGAGCCAGAGAAGGGCTATAAATGGATCAACGAATTGAGTTATCAAAAGGATGGAAACTCTCTGACCCTTACCGCCTACAGCCATTATATTGAAAACTTCATTTTTGACCGTCCAGTGGCCGTGATTGGCACCATCAGGGGCCCCATGCCTGTGTTTATATACGATCAGGCCAATGCTGTATTTACCGGTCTGGATTTTACCTACAAGCATGCTTTTAAAGAAAACCTCAAAGGCACCTTGGGCATGAGTTATCTCTGGTCACAAAATGTGAGTAAGGATGAACCCCTCATAAACCAGCCACCCCTCAATATCAATGCTGAGCTGTCCTGGAAAACATCTTCAATCGCAGGACTTGACGAATCAAAGCTCACCATGCAAACCAGCTATACCTTCAGGCAGTTTCAGGCGCCCAGAACAGTATCGGTGGAGCAACTAATCAACCGGGAAGTGATCATCACCCCGGAATCTGAAATTTTTGATTTCAGAGATGCGCCTGACGGCTATTTCCTGGCAAATGTGATGTGGCAGTGGAGCAAAGGCCGGTTCGGAGGTCAGCTGGAAGTAAGAAATATACTTAACACCAGCTACAGAGACTATCTCAACCAGATGCGGTATTTCGCTGATGAGCTGGGCAGAAATGTATTAATAACACTCAATTATAAATTCTAATCTACATATGAAAATGAAAGTTAACATGCTAAAATTTGTAAGAAAGTACAGTTTGTACTTCATGGTTCTGGGAGTACTTTTCCTGGGTGCCTGTGGAGATGATGACGCTCCTGAAGAAGAAAATGAGTTGGAGGTATTTACCAATGTCACGCTTATTTTTACCAACAATGCAGATGCAACTGACGTGGTAAGAGCCCGTGCCGAAGACCCTGACGGAGTAGGTGTCCAGGAGTTGCAGGTTCTCGATGACATTACATTGACTGCTGGAGCGACTTATACGCTCACTTATGAAATATTGAATGCCCTTGACCCTACCGATGTAGAAGATATCGGGGCAGAAATCGTGGATGAAGATCATGAGCACCAGTTCTTCTTCTCTTTCACCAACGATGTATTTACCAACCCTGCAGGCGATGGCAACTTCGATAACGCCTCTGACGCGATTAACTACAACGACATGGATGAAAACAACAACCCTGTTGGATTGAGCACTACCTGGACTGCCGGAAGTGCCACCACGGGAGCTTCTTTCCGTGCAAGATTACAGCACCAGCCAAATGTAAAGACTTCTACTTCAGGAGTTAATGACGGAGATACTGACTTCGATCTCACTTTTGTGCTGAATATTCAATAATTCTAAAAGGCAGGGTATTTCAGGTATCCTGCCTTTTAATCTCTCATCTTTACCCACCAGGTGGTTTCCCTTAAACGCCTGGCACTGGCTTTGAAGTGTATTTCACAAAATCACACAGGGTACTTCCGGACACTACCCGGGTAAACCACCATTCAAATACAGACCGGACATCTCTAAGATGTTTCTCCAATAACATACATTTGCAGCAATATGGAAGCGATCATCACAGTTGTGGGTTTTTTAGGTGCAGGAAAAACCACTTTATTAAAACACCTCCTGACAAGCTATATCAACAGTGGCTGGACTCCCTATGTCATTCTGAATGACTATGAAAATGCTCACCTTGATGTACAGCAGCTTATGGATCAGGTAAACTCTGAACAGGTGGTACCACTTAACGGCAGTTGTATTTGCTGTAGTGGCATTGGCGAGCTGAGGTACTACGTCAACACCATACCTGAGCGGCCCCATGGCATTACCCTGATAGAAGCCAATGGTACTTCCGATGCCTGTTCTTTAATGGGCTTTCTGGGGGTAGGCCTTGATGAGCGATACCTGCCTCCTGTCCAGGTTTCAGTGGTAGACGTCAAAAACTGGCAACAACGGGGAGAGCACAATGAGCTGGAAGCCAACCAGATACAGGTCTCGTCTCTCATTGTACTGACCCATACTGAAGAAGCTTCCGCTGACCGACAGGCATACGTGGTGAAGGACATCCAGAGGTTCAACCCTCTGGCTCAGATTATTACCATGGATATGATTGATGCTTCGCTCCTTCCTTCGCTTTCTCCTTCTGAAAACAACGCCCGACAGTTTGACCATCTCAAAGCCCACTGGTCTTCCTGCTCTGCAGATCTTCCCGGTTTGCCGGATGAAAGCTGTATCCACAGTATTTGTAACAGCCTGCCCGGAAGCATTCTTCGTGTTAAAGGCTGCACTCAAATCGCAGGCAAAGAAGAATATACCTACTTTGAGCGTACACCTGATGGCAAAGTACGCATAAGACCATTTTACGGTGTTCCTACTACAGGGGCAAAATTGCTCACCGTAGGTCCCGGAAGTGAAACCTCTCTACTGGAACAAGTCATTCAAGACAGCATCTCAGTTATAAAGCCGGAGATAGAAAATCAGAATTAGGGGATATTCAGACTTGTTGGTACCACGGCATTGCTGTCTACTCGCAACAGTCCCTGCAGCTCCCGATAAATAAAAGAGATACAGATTCTGCTTTGTAATCCGGTATGCTTGGAATTGCCAGGTGGTCTGAGAGACACTCCATTTTACCACACTCCTTACATTGAAAATGTGGATGATGATGGGCAGCCGAAGTCGATCCATGCCAGAGAGCATACCACCTTACCCCGTCTTTTCCTACAAAAGAGTGCAGTGTGCCATTTTTTTCGAGACGATCGAGAATGCGATATACGGTGGTTCTGTTCATTTCGCCACGAAGCGCCTCTACAAACTCTCCTATGGATATGGCTTTGTTAGGTTCCTGAAACAATTTAAGCAGAGCATCGACCGATTTCGTTTTTCTCATTGTACCCATGCCATAAATATATTGCAACAACGTTGCACCTACAATTCACTTTCTTATTTTTGCAACATTATTGCAAAAAATAGATCAGATTCATGATTCAAATCCAAAGGCTCAGAATGCCCGATACCATTGGAGCAGCCACCAGCGGCTTATGTGCGCTGCACTGCATGGCAACTCCATTCATATTTTTGGCGAAGGCGGGTTCTGTCTACGTGCCTGAATGGTATCACATGATTGATTATGTCTTCATAGTCATTTCCTTCGGAGCTATCTATCTGACGCTGAAGACCACTGTGAAAAACTGGATGAAAATAGCCTTATGGTCAACATGGTCTGTACTGCTTTTGGCAATCCTGAATGAAACCTTTGAAGTAAAGCATTTGCCGGAAGCATCAGTGTACATTCCTGCACTCATCATAGCAGTACTACATATTTACAATCAGAAGTATTGTAAATGCAAAGACGACTGCTGTACTACCGATTGAATCTCACAAAGCGTAATAAAGGAAACCTAAGGGATTCTGCCGATTGTATATCCACATCAGCGCTTAATCACACTGGCGTCTTCAAGTATGAAATTCAGATGAGTCAGATCTGAATCATTGAACTTAAGCTTGCCTCTTACCCTCAAAAAAGCATCAGGAGCCAGTTTTTTGGGCAAAGGGAAAACCTGTACTTCCGCTACTGTTTCAGGGCCACCTCCCCCACAGAAAAAACAAGAGCTATATGGCAGAGCGGAAAGCATAATGGAAGAATCCAGCTCCAGTGGGATATAGAAGCCTGATAACTCTACCTCAGTTCCTTCAATGAGCTTTAGTTCTTCCGTGACTTTTGGAACGGCCAAATGACCTCCGGCCTCTTCAAAAAACTTAGGAACAAACTCGACCTCGCTGAAAATATGCCAGCCTTCAGGTGTGTTGTCCTGGTAACTTGCAAAGGTTAATAGAAATAGAATCAGAAGTTTAACTCTCATAGTTATTGTCAGCTTAAACTTTCTCTATGCTATCTTTAGCACAGATTATGGCTGATTAAAACTACTGAGTTTACAAAATCTATGCAACATCGTTGCATAAATAAGACTGACTGGTCGGAAGATTGTCTACCGCAAAAGACAGGCACATATACTTCTCATGACAAAGGCATCCGCTGATCCGCTCCATAGGTCATTATTCAAGCAACCCCGGTTACCTATGCTACATAACCTTATCTTCTTTTAGTTTCTTAGACACCCATTTTGTGTCCTTTAAGTAGAAGCGCCATGGTTTCAGGGCATCTTCTTCTGCATATTCTACCCCGATACGGGTAGACACCACCCTGTCGCTCTTTCGTACAGCCGGAGCATCTTCTATCCAGATTGTGTCTCCAAGCAGATCCAGGCCATAATGCTGTTGGGTATTGATACCCAGTGCTGCACTCAGGGTGCCCGGACCTGAGCTGAGTGTTTTGTCTGGCTTCGGTTTTTTCCTTCTGGCCTGCATAAGTTCCAGGCCTTCCAGCGGCTCAATAGCCCTGATCAAAACAGCATCAGCCAGCCCTTCCCTGTTGGTGACCACATTGAACAAATGATGTATGCCATAACATAGGTAGACATAGGCGGTTCCTCCCTGCCAGTACATGGCTTCTGTACGTTTTGTGCGCAAACCGTCATTCGCATGACATGCCTTATCATCCCTGCCGGCATAAGCTTCCAGCTCTGTGATCTTACCGGCTGTGTACTGGCCATTAAGGCTCGTAACCAGTGTTTTACCCAATAAGTCCTGTGCGATTTTGACTACATCATTACGTTCATAAAAGTCGCGTTCGAGCTTCATAGCATGTCGTTTGTCTTAATAAAGGCTGTACACATCGGTTCAATCTGATTCATTCATCAAATAGCGGGAACCTATTGCAGTCATTTCAGTAAAAGAGGCTAAAACAAACAAAAATTCCATGAAAAAAATATTCACTCTACTTTTTAGCATGAGCCTTTTAATGGCTGCACAATCGGTAATGGCTCAACGCGGGCCGGCTGCCAGTCCCAAGGCTACTGTTTCTCAGGCAATAGGCAACACACAAATGGAGATTGTCTATCACAGACCCAGTCTGGATGGCAGAGAAGTAAGCACGCTGGTGAATGACAGGCCAAATGGCGAAGTATGGAGAACCGGTGCGAATAACAACACACTCATCAGTTTTAGTAAAGATGTAGTGGTAGGTGGACAGAGCCTTAAAGCTGGCCAGTATTCACTCTATTCAATTCCGGGTAACGGAGAATGGACTATCATTTTCAATAGTGTAACTGACAAATGGGGAACGCAATACAATAAGTCTAATGATGTACTGCGCATCAAGGCTAAAGCGACTACCAGCCAAACCTCAGTAGAAACTTTTACCATCAACATGACCGACTTTGATAAAAACGCCAAGGACAATGCCAACATAGAGCTGGCCTGGGGCAATATCTCGGTTAAATTCCCGATAAAAGTTAACAACTAGGTCACTGTATCCAAATTATTCAAAGCCTTCTCTGATTGTATTCAGGGATGGCTTTTTATATTTGCGCCAATAACGAAATAACAACAACCATGAAAAGAATCTTTACACTACTGCTTGCTATGGCCCTTGTAGCTTCTGTCAATACACTTAAAGCACAGGATGCAGCGCCAAGTCCACTACAGAAAATCAGCCAGATGGTAGGACTCACCGAAGTAAAAATTGAATACTCTCGTCCGAGCCTTGACGGCAGAGATATGTACACCTCTCTCACCCCTGTAGGAAAAAGATGGAGAACCGGGGCCAATACCCGGACCGTAATCTCTTTTTCGAAAGACGTGAAACTGGCAGGCAACGAAGTAAAAGCCGGTGACTATAACCTTTTCACCATTCCCGGTAAAGATGAGTGGACCATTATTCTGAATAATAACACTGCTGAAACTAACCCTTTCAGAGTAGATGAAAAGAATAACATCCTGTCATTCAAAGTAGCACCTGCTACTTCAGCTACTAAAATCGAGACTTTTACGATCAACGTGACCGATTTCGATAAGAATGCCAAGGACAATGCCAACCTTGAGCTGGCCTGGGAAAACACTTCAGTGAAATTCAAGATTGAAGTAACCAACTAAGAATTTTCAGCGGCCGTTATGAGTACTGCCCCGGCAAAACTTTTGAAACGGACCTGATGAAATCAACGAGCATCTATAGTTTTCTATAGGTGCTTTTTTTATAGTTTTGGTATGTAAAAACAAAAAGACAATGAAGCGAATTACTCTTATGATATTGGCCATTCTTACGGCCTACAGTGTGCAGGCGCAACTCAGAATGCCTGCAGGCAGCCCTACCTTTGAACTGAAAGGCACAGTGGGTCTGGCAGATGTAAAAGTGGTTTACTCCCGCCCCAGTGCAAAAGGCCGCAAGGTATTCGGACGTCTGGTGCCCTTTGGTGAAGTATGGAGAACCGGGGCCAATGCCTCTACCAAAATCTCTTTCAGCCAGGACGTGAAGATTGAAGGTAATCCGGTACCTGCCGGTGAATATGCCCTTTATTCTATTCCGGGTGAAAACGAGTGGACCATCATACTGAGCAAGAACCTGACCTGGTGGGGATCTCTCGGCTATGATGCCGCGGAAGATTTTCTACGCTTTACCGTGCCTACCAAGCATCCTAGCAGTCACTATGAGACATTCACTGTCAGCTTCTCTGATTTCAAAATGAACTCTGCCAAACTGAACATGAAATGGGAAAAGACAAAGGCAGTATTTACTATTGAAAACGATGCCGAAGCCCAGGTAATGGCTTATATCAAAGAGCACCTGATAGACGGAAATACGGCAAAGGACACCGATTACTTCCAGGCAGCCACTTTCTACTATGACGCTCATAAAGATGATCAGAAGGCTCTGGCCTGGTCTAAAAAGGCTATAGAAATCTCTGGAGACAACAAGAAATACTGGGAGATTCACCTGAAGGCCAAAATTCTGGCCAGACTTGGCTACAATGAAGATGCGGCAGCGGCTGCCAAAGAATCGAAAAAACTGGCTGAGGCCGGTGGCAACCCTGATTATGTACGCCTGAACACTCAGCTGATTAACAGCCTGAAATTCTGATACCTCAGGAAATATA
>DIYF01000187.1:0-125091 GCA_002427745.1 Roseivirga sp. UBA6061 | reverse complement strand
TGATACCTCAGGAAATATGAAATACCGGAAGCCCCGGCCTTATCAGGCCGGGGCTTCTTTGTTTATCAGTTTACAAACCATGAAAAACTGATATACTCATTGAGACTATTCCGTCACCAGCTCCCAGACTCCGGGATTGCCTTTGGTTTTCATTTTGATCACATAGGGCTCGGTAGTAGTCACCCAGACAGTCTTGTTCCGTATACCGTTGGAAGTTACCTTCCAGGTGTCGAAAGTCTTGCTGCCGATGGTCACCTCTTCCCGTTTCTCTACTTTAATATTGGCCCAAATAATTTCAGATCCATTATTGAGGTCCATAGTGGGAATTGAGGCCGTATAGCCTTCTTTCAAAGGCAGCGCTGTGATCGCATAATTGATCACGGCCGGTTCGAAAGCTTCATGAGGATGTACCTTGTTGTATTCCCTGTACTCATAATCAGACCCCTCAAGCGGAGTCAGCGCTCCTTTCATGGTATTGTCATCAAACTGTAAATCCAGCGTATAACCAGCCTTGTCCATTTGCAGTCTTCGGCCGGCAAAGCCCAATGAACCAGGATCTATATAAATCCGGTCAGGAGTAGCACTTTCATCTCCGAAGTAAATGGCCAGTTCATATACTTCCCGGTCCCATTTACGCACCTTATGCATATCATAGATCATCCGCCCCCTGCCCTTTTTGTAGGACACTTTATGTGACTTGATACGGTCCGGGCTCAGGTTAATATCTCCTGGCAACACTTTTTGGTAAATGGGGTCGGGCTTTTGTGCTTTGGCCCCGCATGACAGCAACAGCGCCATCATGAGCATGCATGGTATGTTAAGTTGTTTTTTCATACTAAGTGAATTATTGTTTTCGGCTTGTTCATAGTCATCAACTGACTGACTAATCAAGCGCAAACACTGCCCTGACGTTGGACAGAAGTGGAAAAAGGGACTATCGGTAAAACGAAACGGACTGAGATCATACTTCACCGGCCGGTATTGGCGAAAAAGACCTTAACAGGTCCGGAAAGCAGAATTCATAAAAGAAAAGGCCGTTTCGTAATGTATAAAGAGCGGGTTATGATTCCTTCTTTCGCTATGGGCATCAATTAACTTAACTTGTCATTTTACAGGAAGCATCTTGACACCAGCTGACACATACAGAAGGATTCGGAAAAAGCAATGGCTGGCCCTTTTCTCTTTCTGGACATTTATAGCGGCCTTTATCAGCACCCAGCTTCATTTCAATGGTATTAAAAACGGAGTCGATTCCAGCTGGCTCATCGTATTCCGCGATCAGCTCCCTATATGGTACTTCTGGGCGCTCTCCACACCTTTTCTTCTGTATCTGGTCAATCGCTTTCCTTTAAGGCTTGAAGCACTTTGGAGGCCTCTGCTGGCCTATCTTCTCTTCGGGCTCGCTTTCTTGCTGGTAACCACCAACCTGACCCTGGTCTATATGTTCATGACCCATGGGTATATCGATCTCAGCCAGACAAGTTATGCCGAGTATAGTCCCTACTTTTATTCGAGAGTGGCCAATGATGCTCTGATTTATGTGTTCACACTGGGGGTAATCATTACAGTACAATCCTACGGACTCCGCAAGCAGCAGGAACTGGATATGACCCTGATGCAGTTAAAAAATGACCGACTCAGCAACCAGCTGACACAGGCTCAGCTGCAGGCGCTGAAACTTCAGCTCAACCCTCACTTTCTCTTCAATACCCTGCACACCATTTCATCACTCACACTGATCGGTGACGGCAAGGCTTCGGCCAGGGTAACCACCCGTTTGGGTGACTTTTTACGCAGAACACTCGACTATGAAGAACAACAGCTGGTACCCCTGGCTAAAGAGCTGGAATTCTTTGACTTATATCTCGACATAGAATCCATTCGCTTTAAAGACAGACTGACGATCAAAAAGCAAATTGACCATGATTTGCTCACTGCAAAAGTGCCCAACCTTATTCTGCAGCCCCTGGTGGAAAATGCAGTAAAACACGGCATTGCCAAAAACAAAGGCCCTGGTATGATCTGCCTGAAAATCCATCAAAGTGAAAACAGACTTATGATCAATATCTATAATGACGGACCGGTACTGGCCGGTCAGGTTAGTACAGGTATTGGGGTGAGCAATACCACCGAAAGGTTACAAAAGCTCTATGGCGATACCTTTGACTTTTCTCTGTACAATGATGACAACGGAAAAGGTGTAAATTCATATCTGTCTATCCCCGTAAATTGAGTAGCGCTCCCACCATATCTGTGATCATCGCTGATGATGAACCTGTTGCAAGACAATTGCTGGTTCATTTTCTGAATGAAGAAACCGATTTTAACCTGCTGGGCGAATACGGAGACGGACAGGCGGCTCTGAAGGCCATTATTGATAAGAAACCTGACCTGGTTTTACTGGATATTGAGATGCCTGAATTATCAGGAATCGACCTGATTGGTCGCTTAGAAACCCCATTGCCGCTTATTGTCTTTGTCACCGCCTACCATGACTACGCCATCCGGGCTTTTGAAGAAAATGCACTGGACTATATTCTTAAACCTTTCGATCAGTCCAGGTTCCGAAAGAGCCTTTCACGTATCAGAACGCAGCTTAAAAGCAATGAAGCCCCACATAGACCGGATCAGCTCGATAAGCTTATGTCTGCTTTTGAAACAATGCTCTCAAAGGATTCTGGTAAGCGATACCTCAAAAAGATCAGTTGCAAGCAGAAAGGTAAAATCAGGTTTGTACCCGTGGAAGATATCCTCTGGATTGAAAGTGAAGGTACCTTCTGCAAACTACACCTCAACCATGGCTTTGAGCTTACAAACCTCTCTGTGAAAAACCTGGAGCAACTACTGGACCCTTCCGGCCACCTGAGGATTCACAAGTCTCATATGGTCAATATCGATGCGATCGAGAGTATAGAGCCTTACTTCCATGGTGAGTATATGGTCAACCTCACTAATGGCACATCACTGAAACTAAGCCGGAGTTATAAAGACCGGCTTGAGTTTATTATGAATCAGTACAAGTAAGTTCATCTTACTCCCGGAGTGACTCAATCGACTCATTTTTGCATCATCAATCGCTCTTGGAACACTGGGGTTTCAAGACATATAAAACTGAGAAGTGAAAAAGAGCGAGAGAAATAGCCTCCCGATCAGCAATCATAATAATTTATATTATCTAACAATACAACTAACTCAAAACCAATCATTTTATTTTTATCATTTTTTAATGCAAACGTTGTCATTGCTTAATGCAATCGTATCCAGTACATTCATAATGTTTTAACCTCATTTTAACTTTTAAAAACAAGAGCATGAAGTACACTAAAAACCAAATCGGTAACATGATGGACAATCTGAAACCAGCCAAGTCAGGTACCAATCATTTCAGCCATTCGATTCTGTCTGCCAGCGGCATGAACCCCTACTGCAACAGACAAACTGGCGAAGACAGGTTCCTGGCAGGTTGTGAAGATGCGAGAAGCTAAGCAACGGTCATACAATCGTTGAACTGGTGAGGTCTCCCGAAGAGCAGCTTGCCCGGCAAGATGTTGTTTGGGGCTCACCTAATTTCCGGCCTTGCGCCTGACCATTAACTTTTAAACAACAAGAGCATGAAATACACAAAAAATCAAATCGGTAATATGATGGATAAGCTGAAGCCCGCCAAAGCAGGCACCAGCCATTTTAGTCACTCTATTCTTTCAGCCAGTGGTATGAACCCGGCCTGTAACAGGCAAACAGGTGAAGATCGTTTTCTGGCCGGATGTGAAGACGCAAGAAGCTGATTTTCAGATTGCATTGAATTAGTAAGTAGTACCCAAATGGCCGGCAGTAACATCTCCGGTCGTTTGGGTTAACTGTTATACCGGGCTCACCGAAAATGACATCACAGCTGATTCACGCAATCCCATCCATATAATTCATTTTCCTATTCTGAATTTCAAAATAGATTCAGCTATCCTACTAGCTGACCAGGAAAGCTATGCCCTTTTCATTCCTGCACCTTCAGGTCTGTAGAAGTGCTCCCACCCTCCTGACTAAAAACCTCAGCCACCTATGCAAACCCATACGAAACCACCTGCCAACAAGGAAATTGTTTTCATTCTCAATACACATATGCCCTATGTACTTACAGACGGGCCCATATTTCAGGAGAAAGAGAACTGGCTCTTTGAGGCTATTACAGAAACCTACATCCCCCTGTTCAAAGCGTTGGAACAATGGGATCCGGTGAATCAGCCCGGCAAAAAAATCATTTTTTCTATGACCCCCTGCCTGTTCAATCAGCTCATTGAAGGCAAAGAACGATACCTGGCCTATCTGGATAAAATGGAAAAGATAGGTGAATATGAAATTGAACGAACGGCCAGCGCACATGAATACAACCGTTTTTTAAACCACAAGAATGATGTATCCGAACATCAGCTGAGCCTGGCACATAATACCGCTCACTATTACCTGGACAGGGTGAGAGACAGTCGGGAATTCTGGGAAGACCTCGACATTGCCTCCTACCTCTCCAATCTGTTTGAAGACAAAAAAACAGGTATTGACGCCTGGACCTCCAGCCCCTTTCACAACTTCCTTCCCTTTTTTGAAGGGCACACGGTAGATCACTTTATCAAACGCGGTAAGGAAGAGTTTGAACGTGTATTTAATCGCACCCCTGATGGCTTCTGGATGCCTGAGAGTGCCTATTTCCCGGGCACTGAAAAGTATATAAAAAAGTATGGGATTGGCGCTACAGCCATGACCGTACCGGGTATAGGAGCCTATACAGGCACTGATAAAAGCGGCCGTTACCAACAGGACAACCTGAGCATTTATGCACACGATTACCGCCTGGCCATGTACTTGTGGAAAGCACCAGACACTACCTTTCCTTCGGATGGCGCCTATAGAGAGTTCTACCGGGATATTGGACTGGATGTATCTCCTGACTACTTCGATTACATTGATGTGGAAGTACATCGCGGCAAATCCGGACTTGCCTGGACCGGCTACAAGTACTTTGGCATTACCGGTGAGAATGTAGACCTGGGATACAAGCAGCTTTACGACCTGCATCAGGCAAAGGCCAAAGTACAGGAACAGGTGGCAGAGTTTGACCGGATTCTGGAGAAAAACCGTGGTCTGAGCCACGATGAGCACACTTTTATCATGGCCTTCGATACCGAGTTATTTGGTCACTGGTGGCATGAGGGCGTGGACTGGCTCTCAGAAGTCCTGCAATATCAGCTAACCGAAGAAGAAGTATTTGCCTGATCACCGTAACAAAAACACACATCATGTCAGTTATTGAAGCACCCGAACTACCAAAACTCTATTACTCCACCTGGGGCTATGATTTTTACAGTGAGCACTGGATGGCTCAAACGAATTGCTGGATGTATTCCATGCTCAAGTTTGCCGAAGCCAATATTGACCTTGAAAAGGACCTGGATGCCATCCCATTTTTCGAAACCCTTACAGGCAGTGATTACATCTTTATGCATACCGACCCATCGCAGTGGCCTGCAGCCCAGGAAGCCTTCCTGGAACAGTTTGCAGCCGCGATGGAAAAGATTCCACTGCGCAAAAAGCAGGTGGCCAGTGTATTTCCGGTAGACCCTTTCCTGAACTACTTCACCTACATCACTACCGAAAAACCTGCTGAACCACCTGTATTTGACATCTACAAGCTGATCGAAGACGATATGGGGAAATCACTGGGCGAGCTGAAATCAGTCAACCTGGAGCCTGCCTTATATGAAAAAGGAGGGCTTTACATCTACGGCCAGCACTTTATACTTCACCCGGAATCTCAGCATATGCTGAAAGTCTCAGCCCTGGATGAGCCTTATTATTTTACCACTCCCGACTTTGGTATGCCCATGCTCACCTCCAATAATATGAGTGTGAACCCGAAGTATGACTTTCAGAAACTAAATCAGCAACTGGAAGAAATCTGGGATATCAAGGAGCGCATTGCGGTACACAATGAAGATCAGGAACAAAGCCGGGGGCTATTCAGGCGACAAGAGGTAGAAAACGTGCTTAAAGGCAAAAAGGTGGCTGTTTTTAAGTATAACAAAGAGGCCTACAGTCTTTTGCGCTTCCACGAGCTGACCTGTTATGAAACAACCGTGGTATTCGATGACTCTGTGGAGCTGGAAGACGCATCCACCTATATTCAATCAGAAAAGACCTCCATTCCTGTAGTGAATGATATTGAGTCAGTTGATACGCTGGACTTTGATGCAGTAATTCTTACCTGTGCCATCAATTATGAATCAGAGGTAAGGTTTTTGAAACGTATCATGCAGCGGGCAGTAAAGGAAAAACTGCCCGTGCTATCGCTCTATGACGATGTACTGAAGTATGCCGACATATTTGATCGCACCGAAGACAAAAGTCACTTCTACCGTGTGAGTGTTGAAAACTATGATATCAGTCAGGCCGATACTGACCATTACCGGACTTTTAAACCCCGGAAGACCCTGTGCATCTTTGGTACAGATTCGGTACAGGGCAAATTCACAACACAGATCTATCTCAGAGAGGCCCTGAAAGAGAAACTGGAGACGGTGAGTCACTTTGCGACAGAACCCACAGGTTCGCTGCTCAATGCGGATATTGGCTTTTCCAGACTGAAAGAAGAAGATATGGACAGGCGCTTTACTGTCCACAGAAAGCTGCAGGATGAGCTTGAGCAGAAAAGTGACCTGATGATAACCGGAGGTCAGAACTCTATGGTCTTCGATCCTCCGGGAGGCACTTATCGGGGCAATGCCTCTACCCTTATCTTCTCCGAGTTTTTACCCAACTATGTGATTCTGACAGCTGCGGTTGATACACCTATGGAGACCATCACCAAATCGCTGGACTACATTCAGGAACTGGCCACAGAGAAAGGTATTACCACCAGAGTGATTGCCTTTGCCATTATGGGAGGTCGTAAACTTCAGGGGTCTCGCTGGACGGAAACCTACTTTATGGACGTTCGGGGAAATAAAATCGAGGATACAAAAAGTCAAATCGAAACCACTACAGGCATTCCCATATTTTCAGTGCCTGAAGAGATTGATGAACTGGCAGCGCTGGTGAAGTCTGAGCTAACCTCTCAATACTGATAACCGAGTGAGTTCATTCGACACAAACCATAGTATTGGGCTGAAACAGGCCCTTGGCTACTTTCTGCGGTTGATGAAGCTGGTAAGACCCTACTGGAGAAAGCTGGGAAAGGGCATTATCCTGGGACCTGTCATCGGTCTGCTGGCAGTGGTTACTCCTTTCCTTACCAAACTGCTTTTCGACTCGGTATATCCCACAGGTAGCATTACTCTGATGGAAGTTATCGTCTTTGGTATTTTGGTGGTGACCATCGCCTCAGCTATTGCGGATACAGCACTGCAGTATTACACTTCCTATATCAATGCCAAGCTGGATGGTGTATTTAACCTGCACTTTCTCAACCACCTGCAGCACCTGCCTCTCTCCTTTTTTGTACAGCACCAGGTTGGTGAGATCAAAAGTCGCTTTGCCGATGGAGAAAGTGCCCTGGCAGCCATTGTCAATACCATTCAGGTCTTATTCGGTCAGGGTATTTACCTCCTGCTGGTTCCCCCTTTTCTGTTCTTTCTGCACTGGAAGCTGGCCCTGGTGGCTATGCTAGCCATTCCTGTTACTGTGCTGATTACCTTTTATTCAGGTAAGTATATGCGCAACACCTGGCAGAACCTGGCAGAAACCCAGGCTGACTTTGACTCTCTGCAGGTAGAGGTTTTGAGTCAGGCGCAAACCTTCAAAGGACTGGGTCTGGAACATTATAACTATAAGCGCGGTGCCGCTATTCAGCAGAAATCACTGAAAGCTCATTTACGGGCTCATTCCATCAGCTCCCTGGTAGGCATGTCAGACCGCCTGCTCAATGCCCTGAACATGGCACTCTTTACCTGGCTCGGATGGCGCTATATCATTCAGGGAGAGATGAGCCTGGGAGATTATGTGGCCTTTACTGCCTACATCGCCTATATGTATGGACCATTTTCTACACTGATCAATCTTTTCAGCAGCTTCCAGCAGGCTGCCGTCAATCTGGATCGCGTGTATGAATATCTGGATAAGGCTCCGGAACAGGATCCCTCTCTGGCCTATGAATCACCACCTGCCATCAGGGTAAAACTGCAGGGCGCCATTACACTGAGAGAGGTATCTTTCTCCTATCGGCAAGGCCAACCGGTACTGGACCAGATCAATATGGATCTCAAAGCTGGTCGTTTACATGGGCTTGTAGGACTGAGCGGTTCAGGAAAAACTACACTCCTGCGACTCTTAAGCAGGTTCGAGCAACAAGGCTCCGGCAGCATCCTCTTCGATGGCATAGCTACTGAGGAGATTCCATTGATTGATTTTCGCAGGCAAATAGCCATCGTCTGGCAGGAAGTACAACTGGTCAGGGGTACGGTCATGGAAAACCTGACGATTGGCATGGAATCGGTGGATTCAGCCCTGGTTTCCGAAGTGGTAAAAATCGCACAACTAGAGGAACTCATTGAGTCGCTTCCAGAGGGCTATGAAACGCCCGTTTCAGAATGGGGAAGCAGCCTTTCAGGCGGCCAGCGACAGCGCTTTGCCATCGCCAGGGCGCTGATCAGAAAACCGAAGATCCTGATACTTGATGAGGCTACCTCCCACCTCGATGTTCAGACAGAATCAGCCCTACTCGCGCGCCTTTCTGCTTTTGCGAAGCAGCACAGCATCACTACCGTTTTTGTGACGCATCGGGTAAAAAATCTGGTCAGGGCTGATGAGATATTTATACTGGATCAAGGTGCGATTGTGTCCAGGGGAAACTACCAACACCTGGTCCAAAACAGTCCTCAGTTCAAGAAGATGGTTTCCCCCGCTGCAGTAGACACCCCTCGGGTAGAAGAGTCTCAAATCATTGACCTACAGGAAGAAAAGCTATGAAACCCAATTTAAACCAGTCAGTCAGGGCTTTACCCCCACTCAGTGACCCAAAGCATCCGGGTATGTTTCTGATATCCAGAATCGGACTCTTTTCAGTTATGCTGTTTGGTGTACTGATCGCCACCGGAGTGTACCTCGCCTCCACTGTTTCACTGGATATAGCACTATCACTTAACGGTACCATTACGTCCGAAAAAGAGTTCATCTTTCACACAGAAAAGTCGCGTGCTGCACTGATAGAAACCGGTACACCGGCAGAAATCAGGCTGGGAAATGGCACTAAGATCAAGGCTACAGTGACTTCTCTTCAGGAAGAAGTATCTCAAAACCAGGAAAGCCTAGCCATTTCACTGCGGCCCAGTGATGAGCCTCTGGCTCCGATTACCAGGTATCTGCAGGACAATAGTGGAGCTTCCGTAACTGCTACAGTCTTTACGCGACACTCGCTTTGGGCCTTTTTCAGAGATAAAGTGGAATATTAAAGCCATGAGCATCTCAGAATCTATCCAGCCAACCTAAACGCTTATCGAGGCGTTGGCTGATCTTCTCCTGTACCTCCTGCCCTTTCTTCAGTGTCTGTTCACCAAACTTTGCTTCAATGCTAAGCTTTCTTTCAGAGGGCTGCGACTCCTCAACGGAGGACAGATAATTTGAAAAGCCCGGCATACTGGCCGGGCAGCTCACATAAGGGTAATCGAGTTTTTCAAAGCCGGGCACAGGACCGTCTACGAAAACACTCTCCCGGTCACCACAACCACAAGCCCCACAGACAAAAGCACCTTTCGTTCTGCTGGCTTTTCTAAAATCACATGCCCTAATCATGGCTCCATCTCCATTACAGCTCACTTTTCTGGTTTCTTTCACAAAGGCCGGCACCTTGCCTTTAGGCGTAATGATCCGCGATAAAATCGATTTCAAAAATGACTTTCCCCTTTGAAATGAGCCCGGGCTGTAAGGCGGCTCTTCTTCTACAGTATCTGTTAAAAAAGCCGGCCATTCGATATCATCCAGCGAGGGAAGCTGAACGAGATTCGTGTTTTTGTCGGGTAGCTCTGCCAGTTCATCTCCCAGCATTTGTCCCAACACCATAGCACTGGCCACCTCATTGGATACCGCCTGCTTCACCCAGGTACTGCCAAGGCAAACAGCCGTTTCCCTCTCTTCCACTACAACGGTCGGATTGCTGAACTCAAAGCCGGCATCGATAAAGCCACGATCGGCCACCGAGATGGTATGATGAAGAGAAGCCGGAAAAGCCGGAGGAATCCCTGCGGGACAAATAACCTGACAACCGTTCTCATGAAGTTTTGCTAACCAACTATTCTGAAGCTTTTGGTATCGGCCATCAGGGCTGGAAAAACCGATATGCAAAAAATCAGGCTCTATATGCTCAGCCATCCATTCAAGTGCGGTACCAAGCGCTTTCATGGCAGTTTCCGGAGGATACACCGGTACCTGAGCTATACTGACTACAATATCATCACATGATTTTACGGCCTGAAGCAGCTGGCTGAGAACTGCCCCGCTTGCCTGCGTGTCGATTTCATTATCAGATTCACCTCTTTGAATCCAGTCGTTTAGCGTGTTTCCCTGAAGTGTCTCTTGTATACCATTCTCCTTCACCAACAACACTCTCTCAAGGTTCAGGGGGTATTGCCTGAGCAGGCTTTTATGTGTCCCCTCACCTATCAATCCAACTTTCATCATAGCCAGATAAAGTTAGACGATAACAGGCAATTTAAAAGAAGAGTTTGGGTGAATTTCGGGGCAACTTAGTCCTTTATTCCACCCCGGCATCAAAACTGAGCATAAGCCTCGTCATACGCTCCAAATCGGCCAAACTCCCCTGAGATATCGAAAACTCATGCTCTTTCTGGTAGTCGACAAACAGCGCCAAATCATCATTGGAGAGAATCTGCTCAACTTCCCGGCACAGTTCGTCATATTCCTCCTTACCTTCAATGTGATTGTACATGCCTGCGTGGTCCTTTATGCTCTCGTCCGACCAATCTTTCTGATGGATATCAAACATAGCAAGCCAATGTACAAACGAGCCTTCAGGATATTTTTCACAAAGCAAATCCATGCTTCTGAAACAACTACCACTCCCAAATCCCGTATGTCACCTGTGGTGGAAGTGGATGATCAGATTGTTTCATTGCCAGAATGACCTGACCTCGTGTATGGGATTCGTGTGAAATCAGATAGCCAAGAAAACGTGTGGCACTCATCTCGCCAAAACGGGTACCATTTTTTAAAGCCTCTTTCAGCACCTCCCTTACCACTTTATCAGAAGCAGTCATCGCCTCGGTCAGGTATTCCTTTCTGAGGCTCTCCTGAGCATCTATCTTATTATCCAGCCCTTTTACTTTATCAGCGGCCAGCTGAGACAGCCACATCACCCGAACTTCGTGAAGGTGGGCAAACTGCTCTCCTACATTACGTCCACCTGATGCGGATTTATCCGACAGATACTCCTCTTTTATACCGTTCAACATGAGTGCGTTCAAAGCCACATGCTTGTCCCAGGTACTCAGGGCATCCTCAATCAATTGATCGGCACTGGATTGCGCATAGCTGAAGCTTGCGGTAAGACATAAAACGAGAAAGGAAAAACTAAGCTTTTTCATAGACAGAGATATTAAAATTCACAACCCTTACAGATGCTCCATAATAAGTCAGGAACTAAAAAGTTAAAGATTTTTTGAACGTATAGGCCATTACCTGACGCGAAACGCTACTTATCCTGGGTGTATGCTTAAAAAATGAAATTGGGAATAACCCTCGATAGCGGTCGGCTCATTCAGTGCTGAGTCTTTGAATCAATTTCATTAATTTGACCGTTCCACTTGCCTGTTAATGATTCAAGAGCCACAGCATCGCAAAGAAACCAATTGGTTACATTTTATTCTATGGACAGGCTTGCTTCTGGTTTTCCTTATAAAACCAATGTCCTCGCGTGCTCAGACCAGTGTCGATACGGATCGCATCAGGGCAGTTCCGGAGATTTTCCGTACCACTAGAGATACGCTGTCTGTTCAGGATATACTGCACCCGGACTCAAAGGTCTCTTTCCGGTCTCCTGATTCATTTGGTAAATCTCATCCATCAGATATCTACTGGATGAGAATTGATCTTTCAGACCATCTGGACCTCCTGGCTACTGAACCCGAGTGGGTGCTGGCTGCCGGCAGCTTCGAGGATGCTACCCTTTTCAGGGAGATTCCTGATGGTATCATACCATTGAAGTTTGGCTATCTGGCTCCAATGACCGGTCAAAAGCGCACCCTGATAGACTCCAATGTTCCTTTCAACGTAGCCGAGCTCATAGATGGAAGATATATGTATTTGCGCCTGCGAAAGCTTATGGCCACAAGAGACATCAGTACTCAGCGCATAACCCTGACCCGCAGGTCAGTGGCAGATGCTGCCAATGACGGCATCTTTCTCAGGCTCTTGGAGGGGCGCATTCCGGCCCTGGTCTTTTCCGGGCTGGTCATCATTGTACTGCTCTTTTCACTATCAGCCTTTATCCTTCAAAAAAGAAAAGAGTACCTCTATTACAGTTTCTATCTCTTCTCCTTGCTGGTATACTTTGGCCGCAGGCCTTTCGGGCTAGATGACAGTCTTTTTGGTCAGGTGCCCCTGTTGGAATATATGATTCATCAGGAGTTTCAGGTATTGATCAACCTTTGCTATACCCTCTTCGCCAAGTACTTCCTGAGCACACAAAAAGATTATCCGGCCCTTGATAAGGTGATCAATGTCGTTGCCGTGGTGCTGGGGCTTTTCATAGTGATTGACAGTTGGCTGATCTATGTCGATGAATTTGCGACTCACCTGGTTATGATGGACGCCCAGCGATACTTTATGGCCACCTTTGGCATCTTAGGGGCGGTTTATCTGCTTGTAAAACGAAAATCCAATCTGGTTTTCTTCATTGTGATCGGTTCATTTTCATACACAGCCGGTGCCCTGGCCACACTGTTTCTTGTAGATAATAACTACATGCTGCTGGGGAGCTCTGTTGAAATCTTCGTTTTCACCCTGGGGCTTGGCTATAAGAGCCGTGGTATTCTGATGGAAAATGCCAGAATACAGCAGGAGGTGTTACAGCTTGAAATGAGTGCTTTAAGAGCCCAGATGAACCCCCACTTTATCTTCAATTCCCTGGGCTCCATACAGCACCTGATCAGGCGTGACCAGAAAAGTGAGGCCCTGCAGTACCTCTCCAGGTTTGCTCAACTGCTGAGACAAATCCTGGATAGCTCTAATCACAGTACCGTTAGCCTGAAGGAAGAGATTGACTTACTGGAAAACTATATTCAGCTGGAATCTCTTCGTTTTGACGGGCGATTCAGCTATCAGTTGGAAGTTGATGAAAATCTGGATGTTTATAATCTGGAAATCCCCATTCTGCTGGTGCAACCACATGTAGAGAATGCCATTCTCCACGGCCTGCTGCCCAAAAAGGGACCTGCCAGGCTATCTGTAAGCTTTGCTGATCACAATGACCAGATACTGTGTACGGTGGAAGATAATGGTATTGGCCGGCAAAAATCGACTGAATTGAAATCTGCCAGAGGCGTTTCGCATCAATCCCGCGGGCTCTCCATTGTCGCTCAGCGGGTAAGCCACCTGCATGGTAAGGAAAGTGACTCTCAGATCATACAAATTACCGATATTGTGGACGAGCAGAATGAAGCAGCGGGCACACGCGTGTCTATTCTTATCCCTAAAGATGAATAAGCATATGCTGAGTGTAGTAATAGTAGAGGACGAACAACATAACCGGGAGGATCTGAAAGACCAGCTTCTGGAGATTGACCCTACTCTCAAGGTATTGGGAGAAGCAGATTCAGTGAGTGACGCGGTTGAGCTTATTGCCAATACGCGGCCCGATGTGGTATTGATGGATATAGAGCTTCATGAAGGCAATGGTTTTGATGTCATCAACCAACTCTCCCATCACAGCTTTGAGGTGATTTTTACAACAGCCTTTGAACACTATGCTCTGAAAGCCATCAAATTCAGCTCTCTGGATTACCTGCTAAAACCCATCAACACGGAAGAACTACGTGCTGCACTGCACAAGGCCGGCATAAAGAAAAACGAGAGCCAGCGCAGACAGCAGCTGGAAATACTGCTGGCCAGCCTGGACAACAAGCAGGAAAACCGCAATATCTGTCTTTCAACAGCCGATGGCATTGAGTTTATCCAGACCAACAATATCCTCTATTGTGAGGCCAATGGCTCTTACACCAATTTCATGCTCAAAGGCAATCAAAAGCTCATTGTCAGCAAGCACCTGAAAGAATATGAAACCCTGCTGGCCGACCATGACTTTATGCGGGTTCACAACAGCTTTTTGATCAACCTGAAAGAGGTAAAACGTTTTGTCAAGTCTGACGGAGGCTATATTCTCATGAACAACGATGCCACCATCAGCATATCACAAAAGCGCAGAGAAGACTTCCTTACGAAGATGGCCGGGTTGAGATAGTTCAATGTGATTCATTGATACAAGTATCTTGATGTACCAGACTCCGGTCCAGGGTGATTTTTTTAACGGAACACCTTATTGATCAGTTCAATTGGATACAACACACCGATGTCAGTAATCTGACTCTATTTTTTTGCAATTATTTAAATCAATATATTTTTATTAAAAAAACAGTAAAAATATTAATTATTTACTTTATTCATTAATATATATAGTTTTAATTAAAACTAAAGCAATCCTTATTGTTTCGCATTACCTCTTTACAACTGTCATCAATAGAATTATAGCTCATGAAAAAACCAAAGTTACTGATTGTGACAAACCTGTTTTTATTGCTCTTCGTTTCGTACAACTTATGTGAGGCCAGTTGTCTGACATGTGATAATATTAACGATACAGGACATTGTTACAGAGGAGGAATTGGTAAGAAGTGCCTCGATGCAGTATATCCGGAAGATACAAACGACTGTAGCAAACTATACTCTGATTTAAGTAAATGTCCTCCATCAATAGGCGGTTGACAATATGAAGGAGTTTCTTATTGTCCTGTGTACATTTTTCATTGTTGCATGCGGTTCCTCTCCATATGGGTCCGAGCCGGACTATGAATTCGAGGAGAGGTTACAAATTAAGGAGGGCCGTCTCTATTCTATCGAATTGGATAGCGTTACTCCCACAGAAAGCAACTTTCTGGCAATACATGAAACAACTGAGGGTGAGCAATTAGTATTTCTAAATTATCTGGACAACACTCTTGTTTTTTACGACTACGCCACCAGGTTGGTCATAAATAAACTATCTTTTCCAACAACGGGTCCGGAATCTTTAGGTGAACTGGAATCCTTTGAGATTGTAAATGAAGACTCAATTTTCATGGTTTCCGCTGCTATTCATGCTGGTTTTTATACCTGGGAAGGAAAGCTTCTAAA
The DNA here is from genome assembly GCA_002427745.1 of Roseivirga sp. UBA6061. Classification (GTDB taxonomy): domain Bacteria; phylum Bacteroidota; class Bacteroidia; order Cytophagales; family Cyclobacteriaceae; genus Roseivirga. Next base: position 109,707 of record DIYF01000187.1, on the reverse strand, counting down.
TAAAATTGAAAAAGTAGACTACAATATAAAGCTGACTCCACTCACAACCAGCGGCAATCCCCCTGTTCTTCATAAAAAGAAACTATATCAATCTGGTTTCTACTTAGGTAGCAGAGACCATAAGATGACCATGGTTTCATCTCTCGAGAAGGATAGTTCCTACACGGTTTATCAGATTCCTGAAATTTATAGGAAAGGTTTCTGGGGACCTGGAGAGTATGACATGCACTTTCATTGCTACAACAAAGAATATGGCCTGTTCGTCTACAGCTTCCCTCAATCAACCAATCTTTTTGTCACAGATCATAAGAGTTTAGATGAAGACTATTATGCTGGTAGCAAGTACTTTGGAGAAATATCTCCTGTTTCATCCAAACAACTGAAATCGTATAAGGAGGTGATGGATTTAACTCTAATAAGGCCCATTTTTCAGGAAGTGATCTATGATAAGTACAAGAGGCTATACTACAGAATTGCTGAGCTTCCTCTGACTGAGACTGAAGCCGGGTTAATAGGCGACCCTTACTTACCAGGAATCAGAGATTTCTCGATTATTATTCTTGACACTGACTTCAAAAAGATTGGCGAGTCAGATATTTTTAAACGAGAGCAATATGACTCCAGAATATTTTTTGTCGGTGAAAATGGGCTTCATATCAAGAAATTAGACCGCGAGTCAGAGGACAAACTGTGGTTTCGACTATTTGATGTTAGCCCTAAATCTCAATGAAACCTATAACAATTCTGATATTGTCAATTTGCATCTTCTCCTGCCAACCAAACTACAAACAGGAAGAGCGTCAGATGATAGAGGCCTTCAAAAAAATGGATGAGAATTTTTTGGCAACTGCTGAATGTATAATCATTATTCCAGAGAATAGTTGTGGTATTTGCGTGGAAGGATCAATAAGCTTTTTGAAGAAACAAATAGACGTTCATAAAGGGCTCTATGCTGTTGTTAACTCCTATTCAAACTCCAAGGATTTGAAGTTGAAGTTTGGTAAAAGCCTCTTTGAGGGCCCCCGGATTATCTTAGATAAAGATGAGAATATATCAAAAGCAGGTTTAGAAATAACCTCTCCAACAGTGATATTCATAGACAAGGGTAGTATCAAAGATATAATCAGTATCAAACCCAGTATCATGGAACAAACTTTTGAAACCGTTTTGAACCATATAAATCGAAGTCAATGAAAAAGAAATTTTCAGTAAGCTCCTTAATGGGAGTCCTCTTTCTTACCATAGGAATGTTCATAACGCATGTGACTAATGCCGGATGTGCAAGTTGCGATGGTTATCCTGATGATGGTAAATGCAATCGCCCAAGTATAGGAAGCAAGAGATGTATCAGGACAATTGGATTTGAAGAGGACGATTGCCAATGGTTTTATAGTGTGAAGGAAGAGTGCCCGATAATTAACTAATATTTTGGAACAGTATTCTTAGTCCATCTTGTTAGGTTCTATAAAGACTAACAAATGGACATTCTTCCATTTTCAGGGGGCCTGTATGTCGCGCACAAAAATTAGCAGTCCCACCCCCTACTCACACATACACTCCATCGCAGGTTGAGGCACTTTTTTGTTTAAGTACTCACAAATCAACCCAAACCCTGAATCCATCCATTCTCATCCCCGATCTATCCATTGACCTATATTAGGTATCAGCTGATTTGAGACATTTGACCCGATAACCAGTCAAACATCTCAATCAACAAATGAATTGGACCCAGCGCCTGTGCATTGCCTTGTTGGTCACACTGCACTGTACAATCTCAAAAGCCATGACAAACCCTATCGTAGAAGGTGGTAACCTGGCCACACGTATTCAGACGCATGTAGATGACATGCCCCAGCACTTTCGCAATATTGGTGAAGGCACAACATACAGTGACCCTACCAATCAGGAAGTGACTGATTTTCTGAATAACGTTTTTTCTCCCCTATATAGTCTGGATTATACCACTGCAGCCACCAATGCCCAGGCAATGGATTATCAGCTGGTGGAATTCACTGATAACACCGACAGCAATGTCTATTATATTCTGGAGAGAGACCCTTTGTCCAATGCCAACAACTTTTGGGGCACCTATGTATTGAACCCCTCTCCTGACCGCGGGCAATTAGTAATACAGGCGCCTCATCCTCGATTTGACTTCAGAACAGGCAAACAATCGGCCTATATATTCAGGCAGGTAGGTGCGGGATTTCTGTTTGTATCAGGTACACATCGTTGCAACAGTCCCACACCTTCAGGGTGTGCCGGTGTAAGCAGTGTATGCAGCAAAAGTATTAGTGGAGACCCTGCACCCCAGGAGTTTATTGATGAGGGAAGTGTATTCAGAGAAAGTGATGTGGCACACAATGAAGCCTCCATGTTTCAGCACGTTACCGAATGGGTACACCACGATAACCCTACCTACTATACCTTCATTCAACTACATGGATTTGGTGCACAAGACATGGACCCCCATGTAATTCTGAGCAATGGAAAAGACGAAAACACACCTCCTCCTCAAAATGATCTGCTGATTGTGCTCAGGACTCAGATCAGCAACGAGTGGGACAACAGCTCCGGCAGCGGGATTTCGCTTGACATAGAAGTAGCCCATGACGATAACGGAAGCTTTAACAAATTCCTGGGTACTACCAATACGCAGGGACGATTTATCAACAACAGTGTCAGCCCGTGTAACGTTGTAGCTCCTGATAATACAGGCCAGTTTGTACATATAGAACAGGCCAGTAAGGATGGAGATTACTTTCTTCGCGAAGAAGCCAACTTCTTTATTCTGGGTCAGGCTATTATCAACACCTATACCGAGGCTCCCTTGCCTGTGAAACTGCTGAGCTTCGGAGCCAGGTATTTCAAGAAGAAGGTAGAACTTCAATGGGAAACCGGCTGGGAAGAAAGTAACAGCCACTTTCAGGTACAGCGCTCTGTCACGGGTCATGACCCTTTTGAGCCACTTGGTTTTGTTATGGGCAAGGGTGATTCAGATATAAGCCTCTATTACCAGTTCCAGGACACGCTGATCTCCGCATTTCAAAACCAAAATCTTTACTATCGTCTCAAACAGGTCGATTTCAACGGAAATTTTGAGTTCAGCGAAGTAGTACGTGCTTTTATTCCGGGCTCAGACAATCGGCAACGGCTGCTCTATGGCAACCAGGGTACGGGGTCAGGCTTAAGTGTGAATTTACCGGTAGAATTGACAAAAATGGATCAGGTCACTTTTCATTTCATTGATATGCGCCATGGTACTCATGATAAGCTACTTGTTGACCCTGACGATATAAAGTCAGTATTAGAACAAAAACTCTCTGCAAGTTCTCCCGGAGTTTACAGAATTGTACTGGAGTACGGAGGTGTTAAAGTGAGCGATAAGTACCTGAGGCTGTGATGGATAACTAATCATAATACAGAGGTCATTACAGCGCTCACTACTCTCTACTCAACACTCAATACTTTCTACTCACCACTCACTACTCACCACTCACCACTCACTACCTAAAACTCTAATACCCTGTACTAACCTCAATCTTCCTCAACATTAGTCACCAGGATTACCTTTCCTTAACGCCACACATATAAAACACTTTATCCATTGGAATAAAACTGATTTACTTGACCATTAAATCAAAAAAATGGCAATGAGAAGCTTATTCCTGTACTCGCTTATGTTGGGCACTTTATGTATCGCTTATGGCCAGCAGCCAGGTAAAACTGTTCTGTATAAGGATGTCACCACCACACACCTGCCCTACGCAGACCTGCAGCGATTATCCATGGATGCAGGCATTGCAGATATTGATCAGGACGGTGACCTGGACATTTTAATCGCCAATGAGCACAGGCCTAACATTCTGCTGATCAATGATGGCAAGGGAAAATTCACAAATGAAAGTGCTTCAAGAATACCTCAGATAAACCATGACAGTGAAGATATCGGCTTCGGAGACTTTGACCTGGATGGCGACCTGGATATCATCGTAGTGAGTGAAGATGATAAGATCAACGAATTGTACCTCAACAACGGAGACGGTACCTTTTCTGACGGAGGCGATCGCATTCCCGTTACCGGTACATCAAATTCAGTAGTGGTTTATGATGTAAATCAGGATGGCGCGCCTGACATTCTGATAGGAAATAATGGTCAGAACAACATACTTATCAATGACGGTACAGGCCACTTTAAGGACGAAACCCTTAAACGCCTGGGGGAATTTACAGATGTAACCCAGGACCTTACCCTGGGGGATATAGACAATGATGGCGACCAGGATTTAATGATTGCCAATGAAGACGCCAACCGCATACTCATCAATGACGGAAAGGGCTTTTTTAAAGATCAGTCATCTGACAGGCTCGTCTACCGAAACACACCGGAAGAAACCAGGGAAGTAGACCTGGCAGACATTGATGGCGATGGAGACCTGGACATTCTCTATGGCAATGTGCAGGCCTTTGTACAAGGCGCAGTAAGGCAAAACCGACTCTTGCTCAACGATGGCAAAGGATATTTTAAGGATATCACCAGCACGCATCTACCCAAAGATGATAACCGCTGTTTTGGAGTAGCCTTTCTGGATATAGACAATGATGGCGATGCCGATATTGTGACAGGGAACACCAACGGAGCCCGGTTTGGAGGGTCCACCCCCTTCAGCGTCTACCTCAATGATGGCAAGGGCAACTTCTCAGATGCTACCGGTGACATCATTCCGGAAAATATCACAGGCCGTGGCTTTGATATTGACTTTGTGGATCTGAACGGAGATAATATCAAAGACCTCTTTCTGAGTAATCGTGGCAGCCAGGATTTTCTGCTTTTCGGCACCAAATAACCCGCTTTCACAAAAGCTGCAACAGGCAGGCCTTTGTACATCAATGAACCTCCCTCACCCCTCACATAATTCCTGATCATAGCCGTAGCTATATTTCTTATCTTTTGTGCACAACCTGAAATCACAGACTATGATGCGAAAGCAAATCCTCCTTTCCTTACTTTTTATGCTCTTTACCGGCTTCACAAGCCAGGCACAAGAGCTGATCAATGAGAACTTCAGATCACATAATTTTCGCTTTATAGGCCCTGAGGGCAACCGGGCCATTGCCATTATTGGTGAACCAGGCAACCCTATGGTCAACTATATTGGTGCGGCCTCTGGCGGCCTCTGGAAAACCGAAGATGGCGGCATCAACTGGAGGCCAATTTTCGACAACCAGGACATCTCCTCTATCGGCTCTATTCACTTGGCTCCTTCTGATCCCAATAAGGTTTGGGTAGGTACCGGAGAGACTTTTGTAATGCGGCCGGCTCATGCCATGGGCAATGGTATCTATTATTCCCCTGATGCCGGTAAAACCTGGCAGCACAAGGGCCTCGAAAAAACCGGGCGTATCGGTCGCGTGATTGTGCACCCCACTAACCCTGATGTTGTATACGCAGCAGCGCTGGGCCACACATATGGTCCTCAGCAGGATCGTGGCGTCTACCGCACCAAAGACGGTGGCAAAAACTGGGAAAGAATACTCTTTGTAGATGAAGGCACCGGGGCCGCTGACCTGGCCATGGACCCTGAAAACCCGAACATACTTTATGCGGGTATGTGGTCGGTACATATCAATACCTGGGGGCTCAACAGTGGTGGCCTCGGTGGCGGAGTTTATCGCTCGACCGATGGCGGTGACACCTGGGAGCCGTTGAATACCAAAGGTTTACCGGGTGGAGAAAAGCGTATAGTTGGCAAAACAGCGGTAGCGGTTTCTCACAGCAACCCAAATATTGTCTATGCCCTTTTTGAGATCAACAGCCCTGAGCTATGGAGATCGGAAGACAAAGGAGAAACCTGGACCCTGCAAAGCCAGGATCATGACTGGAATGAAAGAGCCCCCTACTATACACGAATTGCCGTAAGTACCGATGACCCTGATGAAATCTATTCTCTGAGTGTGCGCTTTGTACAGTCGCTGGATGGTGGAAAAACCAGAAACCGCAGGCCACCCCGTGGTGGTGGTGACAACCATGACATGTGGATTGACCCTACCAACCCTGATCGTATGATGGTAGCCCATGACGGTGGTGCCAGCATCAGCCTCAACCATGGCAAGTCATTTCAGCGGGTGGTATTGCCCATCGCTCAGATGTATCATGCGGCTGTAGACGACCAGATACCCTACAATGTATTTGGCAACAGACAGGACGGCTGGTCTTACATGGGCCCCAGCAACAGCCTGCAGGGCTATATTCCACTCGGGCTCTGGAAAGGTGTGGGAGGCTGCGAGAGCGGCTTTGCACAGCCAGACCCCAACGATAACAATATTATCTGGTCAGGCTGCTATGATGGCGGCCTGGAAAGACACGACCTGAGAACGGGCTATTCCCGTGAAGTGCGGGTATGGCCTGAGGCCGGCTATGGCTGGGCTCCTGCCGACATGAAGTATCGCTGGCACTGGAACTTCCCGCTGAGTTTTTCTCCTCATACCAAACACAGAGTGTATGTGGGCAGTCAGTTTGTGCATAAATCAGATGATGACGGACAAAGCTGGCAAATCATCAGCCCGGACCTGACATTGAACGACAAATCTCACCAGCAGAGCTCAGGGGGTGTGGCTATTGACAACCTTATGACCTTTGACGGCTCAACGCTGTTTGCTATTGAAGAGTCACCTTTTGAAGCAGGAGTCATCTGGGTAGGCACCAATGACGGCCAGGTGCAGATTACACGAGATGGAGGAACCAACTGGACAAATCTGACAGCCAATATCCCGGATTTACCGGCCTGGGGAACCCTCAGCAGCATTGAGCCTTCACGTTATGATAAGGCTACGGCTTATATCTCAGTGGACCTGCATCAGATGGGTAATTTCGATCCCTACATCTACAAAACCTCAGACTATGGTAAGACCTGGAAGAAAATTTCTGAGAGCTTCCCTAAAAATGAGTCAAGCTTTATACATGTAATCAAAGAGGACCCTAAACGTCAGGGAATGCTCTATGCGGGTATGGATAAGGGTATTTACATCAGCTACGATGATGGTGATACCTGGAACAGACTGAGAAATAACCTGCCTCCTGCCCCCGTTTACTGGCTGGAAATTCAGGAGCGCTTTGACGATTTGGTAGTAGGTACTTATGGACGTGGTTACTACATACTGGACGATCTTTCTGCCATCAGAAAAGGCGACCAGCTAGGTGATGACTGGCAGCTGTTTCAACCACGCGATGCCTGGAGATTCAATAACAAGGAAAGCATCAAGACTGACGGGCCAAGCTTTAACTCAGGAAGAAACCCGGCTTATGGGGCTTCTCTCAACTACTATTTGCCTGAAAAACTGGACGGCAAGCTGACTATAGAGATTCAGACCACAGAAGGCGAAGTAATCAGGACCTTAAGAGCTCCCAATGACAAGGGAGTTAAGCGAGTTAACTGGAACCTCCGTTATGAGTCTACCTATCGTCCAAGGCTTCGCGTGCAGCCTCCCGGCCGTCCGTGGGTACAGCTTAACGGTGAAGGCTGGCGACCGCTGGTTACCTGGGATCTTGACCTGAATGCAGGTCAGCTCGGCCCCCGCGTGGTACCGGGTACCTATCGGGCTGTACTTACCCTGAGAGATGATGAGGGCAACTTAAAAAGAGTGATGGCCCGCAGCTTTAAGGTATTGCAGGACCCTAAAACGGAAAATTCTATCGAAGACATTCAGGCACAAGTAGACTTCTCTTTGGAGCTGCGTGATGCCATGAACATAGCCGTCAACAGCATTAATGCCATAGAGGTATTAAGAAGTGAGCTTGAAGATATTCTGGCTGAAGAAAAAGACAGACGGACGCAAAAAGAGGCCGTTCGCCTGAAAGCCATTGCGGAAGATATTGCCGGTAAGCTTTATGACATCCACCTGACAGGTGCACGTGAAGATGCTTTCCGTTCTCCCATGAAGTTATATGGTCGACTCAGCGCCCTGGCAAGTGACATCAATGGCAGTGGCATTGACTTCAGACCAACCGATCAGCAGGGCGAAGTACAGGAGGTGCTGAATGGCCGACTTGAACGTGTAACCAAACAGTTTAACGAGTTCATAGAGAACGACATAGAACGCTTTAACAAGGCCCTACAGAAGAAAAACCGTAGCCTGACGATTGAGAAAACAGGCGATAACAGGCCTGATTAAAAGGATAGTAGTCGTCTGACCACTTAGAGTGGTCAGGCGACTACGCAATGTCTTGTCCTGAAATAGGTTTACACAGACCTATTAATAATGAGTAAATTTTATCGTAAGGCAGGCTCTTTTAGTATAGCAGAGCGTCATGCCATCATCAAGGAGCAAGAAACAAGCCCTTTGAGTAACTCCTCACTTTGGGAAAAATACACTGGAAGCAGAAAAGAGGAAGACACCTTGAATCGCTGGCGCAAACAACTAGGCTACCCAGCCCTTAATTACAAAGAAAGGCAGTATTTTAGAGAGCAATTATCTCACGATATGGGTAACCAGCCACCTTCAGAAGAAAAACTAAAGACAGATCACGATGTTCGGGCAATGGCTGAACGTATCCGTTTACTTGAATCGGAATTGGAAACAGCCAAGCTGAAGGCTGAAGGTTATGAGTTAATGATTCACTTGGCAGAACAAGAATTTAAAACCCCCATCAGAAAAAAGTCCGACACCAAGTAATTACAATCTTAAAAGAGCGGCATAAACGTATATCTCTGGGTCGTTTATGTCAATTATTTGGTATTACCAGACAAGCCTACTACCAGCGTAACTGGTACCTTTCCGATTTGGACTTCGAGCAAGACCTGGTATTGAACGAAGTACTTCGCATCCGGAAATCACATCCACGTATGGGGACTCGTAAGCTCTATGAATTGCTTGAACCTTTTATGTTGGAGCATCAAATAAAAATGGGCAGAGATGCCTTGTTTGACCTTTTAGCCGCCCATCGGCTACTGGTCAGGCGCAGAAAAAGGAAAGTAAGCACAACCAACTCATCACATTGGCTGAGGAAATACCCCAACCTGATCAGAGGTTTAACCCCAGTCAGGTCGAATCAGCTTTGGGTGAGTGATATTACTTATTGGAAAGTGGGCCAAAAGTATCTTTATCTCAACCTGATCACAGATGCCTATTCACACAAAATAGTAGGATATCATCTGGCCAAAAACCTGGAAGCAATAGAATCTATTAAAGCACTGAAGATGGCCTTATCATCGGAAAAAGAGATACAAAAAGGACTCATCCACCACTCCGACAGAGGGGTGCAATATTGTAGTGGCAATTATGTAAGCCTTTTAAGGGATAACCACATAAGCATAAGCATGACTGAGAATGGAGATCCATTAGAAAACGCTATCGCTGAACGTGTAAATGGTATCTTAAAAGGCGAATACCTGGAATGTTACTCTGTTAAAAGCTATCACTCAGCCAAGCAGCTCCTCCATCAAGTAATAAATCTATATAATGAGGAAAGACCTCACCTGAGTATTGGAAATCTAAAGCCTAATGACTTGCATGAAAAAAACAGAACTACAACTAAGCTTTGGAAGAATTATTACTACCGAAAAACAGTAGAAAACACCGCTTAGAACTAAATTTGAAACACATAAATAACACAGTAAATAATCTTTAAACTGTAAACTTTTTTTAGGACGAGTCATTCGGGATTAAATTCAATATATATCGCAAATGCGAGATTTATCGAATTAAATTTATAATCAATTGTTAATCAGAACTTAAATACCCTACATATAAACTTTTACTTAAATTTTAAAATTACAAAACGCTGCTCTTTGAGCTTACGATGTCCAAAGAGCAAAAGCTCTTTTTCGTTGAGCTGATAGGAGAAGGATGGTCTGATCTTGATTTCAGCCTCTCCTCTTCGAAAGAGAGCAGTTCTCTCAATATCTCCAGCTGGTGTCACTCTGGCTGATGTGATAACAGTAGCACTGTTTTTAGCCATCCTGGCAATTTTGCCCATGCCCTTATAGTCCAGGTTAGCCGCGTTGTCGTTGAAAACAAAAGTCAGTTGATCATGGTACTTCATCAGAGCATAGGAAGAATAGACGGCTCCATCATTAACAGTATGTTGACGTTTTCCTATCAGTTTAGCCCACTCGATCTCTCCATCCTTTCTGATGTTTACTACCACAATGTCATGATTCACGTAATTGATGGCACCACTTCCGGAACCTGCTCCCCCTGAAGAGGCCTGGTAAACCCTGCGTTGCTCTCCGACCATGCGTATACTTCCGTCAGACATAGGTATCAACCTGTCAATCACATGCCCTGGTAGTTCTTTCGCCCCCCCTCTGTTCATTCTTCTCTCGGTACGGTCAGCCTCCTCTCGAGTCTTGTTCTGCAAAAAGACCTCTCTTCCAAATTCCCGGTATTCGGATGCCACTACCTCCTCTTTTTTCACATCGTACTTCAAATAAAAAGCACCGATGGCACCTTCATCTCTGTCATTAATGTAAAACCCTGCACAAATAATATCACCGTCAGGAGCAAACTCCAGTTTCATATCGCGCAGATAATTTCCTTCTGTTTCAATTTCCAGAGTTTCAATATCTCCTCCGGGAGGCAGTCTGAATAACACATAATCGTAATTCACCTTTCCGGCTACCCTGTTACGCCTGCTGTCAAAATTGCGTTTGGCCAGTGCATATATCACCCCCTCTTTGTCCACCCTGAATTCCTGCAGGTCGAGTAACTTATTGAGGTAAGGGAGCTCGTATCGCTGTGACCATACCTTCTCCATCTTTCTGTCCAGGACAATGGCTTCAAAACGGGTGTGCTCTTTATACTTGCTCGGAATAGACCATACCAGGGATACATAAGAGGAGTCTGGTGCGATATTTACGTGCTTATAAGGCAGGTTCACAAGTCCTTTAGGGGTGGTATAGGAACCTAATTCTGACACCTTACCCAGGGTGAAATTTTCTTTGCTTATCGGTTGTGTATAGAAGGTGCGTTTTCTGCCAGTATCCCTGAACATGATCTGAAAGAGATCACCATCCAGCATCAGAACTTTTTCCGTTTCTGTTCTTAACGATTTGGTGCTTAGTTTCACCTCTTGCAGAGGCGTCAGATCAAAACTAAATTTCTGCAGATAGTTGGCTCCTCTACCATCTTTGCCTCTGGAGTAAACCATATAAATACCCCTCTCATCTGCGCCTACCATCTGAGTAGGTATTGACCTCTTATCAACACTGAACATCGGACCGTAAACCACTTCGATATCACCTTCAGTATTTTGAGCCAGGGTAGAGTGCAGGGTAAAAATGAAAAACAGTAGAAAGGGTAGTCTCACTCTGAAGAATTGTTATCAATAATCACTATCAGTTACTTAAACTTAACAATCACAAAACGCTGCTCTCTTAGCTGTCGGTGGCCAAAGAGTAAAAGCTCATCTTCGTCAAGCTGATGGGCAAATACAGGTCGGATTTTAATCTCTGCCTCTCCCCTGCGAAACAGCCCGGCTCGTCTTACATCACCAAACTGCCCTACCCGTGCTGCCATCACCACCGTAGAGCTGTTTTTGGCCATAGCGGCTACGCGGCCAACCCCGTTGTAGTCGAGGTTTCGGGCATTGTCGTTGAACATAAAGGCCAGCTCATTGTCACGCTTCATCAGAGCATAGGAGGAATAGGCTGCTCCGTCATCTACCGTATGCTGTCTTTTGGCAATCCGCTCTGCCCACTCCACTTCTCCATCCTTGTTGATGCTTACAATCACCATATCGTTGTAGAGGTAATTGGTCTGCGTGATCATGGTAGCGCCATAGCCTGTGGTGACGGTATAGATCAGCCGCTGCTCCCCTATCATCCGAACACTGCCATCCGGCATGGGCACCAGTTCATCTATATGGTAATAGGGCAGTTCTTTATTGCGCCCCTGCTTAATGCGCTTCTCTACGCGCTTCGCTTTTTTCTCTGTGAGGTTTTGGAGCACAAAGTCCAGCTCAAACTCTTTGAATGAAGAGGACACCACCTGTTTGGTTTTACCGTCCAGTCGCATGTAAAAAGCGCCCCCCGCATCTGAAGCGTTCAGGTTAGAGTAAAAGCCCGCACTTACAATATCTCCCTCCGGGGTAAACTCCACCTTCATATCACGCAGGAACTTACCTTCCGTTTCTATCTTCAGAGAATCGATGCCTCCCTCCCTTTTTAGATTGAAGAGCAGGTAATCGTAATTGACCAGGCCGGCCACCTTATCGCGTTTGTTTTCGAAGTTTCGTTTAGCCAGAGCGTATAAGTCGCCATTACTGTCCACCCTGAATTCCTGCAGGTCCAGCAATCTGTTTTCATAAGGAAATTCGTATTGCTGCGACCAGACTTTTTCCATTTGCCTGTTGAAGATATTGACCACAAACTGCTCATTGTCCTTACGCTTACCCGGGATGGTGTAAATCAGAGAGATGTAAGATGAGTCTCTGGTGGCATTCACGAAAGTCTTTGATTGCCCCAGACCTCTGCCTTTTGAAGTAAATGATCCTACCAGTTCCTCCTTGCCCAGGCTCAGGTTGGTCTTATCAATGGACTGCACATAGAAAGTTCGTTTGGTACCATAGCTGCTGTGCATAAACTGATACAGCTTTCCATCCAGCATCAATACTGCCTCAGACTGTGTATCAACCGAGCCGATGCGCGTACCGAGCTTCACTTCCTGTAGTGGTTTCAGGTCGTAACCAAACTTGTGCAGATAACGCCTGCCGGTACCGGCTTTACCCCGGGAATAAACCACATAGAAGGCATCAGCATCGCTGCCCACAAACTGTGTAGGCACCGACCTTTTGGACACGCTAAACATAGGTCCGAAAGCAATATCAAGGTCTTCTCTGTGATTCTGGGCAGCAGCACACAGAACAGAAATCAGGAAAGTAAGTATCAGGGTAATTCTCATAAGCGGGTATCTCAGGTCCTAACGACCATCTCTCATAAAACAATGCCTTTTAATTGCCCGTTCTCACAGGCAGTACCACGATGGATCGGAAACTAAACGACACCAGACTAATTTTAACCATTTGCCATCAAAAATCTCACCAAAGAATAAGAGATTATTAAGATTCGCATCCGGGCAGAACAAAGTTTAGGCTAATTTAATATCTTTAGTCGATGCGCATCACCAGCCTGCTTTTAGTAGCCCTTTTCTCCATTTTTCAGCTTAAGGCGCAGATCTCCACAATTCCTCCGGTTGGCCCCAAAGCACTGGGTATGGGAGGTGTGAGCGTGATGAATGTAGATCACTGGTCTGTACTCAATAACCCGGCAGGGTTTGCCACCGCCACCGACATTTCCGGCTTTGTGAGCTATAGAACCATCTTTGATTTTGCGCCTTTCAATACCGTTTCGGCAGGAGCGGTGATTCCTTCAGGTTTTGGCAATCTGGGAGTAGGTGTCTTTCGTTTTGGCGATGACCTGTTCAATACACAAATGCTCAGCTTCTCCGCATCCCGGAAAATCGGCATCATGGCTCTAGGCATTAAGGCCAGCTATCTGCAACTGAACATCGACAGCTTTGGCAGTAAAGGCGTATTTGTCGCTGATATTGGCGGGGTGGCCGACCTGACTCCCGAGCTTACTTTCGGAGCACATATCTACAACTTCACACAGGCTACCCTATCAGCTGAAACCAACGAGCGGGTCCCCACTGTGATCAGACTGGGGCTCTCCTATCAGCCCACGAATGAGTTTACTTTTGTGATTGAGGGAGAAAAAGATGTCAACCTCGACCCGGACCTGAAACTCGGAATCCAATACCAGCTTATTGAAAAATTACACCTGCGCACCGGCTTTTCAGGCCTGAACAATACACATTCCTTTGGCGGGGGACTTGAGCTCAGGAAATTCGTCCTGGATTATGGCGTAAGTGTAGACCGCGACCTGGGAAGTACCCATAATTTTGGTATCTCTTTTCATCCTTCCAAATGAAAAGGCTCACGCTTATATGGTTGAGCTTTTTATTGCTCGGGGGCATACACCTCAAAGCACAGGAACGCACTTCATTTGATCTCGAGCAGTTTGTAGAAGAGCTTTTCAGCCTGCAGGAAGATGACGTAAACTACGAAGACCTCTACGAGTCATTGTTACTCCTGTATCAAAACCCACTGGACCTCAATTCTGCTACCATTCAGGAGCTCAAGAGCCTCTATGTGCTTTCCATTCCGCAGATCAACAACCTGCAGACCTATATCCAGGAAAAAGGCAAGCTGCTCACACTGTACGAGCTCCAACTCATAGAAGGCTTTGACAATGCCACCATTCAAAAACTGATACCCTTTGTAACGGTAAACCCCAATGATGCGACCGCTGATGAGAGGCCCCTCCTTCAACGCATACTGGAAGAGCGGAACAACTACTTTATCACACGGTATGAAAGAGTGCTGGAAGAGCGCAGAGGCTATACAGCTGCTGAAAGCCCGGAAGACAGCCGCTATGCCGGCTCACCGGATAAACTCTACTTCCGCTACCGCGTATCAAAATCGCAAGATTTCAGCCTGGGTTTTACTACAGAAAAAGACCCTGGAGAGGCACTTACCTGGGACGGTACCACCAAGAGAAGAGGCATGGACTTTTGGTCGGCTCATTTTATGCTCGAAAAGCAGGGTAAGATCAGAAAGGCCATCATTGGCGACTATCAGCTGCAGTTCGGACAGGGCCTGTTGTTTGGTGCCGGCCTGGGTGTGGGGAAAGGCTCAGAAACGGTCAACGCAGTTCAGCGTGTCACTCTGGGTATTAAGCCTTATACATCTGTACTGGAAGGTGGCTTTCTGCGTGGTGTAGCCGCTACCTATGAAGCCACAGATCGGCTGATGGTTACCGGCTTTTACTCCCGATTGAACCAGGATGCCAATATCCGGGAAAATGATGATCCTGATGGCTTCCCAGAGTTTTTCTCCTCTTTCCAGCTCTCAGGCCTTCACCGAACACAAAATGAGATTGCCAACAAGCGAGTGGTCTCGGAAACAGTTCTGGGAGCCAATGCTCACTATAATTTTAACAATGGGGCCACAGCCGGCATCACGCTTACCAGCAATGAATTTGGTCTGCCCATTCAACGAACCGATGCCCCTTACAATCGCTTTGAGTTTAGCGGTACCAGCCACTACAATGTAGGTACTTATGCCAGCTATAACTGGCGCAACTTCTCTCTGTTTGGAGAAGCAGCCATTGCCAAAAGTGGCGGATTTGGTGGCATAGCGGGTTTTATTACCAACCTGAGCCCCAGAGTCGACTTTGCCATGGTCTTCCGCAGCTACGACCGCGATTTCCACAGTTTTCGGGGAACGGCCTTTGCCGAAGGGAGCCGGAACATCAATGAAAGCGGGGTGTATTGGGGTATTAAATACACGCTTAACCGCAAGTTCTATCTCACTGCCTATTACGATACTTATCGCTTCCCCTGGCTCAGATTCCGAGTGAATGCCCCGTCTGAGGGGAATGACTATCTCATTCGCCTGCACTACAATCCGGGAAGAAGGGTAAGGCTTTACGGTCAATTCAGAAAAGAGACCAAAGACATCAATACTTCAGATGCCGAAACCGGTCAGACCATTGTAGTAGCCGGTACCAAAACACAATTCGTTACCAACCTCGAATTCTCGGTCAATTCAGATTTAAAATTCAAATCGCGGATACAATACAGTGATTTTGAACTGAACGGTACCCGCACAGATGGTTATGCCTTTATGCAGGACGCGGTCTATTCCATCGGCAACTGGACCTTCTCGGGTCGTATGGCCCTGTTTGATACTGAAGGCAATGAAAACAGGCAATACGCCTATGAGCGTGATGTACTCTATGCCTTTTCTATTCCGGCCTACAGCGGCAGAGGCATTCGCAACTATCTGCTCTTTCAATACCGGCTGAGCCGCAAAATTGATATCTGGGGCCGGATTGCGCGCACCACTTTTTACGACCGCAATGAGATTGGCACGGGACTTGAAACCATTGAAGGCGACAAACGCACTGAAGTAAAGTTACAGTTGCGTTACAAGCTGAAATAGCCGGTTGACTCCATTTAAAAATATACGGTTGCAGCCAATGGCTAACTTTAATATTTTCAGCATTCGTTTTTGAAACTACCCAGTAAACTATGAAAAAATTGACAGGACAGCTACTGGCATTGATCATGCTAACCTCCACGGTTACCATCAATGCGCAGCAACAAGCCACCCGACAGGCCCATGAGCGCTGGCAGCAGGAAGCTCACTATACCATGGAAATCGATATGGATGTAGAAACCAATCGCTACCAGGGTAAGCAAAAAATAGTGTATACCAATAACTCTCCTGATGAGCTTAATCAGGTCTTCTACCACCTCTACTTTAATGCCTTTCAGCCCGGTAGTATGATGGATGTGCGCTCTCGCACGATCAAAGATCCGGACAGACGTGTAACTGATCGTATTTCCAAACTGAGTGAGGATGAAATCGGCTACCAGAAAATCAAGTCTCTGAAGCAAAATGGCAAAAAGGTAGACTTTGTGGTAGAGGGCACCATTCTGGAAGTGCAGCTGAACAAGCCTATTGCCTCCGGTGAGACCGTTACACTGGAAATGGAATATGAAGCACAGGTACCGGTACAAATTCGCAGAACAGGCCGCGACAATGCAGAAGGAGTTCGCTACTCTATGTCTCAGTGGTATCCGAAACTGAGCGAATATGATTACCAGGGCTGGCATGCCAACCCATATATCGGAAGAGAGTTCTACGGTGTCTGGGGTAGCTTTGATGTAAAAATCTCCATTGACAAGGACTACCTGATTGGTGGCACCGGTTACCTGCAAAACCCGCTCGAAATTGGCCATGGCTATGAAGAAGAGGGACAGACTGTAAAACAGAAAGTAAGAAAAGGCAAGCTTACCTGGCACTTCAAAGCTCCGAATGTGCATGACTTTATGTGGGCCGCTGATCCGGATTATATCCACGATAAGCTGAAAATGGCCAATGGCACTACCTTGCATTTCTTCCATCAGGAAGGGCAAAATGTAGAGAACTGGAAAAACCTGCCTGCCATTACGGAACGTGCCATGGAATATGCCAACAAGCATTTCGGGCAGTATCCCTACAAACAGTTTACCGTGATCCAGGGAGGTGACGGGGGTATGGAATACCCCATGTCTACGCTGATCACCGGAAACAGAGGCAGCCTCGTGGGGGTAACCGTACACGAGATGATGCACGACTGGTATCATGGTGTTCTCGGTAGCAATGAGAGCCTGCACCCCTGGATGGATGAGGGCTTCACCTCATACGCCTCGGCCAGAATCACCCGTCACCTCAGAGGTAGCGAGCGCAGTAATGACGACCTGGAGACACTGGGACTTCCTGCAGGAAGAGGTTATGTCGCGCTGGCTAAAAGCGGAGTAGAAGAAGCGATGAGCACACACTCAGATCATTTCGACCTGAACCGCGCTTACAGTGCATCGGCTTATGGAAAAGGTTCTGTATGGATGTCACAAATGGGCTATGTCATTGGCGAGGAAGCCAGAGACAACGCACTGATCGAGTATTTCGATACCTGGAAATTCAGACACCCGAACCCCAATGATCTGGTAAGAGTCTTCGAGAAAGTATCAGGACTGGAACTGGACTGGTACAATGAGTACTTCGTGTTCGGCACCAAGCAAATCGACTACGGTATTCAATCAGTACTCAAAGAGGATAACAAAACCAGAGTGACCCTGGAAAAGGTAGGTAAAATGCCTATGCCGATGGACATGGTGGTAACCTATAAGGATGGCACCAAGGAAGTACACTATGCCGCACTGAGAATGATGCGTGGCGAGAAAAAGGCTGAGACTAATGACAAGCGCATAGTACACCCTGACTGGCCATGGACCAATCCGAACTACGAGATTGTCATCAACCGCCCTATTGAAGACATTGCCTCTATAGAGATCGATCCTTCGAGAAGAATGGCTGACGTGAACAGTGAAAACAATAAATGGGAAGCTGCTACCATTGAAACAAACAAGTAACCCGGTTTGCTGGCCTTCGTTTATGCGATAGTCATGCAAAGTCAAAAGTATAAATACAGAAGAGCCCTGATTTCGGGGCTCTTTCTTTTTTTAATACAGCTATCCGGCCTGGCTCAGTCAGAAGAGAAAGTGCTCACACAAAGCAAAGGAGATGACCGGCACCCCTGGTGGTCGCCAGATGGTGAGCGACTTGTTTTTGAGTCCAACCGTGATGGTGACTGGGAGCTTTTTATCATTGACAAAGACGGGAACCACGAAGAACAGCTTACTACCAATAGCTTCGAAGACCGCAACCCCGGCTGGCACCCAAACGGAGCTCAGATCATCTTCGAATCCAATCGTCAGGGCAGGTTCGGCCTTTACCTGCTTAACCTCAACGACCGCTCGGCAGAGCCCCTTTTGCTTGACAACTTTAACCTGGAGCCCACCACCGCCCGCATTTCACCAGATGGAAAGAGTATTGCTTTCTCAGCCGACTCTGACCCGGAAAATGCAGCGCTCAACCTCTATAAAACAAGTATTTCTGGCGGAGCCGTGACGCAGCTCACCCGGGCGGCATACCGGTCATTTTACGGGGCCTGGTCGCCCGACAGTCAACAGCTGGTTTTCTTTTCCAGGCGTGATACAGAAGGACAACAGGATGAGCTATATACGCTCAATATTAATGAACCCGACAGCCTGGCAAAACGAATAACAGATTATCCTCAGCATGACTTTTGTCCTCACTGGTCACCAGACGGCAAAAAGCTGATTTTCTCAAGATCCATCCCGGATGCCCGACCGGAGCTCTTTGTATCCAACATTGACGGAACGGGCGCCAGACAGGTAACTTTTACCTTACAACTGGGAGAAACCCAGGCAGTATGGTCTCCTGATGGTAAAAGCATAGCGTATGCCGGCTACCGCAATGGCAGCTACGAAGTCTGTACCCTACCCATTCGGGACTGACAATCTACCCTGCCCAGGTCGCAGGTCTTCCGGACTTGTCGTCCTGATAAAACCGGACTCCGTCCCGGGACCCTTCAGTCGCTCTGTTTTACCAGGTGACCAGTAACCAACGCCAAGGCTTTTGCATCAAAGTAAACCAAACCGGCTCCCTTCTTTTATAGGGATCAATAACCAATTAGTTAATCGCACAGCTGGTCCGAAACATTTTACCTAAACTCAGATTTATAAAAACAGAAGCTTTCTAAAAGCGTATATTGAATACTCACAAATTCACTCAACTATGGCTAAGTATACCCTGAAAATCAACCAGCAGGAGTTCACGGTTGATGCCGATCCGCAGACTCCCCTCCTCTGGGTGATTCGCGATGAGGTCGGTCTTACCGGAACCAAATATGGCTGTGGCATTGCACAATGCGGTGCCTGTACCGTACATCTCAACGGAACCCCAGTACGTTCCTGCTCACTGCCGGTTTCGGCTATCAGTGGTCAGCAGGTTACCACAATAGAAGGTGTTTCAGAAGATCAGAGTCATCCGGTGCAGAAAGCCTGGATTGAAGCACAGGTACCCCAATGTGGTTATTGTCAGTCGGGTCAGATCATGTCTGCCATAGCACTGCTCGATAAAAACCCGAAGCCTACTGATGACGACATCGACACAGCCATGTCCGGCAATATCTGCCGGTGCGGTACTTATACGCGTATCAGAAAAGCAATTCACAATGCCTCAAACGAAATCAGCAATGGAAGCAACTAATTCAATCGACAGAAGAAAATTCCTGAAGCTCACCGGTATTTCCGGTGCCATGCTGGCCATAGGTTTCGAATCACTGGCTATGGAATTGGGAGAAGACGCCATAGTAAAGGCCATTATGGCCGAAGACTTTATCGATGGTACTGCTATCAATCCCTTCGTGATTATCAGTGAGGATGGTCAGATCACCATCATGGCCACCATCCCCGAGCTGGGTCAGGGCATTAACCAGGGCATTCCGGCCATCATAGCCGAAGAACTGGAAGTAGACCTGGGCAAAGTGAATATTGTGAAATCCAGTGCTACCCGAAAATATGGCAGACAGTCCATTGGTGGCAGCCGCAATACCCGCAGTCTCTATGGCCCTATGCGTAAACTGGGAGCTTCTACCAAAGAAATGTTTATACGGGCTGCTGCCAAACGCTGGGGTATAAGTACAAATGACTGCTATGCCAAAGATGGCCAGGTCTTTAAAAAGGGAAGCAGCACCAGTCTCACCTATGCCGCACTGGTAAAAGAGGCAGCCGCCATAGAAGTACCCAAGAACCCGACTCTTAAAAACAAAAAAGACTTCAAACTTATCGGTAAACCACTGCCCAGACCTGACCTGGAGATGAAAGTAAGTGGTCAGGCCGACTATGGCATGGATGCCAAAACCGAAGGACTGCTCTATGCCACGATCGAGCGCTGCCCTACACTGCAGGGCTCTGTTGCCGGCTTCGATAAGAATGCTGCCATGGCCGTATCAGGAGTGGAAAAGGTAATGGAAGTTACCCGCAAGGTTTATGGCAAAGACAATGTGGGGATTGCAGTAGTGGCTACCAGTTACCATGCCGCATTACAGGGAAGAAAAGCCCTGAACATCCAATGGAATAATGCTGAGTTTGCGAAAATTTCTTCAGAAGACATTGATAAAGAGCTCGGGGCTCTGACCAAAGAAGAAGGCTATGAGCATGTTGAGAAAGGTGATTTCAAAGCCACTTTAGCACAAGCAGACCATGTATTGGGGGTACGTTACGACCTCCCCTATCTTTCGCATACCTGTATGGAGCCTATGAACGCCACAGTTCATGTAAAAGAAGATGGCACCTGCGAGGTCTGGGCTCCCAGCCAGAGCCCACAGGTACAACGACAGTTTGCACGAATCCTGGGCATACCGGACGATCAGGCAGAAGAGAAAATCAAGGTGCATTTACCTTATCTCGGAGGTGGCTTTGGCCGCAGGTCTATGAACGATTCGCTGTTTGAATGTCTGCAAATCTCCCAGGCCATGACCAAACCGGTCAAGCTCATCTGGAGCCGTGAGGATGATACCAGCCAGGGGCCATTCCGGCAGCGCACTGCACATGCCATGGTAGCTACCTTTGATGCTGATAAAAAGCCGATCGGCCTGCAGCATAAGATGATCAGCCAGGCCATTACTACCCAGGGCAGACCCAGCCGGGGACGCCTGCCTTTTGAAGTAATGGAGGGCATCAACACCCACTATGACATTCCGAACATCTCTACGCGCTTTGTGGAGTACAAAAACCAGATTCCGATCCACTGGTGGCGTTCTGTATTTGGTTCAACCAACGGTTTTGCCCACGAAGGTTTTATAGATGAAGTGGCCATTGTGGCCGGTGAAGATCCCCTGCAGTTCAGGAAAGACCGACTGCAGTCTGAGCCACGGTATGTCAAGGTGCTGGAACGGCTTGAAAAGGAAGCTAACTGGAACAAGAAATTACCGAAGAATGAAGGCAAAGGACTGGCCATTGTAGAAAGCTTCGGTACCATAGTGGCCCATGCGGTTTTTCTGAAGAAGCAGAATGGCAAAGTGAGCATTCCGAAAGTAGTATCAGTAATAGACTGCGGTGTGTACATTAACCCGGATCAGGTAGCGGCACAAACGGAAGGAAATATTATTTATGGCCTGACCGCAGCACTGAAAGACCCGATCACCTTTAAAAACGGAGCAGCCGAACAAGCCAACTTCGATACCTATCGCATGCTGCGTATGAACGAGGCTCCCAGAGCTATTGAAGTGCACATCATGGAAAATGACGAAGCTCCGGGAGGTATGGGTGAACCAGGCCTGCCCCCTATTGCTCCGGCACTGGCAAATGCTGTGTTTGATTTAACCGGCAAGCGGATAAGAACACTGCCATTTGACTTACAGAAGGTCTGACACTCTACTCTAACCTTTCAATTTCTTTTAGCTACAAGCATTGATTAAAGGTCGTGGAACCTTATGCTCCACGACCTACACCTAAACACTTGATCAGGCTTGATCAAAATGTAACTATTGCCCTTATGGATCACCATCGGTGATGTTACCCTGATAATACTCAGGGCAAACCACTATGGGCTATGATCCGATACTTTTGTCCAAGCAGTACTGTCAATTCAAAGCAAGCCGACCCTGCTGACTATAACCCGACAAAAAAGCGCCTGGTAGCGACATAAAAAAATATGCAAACTACACATCCTTAGAAAAACCGGGACGAACGAACCGTTTATCAGACCGGTGATTATCTTGAATTGTGCAGAGAATGCGATAAACATCTGCGCAATCTGACTGTTGTAAGTAGAGTAAATCCACTTATTATACCTACATCGTATCTGTTGATAAAAAGATATTACTTTTCTGCCGGTGCTCAGGGAATCAATTTAAAGACTAACGATCAGCTCGGAAGACAATGAACAGACACATATGAACAACCCTTCTCTCTACTTTATGGGTAGTATGTATATACTGGCCGGGCTGGCGCACTTCTGGAAGCCCAAAGCATATCTGAAGATCATGCCTCCCTATATCCCGTATCCGCTGGCCATGGTTTATCTAAGTGGAGTACTGGAAGTTCTTTTTGGTGTATTGGTGATGCTTCCGGCCACCCAAACCATAGGAGCCTGGGGGTTGATTGCTGTACTCGTTGGTGTCTTTCCCGCCAATATTGATATGCTGGTGCGCTACAAGGGCAAGAAGCTTTGGTGGAAGGTTGGTCTTTGGCTCAGACTCCCCGTTCAGTTCTGGCTTATCTATTGGGCCTGGATTTTCGTGTAGACTGGTAGTCAGCACTCTCTGACTATCCATTTACGAAGCCCTCAACTTCGGTCTCCCCCCTCTAACTCCCCCACGAAAACAATGTGACTATTCGGATTTAAAGCTGAATTCCACTAACTTTTTATCAGCGACTTTTTAACACACACCAAACACACATTTCATTAATGAACAAGAACTTCAATCGTGTTTTCGATCATGTTTTTATCATCATGTTCGAGAACCAATACCGCAGCTATGTTATGGAAAATGAGTACTTCCACGGGCTGTCAAAGCAGGGGATTGATATGGCTAACTACTTTGGCGTTATGCACCCTTCGCAAACAAATTATATCTCTTCTCTGGCTGCAGAACTCTGCAACATGACAGATGATGAGCCCCCGGCAACACTCTTACCTCAGGATACACTGGTAGACCTCATCGAGAAATCTCCCTACAACCTGGACTGGCGGGCCTATATGGACAGTTACATTCCCCAAAATCAGGCCTGGTCTCCTACCCTGCAACCCATTGATGAATTTCCCTATGTGATCAAGCACAATGCCTTTTCTTCCTTTGCCAATATTGTGCGCAATGAAGCACGCTGGAATAAAATCCAGAATGAGGCCGCTCTCTTTTCAGACCTGTTGAATGGTACACTGCCGGCCTACAGCTGGTTTACTCCGAATATGTGGAATGACGGGCACTATATAAATGGCAGCAACCCGCTGGTGACACCGCCTATAGGTGGACCACAACCTACTGAGCGCGCCCCTACTCTGGTAGATCAGGCGGCCGTATGGCTCGAAGGCTTCTTTGAAAGACTGAAATTTCCGGGACCGGATTCACATTTTCCTCCCAACACCCTGGTGGTCGTGACCTACGATGAAGCAGACTTCGAAGCCTCTTATGATCCCTCAACTTCCAGAAAGTACTATTATGACGGGCCTAACCAGATTTATACCGTTCTACTGGGCGATATGATCCAGCCGGGCGGTGTGGCCTATGAGGGGTATAACCATTACAGCCTTATCAAAACGATAGAGCATAACTTCGGACTTGGCAACCTGGGCAAGAATGATAAAGATGCCAACTGGTTCAAATTCCTCTGGGATGAGACCTTTATCTGGGAGGCTCCGGAAGAAACTCCCATTCAAACAGCTGGTAACATAGCCGGTTCCGGACTGGATGAAACCCTCTACCTGGCTTATAATGCAGGTGGAGGAGAAATTCACTATACGACACTTGACGAAGACGACTGGAGTAAGCCACGTCCTGTAGGCATCAGCACCAAAGGCGCTATGTCGATGGCAACTCTTAACAACCAGTTGGTACTTTGCTATGTGGATGATCAGAATCAGCTGGCTGCTGTGCGGTACACCATAGAATCGGGCTGGTCTGAAAAGCCTGAGGTACTGGCCAAAGATGCCGTCAGGGTGAGTGTGGCAGCCTTCAATGATAACTCTCAGCTGATGCTGGCTTACTCTGATAGCCAGGACAACCTGCATTCCATTGCCACCGATAATACAGGAGCCTGGCAAAGTTCGGTAGCCGTGGGCTTCTCCTCTAAGGGAGATATTGAAGTAGCCGTGCTGGGGCCTTCGATTTTTCTGATCTACCAGGATGTGGCCACGAACCAAATGATGGTTTGCTCTTATAATACAGCTGACTACAATGTGGTGACACTGGAGAAGAGTAAGTACAACGGGCCATGGAGTAATACCACGCAGAACAAATGGTCTCCCAGTGTATATCCCGTACAGCATTTTTCATCTGCCTTTCTGCCCAATACACCCAAGTCAGCAGCGCATGAAAAGGAACCGCTGACCATACCCTATCTGGGTTCCGGGCCACTGGCAGCCGCAACACTGGATGGTGTACTAAGACTTACCCATCCCGGAGTGAACAATGACCTTATACTGACCGAAGAGTTTTCGATCCACGGGGTGATGACACCTGAAAAACCAATCTCCTATGATCCTAAAGACAATACCACTACCAACACAGGATATGGTACGCTGGCAGAAGCAGGTTGGTCTGAGCAGACTCCGGTACATGGTGCCTACGTCTCGAAAGTCTCTGCCATGGCTACTGTAAACGGAGAAGTAATACTCATTTATGATAATGACGAAGGCTACCTGGACATGGTACGGGGAGGTTATTAGGTGTTTAGGTGCCTGGACGGAGATAGCATATCCGGAGTGAGACAGTTCTCTAAACCACCAAAGCATCAGAAACCCAAACTGACCACGTAATGTTCTTATAGCATTAAGAATCTCAAAATCAGCCTCTTGAAATATGAGGTTGATTTTTTTTCGGAAAATTTAATCAATGTTTGAACTTCAATGTTACAACTTTGGTTTACCTCATGAAACTTGAAAACAAAGACAAAACCTTATCAATCATGAGAACATTTGACGTACCCACCAGAGATCAGGTAGCCCCGGCAGCCCAGGGAATTTTCGACAATCTGCAAAAGCAGATAGGCATGGTACCTAACCTGTATGCTACCATTGGCTATTCTGCCAATGCACTGGAGTCTTACCTTGGCTTCCAGGGAGCTCAGGCTAAGGGCAGTTTCAATGCCAAAGAAAGAGAAGCTGTTTTTCTCGTAGTATCACAGGTAAACGGATGTGCTTATTGCCAGGCCGCTCATACTACACTGGGCAAAATGAATGGCTTTTCTGAAGAAGAAACCATTGAGTTGAGACAGGGAAAAAGCCAGGACGCCCGACTCAATGCCATCATTACCTTAGCTGCTGATATTACAGCCAGCCATGGTAAGCCCGCTGAGGCCAATGTAGAGAACTTCTTTCTGCAGGGCTTTGACAATGCTGCTCTCATCGATCTGATCGCATTGGTAGCCGATAAAACGCTGGCCAACTATGTTCACAACATCACGCAGGTACCCGTAGACTTTCCCGCTGCCAGACCTATAGACGAGTCTGTAGCAGTGTAAACTATACATCATACAAATCAGAATTTAATAAAACACCCTTTTGCCTCTTACAAACAATCGAATCGGAGGTAAGAACAATTAAAAAACCATGAAAAAGATCTTATTAGGAGTAGCCTTAATGTTAGGATTTGCGGCTAGCTCATTTGCACAGGAAAAAGCGAACGTAATCAAGCTGGATCAGACTGACGGAAAATTCGTAGTTGAGTCAATGACCGTGGAAGCTGGAAAATTCATTTTCGAAGTATCCAATAAAGGCGTTGATCGTGAAGTTGGGTTCGTACTTGTGCCGGTGAAAAACGGTAAAGAAGGTGAGCACATCAAAACTGCCTACCTGTCAAAAACCATCAAAGACGGTGAGACATCACAATCTAAAGTGGTTGACCTGAAGCCAGGTACATACAGCTACTTCTGCCCGCTTAACCCGACACCCCACTACACCATTGTAGTGAAGTAATTGAGATAAGCGAAACTTTGACTATAAGTGTTTAGGTAACGAATACCCCGATAAGACGTATCGGGGTATTTTTTTCTCCATAGCTTGTCAAATCGATGTTGGAACAATAAATTACATCTGTACAACATGCGACAACTGTTATGAATGTAGACGAGCAACTCAATACCGCTACTTATGAGAATGAGAAGCACCGGCTCAGGGTGAACCTTCTCTATAGTTCCTATTGGCTTGCCGACCGTATCGGAGAGTTTCTGAAACCTTATGGTATTACACAGCAGCAGTTTAACATTCTGAGGATACTCAGAGGGCAATCTCCGGACCCTATCAGTACCAAAGAACTAAGGGAACGTATGATTGTCAGTGGCTCTGACACATCAAGACTACTCGATCGCCTGATTGAGAAGGGCTTTGCCTGGAAACGCCCCTGTCCGCACGATGGTCGCCTGATTCAGGCCTTCATCAGCGAAGGCGGGGAAAAGCTGCTTTCACATATTGATAATCAGATTTATGAGCTTGACGCTGTGATGGACAACCTCTCCGAAAAAGAGACGCTTGTGCTTAATCAGCTGCTCAATAAAATGCGGTACAGACCGAAATAATCATGTCGCAAACAGCAGAAACAAATCATACCCTCAGCCAGAAGCTGGAGGGCCATAAACAACATTTCCTGAAAGTAGCAGATCAACGCAAAATCGATGTCTACGAAGAAGGGATTGAAGATGTATTTAAATCAGGCATAGAAAACGCTGCCCTTCAAAAAGGTGCCGACTCTCTGGACTTCACACTGAACAATGCGAAGGGCGAGCCGGTAGAACTTTCGGCCTTACTCAAACAAGGTCCTGTAGTACTCACCTGGTACAGAGGTGGATGGTGTCCCTACTGCAATATCACTTTAAGAGCTTTACAGCAAGTGCTTCCTGAAATTAAATCGCTGGGCGCCAGTCTGGTGGCCCTTACCCCGGAACTTCCTGACAACTCACTCAATACACAGGAGAAAAACGAACTCTCTTTTGAGGTACTCACGGATACTGACAGTCAGGTAGCCAGGCAGTATGGCCTCGTATTTAAGCTGAGCCCTGAAACGGCTAAATATTATAAGGCCGCTTTTGATCTGGAGGTAT
Organism: Roseivirga sp. UBA6061; assembly: GCA_002427745.1. Taxonomy (GTDB): domain Bacteria; phylum Bacteroidota; class Bacteroidia; order Cytophagales; family Cyclobacteriaceae; genus Roseivirga. The sequence goes on along the minus strand of DIYF01000187.1, from coordinate 82,476 downwards.
ACAATGGCAACGATACTGATGAACTGCCTCTGGCAGCAACCTATGTAATCGATACTTCAGGTAAAATCAGGTATGCCTTTCTGGATGCCGACTACCGGAGAAGAGCTGAACCGGCTGAGGTGATCGATGTCTTGAAATCACTCTGACATTCCCCCATACCCATTCGGTTAGGCCGGGAAAATTCAAATTATCGGAGCGAAAGGTGAACGGTTAGTACGGCCAGCATGTTATGAGCTTTTAGTGATTGTGTCTGATCTCAGTCAACCCATCTTAAAAGCATACTTTGAAGCTTAAGCACCCCAACCTCGTAAAGTTCACCATCCTTCTTTGCAGCATGATGACGGTAATGGCGGGCGCCACCATAGCCCCCTCTCTGCCCGAAATGAAGGCAGCCTTTCCCGATCATCCTTCAGCGGAAACACTGGTAAAACTGATTCTGACAATTCCCGGCTTATTTATTGCCATGACCGCCCCTTTTTCGGGCTGGATCATTGACCGGTTTGGCAGAATACGGCTGTTGGTGATCACCCTTATAGTGTATGCCCTGGCAGGTACTTCAGGTTTATATCTGAACACACTGGAAGAGATCATTGTCGGGCGTGCCTTTCTCGGGATAGCCGTAGGGGGCATTATGACCACGGCAGTCGCCCTGATCGGAGATTATTTTGATGGTCAGGAAAGGCAGAGTTTTCTGGGCATCCAGGCTGGGGTGATGGCTTTATCCGGCACCTTCTTTATTACCATTGGAGGTACCCTGGCCGATATCGGCTGGCGCTACCCCTTTCTTATTTATGGACTGCCCGTCATTGCCATTCCTTTAGTTCTGCTCTATCTGAAAGAACCACCAAAGCAAGCACTGCCTGAGGAGAAAAAGTCAGAGCCCAAAGCAAAGATCCCCAAACTGGCCTGGACCATTTATGTGCTGTCTTTTATAGGAATGGCTGTCTTCTATATGATGCCCGTACAGATTCCTTTTCTAATCAAGCAACTAGGTATAACAGGTAACGCTGAAGCCGGCTATGCCCTGGGCACCGTTATGCTTGTCGGGGGGACTATCTCTTTTAACTTCAAACGGATCAAAGCACGATTTACTCATTATCAGATCTACGGCATTACCTTTCTCTTTATCGGTCTGGGCTATGGGCTTATTTCTTATGCGTCAGACTATATCACCATGTTTCCGGGGCTCATCATAGCCGGGCTTGGTGCCGGGTTGATTATGCCCAACTCCAATCTCTGCCTGGTAAGTCTGGCCCCACCCAATGTACGCGGCCGGGTGCTGGGTTTATTGACCACCTTTATCTTTATAGGACAGTTTCTCTCTCCTATTATGTTCCAGCCTGTGGTAAATATGAGCTCTATCAGTCAGGGATTTTTCTACCTGGCAATCGCCCTGATAGTGGTGTCCGTTATCTCTTTGATCAGGAACAGAAGACTTATTCAGCCCGGTGCATAAACCGGCTTGTTGGTCTCAGGAAAATGGTAAGGGTTTAAACAGGACTACTGGTCAGCTCGAGGATAGTTATCTCGGGATAGATACCGATCCTTCCGGGAAAGCCCAGAAAACCAAAACCACGGTTGACATACAGATACTGATGGTCTTCCTGATAAAGATCAGCCCACTGCTTGTAGATATACTTTGAGGGGCTCCAGCGAAAATCGCCAATTTCCACTCCCAGTTGCATACCATGAGTATGACCGGCAAACATCAGGTCAATATCACTGTAGGTCGTCCGTACCTGCTCATCCCAATGGCTGGGATCGTGTGAGAGCAACAGTTTCACATCTCCCTCGGCATGCAGGTAAGCCTCATCCAGCTTGCCGTATTTGGCAAATCTGCCGGCACCCCAGTTTTCAACACCGAGTATGGCAATTTTATCTCCTCCCTGCTGCAGGCTGGTATTTTCATTGAGCATGAGATTCCAGCCCAGTCGCTCATGAACCTCTACCATATCACGTAGATTCTGGCGTTTGGCCGCTACCGAGGGCCAGCGTTTGTAGTCACCATAGTCATGATTACCCAGGGTAGAATATACCCCCATATCGGCCTTTACCTTCGAGAAAATATCAAAGTACTCGTTAACTTCTTTGGTCTCATTGTTCACCAGGTCACCGGTAAAAAACACGACATCCGGCTTTTCTTTCAGCAGCAGATTCACTCCGCCTTCAACGGCTGTTTTATCAAAGAAACTTCCGCTGTGAATATCTGAGAGCTGTCCGATCTTTATTCCCTCAAAAGCCTTAGGCAAATTGGGCAGGAAGACCTTTCTGCGCCTGATACGGTAATCATAAGCCCCTGATACAATACCAAAACTCATAGTGGCTATGGGGAGAGTGGCTGCCACTACAGCCGTCCTGGCCAAAAACTGTGACCTGGGAATTCTCTTGCCCGCCATTTTTTCTCTTTCCCTCCGGGCTCTCTTGCGATCAAAGAACCATCTGATTACCCTGCGGAAATCGTCAATAAACACAAAAACGAGTCCGATCAGTTTGGCTGTATAGGTCATAAAGACAAATGACACCAGAAAACTGAAAGTCACCGTTCCGTACTGGCTGAATCTCAGATAAAGCATCAGACCAAACACAGCTATGGCCTGGCCCAGGTACAGCCCCTTGATCCACTTTTGGGTGGAGACCTTTTTCTTGGAAATAACGGTTTTGGTAGCCTGGTAAGCATATATCTCTACCCAGACTAAAAAAAACAGTATCAGAAAAAATGTAAAATTGTTGGGTGGCATCTCTCTACTTATTCAACATATTACCCGCTAATTCAGTTCATGAGGGAACCGTGTTCTTGTCTTTTTATTCACCCCCCAAATACCCTTCGCTATTAAAACGATTATCAGACGTTCCCGGCCATGTGATATGGGCAGAAAGTAACAATTTCATTCCTGTGACCTCAACTCAAGCTTTTTGAGTACTCTGTAAAAGCATCTCCCTACTATTAACAGGAGTAGCTTTTGCTGCCCCCTACCAGGCTAAAGCCGGGAATGACCAAACAGGCCAGGGCAAAAAAAGAGGCTCCCCACCACAGGGAGCCTACCAAATCAACCTTAACTATGAATATCCCTCAGACGAGGGACGTATCACCACGTTAATACTATAAACAAACATCAGGCCAAAACTTCTTTAGTTTCACCAGAATGTTCAGACATATCAATTAAACTCTTATCTCCACGCCATTTGGCAATTCTGTACATCACCTTATCTGCAATCAGGTAGAGTGTTGGTACAATGATCAGGGTCAGGAATGTTGCGAAGGTCAGTCCGAAGATGATCGTCCACGACATAGGTCCCCAGAAGATCACATTATCCCCTCCCACATAGTAGTCGGCATTATAGGAAGCAAAAGCTCCGATAAAGTCAATATTCAAACCTACTGCCAGTGGTACCAGCCCCAGGATAGTCGTGATAGCTGTAAGCAATACAGGACGCAGCCTGGTTTTACCCGCTACAATGATAGAGTTCAGTATCTCTTCCATAGGCAGACGCGCATCTTCTTCCAGTCCCAGGTCTCTTCTGCGTCTTTTCCTTGTCAGCTCGATAAAGTCAATCAGTACAATGGCGTTATTCACCACAATACCTGCCAGCGCAATGATACCGATCATGGTCATGATCACGATAAACTTCATATTGAAGATCACCAGCCCCAGGAATACCCCGATGGTACTCAGCAATACTGACATCATGATGATGAAAGGGGCAGTGACTTTATTGAACTGCGATACGATGATCAGGAAGATCATAAATACCGCAATAGCCAGCGCCTTAGACAGGAAAGCCATATTTTCAGCCATCTCTTCCTGCTCACCGGTAAAGGCATAGCCATAACCCGCAGGCATATCATAATCAGCCATCAACAGCTTCAACTGGTCGTTGATCTTGGTGGGGTTATACCCGGCCAGTACATTGGAGCTGAGTACTACTACCCTTTCCAGGTCCTTTCTTTTAATAGAACCGTAGGTGGAGCTGTATCTGATATCAGCCACCGATGAAATAGGCACCTGTACCAACTGGCCGGAGTTGTTGTCTCTGAAAGTGATCTGCTTATTGAGCAGGGCATCAACATTGTATCGGTAGTCCTGATTCAATCTTACGTTGATCTCATAATCATCCTCACCTTCTTTGTACTTAGATACCTCTTTACCGAAGAGGGCTGTTCTGATCTCATTGGCAATAGAGTTGGTAGAAAGTCCGAATCTTCTGGCCTTCTCTCTGTCGATATCCACAATCAGTTCTGGTTTACCCAGCTCTAAAGTACTCTTGAGCTTTTCAATACCCTGAATACCCGATACCGCTATCCTCTGCTGAATCTCTTCCGTGATACGTTGCAATACAATCAGATCATCACCGGTGATTTCCAGGTTAACAGGTTTACCTGCAGGAGGTCCGTTGGCATCTTTATCTACCGTAAGGGTAAGACCCGGCTCCAGCTCTACATTCTCACGGATTACCTCCATGATTTCACTGGTTTTCAAATCTCCTCTGAGCTTATTCTCCAGGAAGTTCACCGTAATACGTGCCTTGTGTGGCTCCTCTGACTGCCCTACCGCAGAAGGGTCATTCGGGTCAGCCGCTCCCTGGCTCACATTGGTAGTCACAGACTCTACAATGCTCGTATAAGGCTCTACAATTTCGATCACCTGCGCCTCAATCTTCTTAGAGAAATCGTTGGTGGTCTCAATGTCAGTTCCTACCGGAAACTCCACGAATACGTTTACATATTTCGGTTCGTTTTCAGGGAAGAAAATCACCTCAGGTTGCTTGGCAGCAAAGATACCCAGCGATACGATCAGCAAACCGAAAGCTCCGAATACGTACAACACAGGTCTTCTTACCGCACTTTTCAATACTGTCTCATAAATACCTTCCAGCCATGGCAGGAAGGTAGCCTGGAACCTTCTTGAAGCTGGTCCCAACACATAGATGTTCAGCAGTGTGATCACCCCTATCAGCATTAGCAGGTTACCCAGCATGATGACTTGGGCACCAAAAGCAATACCCGCTCCAGCCAAAATTGCAATAATGGACCTGATCAGTACTTTCCTATGATTAATCACCTTCTTACCGTCTACTCTCATATAAGTAGAAATAAACACCGGGTTGATCACCAGGGCTACAAAGAGTGAAGACCCCAGGGTAATAATCAGCGTTACCGGCAGATAGAGCATAAACTCACCCATGATACCCGGCCAGAAAGCCAGAGGAATAAAGGCTGCCAAAGTAGTAGCCGTAGAAGAAATAATCGGGAAGGCTACTTCACCCACACCACGTCTGGTGGCTGCCATAGGGCTCAGGCCCTGCTCCATCAGACGATACACGTTTTCCACTACTACAATACCATTATCTACCAGCATACCCAGTGCCATAATCAGGGCGAAAAGGGTCATGGTATTAATGGTAATACCCAGCATACCCAGAATCATCAGGGCCATGAACATAGACAATGGAATCGCCATACCCACAAAGAGCGAGTTTCTGGTACCCAGGAAGAACAACAGTACGGTCACTACCAGGATCACCCCGAAGATGATATTGTTACCCAGACTGCTTACCTGCTCTCTGGTATCTTTAGACTGATCATTGGTAATGGCAATGTTCATTGTTTCAGGGAACACGCCACTGGCTTTGCTCTCTCCGAGTAAGGCCATGATCTTATCAGTTACCGTCAACAGGTTCTGACCACTACGCTTCATCACATCTACCTTCACCACAGGATTCAGGTCAAGACGTGCATAATTCTGCTTGTCTTTATAGTCAAACTCAACTGTGGCTACATCTTTCAGGTAAACAATGTTACCTTCTTCATTGCTGATCACAATTTCTTCCAGCTGAGCAGGGTCTGTGAATTCACCCAGTACGCGCACGTTTCTTCTCAGCCCGTCTGCCACTACGTTACCACCGGAAAGGGTGATGTTCTCTGTGGCAATTGCGTTTTCTATATCGTTGAAGGTTACCTTACGTGCCTCAATTTTGAAAGGATCTACTTTGATCTTCACTTCCTTTTCATCGACACCACGGATCTCTACTTTCGATACTTCCTGAAACTTCTCAATTTCATCTTCCAGGTACTCCGCATAGTCGTTGAGCTCATCAAGCGTCTTAGTCGGGTCTGTCAGGTTGATATTGAGAATAGGGAAGTTTTCAGAGAAGCTGAACTTGATTACGTTCGGGTCTTGTCTCAGATCGCTGGGCAGTTCAGATTTGGCCTTATCTACTGCATCTTTTACATCCAGTACGGCCTCGCTTACTTCCGTGCCCACATTAAACTCTACCACGATAGAAGAGAAATCCTGTACTGAAGTAGACTGGATATTGTCTACTGACTCAATGGTATTGATTTCTTTCTCAATCTCCCGGGTAATGAGGTTTTCAATATCTGCCGGTGAGTTACCCGGGTGAAAGGTACTCACGTATACAGTGGGCATTTCCACCTCCGGAAATGCCTCCTTGGGCAGGGTGATATAGGAATAGATTCCGGTTGCCACGATCAGCAGGGTGATTACGTACACCGTTATCTTATTCCTGAGAGAAAAGGAGGTTAACTTAAACTCCTTATCCACTACATATTTATCGTTATTCTGCTGTGACATAAAGTCTTGGTTTTGTTGAGGTTGAATTAGTTTTTGACGTCAACAATGCTGCCGTCTCCTACTTCTCTGTTGCCTTTGTCTACGATGGTTTCGCCACCGTTGAGGCCGGCCAGCACCTGCGTATGATTGTCATAAGACAAGCCCAGTTCCACATGCACTTTTTTGGCCTTATTGTTATCTATCAGGTATACAAAGTTTCCTTTGATGTCTTCCTGAATAATTCTTGAAGGAATTACTACCGCATCTTCGTTCACGTAGTCAGTGAGCTGTAAAATAACTACCTGATTGGTCTTATAGTTAGGTCCCTTAGGTAGTTTCACTTCCAGCGTAAAGGTTCTGCTGGCCTCGTTGATTACCTGGCCGATGCTGATGATTTCTGACTCAAAAGTATCATCCAAAGAAGGAATAGTCGCCTGTACCTTGTCTCCTTTTTTGAAGGCTCCCACGAAGCTTTCTGACACCTCTGTGGTGATGTACATATCGGAATTACCTACCAGAAATGCTACCGGAGCACCTGGCTGTAATACCTGACCTACCTTCACGGGCAATACTTCAATAGTACCGGCAAACGGTGCCTTCACCACTGTCTTCTTCATTTGCGTATTCAGCGAAGCAATTTGCTTCTCTAAAGACTCCTTATTGGTTTTAGCTTCCAGGTACTGGATCTCCGTACCAATATTCTTTTTCCAGAGTCGCTCTCTCTTTTCGAAAACGGTATTGGCAAAAGTCAGCTGTGTCTTCAGAGTTTCAATGTTTCTCTGGATATCTTCCGTATCAAATACAGCCAGTGTTTGTCCCTTTCTTACAGCATCGCCTTCCTTCACGGCAACTCTGTTGAGTTTTCCGCCCATTTCGGCACCTACCTGTACGTTGGTTCTGGACATCACAGCTCCTCTCACTTCAATTTTGTGCTCAAAGTGAGTCTTGTTAGCCGGCATAGAAGTTACGATGATCGTAGAGCTGGCCGCTTTGAAGTAATCAGGATCTTCTGCACTGATCTCTCCTTCAAGGCGTTTGATTGTCTCACGCAGTTCTGCGAGCGTGACCCTTGCTGCATCGAGTTCGGCTTTCTTGGCGTCAAGGTCATCTCCCTGTGGCCCACAAGCTACCAGAAACACGGCAGCCAGAAAAATTGCGGTTATAGATTGCGCTTTCATATGTCTAGTTGTATTGTATTGCTGAGTTTTCATTACTGGTCTTTTAATTTTCCGAGAGCCTTGTTCAGATCCACTCTGGCGATGATGGCATCGTAAAGTGCTGACAAATAGTTGGTCTCAGATTGTTTGTAGTCCTCTTCTGCATTTAGCACCTCCAGATTTGAGCCTACTCCCTCGCGATATTTTTCGCGTGTGATATCACTCACCTCTTTGGCCAGGTCCAGATTAGCCTGCTGCACCTCCAGTCTTTCAAGACTTACATCCAGTGCTTCTCTGGCATTGATCAGTTCCTGAGAAAGGCTATTGGTCAATTGCTTGTACTGATTATCAAGTGTTTGCAGCTGTACCTTTTTTCTCTGTACGGTGTACTTTTTGCGAAGGCCATCAAAAATCGGAATGCTTACATTCACACCAATAGCACTGTTGGAAAACCACTGGTCTCCCTTCCATACATCGCTAAAGCTGTTGGTACCGGTATTTCTACCCCAACCCGCGCTGAACTCTACTTTCGGAATGTACTGTGAATAGGTATTCTTGATATCCAGTTCAGCCAGTTTGCGCAGGTAATTGAGCTGCTGCATTTCCACTCTTTCCTGTAGAGAAAAGTTATTAACATCGTTCAGGTTATAGTCGAAATCAATGCCTTCCAGCGGATCGGTGAGTACAATCTGCTCGCTAACCGGCATCCCCATCGACATCTTCAACAGATTCTTACTGACATTGACTCCCTGATCTACTCCCTTACGCTCTGCCTCCAGGTTATTCATTTGCACCTGAAGACGGCTCACGTCAATTTTCTCAGCAAAACCATTTTCATACAGTACCCTGGCCTCTCTTAAGGTAGAATCCAGGTTAGCGATATTGGCGTTGATCAGACCTACTCTGGTTTCATTTACCAATACCAGGTAGTAAGCCTTGGTCACCTGCTCAATCACATCTACTTCAGCTTTTACCTTATCCACTTCCACTTTTTCACGAAGCATCTTGGCAGCCTTGAGACCGATAAAGAAAGAGCCATCCCAGATCATTTGCGTGGCTGTAATACCGAAGTTACCGAAGTACTGCGAACCAAAAGCTACCTGCACAACTCCCTCATCATCAGGATTTCCTGAGATGAAAGCACGTGGAATAGGTGATCTTTGGATTACCAGGTTATCGGTAAAATTAAAGTTGGCATTGACCTGTGGAAGACCATCTGCCCGGGTTTCAAAAACCTGAGCTTCAGCATCCTGCCTTGTCAATTCCGCATTCAGGAGGTTTTCATTGTTCAGCAGTGCGTATTCAATAGCCTGCTGCAATGAATATTCCGTTTGGGCTGTTGCCGAAAAACTAATCAGCAAAAGCATGAGTCCCGCCAGAGACCCCTTAGTTAAGCGCTTCATGTTGCTTGACATTTGTTGTGTTATACTTATTAAAAAGTTGGTGACCTTCAATGGTGAAGAGTCCATGTATAAAATGATCGAAAAGGTGCATCTGCACCTCTGTCAGTGAATATTTATCTTTTGGGTAGAGGTTGCTCATAATAAAGGACTCAACCTGCTCCATGCGCATAATGGCGATCAATTCCGGATCCAGCTCCTGTCTGAAATACCCCTCTCTCTTGCCACGCGTGATTACCTTGATAATCGCTTCTTTCATCACACCCGTCTTAAATGTGCTGTACATCTTCCAGGCCTCAGGGTAAAACTTCCTGAGCTCATTCATGATGTTTACCTTCATTTCCTGCATGCTTTCTCTCAGGCACTTAGAAACCAGTATCAATTCATGCACGCTGTTTTCGCTCTCATCAGTAGCGCTCGCAAAACGTTTGTCTTCAATCTCCAGATGTGTGCTGCAAATGGTGTTTACCAGCTCACGTTTGTCTTTGAAGTATTGATAGATGGTTTTTTTGGAAATGCTGAGATCACGGGCGATGTCGTCCATGGTCACAGACCGGATGCCGAACTGCATATACAGCTCTGCGGCTTTCTCTACTATCTTCTCTCTAACTTCCATTTCAGAGGCAAAACTATGGAAACTCTGAAGTTCTCCAAAGTTTCCTACCGCATAATTGACGTAGAATGAGTAAGTTATGTTCCGAAAAATTGAAAAATCTTTTATTCGTGCTAAATGCAATCGCTTGCACGACCCAAATTTTATTTCGTAAAACCATCTTGCAAAACGGGAATGAATCGTCATTTTCGCATCCTGAGAAAGCAAAACCTGAATGTCTGACAGCCGACATAATTTTATCACAATCGATAAAGCCTCTTTAAAATATACTAAATGGCCGGGCGGAGATAAGGTCATGCTATGCTTTCATGGGTTTGGTCAGGAGCATTCTGTATTCAGGAGCGTTTATGAAGTGCTGAAAGAGACACATTCGCTATATAGTTTTGACCTCTTTTTTCATGGAGAGAGTCAGTGGGATCGTGGAGAAAAGTCTTTTTACCCCCAGGATTGGTTCGATTTTATGGAGGCTTTTTTTGCTGAGGAGGAGATCGGCTGCTTTGAGGTGATGGGCTTTAGTATGGGAGGCAAGTTCGCCCTGATCACAGCTCAGCTCTTTCCGAAACAGACAGATCACTTACATCTGCTCTCTCCTGATGGCATCAAAACGCATTTCTCGTATCGCTTTTCTACCTACCCCCTGCTCTTCCGCAAAATCTTCAAGACGCAGATCAGGAACCCTTCCGTTTTCAAAGGTATTGTGAACCTGACACGCAGGCTGAAGCTGATGAACAATTACACTTTACGCTTTGCAGAGACTCAGATGAATACTGAGTTTAAAAGAGCACAGGTCTACTATAGCTGGGTGATCTTCCGCCACTTTATGCCCGACCTGAAAAAGATTGCCGACATCATCAACCACAGCCCTACCACCCTCACCTTCTACCTCGGTAAGTACGATAAGGTGATCAATAAAAAAGAGATGCAGCACCTGATAGACCTGCTGGATGACTATGAGCTCAAAGAAATCGAGAGCGGCCATAGCCGCTTGATTGAGGGGGTGGCGAAGGTGCTGAGGTGATCTCCCCCCTGTTCATTTATTTAGCCATTATTTCGGGATTACATTTGCCTAGTCCTTAACCTTCTTCTTCAGTTGGTCAATCTCTTCTTGCTGCTGTTTTAAGAGTTCATTCTGCCTAATCAGGTGTAGTGTAAGCTCTTCGACCTTCTCTAAAAGCTTTTTGTTCATCTCCATAAGCTCTACCCCTTCTTTCTCAGCCACCCGGGCATCTGGCACTCCCGGCAGATGCCCATGCTCATCAATATATTTTTTAATCTCCTCCAGGCTCAGAAGCTTGTACCCGGGTTTAAAAACATAATCCGGCCAGTTTTCAATCAGGGTAACCTTTACACCTTCCGCTATGATCTCTCCGCCTACGGCCAGGCTATAGCCGGCAGGCAGCGTAGCGCCCTGTATGGCCACGGCTCCGGTAGTATAGGTATCAGTGGTGCTTCCCGGCAAAATGCCCCAGGGTCCACTGACACCACCGGGAGTAATCTCTGTAGGCAATGCAGTATTACCAAAGGAGGCCACTACATTACCCACATGTGCCGCTGAGCTGTACAAAGCAGCATCTACGATGAGAGAAACATCATTACCACCAGATCTCCTGAAAACCTCCACTCCGTTTTTGTAAACCACGATATCCTCGCCTTCACGCCCCATGCGAAATTTATCTCCGGTATGATAGCTAGTGATAAAAGCAGGGATGGTGCCTCCGTTTACAAAATCAACCTGTGTATTACCCTTGAATCTGAGGGCATGTCTGATGGTGGATAAATCTGCGCCATAGTTGGTGGTTGAAAAACCAATAGCAAAGTTGCTGTAGGCTACTCCAGTAACAATATCGAACTCAAACCAGCCATCTTCACCAGCTCCCAGTCGGTTGGTTGAGGCAGCCCCTGAATTACCCCATGCCGTAGGGGCATCACTTTTTAAAGTAAGCGAATCCACCGTTATACCTACCAGATCGGTCCAGTCCACTGCAAAGAAGTCACCGACCTCGGTTGACGGTGGTGCCGGAGGAGTCACCGGCAGTGGAGTCATAACCGTACCTCCGGGGCCTGCATCAAAAGAAGCTATAACATTGCCAATTGCAGCATATTGACCGGTTAAGGTGGCATCTACGATAAGTGGAAGATTATCTTCTCTTCCATAGGTGTTAACCAATAATCCATTTTTGTAAATCTTGATATTAGCGCCTTCACGGGCCATTCTGAACGTATCTCCTACATTGAAGTTGGTGATGGTTCCTCTGGACGTCCCCCCTTCAAAAAAGTCGATTTGGGAATTGACCTTGAATCTGAGCCCATGGCGGATCGTGCCGGGCGCCACGTCAATATTCTCCGTGGAAAAGCCAATGTAAAAATCACTGTACCCGATAGAACGCACTACCGTAAACTCAAACCAGCCATCGACAGCGGGTTGCAACTCATTAACAGATGCAGCCCCTGCCCAGGCCGTACCCAGTGCTGACTGTTTGATAATGGTGGTTGTGTCAATATCGACACCGGACACATCCGTCCAGGTTACCTCATAAGTATTTTGAGCTTTGAGTGATAAGGATGTGCAAAGCAGGATGATGCTGCACCAAAGGAAATTCAGGTTATTTTTCATGGATGGTTCGTATTCAGTCGTGGATAACAAACAATTAGTGCATGTCTGACTGTTGAAGTCATCATCGAACACACGATTAATTTACTGCATAGCTTTCCAGCTTCTCTCCCTCTGTATTTCACTGCTTTAATTCAGATAAAAGCCAGAAGCGATACCAAATTGACTCATCAATTATCCTGACTCACACCTTTATTCCCCCGACACCTTCCCTAAAACCCTCAGATTGACTACTTTATAGAATGAACTACCAAATAGAAGGCCTTACCATAGCCATTACCGACATGCCCAAAATGCTGGGCTTCTACAAGGCTGTCTTTGACATCAACTTTACAGAACAGGAGATGTACGGGGCAAAACTCTATGCCGCACAATGGGGAGATCTGAAACTGCTGTTTTGTCCTGCCTCTCTGGCACAAAATACCGCAGAGCAAAACCGGCATCAGTTTGATATTGTAGTTGATGACCTTGATCAGGTACTTCAGGCTGCCAAAGCACATGGCGGACAAATGATGAGTCATGTGACAGAAGAAGGAGGTTTCCGCTCCGCAGGGCTCTACGACCCGGACCATAACTCCATGGTGTTTAAGCAGAAGCTGTAAGTGTACTCAGGGTCCTCTGCGAGAGACCCTGAGGGAGGGGTAGAGAGACCCTGGGGAGGATAAGAAGAGACTTTGGAGGAGGGAGAGTGAGACTCTAAGTGAGTAAGAACCAGCCCCTGAGGGAGGGAAATTGTTTCCGGGAAAGAGGTTTACTGACCTGACCAAATTCTAATTGAGTCGTACCAGATTCTCATTCCATATTTCTTAAACCAATCCTTATCGTCTAATTCACACAGTGATCAACCAAAATGTTGAGCACCATCTTCTTCCTATCTTATCTGCCACCTCTCCCCTCAGGACGTGGCAGTTTTTTTAGCGCTGAACTAAGAGAGCGATTTTCAGAATACAGCGAAGATCAGGATGGTTTGGTTGCTTCAGGAAACGCTGCCCATCCTCAGGGTCCTCTGCGAGAGACCCTGAGAGGGGGGTAGAGAGACCTTGAGGGGGAGATTGAGGGCTTAGTTATAGCCATCTCCGAATTCTCATTGTGGCCTGCCGTATTCTCAGCCGTCATTTTTCTAACTTGTTTTCTTTGGTTCTTCACATTGAATCAAAAACTCAAAATGATGAGAGTAGTCTTCATTCTATGTTTGTTCTTTTGCTGCGCCACGGTCATGGCGCAGCATACCGTCATTACCTATGGTAAAATTCCACTGGGTATAAGAGTTCTGAAGGCAGAGTATGCCCTGAAGGGTGATGTCATGAAGATTTTCGAGTATGATGAGAACCGATCTGATGAATTCCATGATATCTCTATGCTCTGCAGCGGCTTTGACGAGTTTGGAGTGCCGGAAAACCTCGTGCTCCCCCATGGTTCTCAGATCATTCTCTTCCTGCCTACCATAACCAAAGACACCGAAAAGAATTACTGGTATAACTGGGCCGGTGACTATACCAACACCCTGATCAGGGATTTCGACTATAACTACAAAGGTAAAAAAGTGGCTTTCCTGGGAGCCAAGATGTATTCTCCAGGTACATCAGATAATCTGCATGTGCTCAGAACAGTGGCTACAGTAGAAGAAGGCCGGGTCTTTGTCAACCTGAAATATAAGGTAGACCTCGCCCCACCCCGCATAGTGGATATCTACCTGTTCTCCGAAATGATGGAATACTCGGAGAGTGTCTATACAGAGGATTTTGAACGTGTCCCCCGCTCGAACTATGACAAATGGATAGAAGAAGGCTATATCGATAGTCTTAGCCAGGAAGGGCCACCTCCAAATCCGGTCTTCCCACATGACAGAGATGATTTCTTTATCAACACTTCCAGGCTCTCACCTTCTGCCGAGATTTACCTGACAGGAGGCGGCAAGTATACTAAGATTAGTCAGGAAGAGCATCTGACCGATGATACATTCATCATTGGCAGCCTGGAACCGGGCGATTACCGCCTGATCATTGAAGAGCCTGATAAAGTATACGGCAAGAAATTCACTGATTACGAATTTGTCATTAGAAAGCCGGGCTGGGAGCGCTATGGCTACTGGGTGGTGAGCATTATTCCTTTTCTGATACTGGTCTTTTTGGTTTATCGTTCTGTCACCAGACGCAAGATCAAAAACCTGGCGCTCCTGCAAAAAATATCAGATGCAGAATTAAAGGCCATTAGGGCTCAACTCAATCCACATTTTCTCTTTAACTCCCTGAATGCTATTCAGAACCTGGTCAACAAACAGGACACCGAGGTAGCCAACGATTATATCGTGAAGCTATCCAGACTCTTAAGAACCGTTCTGGCCCAGTCGGATGACACGCTGCACTCGCTCCACCAGGAACTTGAAATCAGCAGATTGTATATTGAGCTGGAGCAGATGAGAAGTCCCTTCAGTTTCGATCTTGTCATTGCCAAAGAGATTGATCAGAATATGCTGGTACCTTCCATGATCCTGCAGCCTTATCTTGAAAATGCTGTGATTCACGGCATAGTCAATGGCAAAGGAGACCGTATTCTGGTTCGCATCTATGACAATGGCCCTTCCTGCCTCCTGGAGATTACAGACAATGGCAAAGGAAGTGAGAAGCATAACGGAAACGGTAAAGGGATGAGCCTGGGCAAGGAGAGACTTGATATACTGGCCAGACAGTTGGAGCAGGATGTAAAACTGGATGTTACGACTACGGAGTTACCGGAAGGAGGCTTCCGCGTGATCATTGAAATACCAAAAGACTTATGACCGAGCAATACACGGCCATCATAGTGGATGATGAACCCCATAACCGGGAGAACCTGCAGAATATGTTGATAAGGCATTGTCCGGGTATAGAAGTAGTCGGGCACGCAGCCTCTGTGGCAGAGGCCACTCATCTGATAAAGCGGGTCAGGCCCGAGGTGATTTTTCTGGATATAGAAATGCCTGGTGGAGACGGGTTCAGCCTGCTGGAGAAGCTTCAGCCCGTGGATTTTCAGGTTATTTTCGTGACAGCTTTTGACTCTTATGCCCTCAACGCCATTAAGTTCAGTGCCCTGGACTACCTGCTCAAGCCCATTGACAAGGATGAACTGATGGGAGCCGTTTCCAAGCTCAAAAACATTAAAAACACCCAGGAACCTCAGCTTTCCAACCTCAACAAATACCTGAAAGGAGAAACCCGGAAAATCGCTCTCAACCTGAGTGATGAAATCCGTCTGGTAGAACTGGGTAATATCATCCGCATACAAGCCGACAATAACTATTGTCACTTTATTTTGAAAAGTGGCGAAAGCGTGATGGTCTCAAGACACCTCGGCCACTTTTACGACATGCTGAAAAACCAGGGCTTCGCCAGAGTACATCAGTCTCACCTTATCAATAAGGCCTGTCTGGAAAAGTACGTAAAAAAAGATGGCGGCTACCTGGTGTTGAATAATGGTGACCAGGTTCCGGTAAGCAGAACACAGAAGGAACATGTGATCAGGCTCTTTTCAGATTTCTAGGGTTCCCCGGTAGGGCCAGCCTGCTATGCGGTTCCAATTAATTTCATGAAGGTCAATAACTTATCGGAAATGATTCCGTTATTTCCTATATTCTGATCGGTTCAAAGATTCGGGTTTGCTTTCATCAGTCTTACTCCTCAGTGAGTAACAATTCAAGGTCAATCGGGTTGATAGTAAAGAGGTCTGTTTCCGGTTTTAAAGGTCAAAACGTTACTTATGAGGCTCAATATTTTTTTTCTGATTTTTCTGCTTGCCTCATTGTCAGTTTCAGCGCAGAGACTCTCCGGTAAAGAGGCTGAAGCCAAAATCATGGAATACCTGGAGCAGTACAGCCCGGAAAGTCATACCATGATGGCTCTGCTTGCGGCTACTCCCAATAAATTCAATATCGGCAACTCACAAATCACCTTGTCGCGCGAGCAATCGCCCACCGCCTGGTTGAGCGAACGTACTGAAAAAGGCATTATCGAATCACTCAATACCGTAGTTCACGAAACCATGCACGGTTTTACGTCCCGCTATGCCTATGTAATGCTGGAGCAGAACCCCGTTGATGATTATGAATTTGGCGACAGCTACTCTGCCTTCTTTCTGACTAAGGATGAAATCTATCTGGTAAAGCATTCAGAGGTCTTTACCAGCAATAAGCTCAAGTCCGGAATCCCCAAGGCACTGCGCACTTTCCGTTTTAATCCCTACATCATCCCCAAAGACAACAACCTGGGTAGCCAGGTTCAGGGCATTTATGGACTTATGGATGAATGGAACGCCTATTACCATGGTACGAAAACAGCCTATGATCTCTTTGAATACTATCAGCAAAAAGCCAATGATGATAATAAGATCTACCTCGAGCATGTAAGTAACCTGGCTGGCACTTACTTCGCCTATTACGAATTCAAATACTATATTCTGAAGTACCTCGAGCTGGCTAAAACCGATCATCCCGCTATCTACAGCGACATTATGGCCAATGATAATCTACGCAAAGTTTACACGGCCATAGATACCCGCTTCAATGCGCTGCTGGGTCAGTTTGAAGAGCGCCTCGATACCATTGAGAACATTGTCACTTCTGACAATTATACTTCCGTTCACCGTGAAGACGGCTACTATTTCATTGGTAGCAATGGGGTGGGTCTCTTCTCAGAAGAAGCAGAAATGCTGAAAAAGGAGCTCAACCTGGCTACCATGGTAGCACTTGATAAAGAACTTCGCATCAGGTAGTTATTCCTGACTCCCCGGGTTTTCCCCAATCCTCAGAGTTTTGCTGATATATTGAAATCACTTATTTATTATCTTAGCTGCCGTTATGAAAAAACTGAAACACCTGCTTTTTGCGCTGATGATGATAGCCAGCGTACAGTCATTTGCTCAGCATGCTTACCCTGAAGTAACCAACAACTGTTACCTCGATCAGTTCGTGCTGGAATCAGATTCTATCATTGCAAAAATTGACCGGTCAAAAATTATTGAAGCCGTAACCCAGGGCTGGGACACAAAGATGAAAAGTAAGATAGAAGGTGTTTTAGGACTCCAGATCCTGGTGGATAACCGGGGCAATTCCTGCCTGATCAGCTACCGTAATGATACAAACCAAAAGGCCAAAAAGATGAACATCGAAGGCAACGTAAACGATCACTTAAAATGGCCAAGACAGTCTGTCAAAGTATCTGCGATTGCCGTTCTTGAGTTCAAAGATGGAGAGATCAGCGTAAAACGAATGGGTACAAAAGACTATGTCAACCTGGTAGAACTAAAGGATAACTAGTATACCGGTCTAGCTCCAGGAAGTTCTGAGCGACATCAGCAAGGCGAGTCCTGTCAGGCTCATCAGAAACACAAAACCTCCGCTCAGGCTAATGTCGTTGGCGATGAAGCCGATGACCACTGGGCCTACCAGCAGACCGATGTAGCCTGCTGAAGCGACTGAGGCAATGCCCTTGGAAGGAGTTACTCCTTTTACCTTGGCTGATCGGCTGAAGAGAATCGGCACGACTACTGAATACCCCAGTCCAGCCAGACTGAACCCCGCAATGGCCAGGGTTTCTGAATGCAGCACAGTAAGCCCCAGCCCCAGTACGGATATAGAGCAGCAAACGATCATGAGCCGCTTAGCTCCGTATTTCATAATCAGCCTGTCACCCAAAAACCGCCCGATGGCCATCAACGCGGAAAAGCCGGCAAAGCCCAGACCAGCGCGCTCAGGGCTGGCCAGTAATTCTTCTCTTATGTAAATAGTGCTCCAGTCGGTAATCCCTCCTTCGCTCATCATAATGCAAAAGGCAATCAGGGCCAGGCCCAGCACCGCCCTGGACGGTAATTGAAAAGCTTTTGATTTAGTCTGGACTTCCTTTGCATTCAGCAGATGTTTTGCGACAAAGGGTATGATCAGGGCAAAAAAGACAGACCAAAAGAGTAAATGCTGTAAAGGACTCACCTCCAGCCAGATAAAGATCCCGGAAGTAGCCGCACCTACCATGCCTCCCAAACTGAAAAAGCCATGGCTGGCCGACATGATCTGACATGACTTTTGCTTTTCTACTTCTGCCGCAGCCGCATTAATGGCTACATCGGTAAGCCCCATGGACAGCCCCAGCACGTAAAGTCCTGCCATCAGCCAGCCATAGGAAGGGGCCCAGACAGGTAGCAAAATGGCTAAAAGCAGGCTCATCACACCTATAATGGAAGCCTTCCGTTCACCCCATTTAGAAATAAGGGTACTGTAGAAGGGCAAGAGGGTAATAGCTCCCAGCGGCATGAAGAAAAGGGCTATTCCCAACTCTCTTTCCGATAGTTCCAGTGTCTCTTTGATCTCCGGCAATCGGGTTACCCAGGCACCGAAAATCAGGCTCAGCACAAAAAAGACGAGCCCTACAGCCCTGCGTTCAGCCAGTACAAAAAAGCTTTTAATCGTTCCTATCATATTGTCGGCAGACATGTGATTTCCACCCTGTTTTGGTCGGGATCAAGTACCACGCTTTCATAGTAACCGTCTCCGGTTGTTCTGGGCTCTCCTATGACCTCATAACCATCAGCCCGGAGCCGCTCTGTCAATACATCCACTTCTTTTTCACCCGCGGTGGCAAAGGCCATATGAATCAGTCCGGTAAACTGCCTGTATACATCATTCTGATGCTCCGGGATATCGGGCATTTGCATCAACTCCAGCCTGGAACCGCCTGCAAAACTGAGGAAGTAAGAAGAGAATCCGTTTCGTCTGTTCACGTATTTCTCTCCGGCTTTTCCCTCAAAATAAGTCTCATAGAATCGCTTCAGCTTATCAAGCTGATAGGTCCATATAGCAACGTGTTCCAGTATCATGGCAAAAGCATTTTTTCAAAGGAACAAATGAACACAAAGCTTCAAATCCACAATATTGGCCAGTTTTTGAACAATATTGATCTATAGTCAATCTCAAATTTCTTTTCAGATCAATATTTGTAAATTAAGATCATGCGTCCTTTAGTAGAGAGAATATCCCCCAATGTTGGCAGCTCATTCTTCATAGAGCGGCACGCCCACCACTTCACCTGCAACATCAACTACTGGCACCACCACCCTGAGTACGAGATGGTGTTTGTAAAAAATGGTGTGGGAGAACAGAGAGTAGGTAACCACCTCTCCTACTATGAAGACGGGATGCTCATTTTTATCGGGCCGGATATTCCACACCTTCCATTCCTCAACTATCAGCGAGAGAACAACTACGAAATAGTACTTCAGCTAAAGGAGGACTTCATGGGAGAAAATTTTATGGAGCGCCCTGAAATGAATCAGATCAGAAACCTGTTTAAGCGATCTCACGAAGGAATCATCTTTGGTTCCGGGATTAAGCAGGGAGCTGAAGCCCGTCTGAATGAGATCATTCTGGCTGACCCTTTTAAGAGACTGATTCTGCTACTCGATTTTTTGAACGATTTGGCACTGCAAAAAGATTATCGACTTATCAGTCCGGGAAGAGCCTCTCTGGCCGTAGCACCCGGAGACTTCAACAGAATCAATAAAGTATATGCCCTGATTGCTGAGAAGTACATGGAGGATGTAAGCCTCAATGAAGCAGCCGAGCTGGCCAGCATGACAGTTCCCGCTTTTTGCCGCTTATTCAAACGGCATACCACCAAAACCTTTACACAATTTCTGAACGAGTATCGCATCTCCAAGTCCGTACAACTACTCAGTACGGAAGTACAACCTATTTCCGAAGTAGCCTTTTCCTGTGGCTATAACAGTCTTTCCTATTTCAATCGTCAGTTCAAACAGATCACAGGGCATAAACCTACAGACTATCGCAAGGTATTCGAGGCAAGTCCTGTCTTTTAAAAGACCAAAGTCAGTTTTTCAGATTTTGAACAAAACCCATCTTTCATATATTTATTCCGTGCTACTATAAATACCCGTAACAACCGAATTTTATATTGAAAAACCTTATACTATCATTTTTGATGATGGGAGTAGCATTCTATGCCTGTGAAAAAAAGCAGGCTCACGAGGTTATTTCCCCAAAAAGTCCTTTCGGAAGCTTCTACATGCATGTTGATACGGTCAGTATACCTATCACGGAGCAACAGACTTTTATCTACCCGCTTTTCGGAACGGTTGCTGAAAATGATGCGCTCTACCTTCTGGGCTATAATCGTTTCACCTACAGCATTGACATATTTGACCTCTCATGTGAATCTTACGAGGGTAAAATAGCCCTGGAAGAACAAGGCCCTAACGGTATTCCTGAGGTAATCTCGTTTGCACCAGTCACCCTTGACTCTATTTACATCATGAGCGCTCATCAGATTGTACTCATAAACAGAAAAGGAGAAGTAAAAGACAAAATTGCCATCAACACCACAGCCTCTCCTATAAAAGGTCATGACAGTGATGAAGCTTACTTCTGGATGGAAAAAAACCATCCCATCCATTTCAGTAAAAAGCACAGAAAGCTTTTCGGTCTATACCATTCCATGCAGTATGGTGCCTGTGACCCAAGAAGATATAAAGGCAATAAACTCATATCAGCCATAGATGTGAAAGCCGGTAGCATGTCTTACCTGCCTGTATCATACCCTCCTGAAATGCAGGAAAACTGCTACGGATTTATGAGCACTTTATTTACCACCTGGGACCATGATAGTTTGCTATACAATTTCAAAAATGACCCCAATATCTATCTATATGACCTTACTCGTGGGGAGACTTCAATTTTTGACGGAAGATCGCAGTACACGAAGAACAAAGTACAACCCATAAGCTGGGACCGATGTGAAGACGTAGGGGAAAAGTTGAATCACCATATGCGCAGTGTGAATTTTGAAAGAATCATACGCGATCCTTATCGGAAACTGTACTACCGGTTTCATAGAAAAGAACTACCCGCCACGAGTAACCCGAGTGACTACATATTTAGTGATAAAACACTGTTTATGTCCATTTTCGATAATGGCATGGCAAAAACGGGAGAAATGATACTTGACTCAAGGCCCTACCCTTCCCATGTTTCGTTTCCCACAGACCGAGGGCTTTACGTAGCTGCTCCCTCAGGTGAAAACACGCTTAACTTCCACGTATTCAAAGTGTTTCTCATCAAAGAGCCCGACAATGAGCAAAGTACTACAATTGACTAAATCAAAGGATATGAAAACAAATAAGAAACAGCTACCCGGAGCTTTTTTAGGAATTTTGACAATCGTGCTGATTCTCCTACCGCAGAACAGTCAAGCAAAACAAAATCAAACCAGGTATAATCCATGTGTCTGTTATACCTACTTCAGTGATGGTACCATTGAAACCGGAGCCTCCTGCGACTCTCCTTCGCCAACCGGGACCTGTGCGAAATTAGTTATGTGCCTTCCGAAGAACAAAGAAGATCAATAAGATGAAAAACCTCCTGACTTATAAGAAAAGGCTATCATGCATTCTGATAATGGCAACACTTACTTTGACACTGGCAAGATCAAATGCTCAATCCAGGCCCTCAAAGTATGATCTCACTATTTGTACAATTGAGTTCCCGGATGGAAGCGTTCATGCTGCGGCAATGTGCCTGGCACCTTCTCCAAACGGCCCATGTGACAGAGCTTCGGAATGCATGAACGGAGCACCACCACCTCGCCACTATTAGGAATGTGCGTTAATTCATGAGGTAAAATTTATCACAATAAGCTTATAAGCTTCTCAAGGGCAGCATTCCTGTTGCGTTGATCCCACACAGCGGTTAATCTGGTTCGCTGTGGTAAGGATGCCAGTGTAATGAACTGTACTCCCAGGTCTACCCCGGAGGCCAGAGCGGATGGCACAATGGCAACCCCCAGGTGTTTTTCCACCAGACGAAAAATGGTATTGGCATGTACCGAACGATGCGATACATTGGGCTCAAAACCATGATCGGCAAAAATGCTCATAATGTTTTCATAGTACTCCTGACTATACTCATGTGAGAAGAGAATAAAGCGCTCATCACGAAGCTGATTGAGGCTAACGAAAGTACCTGCAGTCAGCTGATGATCTGAGGGTAGCACCAGGGAAAAGCTGTCTTCAAAAACTACTTTCTGTCCATAGTCAGTGGAAACCCTTTCCATTCTTACAAAACCAATATCGAGTCGGTCATGAATCAAGGCACTGAGCTGTTCCTTATTGCTCAGCTCATCCAGAGAGGTATGCAGTTTCGGATACTCCTGATTGAGCCTGACGAGCAGGTCAGGAATAACATCCTGCATGGCTGACCCTACAAAACCAATACGCACTTCTCCCTCCTCTCCCTTGGCCTTTCGTTTCGTGGATTCAATCACATGGCTAAGGTGATTGACAATGTACTCAGCCTCATCTATCAGGTAGGCACCGGCCGTGGTAAGGGCTACGTTGCGTTTATTCCGTTCCAGTAGTTTCACCCCCAATTCCTCTTCCAGCTGTTGAATCTGACGGCTCAGAGCAGGCTGGGTGATAAACAACTTATCGGCAGCCCTCCCAAAATGCAGCTCCTGTCCCACTGCCATTAAATATTTTAAGTGTCTGATCTCCATTAATTACTTTCAGTTATTAATTAATAAAAATAAATCATTTAGAGTAATTAAAAACTCTGTGTAGCTTCGATTTATCAAAGGATTTAACGCCTGTAATCACTTGCCTATGGAAAAGACCTTTTGCTACGGAAAAGACCACCTGACTGCCAGCATCGCCCTGTCTGTTGCGCGCGGTGAGGTCCGTGGAATAATCGATGAAGATGCCCGGGAACGCATTCTGAAAAGTGCAGCCGATGTACGCCAGATTGTGGATAAGGGAGATACCGTGTATGGAGTGAATACGGGTTTCGGTCCCTTGTGTACTACCATTATTTCAGCAGAGGATACACAGATTCTTCAGGAAAACATTCTCAAAAGCCACAGTGTAGGGGTTGGTGAAGCCATCAGTACGGAAATTGCCAAGCTGATGCTGATACTCAAGCTGCATTCTTTGGCACAGGGCTATTCCGGCATAGCACTGGCTACCCTTGAGCGTATCTTATGGCATATCGATGAAGATATTATCCCCATTGTACCGGCTCAGGGTTCTGTTGGAGCCTCCGGAGACCTGGCTCCCCTGGCACATGCCTTTTTACCTCTCATTGGCCTGGGGCAGGTGCAAGTAGCCGGTAAAACCGTAAAAACAGCCGAACTCTTCGCTGAGAGAAACATTGACCCCATACAACTGGGACCTAAAGAAGGCCTGGCCCTGATCAATGGCACGCAGTTCATTGCTGCCCATGCCGTGGAGGTAGTCGACAGATTGCATAATTGCCTGGATGTCGCTGACATTATTGGCGCCATGATGATTGAGGCCCTGCTTGGCTCAGTAAAACCCTTCAGCGAAAAACTGCATGCTATCAGGCCCTTTCCGGGAAATATCCACGTAGCCCACAGAATGCGGGCGCTGCTTCAGGACTCTGAAATTCTCAGCTCACATGCCAACTGTAGTCGCGTACAGGACCCCTACTCTCTGCGCTGCATTCCACAGGTGCATGGCACGTCCAGAGCTTCCTGGTTGCATCTCAAAGAGCAACTGGAAATTGAACTGAATGCTGTAACCGATAACCCCATTCTGCTAAGTGCAGAAGAGACCATCAGTGGCGGTAACTTCCATGGTCAGCCGCTGGCACTACCACTGGACTTTTGCGCCCTGGCTGCTTCAGAAATAGGCAACATTTCAGACAGAAGAATCTACCTTTCACTGGAAGGCAAAATTGAGGGACTTCCGCAGCTACTCATGAAAAATACCGGTATCAACTCCGGTTTTATGCTGCCACAATATACCTCAGCTGCTCTGGCCAGTGAGAATAAAAGTCTTGCCTATCCGGCCAGTGCAGACAGCATACCTACCTCTCTCGGGCAGGAAGACCATGTAAGCATGGGCTCCATCAGTGGACGCAAAGCCCTGCAGATTATCGGTAATCTGGAACGTATTCTGGCGATAGAACTCCTTTGTGCTGCCCAGGCATTTGACTTCCGCAGACCCTTAAAGTCAAGCGCTATACTGGAAGCCTGTCACGCTCACGTACGCCAGAAAGTAGACCATGCGGAAGTGGACAGGGTATTCGCTCATGATATCACCACAGCCCATGAAATTGTGGTCAGCCGGGCCCTTTCCCACATTGCGAGAGAAACAGGCAACTCAGACCTCGCCAGTCCCTTTAATGAATCCTTTGAACAACACTAATCCCACGAAGATGAATTTTCAGGAAGCAATATCAGAAGGCATCCCTTCGGCCATTCCCACTCAGCCTGTACTGGATGAGCATATCAGCAGGGCTCCCAAGCGCAAAGACATCCTGTCTGTTGCCGATAAAAAACTGGCCATTCGCAATGCGCTCCGCTACTTTCCTGCGGCCTGGCACGCTGAGCTCGCCCCTGAGTTTATGGAAGAGCTCAGACGTTACGGACGCATCTATATGTATCGCTTTATGCCGGCCTATGACATTTACGCCAGAAGCATCGGTGACTATCCGGGCAAATCGGAGCAGGCCAAAGCCATTATGCTGATGATCCAGAACAACCTGGACCCCAAAGTGGCTCAGCACCCTTATGAGCTGATTACTTACGGAGGCAATGGTGCCGTATTTCAAAACTGGGCTCAATACAGACTGGTAATGAGATACCTGGCAGAAATGACAGATGAGCAGACCCTTGTTATGTACTCCGGTCATCCCCTGGGACTTTTTCCTTCTCATGCCGAAGCCCCCCGGGTGGTGGTGACCAACGGCATGATGGTGTCCAACTACTCTCAACCGGATGACTGGGAGAAATTCAACGCCCTGGGAGTGACACAATACGGTCAGATGACCGCAGGCTCTTATATGTACATTGGTCCGCAGGGTATTGTTCACGGTACTACCATTACCGTGCTGAATGCGGCACGTATGAAGGCAGGCTCTGAAAACTTCGGAGGGCTGCTGTTCGTTACTTCCGGGCTCGGGGGTATGAGTGGTGCACAGCCCAAAGCGGCCAGTATAGCGGGTGTGGTATCGGTGACGGCAGAAGTCAACCCGAAAGCAGCCTGGAAAAGGCAGGAACAAGGCTGGGTAGATGAAGTTATCGAGGATATGGATCTGCTGATCGGGAAGGTAAAGAAGGCCAAGGCAGACAAAGCCAACATCTCCTTTGCCTATCTGGGCAACATTGTTGAGGTCTGGGAGCAATTTGCTGAGCATAACCTGAAGGTGGATTTCGGTTCGGATCAGACCTCACTGCACAATCCTTTTGCAGGAGGCTATTATCCGGTAGGGCTGGGCTTTGAAGAAGCCAATGCTATGATGGCCAATGACCCTGATCAGTTCAAAGAGCAGGTCTATGCCTCGCTGAGGAGACAGGCAGAAGCCATCAACCGACATACAGCCGGGGGCACCTACTTCTTCGATTACGGCAATGCCTTTTTACTGGAAGCTTCACGTGCGGGAGCAGAGGTGATGGCTGAGGATGGTATTGCCTTCCGATACCCGTCTTATGTGCAGGACATCATGGGCCCTATGTGTTTTGACTATGGTTTTGGTCCTTTCCGCTGGGTTTGTACTTCCGGTAAAGCAGAAGACCTGCGCGCTACCGATCGTATCGCGGCAGAAGTACTGGAGCACCTGCTTCAAACAGCACCTGCTTCCATTCAACCTCAATTAAAAGACAATCTGCATTGGGTAAGAGAGGCTGAGAAGAACCAGCTGGTGGTTGGCTCTCAGGCACGTATTCTCTATGCCGATGCCGAGGGCAGAACGCTCATTGCCAAAGCCTTTAATGACGCCATCAGGGCAGGAAAGATCGGTCCGGTAGTATTGGGGCGTGATCACCATGATGTTTCCGGTACGGACTCTCCTTATCGCGAGACCTCCAATATCTATGATGGTTCCAGCTTTACAGCCGATATGGCCGTCCACAATTTTGTAGGTGATGCCTTCCGGGGTGCCACCTGGGTTTCTCTGCACAATGGCGGTGGTGTTGGCTGGGGTGAGGTAGTGAACGGAGGCTTTGGTATGCTGCTGGACGGTTCTGCTGAAGCTGATCGCAGGCTGGAAAGCATGCTCTTCTGGGATGTTAACAACGGAATTGCCAGAAGAAACTGGGCCCGAAATCCACATGCCATGGAGTCGATTCAGAGAGCCATGGATGCTGAGCCAAAGCTTAAGGTAACCATTCCCAACCTGGTGGACGATAGTTTGCTTGAGGGGCTTTAAGCCCCCGCTACTATTCCCCCTAAAAAGGAGAACGTCATTCAGTGGAACAGGAATATACACACAACAGACCTGGAAAACGGATGCCCTCAAGACGGAAAACCTTTGCACAAGATTCTGGCGAAATAGAATCTGTCACTGACAAAAAACTTAACTTCCCTTATGAAAGTGGTCGACATAGACATTACAGGTATCAAAAACTGGAAATCATTTCATGATACATTCTCAAGCTTGTTTGACTTTCCGGATTACTATGGGATGAATATGGATGCCTGGATTGATTGTATGGATGATCTGGTCAACGAACCCACTCTGCTGGATTTCGGGGACTGTCGCAACATGAACCCGGCCCAGTTGGAAATTGCTGACTCCGTTTTAGACTGTGCCGCCTTCGTCAACCTTCGGAAGGTTGAAAGAGGCTCCCAACCACAGCTACTCGTTTCTTTATTCAAATAATATTATGAAAAAGCTTTTCACACATATCGGGCAGCTTGTTCAGGCAAGGCCTACCAGCAATAACTTGTTGCGGGGTGCCATGATGAAAGACCTGCCTGTACTCAAGGACATGTGGCTCCTTACTGAGGGCGGTCGGATTGCCGGCTGGGGATCTATGGACTCAGTAGAAGAGATCACTGCCGATGAAACAGTCGACTTAGGCGGTGCCATGCTAATGCCCACCTTCGTAGACAGTCATACACACCTGGTGTTTGCCGCAGACCGCGATGAAGAGTTTGTCATGAAGATCAAGGGTATCGATTACCAAAGCATAGCTGAGGCAGGCGGTGGAATCCTTAACTCAGCCAGAAAACTCCAGGAAACCAGTGAAGACGATTTGTTTGCCAGTGCTTGCCGCAGGCTGGAGGAGGTGATCAGACAAGGTACCGGAGCCATAGAAATCAAGAGTGGGTACGGACTGACTACCGAAGCGGAAATAAAAATACTGAGAGTGATTGCCAGGCTCAGAGAACAGTTTCCAATTCCTGTTAAGTCCACCTTTCTGGGAGCTCATGCCTTTCCCCATGACGACCAGGAGAAATATATCAAAGCAATTATTCATGAGATGCTACCACAGGTATACTCTGAAGGACTGGCCGACTACATAGATGTATTCTGTGAAAAGGGCTATTACTCCAAAGAGCAGATGTGCAGGATACTGGAGGCCGGTGACAAATATGAATTGAAGCCCAAAGTACACGTCAATCAGTTTAACTCAATCGGAGGTATCGAAGCAGCCATCGAAAACGGAGCTTTGACTGTAGATCACCTGGAGGTTCTGTCAGAAGATGAAATCTCTCTGCTGAAAGACTCCGATACCATTCCTGTGGCACTGCCGGGTTGCTCATTCTTTCTGAATATTGATTTTACGCCTGGTCGCAAGCTCATTGAGAGCGGTCTTCCCCTGGTACTTGCCTCTGATTTCAATCCGGGTTCCGCCCCTTCTCACAGCATGTCTATGATCAACGCTCTGGCCTGTATCCGAATGAGATTATTGCCTGAAGAAGCCATCAATGCTACTACCTACAATGCTGCTTTTGCCATAGAGCTGGGGCATGAAGTGGGAAGTATTACCGAAGGGAAACTGGCTAATTTTATTGTAGCCAAACCGGGCACCAACCCCTATTCTATTGCCTACCATTTCGGGGTGGACTGGATCGACTCAGTTTATATCAATGGAGACAAGTACTAGCTAGCTTAGCGCTTTAACAATACCCGCTTAAAGCCCAGGTATTCCCCGTCTTCGGAGATAAACTTAACCAGCATAATGCCGGCTGTTGCGAACCGGCTGATATCAATTTTAAACCGGGTTCGCCTTTGAGTCCTGTATGTTTGTGCAAGCTGGCCATGTGTATTGAAGAATTTTAACTCTTTAACACCAGCCGGCACGCCTTCAAAGCTCAGGTGACCTGAAGCACTGGCGGGGTTTGGAAACACCCTGATTTGTTCCAGAGAAATTAACTCCTCCACACTTGTTACCGGGTCAGGGTCAGGGTCAGGGTCGGGATCGGGGTCCGGGTCACCGCCACCGGAATCGGCCTCTGCACCCAGTCCTTTTAATGAAATGATCTTCTGAAAATCGCCCTGACCATCCGCAAAACTCAGTGTAGCCTGATCTTCAGACTCTGTGGTTTCCACCGGCCTGAATGTAATGGGTAAATCAACTGTTTTGCCTGGCTCAATGGTAACAGGCAGGCTTCCGGCATGTGTAAACACTGTGTTATCAGTCAGGTTCAGGTTGTTGAGGGTAACAGATTCTTCTTTTTGGTTGAAAACACGCACCGCAAAAGTCTTTTCCTGATCTAACTCTACCTCTCCAAAGTCCAGGGATTCGTAGCCTATTTCCACATCATCCCCCCCCTGGTGCCAGATGCCAATTATGGCTCCGGCAAAAGTCGCTACTCTCGCAGCGCTCTTATTTTGAAAATCTATGGCATAAACTCCCGCATTTCTGTCCAGCGCTATTAAACTTGCACCCTTACCCCAATAGAGGTGACTAAAGGCCTTCTGAACCTCAACGTATTCCGTATGTCTGCCTTCAACTGATATGATCCCTGTTCTATTCTCATCACGTTCATATAAAGCAAACAACTTGTTTATGCCCGGCTCTACATAAACATCCGACATCTCGGCATAGTAATCAGTAACTTGATTGTAGATAAAGGGTATGCGCTGATTCAGAACATCCATGTTAAATACGTACCGTATTATCGTTAACGCCCCGCCAGGGTTTGCCGGGCTGGAGCAACAGTAAAACCTCCGCTCGTTGAGATATGCCAGGGAATAATCTCCGTCAAAGGAGAACCCAAGCAATTCGTGGTCCGATTGCTCCTTCAGGTTTCTGACATGGTGATATTCACCGTTACCCGCGTCAAGTACCTCCAACCCTACGTCTTCATCGGTTACATCAATTCGGTACAAACGACCAGCCGGAGAAATCGCATACAGGCATGTTGCACAAAATTCTGCGATTACAGCCTGTTCTTCAAACGCATCGTTGAGCTCAACTACTCCTGAAATAGTTTGTGCATAATGCACGTTAGGCTTCACTGCCTCTACGGTTCGTTCATCAAATACCCGATGTACCTGGCCTTGTAATGGCACCTTCTTATAAACACCTTCTCCATTGGCCAGTATTTCCAGCGTATCTCTGAAGAGTGACTCATCGGTTGGAGCAAAGTCGACATTGAATACATGTTTTTCTCCCGGGTTCAGCGTTAATTCTCCGGACATTGCCAAAGAAAATATTTCGGTGCCGAGGGTTGCATCATTCACCGTAAACGGCTCGTTACCAACGTTACTGAGTGTTACCGGTATCATAATAACAGGCAAATCCACTACCTGCTTTTCAAGTTTCACTAAAGGAGGGCTTATAGCTACCTGAGGTTGATCGTAAGCCAGGGTTATCGGGATAAGCAGAAATCCGGATGTGTTCTCTGACCCTAAAATGCCTATATCAGTAATGATTTTATCTTCAAAGGAGACTTTGCGCAAATATCTTCCGGATGTGTTACCCGAAGTCTCTGTCCTAAGCTTATAGAGGTCTCCTTTCGCATCAAAAGCAGACATGTTCGGGTTTCTGTTAATAGAACCTTCTGTATTTGCATCTAATTCGATATTATTCCGGAAGTCTCTGTCAGGAGAAAACTGGGATAGTATGGCTAACTCAGGGTCGTAGGGCCAAAACCAGGAGCTATTATCAACCGGATTCTTAAATGTCTCAAAAGTACCATCCCCTCTTACAAAGCCGGCATGTTCCGAGAACTCAAACGAGTTAAGGTCCAGTATTCTGAAACGGGATGGGAAGTCATCTTCATTTACCAGGAATGTTACAGTACTCCCATCTAAAACCTCTTCAAAATAAACAGTGGAACCTGAACTCACGGGAAGCTTGCCCATCTGCTCAAGTTGCTCTGTATCGATGGTGTATTTATACAGAACCTTATCAGAACCGGTAGCACCGGAATTCTCCCGCGTCATGATATAGATCAAAGAATCTCCTGAAACCAGAGCGTCCCGAACCTGAGCATCCTCAGTAAAAGACGGAGATACTGTCTTTACTGTACTTGCGTCTTCAAGTGATATCTCGAGTAATTCACCCTTGGTGGTTAAAAAATAGCCCGTTTCCTGCGCTACGAGGCTGATCTGAAAACTAAAGAGTATGGCCAGAAGGCCATATCGTATATGGTTAATCATCATTATACCTTAATGAAGATTGATAAGTGAAGGAGAGTCGACTGGCTATCTGACTCAACGCCAGACGCTTACCTAATATATAAATAATTTCACAAAATCTAAAACTTAATCACGAATCCAGCCTACCGGCAATTGGCATTCTTTATCTGTTCGAAAAAAGGTCAGTGTGATTGAGTACAGGGGCAAACCCTTTAACCTAAACTCAATAGTCATGATAACTTGTGAAGGGTAAGCCTGTACTACCGAATAATCTCTCTTCAATAAAACACAAAAGTCCGGGGATTCCGACCTCACTTAAGTCATGTAAACAGTTTTACTGAGTGGAACAACACAGGGCCCGGGTGAATGGGACAGAACAATCAGCCTGTCACCATAGAAGCTACCCGCATGGCGCAAAAAAATCTTCCCTCCTCTTATGGAATCTGTCGGGCCATAGCATCATGATGTATATGAATACAGAAGTCTTTGTTAAACTAACATACATCCTATGAGAAAATACACATTACTGATAGTTACCGTGCTAATGGCTGTTTGCAACCTTCAGGGGCAAACCGAAATAAAGTCCACCATTAAATCGGTACAGGTCTACACCAAAGGTGCTCAAATAGAACGTACAGGCTCAGTAGCACTGCGGGCCGGTAAGAATGAACTTAAAATCAAAGGACTTTCGGCCGATCTTGACCCCAACACCATTCAGATCAGCGGAAAGGACTTTACCATTCTTTCTGTGCGACACGAGCTTGATTTCATTGAAAGCCAAACCAATACAGAAAAAAGTAAAGCGCTGTTTGACCGGAGAGAAATAGTAACCGACAGTATCTCTCTCATAGATCTGGAGCTTGGTATTCTGGCAAAAGAGGCAACCCTCCTCGATAAAAACATGGGAATTGTCGGGGATCAGGGCATCAAAAATGACGACTTCCAGACAGCCGTGAGCTACTTCTCCAAACGCTTTAAAGAGATTAAACGAGCCACACATCAGCTCAACCGGAACAAGAAAGAGCTGTTGGAAGAAAGAGAGAAAATAGATGAGCAGTTAAAGAGTCAGAATCAGATAGAAAAGAAGCCTACTTCCAACATTTATCTCGTATTGGATGCCCTGGTGGGTAAGAAGGCAGACCTGGGTATCAGCTATGCTGTAAAAGAAGCAGGTTGGTTTCCCGCTTATGATATCAGGGCCATTGATACCCATAATCCCCTGGCACTTACCTATAAGGCCCAGGTATTTCAGAACTCAGGAGTAGACTGGAAGCATGTAAAACTCAGAATCTCCTCCGGTGATCTGGAATCAAGTGGCACGGCACCTCAACTTAGTCCCTACTACCTGGGGGCCGCGAGTATTTATGGAAACAGGGCACCAGGCCAGCCGGTGAGCACAGTAGCAGGTGTGGTCACCGATACCAACGGACAGCCTCTGCCTCAGGCAACGGTTTTAGTCAAAGGTACAACGCTGGGTACTCCTACAGATGCCAACGGACGCTACAGCCTGCAATTGCCTGCGGGTAATCAGACGCTGGTATTCAGATATCTGGGATACATTTCTCAGGAAATTCCTGCTCACAATTCCATTATCAATGTCAGGTTGCAGGAAGACACTCAAAGCCTGGGAGAAGTGGTCGTGACGGGTTATGGAGACGCCTCCAACATTATCCGGGGACGCGTTGCCGGGGTAAACATCAGAGGAGTATCTTCCATAAAACAGGATTACAAGGCAAAGGCCTTTGAAAGTATTCCACTCAACTATGAGCAAATTGATTACCAGACCACCTTTGTCTATGATATAGAGCTGCCCTACAATATCCCCTCGTCTGGCAAGCCGGAAGTAGTAGATATCAAAACTGAGCTTCTGGAAGTAAACTACCTCTATTCTGCAAGTCCCAAAGCACAGGAAAGTGCCTTCTTAGTGGCCCGTATTCCCAACTGGACCAGCCTTAACCTACTGGACGGACAATCAAACCTGTATTTTGAAAACAGCTTTGTAGGCAAGTCCATCATCGATACGCATATCGGTACTGACACGCTCGAAATCTCTCTCGGCAAAGATGAGGGGATCATCGTGAACCGGGAGCGTAAACGCGACTTCGAGCAAAAACGCTTTTTCAGCGGAAAAAAGCGGGAAGAAAGACACTACGAACTCACTGTGATGAACACCAAAAAGCAGGAGGTTTCCGTAGCAGTATTTGATCAGGTGCCGGTTTCCGCCAGAGATAATATCAAGGTAAATGTGGTCAACCTGGATGGTGGTCAGCTCAACGAAAAGACCGGGTTGGTGACCTGGAATCTCACCCTCAAACCTGGCGAGAAGCGGGTGATACAACTGAAGTACTCAGTAGATTACCCCAAGCATCAGGATTTAGAAATCAATTGATTTAAGGCTATTCGTCTATTCGTGACCACTCAATTCGTCTGACCACTTAAAGTGGTCGGACGAATACTTCTGAGTGGTCGGACGAATAGCCTATATGTTTTAAGGAGCCTCCAGCACAAAGCCTTTGCCATGTACATTGGTGATTTTCACGGCAGGATCATCACTGAGGTACTTGCGAAGCTTGGAAATAAAAACATCCATACTTCTGCGATTGAAGTAATCGCTTTCTCCCCACAACTCGCGCAGGGTAGTCTGTCTGTCCAGCAGCTTGCCCTTATTGATACACAGCAGTTTCAGAATTTCAGCCTCTTTGGTGGTAATCAGCTGTTTTTTACCCTTCCTGGTGAGCGACTGATTGGCCGAATCAAATTCATAGCTTCCTACCTGAAAAAGTGACGGCTGCTGCTCTTCTTTGTGATGGGCACTGCGCTTGATAATCGCATTGATCCTGGCGATTAGCTCTTCCTCATCTACCGGTTTAACGATATAGTCATCTGCTCCCAGTTTAAACCCCTTGAGTTTATCAATCTTAAGCGCTTTGGCTGTAAGAAAGATCAGCGGAACCTCCGGGGCGAATGATTTGATCTTCTCTGCGAGCGTAAAGCCATCCATTTTAGGCATCATAACATCCAGCACACAGAGGTCATACTTCAGGCGTTTGAATTGATTAAGTCCTTCTTCCCCGTCTTTCGCCCAGTCCACTTCAAAATCGTAAACATGCAGGTACTCCTTCAGAATGTAGCCGAGATTGGCATCATCCTCCACCAGCAATATTCTCGTTTTATCACTCATTATTTAGCAGGTAAAAAAATACTGAATTCACTTCCCTTGTTCCGCTTACTATCCAGCTTAATGCGCCCTTTGTGGGCATCTATAACGCTTTTCACATAGCTCAGTCCCAGGCCAAATCCCTTTACATTATGGAGATTACCCGACTCAGCCCTATAGAATCTATCGAATACAAATTTCTGCACATCCTCGCCCATCCCGATTCCGTTATCCCTGATTCTCAGCTCTATTCCCTTATCTGAATCGACCGTACTCACCGTAATCTCAGGCTCTCTCTCAGTGTATTTCACTGCATTGTCCAGCAGGTTATAAATGATGTTGTTGAGATGGGTCTCATCTGCCACAATCACATGTCTTTTAGCATGTAAATCGAGCTTTAGCAGGCCATTTCGTTCTTGAATTACCAGCTCAAAATTCCGGGCTACCTTACTGATAAGTTCATGCAGGTCCAGCTGCTTTTTCTCCAGCTTAAAGTTGCCGGAGTCTATCAGGGCCATTTGCAACACCTTATCTACCTGACTCTTTAGTCGCTGCCCCTCATTATCTATCAATTCAGCGTACTTCGTAAGCTTTTCCGATTCCTTTACCTTCTCCGATTTCTTGAGCAAGCCTGAGGCAAGCGAAATAGAAAAAATCGGAGTTTTGAATTCATGCGTAAGGTTATTGATGAAATCGTTTTTGAGCTGAGAGAGTTTCTTCTGCCGGTTGATCGTAATGACGGTATAGGCAAAAGCCAGCACCAATACCAGCAGCAACAGGATTGTTACCCGAAGCATAGCGGCATTCTCAGCGATGAAATTGGGATAGTTAAAACTAATATCGAAAGCCGTATAGCTACCATCACCATGATGCCCGTGTGACTCACCGGGGTTTGGTCCGCATAGACATAGAAAATGTTCTGTCGGGGTCACCTGGTTAATGAAGGGATAGAGATTTCTATCCTCCTCTTCTGCATAGTAAAAACAACGATGATCGGCCGCAATCAGCCCCTTGATCTCGTATTCGATGCTGAGATTATTGCGTTCAAAAACCTGGTCAATCTTATCCTTGAGCCTGCCAAAAATCTCGCTCTCCGGTCGTCTTTCAAAAGACTCAATGGTAAAGTTCTCCATTTCACCATCATAGTCATTTACCATATTGACCCACTCCACATCATGGCGAATCTCATCCTGTAGTTCGCTCAGGTATTCCGGAATGGTCAGGTTGAATTGCTGTTCATAGACCCGTACATCTGCATTGAAAATTCTCAATTGCACATAAATGAGCCCGGCCATACACATGGCTACCGCAGCTACTACGATATAAATGGTCCACTTTGAGAGTCTCAAGTCTGATGTTTGCTTAAAAATAAGCAACTCCTGGTACTCCAAACTGCGATTAACCTTTCATTAACACATTTAACACCTCATTAACGGGGCTTAACGTCTCGTTCGCCCACCCGCCCCTATGACCTTTCTAGCTTTGAACACAGGTCAAAAACTCAAAATACATATGGAAATGAAAGCCCAACGACTCAAAAGCCTGATGCTCATTATCGGGGTCATTCTGGCACTTTTGCTACTCCTCACACGGGAGACACTTCCGGCAATACTGCAAACTGTTCAAATCATCCAGCCCTCATGAAAATGCTCCGACTTTTTAACGCACTCCCCTTTTTACAGAAAACCCGCCAGACACTTAGCCTTTCTCCTTATGAACAGTTTTTGCGTGAGTTCCCGGACTACACCAAAACTACTCATATCGATGAGCTTCGGGAAGCAGATTTTCGAAGGTTAGATGATCAGCAGCACACTTATCTTGATTTTACCGGAGGCCAGCTTTTCGGGCTAAGTCAGGTTCAGAAACACCAGGAATTTCTTTCCACTACCATTCTCGGTAATCCCCATTCTATCAACCCCAGCTCTGCCCTGGCAGACTCACATATCAGGGCGGCCCGGCAAAAAGTACTGGACTACTTTAATGCAGGGGATGATTACATCTGCATTTTCACCCCCAATGCCTCGGGAGCACTGAAGATTGTAGGAGAGTGCTACCCTTTTGCTCCGGACGGGCAATTGCTGATGACCTTTGACAATCACAACTCGGTCAACGGTATCAGAGAGTATGCCAGGACCAAAGGCTGCCCTTTTCAGTATAGCCTGCTGGATGAAAACCTCAGGATTGACAAAGCCGAGCTTGAACAAAATCTGAAAAGAGCTGAAGGGCAGCATAAGCTTTTTGCTTTTCCTGCTCAAAGCAATGTCTCTGGGGTCAAGCACAACCTTGACTGGGTGGAAGAGGCCCAGTCGCTGGGTTGGGATGTATTGCTGGATGCCGCGGCATTTGTCCCCAGCGACCGACTTGATCTGCTCATGCATCAACCGGAGTTTGTAGCCGTTTCTTTCTATAAAATCTTTGGCTATCCAACCGGCCTGGGTGCCTTACTGGTGAAGAAATCTGCTTTTGACAAGCTTAAGAAACCTTCGTTTGCGGGAGGTACCATTACCATTGTCTCCGTTCAGGGAGACGGCCATTACCTTGAAAAGGAAGCCGCGCGTTTTGAGGAAGGTACGGTCAACTACCTGGATATACCAGCCATTAAAACCGGTTTGGAATACGTTGAGACCATTGGCATCCAACATGTTAAAACACGGGTTGCCAGCCTGACTGAATACCTGCTGCGGGAGTTACTGAAACTGCGTCACAAAAACGGCAAACGCCTCGTCCAAATCTATGGGCCGCAAGACGGTGAAAATCGTGGAGGTACCCTGGCTATGAACTTCTTCGACTCCTTCGGCAGGCTACATGACTTCATTAAAATCGAGCAGGCGGCCTTTGAGAAAAACATCTCATTGCGTACCGGTTGCTTCTGCAATCCAGGTATAGATGAGACCAATCATAAGCTAAAAGCCGAAAAGCTTCAGGCCTACTTTAAACAGGCCGGTCGCAAAGACTATTTTGACCTGATTGAGTATATGGGGCAAAAACGGGGAGCAGTACGCGTATCCATCGGCTATATCTCCAATTTCTCAGATTTGCAGGTATTCCTGGATTTCTGCCGGAGCTTTCTGGACCGTGAGGTGTATAACTCTTAAGTCATCGTGCTGAACGCCTGTCAAGAGTTGACTCCCCCATCAGGGTCTCACGCATTGGACCCTGTATGGATTACACACCGTCTGACCTTGATTCTAAACAATACCAAGCCCCTTTCTGAGCTTCCTCCCCTCGTAAAAGCCTGATTTGTCTTAGAAATCTTATCGGTGCTGACGGGCATACTAACCTCCCCCATCGGGGTCTCACACAGTGGACCCTGTATGGATTATATACCGTCTGACCTTGATTCTAAATAACACCAAGCCCCTTTCCGAGCCTCCCACCTCGTAAGAGCCTGATCTGTCTTTGAAATCCTATCGGTGCTGACAGGCATACTAATCTCCCCCATCAGGGTCTCACGCAGTGGACCCTGCATGCATTATACACCGTCTGACCTTGATTCTAAATAACACCAAGCCCCTTTCCGAGCCTCCCACCTCGTAAGAGCCTGATCTGTCTTTGAAATCTTATCGGTGCTGACAGGCATACTAATCTACCCCATCAGCGGCTCATGCAGTGGACCCTGCATGCATTACACACCGTCTGACCTTGATTCTAAATAACACCAAGCCCCTTTCTGAGTTTCCCTCCTCGAAAGGGCCTGATCTGTCTTTGAAATCTGATCGGTGCTGACGGGCATACTACCCTCCCCCATCAGGGTCTCACTCAGTGGACCCTGTATGGATTACACACCGTCTGACCTTGATTCTAAGCAACACCAAGCCCCTTTCTGAGTTTCTCCCCTCATAAGAGCCTGATTTGCCTTTGAAATCCTATCGGTGCTGACGGGCATATTACCCTCCCCCATCAGGGTCTCACTCAGTGGACCCTGCATGGATTATCTGTCGCAGGTTTTGCAAATCTGTTACTAAAGCAGATGACTATACCTCCAGTACAAAGCCCTTACCGTGAACATTGGTGATTTTGACGGAATCGTCTTCTTCAAGGTATTTGCGCAGCTTGTGGATAAACACATCCATACTTTTCCGGTTGAAAAAATCACTTTCACCCCAAACCGTTTTCAGTGCTTTGTTGCGGTCCAGTACCTGATTTTTCTTTTCACACAGGAGTTGGAGCAGCTTGGCCTCCTTAGTAGTAAGACGCTGAACTTTATCACCCAGAACCAGCGTCTGATTGGCAGGATCGAAGAGATACTTCCCTATTCTGTGTACGTTTGATTGTTGTTGCACGCCACCCTGGTCACCTGACCGCTTGATGATGGCTTTGACACGGGCAATAAAGAGTTCCTCATCAATCGGCTTCACCACGTAGTCATCACAACCCAGTCGAAAGCCTTTGAGCTTATCTATCTTCAGAGACTTGGCTGTGAGGAAGATAAAGGGTACATCCGGGTCGTGCTCCTGGATCTCTCTGGCCAGGGTAAATCCGTCTTTCAAAGGCATCATGATATCCAGGATGCAGAGATCGTAAACTCCCTGTTGAAAGGCTCTGAAACCTGCCTCTCCATCCTGCTCCCAGGTTACTGAAAAGTCATGAATATCCAGATACTCCTTTAAGATGTAGCCAAAGCTCTCATCGTCTTCTACTAAAAGAATCCTGCCCATAAAAAATTAGCTGAATGGAAAATACAAACGAAACTCACTGCCCTGGTTGAGCTTGCTTTGCAGGGCAATCTTACCGCTATGGGCCTCGATGATTTTCTTAACATAGCTAAGCCCCAAACCAAAGCCTTTGACATTGTGAACATTGCCGCTTTCCGCTCTGTAAAACTTATCAAAAATGTACTTCTGAATTTCTTCGCGCATACCGATGCCATTGTCCTTAATGGAAATCTCTATTCCCTGCTCGCTGTCTCCTGTGGTAATGAGAATCTCCGGAACATCAATGGTATACTTCAGGGCATTGTCAACGAGGTTATAGATGATATTGACCAGATGAGTTTCATCGGCCATCACCATGGCGTTGCCGGCACTGAGGTCCAACTTGATTTCACCCTTACGTTTGTTTACCACCAGATTCATGCTGGCCACCACTCTGTGAATGATCTCATGCACATCCAGCTCTTTCTTGTTCAAAGAGAAATTACCTGAATCGATCATGGCGATCTGTAACACCTTATCTACCTGCCCTTCCAGTCGCTTACTCTCATTCTCAATCAAGTTCAGATAATTGGCTCGCTTGCGTTCATCTACCTCATCATTTCTGCGTTTCAGCATACTGGTAGCCAGAGAAATAGAAGCAATGGGAGTTTTAAATTCGTGTGTCAGGTTATTGATAAAATCATTCTTAATCACGGATAGTTTCTTTTGACGCTGGATCACAATCAGGGTATAGGCAAAGCAGCAAAGCAGCAGCAGGATGAACACCACTGACAGCAACAAATCTCCGCTGGACTGAGCAAAAATGTAAGTCTCCTGATTCGGGAAGAAGACAGCCATATGGTAGCCCTCATCCTGCGCAAAGCCCCTTGAACAGGTCAGGTTTGCCCAGGCATGGCCCCGGTCCTGCGGGTTTGTACAATCTCTTAGCTCAAAATCCAGGCTACTGCCCTCATCTCCCAGTACAAAGCTGAACATCGGAGCTCCGTCAGGTGTCTCCAGTTCGGTGTGTTTGTACACAGCATATTCATAGTCAAGGTTCAGGCTAAACTCTTTGAAAACATTATCTACCAACTCCCTGATCTGAACATCAAGCTTGGGGTCATTGATTTGACCGGTAGCTCTCACATGCTTTACGGCATCAAAAAGCAGAGTAGCATAATGATGATCTTTATTAAAGAGGTCTCCGATTTTATTGGAGCACAAATCCACCTTTTGAAGAAAGATATGACGGTTGGTTTCAATAGAGGAATTGAGGTTGTTTACCTGAATTACAGCCAGCCCTATCAGGGCCAGAGAAGCCAGTCCGATTACAAATGTGATTGCCTTTTTTGAGAGATTCATTGCTTTATCGTCTATCGAAAATACGCGTTTTTAATCTTTTCCGTTCGATTTTAACTTTTCCTTAACCAATTTAATTTTTCGCTAAACAAGCTTAACTCCGCATTAATCTGCCCTGAGTCCGATCGCCCGTAAGTTTAGACAAACACTGCGATATGCTCAGGATTTTTACCAACCTCCTCGTCAGAAACTTTTTAAAGGACAAACTGCTGAACAGTCTCAACATCCTGGGACTCTCGCTGGGTATGTTGGCCGGCATGCTCATTTTACTCTATGCCGACCACGAACTCAGCTATGACGGCTTTCATGAGGATGCCCGCAACATCTATCGCCTGGAGGCCATTACCAACAATGACCTGTGGTTCTCCAATATCGGTATGGAGCATGGAAAGGAACTTACCTCTGGTCGGTATCCGGAAGTAAAAGAAGTAGTTCAGCTAAACGGTCACCCAAGAGCCTTTCTTTCTTATAACAACCAGCGCTTCTCGGAGGAAAAGATTTATCAGACCAAACCGGGGTCGGCATTTTTCGAGCTTTTCAGCTTCAAAGAGTTACTCGGCAACCGGGAAACTTTTCTGAACGAACCCTATGCCACAGTCATCACGGCTTCTACCGCTGAGAAGTATTTTGGCAATACATCTCCCCTGGGGCAGGTGATTAAGTATGACTCCATTCCTCTTAAAATCACCGGTGTGATTGAGGACCTGCCTACCAACAGCCATCTCGATTTCAATATCCTGTATACCAATCCCGTCACCTTTAGTCAGGAGCACTTCCATACACAGAGCTATGTGCAACTGGTAAACGATGCAGACCCTGAAGGTCTGGAAGTAAAGATCAAGGAGATGGATGTAGCCATAGATGAATTTCACGAGCTCTCCCAGGTGCGCCTCATGCCGGTACCAGATATATATTTTGGTTCGGATGCCGTTTTTGGTTCCGGAGGCAAGGGCGATATCCTGCAACTCACGGTCTTTATGATCATTGGCGGGCTCATTCTGCTGATTGCCGTAGCCAACTACATCAATCTTTCTCTGGCAGTATACTCCAGCAAAGGTCTCGAGATAGGCATGCGAAAAGTATTAGGCGAGTCCAGAATACAAATCATACGCGCTTTCATCTGGGAGTCGGTTCTGATGACCTTTATGACCATTCCCCTCTTACTGTTTGGGCTGTATCTGGTGCTTCCCGTTTTCAGCGAATTCCTGGAAGTAAATCTGGAAAACAAGTTACTGAGTGACCCTGCTTACTGGATAGGTACCCTGGCCTTTATTGTAGCCCTGAGTGTGGTGACGGTGGCCTACCCTGCCACCCTGCTTACCAAAACAAAAATCAGCGAACTGATCAAAAGCAAGTCAGCTGTCAACAACAGCAGTGGTGTTAAGCTCAGAAACGCCTTGATCTTCGTGCAGTTTATCCTGCTGTTTACCCTGGGCATTTCTGCCTGGTTTATGAACCGGCAGGTAAACTACCTGGACAATAAGGACATGGGCTTCAGTGCAGAACGCGTAATCAAGGTCACGAATGCCTTTGCCATCGGAGAGTTCAAGAATTATGAGTTGCTTAAATCTCAACTGCTCACTCACCCTCAAATAGCAGGTGTCAGCTTTGGTCCGATGATGGGCGATGGTTCTAATCCACTGGCCTACAAGCCCGAAGGCTCTGATCAGATTTACGAAAACCTGCTGTCCTATGGCGTAGATATCGACTACTTCGATGTGATGGGAATGGATATCACGGCAGGTGATTTCAAAAGTGTATTACAGTCAGCTGAGGATGGTCAGATCGTATCGCTTGTAAACGAAAGCTTTATCCAGCGCTTTGGCTGGCAGAATGATCCGATTGGCAAAAAGCTTATTCTGCGCCCGGGATCGCAAAATGAGCTACACCGCAGAGTTTCGGCAGTATTCAAAGATTTTCACTACTTCACCCTAAAGGAAAAAGTAACACCACAGATCATTTCTCTGAGACCTGATCCTCAGTTTGTCAATACGAATATCCTGGTTAAAGCGACTACTGCCAACCTACAGGAAGTAGCTGACATTATAGAGGAAGAATGGTACAAAGTGGCGCCTTCTGTACCCATGCAATACGACCTGATGGATGATGCGGTAAGGCGTATGTATGCCAAAGAGCGACAAACCGGCCAGGTGAGTGTTACTTTTTCAGTATTGGCTGTGGTACTTTCCCTGTTAGGTCTGATAGGCTTTATGATCTATGTCACAGGCCTTAAGTCTAAGGAAATAGCGGTAAGAAAAGTGCTGGGTGCTTCTCTGCTGCAAATCATCGGTTTGCTCAACAGGCAGCTGTTTCTGGCCATACTCTTTTCCGCCCTTATTGGCAGTGCCCTGAGTTACTGGCTGGTCAGTACCTGGCTCAACGACTACGCCTATGCCATCACGCTGCATCCGACCACCTTTGTGGCGGCAGCCGCTCTGGTATACTCCATTGTCTTTGTTATCACCGCCCTGCAGTCTGTCAAATCCGCTCAGATAGACCCGGTCATGGCCCTTAAACACGAATAAGCTCAAATTCCTCAACATATAACGACAACCGACATGCTCAAAAGCTTTTTAAAAATCGCCCTCAGAAATTACAGCAAGCAAAAGCTCTATCATCTGATCAACTTCACCGGGCTTACCATTGGTCTGTCCTGCTGTGCACTGGTAGTACTCTATGTACAACATGAGTCCAGCTACGACAACTTCCACCACAACTCCGATGAGACCTATCGCTTTGCAGGCAAAAGGGTCTATGGCCCCTGGATTCCCTCAATGGAAATGAAGTACACCCAGGAACTGATGAAGCATCCTGTGCCCGGTATGAGCAATATGGTACGGGTCTCCAGAACTCCCTCCAAATACAGTACCGTGGGGAATCAGAAATTCAATACTAACAAAACACTTATCCTGGAGCCGGGGTCACGCTTCTTCAGGCTCTTTAATTTTCCTCTGCTCCAGGGAAACCCTGAGAACCTGGTATCGGCCCCGAATACAGCCGTACTTACCGCTTCGCTGGCAGAGAAATACTTCCCGGGCCAAAGCGCAGTAGGGCAAACCTTTAAGTTCGACACACTGCTGGTAAAGGTTTCCGGGGTCATTGAAGACCTGCCCACGAATACACACCTGGAGTTTGAGCAATTGATTGTGCACCCCACCTATCTCGACAGAGATAATGGTGCTTCTATCTTCTACGCCAATATTAACCCCAATACCAATGCTGACCAGGTAGCCGATA
Organism: Roseivirga sp. UBA6061; assembly: GCA_002427745.1. Lineage (GTDB taxonomy): Bacteria > Bacteroidota > Bacteroidia > Cytophagales > Cyclobacteriaceae > Roseivirga. Next base: position 39,366 of record DIYF01000187.1, on the reverse strand, counting down.
AGATCCAGCAATTCAACCTGGGCCTTAATGAATATGACTCACTGTCGGGTGTCAGGGCCCAGCCTATAGAGAGTATTCATCTGAATTCAAAAATGACCTTTGAGCTCAAAAAAGGAGGTAACAAAGCCCAGTTGTTCATTTTTGCGCTGATCGCTTTTATCATTCTGATCATTTCAGTCACCAACTACACCAACCTTTCCTCAGCGCTGTATTCCAAGCGAAGTAATGAGATCGCCATGCGCAAGGTACTGGGGAGCAGCAAAGGTCAGCTGTCATTCCAGTTCATGTTCGAGTCGGTTCTGATCGCCTGTCTCTGCCTGCCCGTGGTGATTTTCATCATCGAGTCGTTGCTGCCCGCCTTCAGTAATTTCATCGGTATACAGCTGGAGAATAAGTTTATCTCAGACCCTGTCAGTATTCTGTTACTGGTATCGATTGCTGTGCTTACCGGTGTGCTGGGGGGTATCTACCCTTCATTTGTACTACCCCAGCTTAAAATTCTCAACCTCTTCCGCAGAGAAAGCAGATCGCACAAGGGAGGCCTCCTGATGAGACGCGTTATGATCACCACACAGTTCACGCTGCTCATAGGGCTGGGGGCTATGGCCTACTTTACCAATAAGCAGCTTCAGTACCTGTCTGACAAGGATCTGGGACTGGAAACAGAAGGTGTGGTTAAAATCAAACAGGCCTGGTCGCTCCAGGGGGCAGACAATATCAGGAACCTGAAAACCAGATTGATGGAAAATCCTTCGGTACTGGGCGTATCACAGGGGTATGTACCGGGTGATGAAGATTATACCATGAATTATCAGCCCGAAGGATCCGATGTGGTCTACAGTGATGCGCTGAGTGCCGGTACGGATCACGATTACTTTCAGTTGCTGGATATACAGGGGCTGGAAGGGCCCTATTTTAGTGAGGCTGCCAATGAGCACCCCAGAACCTCCTTACTGGTCAATGAAGCCCTGGTCAGAAAACTGGGATGGGAAAACCCGATTGGCAAACGTATCAACACACGCCCGGACAGTCCGGAACCTCGCTACCATGAAATCAGAGGAGTGTTTAAAGATTACAACTTCTTCTCACTACATCAGGAAGTTACTCCCATGCTGCTCTTTGCCAGAGACAATCGTGAGTATGTGAATCAGAATATACTCGTAAAGGTAAATACGGTGAATACAGCCGAAATGCTCGATTACATCAGCACCGTATGGGATGAGTTTGTACCGGAAAGCCCTGTACGCTTTGAACTCATGGAAACGGATATTAAAAAGGCTTACCAGAACGATGAGCATACTGCACAACTGAGTATTATTCTTTCAGCACTGGCCATTGGTCTGGCCGTACTGGGACTGGTGGGCCTCACCGCTTATATCAGCGAGCTCAAAACTAAAGAAGTGGGTATCCGAAAAGTGTTAGGGGCCCCGTTACTGAGCCTGTTGATGATTTTCAACAAGGAGTTTCTCCCTTCCCTGGTCATTGCTACCGGGCTGGCCGGAGCACTGGGCTATTATACAGTGTCGAAATGGCTGGGAAGCTTTGCCTACCGCATCGACATCAACCTGATTGTATTTGTCATGGCCGGTATGCTCGTACTCTTTATCACCATGCTTACGGTGAGCCTGCAATCGGCCAAAACAGCTTCGCAGAACCCTGTAAAGGCCCTCAGACACGAATAAAAAACAATGAAATTCAAAACAACAGATATGCATCACCCGGGTAAATTACTAGCGAGAGGCCTGCTTATGCTCACCTTGTGTCTGGGCTTCTCAGCTCAGACACTTACAGCACAGCACCTGACCAAAACCGTGATAAAATACAGGTCGGAAGGTAAATGGAAAGAGTCCCGGCAGGAGCTGAATGCTTATGACAGCCGGGACAGAATCAGCGAAACTATATACCAAAGTAAGAAAGACTGTACCTGGGTAAACCAGACCAAAATGACCTTTGCCTATGACACAAGCAGCGGGCTGGAAAAAGAAAGGATCTATTATCAATGGAAAAACGATCGCTGGGTAGCCAACCTGCGTTTCCGGGCAGAACGCGATCACGAGAACAGACTCATACAGGAGAACATAGATCAGTTCAAAAATGGTGAATGGACGCTTTCCAGAAAAAATGCCACAGGGTACTGGCCGGGCAGTAATGTAAAATCGGTGCAGACTTATTTCGATCCCAAAGAAGATCAATGGACCGAAAATTACCAGGACCGCTACCTGTTCGAAGACCAAAAGCTCATTGAAAAAACGGGGTATAAAATGAAGAGCGGCACCTGGCAAAAATCACTTTTAACCCGATATGGCTACGATGATCAGGGTAACAGAATTACGGAGACCCTGAACCGGGTTACCCAGGACGGCATACTAGAATGGAGAAAAACGAGTTTCACCTATAGTAATGGGTTAAAAGACAAAGCCCTGGTGACTGTTAATAAAAATGGTCAGTGGCATGAAAGTGAGAGACATGTTTACCATTACCAGCAGTAGGACGACACATGAGTAGAAGGCACATATACATCTTTATTTTTCTATGTCTCTTTCCCTTTCTACTGGCAATGACTTTCCGTGCGGCTGATGACTATCGTTTTGCACAACACCTTGAGAAATTGAAGAAATCGAGACCTCAGTACTTTCCTAAAGAGCCCCCAAAACAGGTTGACAAGCTGATAGAATATGAGTTCACCTGTTATAAGAAAAAAGAGCTGAGCCTGACTGATTCGACCGGCACTTCCAGGGGAACAGCTGATAAGATGTCTGAAACAGGCCTTTTCCAGCCTCCTGGGAAAGAGGGCTTTTAATTAATTACCCTGACCCGGCCATTGACGATCTCCTGATAGACATGGCCGTTTAATTCTCCTCCGTACATCACCCGATAGGTATAGTTACCGGAAGGCACGGGTTGGCCTTCATAGCTACCGTCCCAACCCACGGCTATGTCCTTTGAGTAGAAGATGATATTCCCCCACTGGTTGTAAACGAGCATTTGAAAATCAACGACACAGTTGTATACCGCGGTAAACTCATCATTATCGCCATCCCCATTCGGGCTGAAGGCATTGGGGAGGCTTATTCTCGGAGACTGATCGGGCAGCTCACCCGCCACCGAAAGCTCACAACCCTCTCCATCCGTGATGGTAACGCGATAAGTGCCACTGGCCAGATTATCCAGGCTGGCCCCTCCCTGATCCGGAGCCAGTTCCCATTCATATACATAGGGAGCTGTACCACCTGAAACGATGAGGGACAAACTACCGTCAGCCGTCTCAGGACAGGGTCTTTCCGTTTCAAACTCTACCTCCATGGGTTGAGGTACGGCAATACTATAATTGAGCACCAGTTCACAGCCCTGCTCATCTCTTATCACCACACTATAATTTCCCGCCCCCAGGCCGCTTGCGTCTGACTGATCTGTAAAACTGTTTGCCCAGCGATAACTGTAACTACCCGTACCTCCTGAAACAAATGCTTCTGCCGACCCGCTGGCCTCACCACAGGCAGCATCTTTGGCCACTACATAACCCGAAAGCACAGCAGGTTCGGTAATGGCCACAGCTCTCGTAACCCGACACCCTACTCCATCGGTAATGGCCACTTCGTAGTCACCTGAAGCCAGTCCGCTGATTGTGTTTTGTGTCGCCCCGGTCTCCCACTCTATACTATAGGGCCCCACGCCCCCACTTACACTGAGGCTGGCTCCTCCGTCATGCTCTCCAAAACAGGAAACAGGTGTCACCATAATCTGAATATCCATTGACTGACTGACAATCACATCGAGCTCCGGAGAGGTGCCTTCGCACACATTGCTGATGGTCGTTGAGTTTTCAGTATACCAAAGTTTATGGTTACCCGGACCATCCCAATCGACTATGACTTCATGGGTACCCTGACCGGAAACAACGGTTCCCCCTTCAGCTGTCCAGTCGTAAACAGAACCTGTCGTCCGCGGTACGTGATAGGCTATATTCCGATACTCACCGCAGAGAAAGGGGGCTCCCAGGGGCAGAACCGGCTCCAATATATCGTTAAAGCCTATCTCCAGAAATACCGTATCGCTCTGGCAGCCCAGGGGAGATACAGATAAAGCCTTTAACCGGGTGACTGTTGCACCCGTTGTCCACTCTACTTCTGCCTGCGGTCCTGAACTGCTAAGCAGATTTCCTCCCTCTACAAACCATTGGTAAGTGTAGTCAGGCTCGGCACCTGACAGCAAATACCCGGCTCCGCCAGCATTGGGGCATACCGTTACAGGGCCTATAATCTCATCAATGGCGGCACCAATCACCTCAATTTGACGGGACACAGTCAGGTCGCTGCAGGCAATGGGTGATTTGGATGCAAATAAGTTAACCGTATAGATACCCGGGGTATTGTAACTGTGTCTGGCTGTCTCACCAACTACCTGGTTTCCGTCTCCCATATCCCAGACGAAGTAGGTATATAGCTCGCTCAGAATATCACTCTCCGAGTTTACGGACAGACTAAACTCGCTATCGGCACATACCTGACCAGGCCCGAGGCTGGAATTGATGCTTTGAAAGTCAATCCCGAAGTTTCCCAGGTTGCCCCCGACAGCATAGCCCATCCCCTGCTCCTCTCCAAACCCATAAGTGTGTGCCACCACACCGCTGCTACTTTCCAGTCTGTGTACCCCGGGGTCGATGGGAATAGCGGCAAACGAATATTGCTCTGCCAGACTCAGCGGTACAAACCGGTCGCTGATGTCCACCCCATCCAGCTTTACATTGAGGCGGGTGGTCGGACTTACCGAAATGAGATAGTGCTGTTCTATGGATGAACTTTCAATCACATTGAAGCGAATGTCATTGGATATCTGTTTCAAGGGGCTGACGATCATCATAAAGGGGTCGGCCTTGAGGTCTCCCCTTTCCATCTGGTCATGGGCTCCGGAAGAAGTAAGGTGTGCTACTGAGATGGATTTATCAGCTTTGATGTAATGCTCTATTTTGGCAAAAAACCTGAAGCTCTCTCCGCGGTTCAGTACCATGGGTAAAACACCCGTGATCTCAAGCAGGGTATTATCTTCCGCAGCCAGAATAGAAACCGGATCGGCCGTTTCGCGGGTTTCATGCTGTACCACAAAGTACTCCCTTCCCCAGTCGCGAACCGCATAGAGCTGATTATAAACATGGTCGATGCCGGAATTTCCTGACCCTGTTCTAAAATTCCGGTTTCCTGCAAAAACCGCCAGCTTGCTACAGTTCACTGCTCCATCACCAATGATTTTCACAACCGTACCGGTCAGGTCCAGTTCAGATTCAAAATAAACCACTTCCCCCCGATCCAAAGTCATCACCAATACCTCCCCTGCATCGTATAGCTTCTGCCCTTCATAAATAACATCTGAGGAAAATGTGATTTCCACCTCAGTAGCATCATTGGCACTCAGCACAGAAAACTGTGTATGATCGTCAAAGGCATTCAGATCTGATTTCCAGGTATTGATAATGTACTCCTTATCCAGTGATGGCAACGGCAGCAACATGCTTCCGTCAGATGAGCCTTCCAGGTGATTATAGGCGTAAGCCGTTACATCCGCCTGGGTACTTACGTATATCCCTTTTTGTTCAATTTGCTCATGTTGTGCTATGCGAAATTCGGCAGGAATGTCCAGTTGTAAGGTATTGTTGGCTATAAGGGTAAACTGCTGTGACCAGCCGGTGCCAATCACTTCAATGGTACCGGAACTATTCACTTCTGAGGTAAGAAAAACACTCATTTCGTAATTCTCTGTCAAACCGGAATTGGGCAGGAAAGTGAAGTAAAACTCCCTGCCAAGTGTGGAGCTGGTTTGAGATAAAAGTCCCTGCGACAGGCACATCAGCAACATACTCATAAGAAAGAGTCCTGGTTTCTTGATATGGATGGCTAAGCAGGTCAACATAAAAGTCTCTGACCCCTGGTATCCAACCGTGGGAAAACCTGGTCTCAGAGTAAATAATTCGGTCTTGATAATAACAGCCTGAGGGGTCTAAGACCCTATAAATCAGCAGGCTTATTCTGTAACACTCTACTAAAAATCGAACGGATCATCCACAAATCATAACCGTCTGTCCTATAAAATAATCCTGCGCCCTGAATTCGGCCGAATTGACTATTTTGTTATTAGACTTATCAACCGACTTATGAAATCACTTTCCAAAACCAGCCTTTGGCTGATCTGCCTCAGCCTTTTTCTCATAGGCTCTCAGGCAATAGCTCAAAAAAAATACTCCAAAAAACAGATTGAAAGGCTCAAGCGCGAGGCTTCTCAACTGGTGCAGGACAACCATAAGCAAACCCAGGTGATGATTGACAAGATCTTTAGCTTTGCCGAGCTGGGTTTTCAGGAAGTAGAGTCTTCCAGATACCTGACCGGTATTCTGAAAGAGAATGGTTTCACTATAGAAGAAGGAGTTTCCGGTATTCCCACAGCCTGGTTTGCCACCTGGAAAAACGGTGAAGGCCCGGTGATAGCGCTGGGTAGTGATGTAGACTGCATTCCCAAAGCATCGCAATACCCGGGTGTGGCTTACCACAAGCCCATGGTAGAAGGTGCTCCCGGACATGGAGAAGGGCATAATTCGGGTATTCCCCTTAATATTACCTCTGCCCTGGCGGTAAAACAGATCATGGAAAGGGAAAAAATCGGAGGCACGCTGATTGTCTGGCCCGGTATAGCAGAAGAGCTCGTGGCAGCCAAGGCCTGGTATACCCGGGACGGACTCTTTGATGATATTGATCTCTGCATTTTCACCCATGTGAGCAGCAACTTATCGGTCTCTTATGGCCAGGCCTCCGGCACAGGGCTCATTAGTGTGGAATACAGCTTTGAGGGCGAAGCGGCTCATTCTGCCGGGGCTCCCTGGCGTGGCAGGAGTGCTCTGGATGCTGCCGAGCTGATGAATGTGGGCTGGAACTATAAACGCGAGCACCTGCACTACCTGAAGCGATCTCATTCCATTTTTACCGATGCCGGAGATCAGCCCAATGTGGTTCCCTCCAAAGCTTCCATCTGGTTCTACCTGCGAGATGTGACCTACGAAGGCATTATGGATATGTATGAGGATGCGAATAATATCGCTGCCGGAGCGGCTCTGATGACAGATACAAAGATGACATCGCGCATATTGGGAACTGCCTGGCCCAGGCACTTTAATAAGGTGATTGCCGAAACCATGTATGAGAATATCAGGGAAGTAGGCCTGCCGGAATGGAGTGAGGCAGATCAGACCCTTGCTAAAGCCGTACAGGCTGAAGTCTCATCCAATAACCGAAATGGATTGAACACCAGGCTTTCGGGGCTTGGACTGCCCGTTACGACTCCCCGCAGCGGTGGTTCTGATGATATCGGTGATGTTTCTTGGAAGGTACCTACGGTCACTATGAGGTTTCCTTCCAACATTCCGGGTCTGCAGGGGCACCACTGGAGCAATGCCATTACCATGGCCACTCCCATTGCCCATAAAGGCGCTACAGCAGGTGCCAAAGCAGAAGCCATGACCATTCTCGATTTTTTATTGAAACCTGAGCTGGTAGAGCAGGCCTGGGACTATTTCAACAATGTGCAGAGCAAAAAAACAAAGTATAAGCCGATGATCGGGCCGGATGATGCTCCACCCATTTACCTCAACAAAGGTATTATGGAACAGTTCAGACCACAGCTGGAGAAATTCTACTATGATGAGACCAGGTACGACAGCTACTTAGAACAGCTCGGTATTACTTACCCCACATTGAAGAAGGACAATTAATCAATTGTGTTTTGAAAGCAAAAGATAACCTGATACGGAAATTCAGCGATGGCAGAACCGACATGATCTTCGATCTGTTGGCAAAGGGCTATGGCCCGAATGATACTGATGAGCATGGCACATCCCTGATGAAGTGGTGTGCCTATTATGGCGATGTAAGTGCTATCCGCTACTTAATCTCCAAAGGAGGAGACCTTAGCCTGCTGGGCGAAAATTACGATCTGAACGGTTCGGCTTTTCACGGGCACTGGCAGCTTTGCCAGTTTTTGCTGGAGGCCGGAGCTGATCCCAATCAGGTCAATACCGAAAACGGGGAAACCATTCTCCACAGTTTGCTCTCTCACCCCAACCGGCCGGTAAACAACCTGATACTGAAACTACTGCTCCATTACGGAGCCAAAGTCAATGTCAAAACCATACCTCATCGCGAGTCCGGAGCCTTTATGCGGGATGCCCTGACAAAAGGAGAAACGCCATTGCACAGGGCAGCAGCCTTTGGCAATGAAGAGAGTATTCAGCTCTTACTGGATGCCGCGGCTGATAAGGCCGCTCAGGACATCCTGGGAGAGTCCCCCCTTTCCTGGGCAAGCTGGCATAGCCGGCCAGGGAGTATTCTCGCTTTGCTTACTTTCGGAGAGCATCGCATTCATCCACTCCATATTCAAAATATGCAGAGCGACCATGGTGCAGGCTGGGGAGCCGGCATGTCTGTAATGCGACTGGGTGAAATACACCTGCCTAAGTAGACACACTTGTTCCCGGCATCAGGCCTGTAAAACATCCTGGTTTGAACCTGATACGCACCGTACCCTGCCGTGTTGGAAAATCAACAAACCCAATAAGGTTGTCCGGGAAGTCACCTCCTTCCTTCAAAACAGAACCTCTCCTTAGAATTTCTTAAAAAAATTGTTGCCCACTGTAACAGTCGAAGTACTGCTGTGTCCAAACCCCAAAGACAACAGATATGCAACGACTATTCATTTTAACGATCGTGCTGAGTGGCATGGTCTCTACAGGATTATCACAAACAAAACAATCTATGACAAACACATTGAACGGAACAGAGAAAGACGTACTGGACGCTGTACTGGCCATGACCACGGCTTTTCACAAAGGAGACATTGAAGGGGTAATGGCCAGCTATGAAGCCCGGGCCACTGTGGTATTTGAACCGGAGCTTTCTATCAGCGACCGGGGGGCAATACGATCTGCTTTTGAACAGGCTTTTCAGATAAAACCGCAATTTACTTATGGTGGCCATGAAGTATTTGTAAACGGGAATATCGCGATTCACCTGGCTCCCTGGAAAATGACAGGAACCGCACCAGATGGCTCCGTCATTAATCAAAAGGGCCTTTCCATGGCCGTGCTCAGAAAGCAAAAAGACGGAAAATGGCTGATGGTCTTTGACAACCCTCACGGGCAGTTTCTCTATGATCAGCAGTAGTATTCAATTTACCCGGACTCCGGTTCGGGTAAATCTCTTTAATTTAAAACCCAACAAACCGGCATGAGCAGCAATACACCAAACCAACAGGACATTTTACTTATTCAGGAGGCCATATCAGGAGATTCAGCATCACTGGAAAAGCTGGTAAAAAAATACCAGGACTGGGTCTTTAATCTGGCAATCAGCTTCACAGGCGATCGGGACGAAGCCGCTGACCTCACTCAGGAAGCGCTTATCAAAATGGTAACCAAGCTCAGCTCTTTCAGGTATGAAAGCCGGTTTACTACCTGGCTCTACCGCATTGTCAAAAATCACTTTCTGAATAGTCAGAGAAGACAAGCTGAGCTAAACTCCCTCACATTTGAAGCCTTCGGAGAAGGGCTGGACCAGGCACCGGACCTGCCACTCTCTGACCATCGTTTTGAGGTGGAAGACAAAATACTCGTGAAGGAAGCCAAGCTGAGCTGTATGAAAGGTATGCTACTCTGCCTTGAACCTGCTCAACGCATGATTTACATTCTGGGAGAGCTTTTTGAGTTCTCAGATGCCACCGGTGCTGAAATTATGGAGATTTCAAAAGCTAATTTTCGGGTAAAGCTCCACAGAGCCCGACAACAACTCTATAGCTTTATGAACCAGAAGTGTGGCTTAGTGAATAAAAGCAACCCTTGCCGCTGCGCTAAAAAAACGGTAGCCTTTATTGAGAAGGGCTTTGTAGATCCGGTAAACCTGCATTTTCAAAAAGACACACTGAAACGGATTGACCAGCTACTGGATAAGAAGATTGATACCTTTCAACACGACATTCACCAGGACTACCAGGCACTTTTTCAGGAGCACCCTTTTCTCAAAGGACCGGAAACAGCTTCTGTCAAAAGCTGGCTTGACTCAGATAAAATGAAAGATGTTTTTGATCTGGACAACTGAAAACATCTCTGATTGCCTCACTTAAGCTGAGTGAGCATCCGGGCTTTCACGACTTCCAGACGTTTCTTTGTGATGGCCAGCTTCTTACTGAATTTGTCACCTGCTTTGGGAGCAATATCCACCGTGGTATCCAGTACATTGAGGTAGTAATCTGCCCAGGTGCTGATGATGTCTATTTCTTTGTCTCTGTCTCCTCCACTCGCAATTGCCTCCTCGCTCAAGGCTAGTTCATCTTTCAGGCGGGCGTTGAGCGTATTGTTGAGATCATCCAGGAGGTAATCGCCCAGCTCCTCCTTATTCTCTGTCAACATCAGCGCAATCATCAATGCACCCGTTCCTACGTTTTCCAGTGTTTCTGGAGATACCTTATCTATTCTGTCACCATCGGTATGGTAAAACTGATCAGTAAAATGCCAGAGCAGTACTCCCGGGATATTGCCCCTCAGGAAAGGAACATGATCGCTACCTCCCTCATAGGGATTGAATTTCACGGCCCAGTTCCTCTTTGTTCCGATGGCCTGAAAAACGTTAATCGTCAGGTCATTAAAGTAATGGGGTTTCAACTGCTTTTTAGTAAGCGGGCTACCACCCCACTCGGAGTGTTTTTCCACACCTCGCACCCAGATGGCTCCGGGATCTGGCATTTTTTCGATCAGAAAAGTACCTCCGGTCAAATCGGTATTCTCTCCTACCATATCGAGGCTCATACCCCATTTGATGTTCCTGGCACGCTCTTTATCCTCCTGAATAAACCTGCGGGTCGACACAATTTCGTCTCCGAAAAGGTAGGTAATGGTACGCTCGGGATTGATCTTGCCTGCCTTCAGCAATCGGGCACTGGAAGCCGCTATTTCTCCCAAAGCCCCCACACCACTTGCGTTATCATTGGCTCCGGGTTCCTGTACGTGCGCACTGAATACAAACCGCTCTTCCGGGTTTTTACTTCCTCTCAGCTCTGCTACCAGGGTCAGCTCTTCCGACTTCCACATTTTGGTTTCAAGATTCACCCTGATCTTAGTCTCTCCCCGCTCTATTGCTGCTTTCAGCTTTTGTCTGGCCTGATTAGACAGGAGTATGGCAAAAGACTTTTTTTCATCATTCCGGGGGATTCCGGTGAACTGAATGGAATTGACATTCTTATCAGCCTGCAGATAACCGGGCAATCCATAAGAGATCACACCAGCTGCTCCCCGCTTGTTTACTCCCTGGTTAAAGAGTAGTCGCGGGGAAGTCTCTCCAAACACCACTTTGCCTTTGAGGTCCTGAGTGAAATCAAGGCTTCTGCCCTCACCTACATAAACGACTTCAAACTCTTTCTCTCCCCCCGTACTATATGAGTGTATGGCCATCATATTGAAGTTGGTTTTGAAGTTGAGAATTTCTTCTCCTGACCCCAGTTTCAGACTACCGGCCACGGGCTCCCAGGTAGGGTTTCTCAAAGGACGTTTTTCTATACGGTAAACAAGCCGGTCATCGGTACCAGCCTTGCTTTCTTCTACAAAACCAGCCGCTCTGAGCTTTTCTACCACATGATAAATACTCTTATCAAACCCCTCGTTACCTACCACACGCCAGTACTTCTCTACAAAAGCCACCGTATTAAAGGCCGACTCCTTGTCAAAGGTTTCCTCGATCATCTGAAAATAGGGGGCGACAAACTCGGGAAGCTGACGAGCATTCAGAGAAGAGGCCGCAAAAGCAGCAAGACAAAAAAGTGCGGAAGCAAAGGCTTTTCTAAGTATCATGCTGTGAATATAAGAGAAGCGGTGGGAGATTTGAAGCGAGATCGACAAATGACACACTGTGGCGTCAAGCTACTTCTTTTTCAATACACGCCCTTTAAGAGCCTGAGTATATGCTGCTTCACTTATCGTTAATTCACCGTTGACCCATAAATACTCTATTCCCTCGGAGTATTCGGCAGGGTTAGAAAAATCAGCCATCGGCTTGAATTCCTCCGGGTCAAAGATGATCAGGTCAGCAAAATACCCTTCTTTCAACTCCCCTCTTCTGGCAATACCAAAAGTCCGGGCCACCTGGCCACTCGATTTGAAGACAAAGGATTCCAGCGAAAGAAGTGGCTTATTGACTACATAATCCCGGTATTTCTTGGGGTAGCTGGCATACTTTCTGGGATGGCCGGTGGTGCCGTCAGAGCTGGTCATAACCCAGGGCTGCGTCACAAAGTTCTCAAGGTCATAGGGGTTCATGTTGAATGATGCCACCCTGGCACCTCCCTCACGGGCTATTTTCAAGGCCGCTTCTACCGGATCGAGCTTTAGTTTTTCTGCTATTTGGGCCAGATTTAATCCAATGAGGCTCGTATCACGGAGATCGGCCGTAATCAGGAGTGATTCAGCACCTCCTCTTTTCCGCATGTTTTCTTTGATCTCACTGCGTATGCGGGGAAGTAGCTGTTTGTTGTTTAAGCGGGCATAGTATTGCTCTTCCCCCCCGGCCTTCACCCAATTGTCTATCAGTGCATTTTCCAGATGAGTACCCGATGCGCGCCAGGGATACTGATCAGCAGTGACCGTGACACCTCTGGCTTGGGCTGCTTCGATGAGAGCAATCACCTCATCACTCTTCTTCCACACATCTACTCCCAAGGCCTTGATATGTGCAAAATGCACCGGAACTCCTGCCTTTTCACCGATTTCTATGGTCTCCTTCACGGCATTGATCAAACCGATGTTATAGCTGCTCTCATCCCTGATGTGACTATCGTAAATCCCCCCAAAGGGGGCTGCTTCTTTGGTAAGCTCAATGACCTCCTCCGTTGCAGAGTAACTTCCGGGTACGTAATACAGTCCGGTGGAGAAGCCATAGGCCCCTTCGGTCATACCCTGCCTGACGAGTGCCCTCATCTGCTCCAGCTGATCGGCATCAGGTTTTATGTTCTTATCGCCCAGTACAGCCCGTCTGATCACATTATGCCCCACCAAAAATGCGGTATTGGTACCAATCCCCTGGGTTTCCAGCTGACTGGCAAGTGCGGTAATCTCATAAGGACCAGCACCATCATTACCGTTCACTACGGTTGTAACTCCCTGGGTGAGATAGTTCAGATTGGCATTACGATCCCGGCTTTTCAAGTCGCCCAGGCTGTGGGTATGTGCATCAATAAAGCCAGGGGAAACAATTTTCCCTGTAGCATCCAGTACCTTACCGGCCCGGATGTTTACGGAAGAAGCATCCCCCACAAACAGAATACTGTCTCCGCTCAGGGCTATATCTCCTTTATAGGCTGCGCTACCTGTTCCGTCTACTATGGTGCCATCTTTAATCAAAAAATCTGCTTCCAGGACTGCGGGCTCACAGGCACTCAAAAAAGCTATGATTGACAGTAAGACCCAGGTTGTATTTCTGATACTTTTCATCATTTCCGGTTTTCAAGCAATATCCTGATCATCTCCTCGGAAGTGATTTTTCCGATCAGATCAATGGTATCACGCGGGGTTCGATCACCAATTTCGTAAGTCATGCCCTCTGCTCCAAACTGAGCATAAAACCAGCCTTTGGTTACCGGGGTAGCCAGCCCCTTCGGCTTTTCGTTGACTTTGTACCCTGGCAATCGGGTTTCCAGGGCTTCAAACCACTGCTCTCTGAACCAGGGCGTGGTAGGCGTTTTCTGAATGGACTTGTCCTGGGTATAGAAAACATCATGGTAAGTAGAATGGAAGTCCAGCCCCAGCAAGACCTTACCTCCTGTTTCATGCTGCATTCTGACAATATGATTGGCGATTGCCCGCGTTTCAGGCTGACGATAGTAAGCCCAGTCCCTGTTCAGGTCCACACCGTTCGCATTATGGCGCCAGTGGCCCATATCCACCCCGTCAGGGTTGAGCAGCGGATAGATAATGACACGGTACCTGCTTAAAAAACTCTCCAGTTGTGAACTTTCCATCATCCGCTCTACAAATGCCTGCATGGCAAAGAAACCGGTTACTTCCGGAGGGTGCTGCCGGCTGAGAATGACGATGATGTCCTTTTTTCCAGACTTACCCTTGTTAACATCCAGGAAAATCAGATCTCGCCCCTGTGCGCTTTTTCCTGCAGAGGACAGACGAACATCAGGATGGTCGGCAAATGCTTCCGCCCAGTCACGCACTCTTTTGGTATCGTAAATCTCCTGGGCCGATACCCATAAAGTATCAGAAGAAAGTGGCAGCCTGATCACAGCACTGCCCCCTTCCTCTTCAACAACAACCCGATGATCATCGATCTCTCTCCAGACCTTTCCATTACTACTCAACTTCGGAGGGTAACGGTGCCTGGCTTCTTGATAATTCATTTTGAGATAAACCTCCTGTTCACTATCAGCCCAGACCTTGAATGCATACCAGGGGCTGTTGTTGACCGGATAGTTCTCTGCAGCAACCCGAGCCTCCAGTAGCGTATCATTCACTCTTTTTATCTCGTTGAGCCGGGCTCCCGGAAAATCATTCGTGATGTAAACACCCTCCCCCAAGTCATACATCTGCTTTACCTGTTCCTCAACAGCTTTGTTTCCCGTATCCACGGGAGTAGGGAAGTCGTAAGTCGAGGCCTGTGGTATCTCAGGCTGATTACTACAGGCCCATAATAGCAGAACTAACAGAAAGAGAGCAGAGGTCTTTTTGAAGGACGGCATAACAGAATTCTTTGCTTATTCGAAATAGCTCGTCAGGGGAATATCTCCCATAGTTCTCAGGCCCGGCTTTGCTTCCAGAATTCTGGCGATGCTGTTGATCGTGATCGCACAGGTAGCCACATCTCCGTTAACGCCTCCGTCTATTCTCGATTTGATATTCGGAGTTCCCTGAATGATTACCTCATCATATGACTCGGGCTCTCCTACAGCTGCCTGAAAAGTCAGCGTGATTTTCTCTTCTCCGTTCAACCAGCCTTTTCCTACCTGGCACACGCCCATCGCATCTCCTTTTTTGATGTCCATGCTTTCGGTATGTACATCTTCTGAAGCCACTACCGGAGCAATCACATCCTCCGTGGCATCAAGCTTCCAGCCAAGTTTAGCCGCCACAAATTGCATGGATTCTGTCAGCCCCACATGCCGGAGGGTTCCCTCTGTTTTTCTTTGTTCAAAGGCATCAAGACTCAAGCCGGCACCTATCTTTCGCTGAAAGGGACCTCTTCTGTAGGCTGCATTCTGGTATCGGTTGATTGTTACCTTTTCTACATGCTGACAGACGGAGGTAAGAAATGCCGGCAGGGAATCCATCAGGAACCCGGGGTTGACACCAGTACCTACCACAGCTGTGTTCATCTCAATCGCCAGCTTATCAATACGTGCTGACAACTCAGGGGCGCAGTCCCAGGGATAGCTCAGCTCTTCGCAGGTGGAGACTACCGGAATACCCGCCTTCACAATCTCCTCTATCTGAGGGGTAATTCGCTCCATATCCGACACGGTGGTCAATACGGCCACATCTGGCCTCACTTCATCCAAAACTTCCGTCAGGTTTTCGCTGATACTCACCGCATCGCTCAAATCCTCGTGGAGGTCCGCCAGTCGCTTACCGATCAGTTCGGGATTCTTGTCTACCGCCCCTACGGTTTCAAGGCTGTTTCTTTGAGAGATGAATTGCCCGATTTTTATCCCGAGGGGGCCCATTCCTATCTGTACTACTTTGATTTTGTTCATACTGTCCTTTGTTATGCTCCGGCTCATCCGGATCAGAATATTCGAAAAGTAGAGGAGCGTAACGGATAGGACTATGCCGATCCTGCTCATTTACGAAGCACGAAGGGCTGTAGGGCTTGTTTGATAATTCCGCCTGAACAGGCGTGTAAATGAACTGTGACTCTCGAAGCCTACATCAGAGGCGATGCTTGAAACGGGTAAATCCGTGGTTTTTAGCAGGTAGGAAGCATACTTTAATCTTTCTCTGGTAAGAAACTCCAAAGGTGTGAGTTGATAAAACTCCTTAAATGTTCTGAAGAAATGATAAGGAGAAAGGGCCGCCACCTCGCTCACCTCGTCAATGCTTAGTTTAGAGGCCAGGTTGGCACTCATAAAATCTCTGGCCAGGCTGATACGCTTATAGAGCTCTACCTTGGTTGATTTCTTGATCGACTTGATCTTATCTACCTCAGCCAGTGTAGAAAAATGATTTCTGACAATTTTCTCCAGGAGATCGTAAGTGAGCTCCTGATAGGCCATGGCACCATCTGCTTTGTTTAAAATGGCTTTCTTCATTTGAGTCAGGGCTGCGTTGATTCCCGGATCATTGTCATAGGCCGTTTCGAAGATGCTCAGTTCATCACTATAATCTTTGAGAATGTTATCGATAAGCAGATCTCCCGATTTTATGGTATTATCCAGTACATCATTGATCTCATTGTCTCCGAAAGCCACAATAATGGCTTCAGTATTCTCCTGGGAATCGATCTCACTGTAGTAGGTCTGACCCTTGTTTACGATCAGGTAATTGTCTTGCTTAAGCACGCAGTCTGCATTCCCCACTTTGTGGTATTGATAACCATTCAGAACTGCCCGAAGTGTAAAACGTGAGGTATGCTTGCCTGAATTGAGCTTATTAGACCGGATGAAGAACGCATTACCGGAATCCCGTTCTCCCACCTGATTGGTCTGCGAACAATAGTTATTGTGTTCAAAAGCCGTCAGCAGATTATTACAATATGGGCACTTGTTTTCCAAAAGTTGATGGTTATCGGAATCAAGCCGCTCAGGTCATTTCTGCATGACAAGGAAACCCGACATCAATGAAAGCTCCAACTCAGAGTACTTCCCGATGCCTTACCTCCTCAGTATGAGGCTCTGTCTCCGGGCAAAAAACCACAGGTTTTCTTCCAAAGACAAACTCACTACACAAAATCGCTCATTGGCTCACTTCTCAGGCAAAACTACAAAAACAAATATTAAAATTTGATAAACACTGAAATTAAAGAATATAATTTCAGCAATATTCAGAATTTCAGACTTATATTCTGAAAACAACAAAGGCTACTTTTTAGGCGGAAGCGATATTTACAATCCCAAACTTGTAAATAAGCCGGTCAAAAAAACTCCTATCAGAACAACTGCTAGACAAGTCTGCAACCGAGCGAAATAGCAGAATCTGCACAGCCTTACTATATGATTTGCTCAATCTTTAAAGATTAAGCAATGGATTTTTTCGCTAAAACCATAATGGAAATTTAAGTATGATGAAAAATTTACGGATTAAAATTCTCATGCTCTTACTACTTTCCGGTTCCGGTTTGTTTGCTCAACAAACCGTTACGGGAGTCATAAGAGATGCTAATGGAGAGACCATGGTCGGAGTCTCCGTTAGAGAAAAAAACACGACAAACGGGGCCATTTCCCAGGGTGATGGCTCTTACTCAGTTACTGTTGCCAACAGTTCCGCTGTACTGGTATTCACTTTTATCGGCTATCAGGCCGTAGAGCGAACAGTAGGTAATCAAACGGTGATTAATATTACCATGCAGGAAGATGCCACCCTGCTGGAAGAAGTAGTAGTAACCGCACTGGGTCTGACCCAAAGAAAAGACGAACTGGGGTCTACCGCCTCTACTGTTAAGGCAGCAGATGTTACCCGTTCCGGGGAAGCCACACTACTCAATTCGTTAGGTGCCAAAGCTTCTAATGTTCAGATCAACCGATCCAATGGTGATCCGGGAGCAGGGTCGACCATTAAGATCCGGGGCGCCAACAGTATTACCGGTACCTCCAGCCCATTGATCATTGTAGATGGTATTCCTATCTCTAACAATACGCAGTATGGTGGTGGTAACAACGCCACAGGTGGTAGAACCGGAGGTGTTTCCCAGCAATCCAGGATTAACGACATCAACCCGAATGACATAGAGTCTGTACAGATTCTGAAAGGGGCCTCGGCAGCTGCACTCTGGGGGTCCAGAGCCGCCAATGGGGTAATCGTGATCACTACCAAAAACGGTCAGGCAGGTAAGCCTAAGATCAGTTATAAGTTTACCACTTCCTTTGACGAAGTAAACCAGCGATATGAACTGCAGAATGTTTGGGGGCAGGGAAGATCAGGTGCTTACAACCCTACCAGAGCAGAAGCCTGGGGTGATTACATTCCCGATAGAAATGGCGGAGCCGATGAGGTAGACCCCAATGGTGGCGTTTTCATAGCACAGGATGGTACAGAATACCGACCTATCCTTACCAAAAACTCAAGAGGCACCTTTGTAGACGAAAACTGGGATGCCGTTTTTCAAACGGGTGGTTTCCAGCAACATGATCTTACTATCAGTAGCGGCAATGAAAAATCGTCCTATTTCTTTAGTCTGAGCCGACTGGATCAGGAAGGTATCATCAAGGAGAGTAACTATGACAGAACGAATGTGAGGTTGAACAACCGTACCTTCTTCAACGACTGGTTGTCTATGGAGTCAAAGGGTAGCTTTACCCGTACTTTCTCCAACAGAATCCAGCAAAGCTCTAACACAGCCGGTCTGCTTTTGGGTCTTTTGAGAACACCACCAGATTTCGATTCCAGAGATTACCTGGGTACCTACGTAAGTGCCAGTGGTGAGTCTTTCCCGCTCAGACACCGCTCATATCGAAGATACCTGGGCAATGCTACCAACCCGATTTACAATAACCCCTTATGGACTGTTTATGAGCAGGATGCCACAAGTACCGTAAACCGCTACCTGTTCTCTGCTTCTATAGATATTGAGCCGGTAGACTTTCTGTCTGTAAAGCTCAGAGGGGGACTTGATGGCTATGACGATAAGCGTACCTACTTCTTCCCCATTGGTTCTGCCGGCAGCCGTGCCAACGGGCAGTTTGCAGAGGATGTACTCGGCAGACAGGAAATCAACTTTGATGCTATTGTGACAGGTCGTTTTTCTCTAACAGACGACATCGGGTTGAATGCTACCGTTGGCTGGAACCTGAACGACAGAAAACTGAGAGGTAACAGTACTGATATTGTCGGCTTCCTGGTAAATGCCAGAAAACCAACTACCGACCTGAACACAGCTGCTGAAAACTCTACTATCAGCAATTCCAATACAAAGATCAAATCCAACAGAGGTTATGCTCAGTTGAATTTTGATTTATTCGACCAGTTGTACGTGAATGTATCCGGTGCCATTGAAGCTTCTTCTACGGTAAAAGGTAACTTTACTTACCCTGCCACGGATGTTGCCTGGCAGTTCACCAAGCTCCCTTCTTTTGGTAACTCGACCATACTTTCGTTTGGTAAGTTAAGAGCCTCATGGGGTCGTGTGGGGGTAGCCGCTCCTGCTCACAGATTCCAGACACTGGCAGAAGGTGGCTTCTCTTATTCTACCTACAGTGATCCGCTGGATATCGCCCTCTTCGGTGGTGGTTTTAGATTGGATGATGACAAAGGTAACCCACTCCTCGAGCCTGAGATCAAGGAAGAGTGGGAAATCGGTGCTGATCTGAGATTCTTCGAAGACAGACTGAATCTGACCTTCACTTACTATAACAACAGTATTACCGGTATCATCATTCCTGTAGACCTCACGCCTTCTTCAGGTTTCGATACTCAGATTCTGAATGCTGCTTCTATGGAAAACAAAGGTTTTGAAATGGATTTCGGCTATGATGTGCTTTCTGACGGAAACTGGAACGTCAACTTCTATGGTAACTGGGCGACTAACGAAAACCTGGTAACGGACTTACGCGGTACAGAAACCATCGACCTTTCAGGAGGTTCTGTAAGCTCCAGGGCCATTGTAGGACAGCCATTGGGCGTCCTTTACGGAACAGGTTCTCAAACCAATGCCAATGGAGAATTTATCCTGGATGCCAATGGTTTCCCTCAGCTGACACCAAGCCCGATTGTACTCGGTGATCCTAACCCGGATTGGCGTGGTGGACTCGGTGCTGAAGTTACCTGGAAAAAATTCAGGTTGAACGTACTCGTAGAGCATTCTGAAGGTGGCACTTTCTCTCCAAGATCGCTTTGGGTACTCAACAGATTTGGCACTACACTGGAAACGGCTAACAGGTTTGTCACCACGGAAGCACTGACCAATTACGCTGGCGATGTGATTCCTGCCGGTACTACAGTACGTGGAAATGTAAGAGACTTCGGGGCCGGTAATGTTTTACTGGATGAATCATGGTACAGAACAGGTATTGGCGGGGGCTTTGGTGATAACCAGGCTTACAACTTCGCAGTGTATGATGCCACCTTTACCAGGCTGAGAGAACTCTCTTTAGGATATACCTTTGATTCTCCTTCATTCAGAGAAAAGACCAAACTGAGCTCTATCATTGTGACAGCTACGGGTAGAAACCTCTTCCTCTGGGATGGTATTCCCGGTATTGACCCTGAAGTAAATCAGACAGGTGTTGGTAATGGTTTGGGACTGGAATACTTCACCAACCCCAGCACAAGGTCATATGTACTTTCTGTACTTGTTAATTTCTAATGAAAACATCTCAAAAAATGAAAGTCATGAAAAAATACTTATACGCGCTTATCGCAGGCCTTTTCCTGATCTCCTCATGCCAGGACATTTTGGAAGATGTAAACGATAACCCCAATCAGATTACTCCTGAGGAAATTGAAGCCAGATTGTTCCTGACAGGAGCCCTGTTGGCCAACACCAGTGGTCAGGCAGGACACCTGAACAGAATCTCAGGTATGTATAGCGGACAGTTGGTGGGAATTACTTCGCTTTATTCCAATATCTACGGTTATTCCTTGTCTACAGCAGAATCAGTAGGCACATGGAGTCGCTTCTACATTGGTGTAGTTCCCAATCTGAGGTTTATCAGAGAGCGATTACCGGATGATAACCTGATGCAGGGTATAACGAAGGTTGTGGAAGCCCATGCCATTGGTACCGCTGCTTCACTCTTCGGTGATGTACCCTATTCTGAAATAGCAGGGGATATCGAAGACCCGGCTTTTGACGGACAGGTAACTGTACTCAATGCTATGATTGCGCTGCTGGACGATGCCATCTCTGATTTGAGTGCTGCCCCCAACGCTTCCATAAGCGAGGACATTTACTTCGGAGGAGACGGTGCTAAATGGCTGGCAGCTGCCAACACTCTCCAGGCACGCTATTACATGCTTATGAAAAACTATCCGGCCGCCTTGCAGGCAGCTCAGAATGGTATTGCTGATGCGTCAGGTAATATGCAACACATCCCCCGGGGTGACCCAAGCGTAGCATCAGGAGACAAAAATCTGTTTTGGGAGATCCTGGCAGGTGCCAGAACGGGTGATATCGGTACAGCCGACAGCTACATGATCCAGTTACTGGATAACAGTACCGCTGTCTACCGAGGCAATGCCAAAACGGATGAGACCGCCAGACTTGGCTACTATACCATCGATGAAACTTCGGCTGACAACAACCTGGGAATCATTGAACAGTTTGAGCCACAGAACCTGGTTACCTACCAGGAAAACAAACTCACTTTGGCGGAAGCCACCATCAGGGGAGGGAACTTTGCCGGTGCGCTACAACACCTGAACGAATACAGAGCCTGGCTCAACGGTGGTGGCGGACTCAATGCCAACTTCAGTGGTATGACGCATCAATACGATGCCTATGTGGCAGCTGATTTTGACAATGGGGGCATGGAAAACGCAGATGGTATTTCTGCTTCTGATGCCCTGCTGAGGGAAATCATTGAGGAGCGCTATATCTCAGGATTTGGTACCTTTATGCCTTACGATGATGCCAGAAGAATCAGAGTATCTGACCCGTCTTTGGGAGTGCCATTTCCTTTCAACACCAATACCGCTACTCAGCACCCTGAAAGGATGCCTTACTCAGATGACGAGTTGAATACCAATTCCAATGCTCCGGCTGAGGATCCTGGTATCTTCACAAAAACTGAAGTAAACAGAAACTAGTATTTAATTCATTCAGGCTTAAATGCTTAAACATATCATACAAAAGGGTTACCGGAATCTGATTCTGGTAGCCCTCTTTTTTCCTCTTTCCGCCCTTGCCCAGCAAGCCGATACACTGGATATCCTCTTTGTGGGCAACAGTTATACCTATTTCTGGAATTTACCGCAGCATGTCAATCTTATGGCGGCATCACAGGGGCGCAGTTTTGCCAGCAGACAATCCACGGCAGGGGGCAGCAACTGGGAACATCATTTAAAAGGAGAACGAGATCTCAGGTCGGTTGAGCTGATCAGGCAGGAAGGCTGGGAATATGTGGTACTTCAGAACCACAGTATGAGCACCCTCAACCGGCTCGCAGAATTCAGAAAGAACGGTAAGACGCTTATTAGCATGATCAGAAAGGCGGGTGCTGAACCGGTGTTATATATGACCTGGGCGCGCGAGTTCAATCCGCTTATGCAAGACCCCATCACCTCAGGATATCTCTCCCTCGCCAAAGCCGAACGCGTCTCTGTAGTGCCTGTGGGCCTCGTCTGGGCTAAAGTACGAGCACTCCGTCCGGATCTTAAACTTTTTGACCCGGACGGCAGTCACCCCTCTCCTGTCGGAACTTACCTCAATGCATTGATCTTTTACCGCTTCTTCTCCGGAGCAGCTACTGCCGAAATTCCCAACCGACTCCAGACCACGGATAAAGATGGCGAGAAGACCTACCTGAACTTCCTCACTCAAAACGATGCAGATTTTCTGCAGCAGGTGGTAGACGAGTTCGACTTTTCGGCCTACAAATTCTGACAGCTGAGCCTGAAATTCCTGACCGACTGATAATTCGCCTGACCGGAAATCTGTCTGACTCGCAGATCATGCCCGGGGCAGACACTATTTGTAGACAAATTGTTGACCGGTCAAAATGTCGTTCCGGGTTTGATAGTAATGTAGGGTCAAAACCACCTACTTTATATAGCTAAAGCACCTCCCGTATGAGAAAATACGTTGAACCCTTTGTGATGATCGGTCTGGCATTGATACTGGGACTTACCTTCAAACCTGAAGAAAAACCAGCAGGCAATGGCCATGGTGCTTTCGAAAACGAGATTCCATACTGGCCACTTGATGTAGAAAAGCTGAAGGGCGACACGGTCATTCACGTGCCTTTTGACCCCTATTTTAAAACTGCCAAGACCTACAAGGCTTTTCCTCTGGCCGCCAACCTCAGGGCTTTTCTTGGTTCCGGTACAATCGATACGTCACTGGATGTAATTTTTGAATGTACCGATGGATACCGGCCTCATATGCCTCTGGAGAAAGTACTCCGGGGCAATGGCTATCTCGCGTACCAGGATCTGGAAGCCCCTGAAGGCAAACAGTGGCACGATAGTGTGGCGCAAACCATGCCTCCCTTTTATTTAATCTGGCCGGACGCTGCGACAGAAAGTAAAGATTACGTGAGACCCTACGCTCTGAAAGGGGTTGAATTTAAAAAGGCTGAGGAAGAGTTCGCAGCCGCTATTCCCAGGGCAAAAGAACATATGGCAGGCTACACACTCTTTAGCAGTACCTGTATGAAGTGCCATTCCATCAACAAAGCCGGAGGAGCCAAGGCACCCGAGCTCAATTATCCTAAGAACATTACAGAATACTGGACCAAGGAGAATATCTGGAACTTTATTCAAAACCCAGCTTCCTATCGCTTCAACAGCAAAATGCCTCCGATGTCTGGCATAGACCGGGCCGCTTTCGAGAAGATTTATGCCTACCTGGAAAGTATGAAAGACCAAAAACTGACTGAGTAGAAGTCAGAATACCACAGCTGAAGACACAAACTGAAAGGCATTTTTGTAGGTCTTGCCTATCGGAATCATCCTTTGGCCTGTCAACTCAATATGTTGTTTTGTCTTGGCCACTACAAAAGACCTGTTGACCACATATGACCGGTGAATTTGTACAAAGTCGCCCCCCAGCAGCTTGGCCAGCTTCCTCAGTGAACCCAGGGCCATAAACTTACCTTTTCGGGTATAGTATTTAACGTACTCTCCATCCGACTCAATATAGAGTATATCCGTGGTAGCCAGCTTGTGCTCATTTCCTCCCGACTTGATCAATATAGACGGCCCCATCTGTTCCTGTGCCAGTGCCTGTACCTGTCTTTCCTGCTCATGTGCCAAATGCACCAACACACGCTGGAGCGCTAACTGCAAACGACTCTCATTCAGGGGTTTGATCAGACAGTCGAAAACATCGACATTACTCACCGGCACCTCATAGTTGAGATCTGCACTCAGCAAAATGAGTAAGCTTCCCGGGCTGCTGACTTTTAGCTGCTTTACTTCGCTCATAGGTACCTGATCGGCGTTAACAAAAACCAGATCGATGCTGATAACACTCAGCACAGAGCTCGCCTGTCGCAAGGTTCTGCAACACCTCACCAGGTCCACCGAAGCGGATTGTTGAATATGACACTGAATATCAAGGGCGGCTCCCTGATCCTCTTCAATAATCAGGCAGTTTAATTTTCGTCTTAGCTGGTCCATCGGTCTGTCGGTTAAGTTTAAAACTATACTCAACTGACAATCCAAACTTTGAATTGGTAAGTCGCCTTAACAAGCTTTAACGATTTTAACCTTCCTTAACAAGCTCTATTTCACCCTCTTATAACTCACCTTCCATTCAGGCCTCCAGGTCTTACCTCCATCATAAGACGCCTCCCACAGGTACTCAAAGCTGTCAGGAGTAATCTCGTAAAAGGTTTCCCTGCGCATTCCCTGCCGGGTTTCGGCCGGATCAGATTTGAGTATTACTCTATCTCCCTCCCTGTTGCCATAAAAAGTGTAGTCGCCCCAGGTCTCATCGTGAATCACATGTTTCCAGCGCTTCTCTCTGCCAATATAATTGAGGTAGCCTCGCTGAAAATTATCGATCCCTTCCCCCTTCTTTTTAGTAAAAACCTCTTCAATCAGTCTTCCTCCCAGGAGGAGTGATACAGAATCTACCCCGGTGACCTCATTCCACTTCGGGGCTACACTCATGGTAGTATTCCAGGTACCGATCCAGAAATCAAAAGTATCGGGAACCGGTGGGCGCTGCTGTGCTGACAGAGCTGATGACAAGATGGTGACACAACACAGCGTAACTAAAATCCGAATCATAATTTTGAGTTTTTGATTTGTGTAAATGATCCGAATATAGATCACAGAACCAGCTTAAACCGGTCTGTGTCATCTGTTTAAGCTTAAAAAGACCTTGAACAAAGTGATATATACCCATCTCATTTCGGTCATTAAGGATATTTGGAAGTCAGAAGACAGAAGTGTTAATTCGTTTGGCTCTCCGGCCTGACCCAAACCCGAAACCTGTTATATGAGTAATTACCTTATTGTTCTGCTTTACTCTGCAGGCATTGTTCAAACGCTGATTCTCGGAGCCGTCATTGTCAAAAAGAGAAAGCTTGGCAAAGCCCCTGATCGTATCCTCCTCGGGCTGCTACTCACTATTCTCCTGGTCCTGGTACAGTATACGTTGATCCTTACCGGGAACTGGAGGGCCAACAGACTGATGGGAGAACTGGGAACTGCCAGCTGGTTTGCCCTGGGGCCTTTGTTCTACCTGTATACGCTGAGCAGGAAACCCGGCTTTGCACTACACACATGGCACCTGTTACTCTTCCTGATTCCGCTGTATAACCTGCTGCAGTATACGGTAAGCCTTTTCTACCCGGGGCTTGGCTTTTTTCTGCTTTTCAACAATGCTGTGGTTTACTCCTATGCCTGGCTGATGGCCTACATGGCACATACATTACTCTTTGTTTTATTCAGCGTAATTTCCATCAGAAAGAGTACTACAAATGACCATAAGTCTCTGCTAAGGTTTCTTCAGCTTTGGCTCGCTGTCCTCATCCTGTTGAGCATTTATCTGCTGTTAAAAGCTAACAGCCTCACCTACTTTTATCAGCTTGAACGCTACCTGGTGATAATTTTTAACATTTTCGTGCATATACTCACCTTCAGGTCACTGCTCGCCTCCAGGGCCTTTGACACAGAAAAGACCGAGCCTAAATACTCTAATTCCGGACTATCGCGGGAAGAACTGGCCCGGCTGTATGAAAAGCTTGAAAGTACCATGAAGCAAGAGAAGCCTTATATGGATCGCAAACTCAACCTCACAGGCCTGGCCCGGGTTTCTGAAATCAGAGAAAACCAGCTCTCACAGGTATTCAGTCAGTACCTCAACTCGAGTTTCTATGACTTTGTAAGTCAGTACCGGCTCAGAGAAGTTGAAGAGCGGCTCAAAGATCCAAAATATGCTCACCTCAAGATTATCTCTCTGGCCGAAGACTGTGGATTTAACTCAAAAGCCGCTTTCTATAAGACTTTCAGAGAAAAGCATGCACAAACACCCACACAATACCTGAAGTCCCTGAAGCCTTAACCCTGTTATTTTTGCTCTCGCCTCAGCAGTGAAATCTGATATTCCAGTCTTTTTATTTCCCTAATGGTAGCGTTTTTATCCATCTGATTCCAGCCCCATAGTTTGAGCATAACCATGACGAGAAAACAAGCGATGGTATAGAACATCCACTCCAGCTTATCACCGATTACATCCGTTTCCAGCATATGCATAAATGTCCATACGGCCACCCCTAAAAAAATCATATGCATGCCAAAAACTACCCAGTTCATCCAGCTATTCTTGCCTTTTAGCAGCCCAAACAGCTGTTCCGGGATGTTCTGCTGCCCCATTTGATCAAAGTAAGCAGCTTCTTCTTTCGTCAATGCCTGCTGGATCAACTCATCGATTTCTTGGTCTGATTTATTCATGATTTCTGTTTTTTAGTTTCTTTTTTAATTGCTCCCTGGCATAGTAAAGCCGGGATTTCACAGTACCCTGAGGAAGGTTCAACACTTTTGACAAGACTTTCACCGGTACCTTTTCCAGGTAAAACAGCCTGAGAATTCTCTGATGGTCTTCTGGTAGCTCTTTAATGGCCAGCAGCATGCTGTCTACCGGATCAACGGCAGGCGTTGCCTCTTCTTCAGTGGCTACTACCTCATGACGTGCCTCCTCAAGACTGCTTCGCTTGCGCTGCTCTTTTCTAATCCAGTCGGCAGACCTGCGCTGTACTATCCTGTAGACCCAAAACCTAAACAGAGCCGGGTCTTTTAATTTACCGATGCCTTTGTGGATAGAAACCCAGCTCTCCTGGGCTATTTCCCTCGCAACATCAGGATCGTTGATAAAACCAAATGACCATTTGAGTATGCGTGGCTGCCATCGCTTCCAAAGCAAATCGTAGGCTTTCTGGTCCTGATCCTGGCATTTGATCACCAGTAATTCGTCAAAAATCTGATCGGAATTCCGTTCCATCGTACAAACAAGAGTCTCGCCTGTGAGCCCCTGGTTCGATAATCTGCAAAAAATACTTCAGACAAGCATTCTGGTCAGGCCTTGTCCGAACTGTAAAACGGTGCTATAACTTCTCTTTTTCGAGGTCCGGGCCCAGGTATTGATGCACTGTTTTAATCAGTAATTTGTAGTCTACAGGTTTAGACAGATAGTCATCCATTCCCGCAGCCAGACATTTTTCTCTTTCGCCTACCATGGCAGCAGCCGTCAGGGCCACAATGGGCACATTGGCATTTTCAGAGTCAAGTGCCTTAATAGACCGTGTGGTTTCATATCCATCCATCACAGGCATTTGTAAATCCATCAGCACTAAATCGTACTGATAGTTTTTCACCATGTGCAAGCCTATTTCGCCATTCTCTGCGCAATCCACCACAATTCCATGGCGCTCCAGCATTTTTGTAGCCACCTTCTGATTGGTAGGGTTATCCTCAATCAGAATGATTCTCTTGGCAGAGCTTTGTTCTTCTTCCTCTATTTCTTCGGGCAGTTCTTCCTGTGGCTCATAGTTCAGGTCTTCTTCAAAAACCTCCTCTGTCTTAATGTAGAATCTGAAAATAGATCCACTGTCCTGATCGCTTTCAGCCCAGATTTCCCCTCCCATGTTTTCTACTAGCTCTTTGCAGATGCTGAGGCCAAGTCCCGTACCACCATAGGCTCTGGTATTCCCGCTGTCTACCTGTGTAAAGCTCTCGAATATCCGGTTCAACTGAGTTTCAGGCATACCTAT
Organism: Roseivirga sp. UBA6061; assembly: GCA_002427745.1. Taxonomy (GTDB): domain Bacteria; phylum Bacteroidota; class Bacteroidia; order Cytophagales; family Cyclobacteriaceae; genus Roseivirga. The sequence goes on along the minus strand of DIYF01000187.1, from coordinate 11,256 downwards.
ACCAGTATCGGTAACCGTAAACCAAATTTCAATCTCATCATCTCCCCGATTCAATCCCTCTGCCAGGATGGTAATACCTCCTGAGTGCGTAAATTTAACGGCATTGGAAACCAGATTGACAAGAACCTGTCTCACGCGGTCCCGGTCTCCCAGCACAAGGTCCGGAATGGTAGGAAGCACCCACTTCTTCAGGTAGAGATTCTTCTGACCGACCAGGGCCTGGAAAGAAGCAGCTACCTCCTCCAACAGATCTTTGATACTGAAAACCTCTGAGGCAAAATGCATGGCACCTGCTTCAATTTTAGCGATATCCAGAATATCATCTACAATCACCTTAAGCGAACCAGCGGAATTGGCCAGCGTATTCAGTATGTCCTTTTGCTCTGCGGTCGATTCTGTCTCCAGTGACAGCTGCGTCAGTCCTACGATACCATTCAGAGGTGTTCGGATTTCATGACTCATATTGGCCAGAAAACGACTCTTGATATTGTTTGCCTCTTCTGCTTCAGCCAGGGCTACCTTCAGTTTCTCCTCTGCCTTCTTCCTCTCGGTAATTTCCTCCGTAAGCTCTGTGGACCTCTCTTGCACAAGAGCTTCCAGCTCCTTTCTTTTCTTGATAATTCTCCTGTTGCGCACCCAAAGCACCAAAATCATCAGGCCAATTACCGCCAGACCGATCAGCAACTTGAACCAAAGGGTTTCATAGAAATGTGGCTGAATGGTAATAGCCAGTCTTTTAGTCTCTGACCAATCAGAAAAACGCCCTTTGGACTGCACCAGAAGCTCATAGTTCTTGCCTCCGGGAATGTTCTCAAAATTGGCACGTCCGTCAAGTTCCTGTACCACCCAGTCATTGTGATAGCCCACCAGCTTATAGCGATACTTTACATCCCCGGGTCTGATGTGATCAATAGATCCATAGGTAATAGTGAAGCTGTTCTGCTCACAATTCAAAACAAGCTTATCTACAACCGAAATATCCCTTTCAAGAGGAGAGTCTTCTTCACCGGCCCGGACTTTTTCACCATTTATCAGGAGGGATGTAAGCGCGAGATGCTGAGGGATATCATATTCAACGATGTAATCGGGGTGAAAAAGCGAAAGTCCGCTCAGGCCAGCCATCAATATCTTGCCCTCACTGTTTTTGGCGCCTGCCCTCTCTGAGAACTGATTGCTCTGCAGGCCATCACTAATATCGAAGTTGTTGATAACGGTTTGAGAAGTGTCAGCATGATCAATTCTCAGCTCGGTAAGGCCCGCATTGGTGGCAAGCCACATCGTCCCTTCATCATCTTCAACAATTGATCTGATATCATCACTTTTGAAGCCGCTTTCCTCGTTGTAGGCCGCTTTGAGTTTCAGGTGTCTGTCAAGTAGCAGCAGACCATCCTGCTGGGTGGCAATAAATAAACCATGTCGTTCGCTTTCATAAATAGCATTAATGGGCAGATCATCTGTTTCGCCACCCTCTTCAAGGGAAACAGGTAGTTTTTCCAGAACGCCCCCTTTCAGAACAAAAAGTCCGCGGTCGCTCCCCGCCAGAACAGTACCATTTTTCAGCTTAATGATCGCGTTAATGGCGGGTATGTAATCCAGTGACATGCCATCTGCTCTCACCTCAATATCCCGCAGTACTTTTGAGACAGTTGAGTACATTTTGACACCTTGATCTTCCGTACCCAGCCAGGCATTATCCTTTTCATCTACAAAAACGGCATTCACCTTTATACCACTGAGCACATCAGGAAGAATACGTTCATAAGTGCCAGTCTTAATCCTCCAGCTTACTAAGCCGCTGTTGGTACCCATCCAAAGATTATCATCCCGACAATTATCAATGGCCAGTACGGCATTAACTTCTGATGCAAATTCTCCTTCAAAAGGATAATGGGTAAACTTATGATCCTTTGTGCTAAACCTCGAAAGCCCCTTTCGCGACCCCAGCCAGGTGCCGCCCTTATAGTCAAAAAGTGAGAAAATAGAGTAATCCATCAGGTCATTCTCTGTACCCTCTTCTTCTGTCTGTCCATAGTAATCAAATAGATTATCAGCGCTATGGTAATAGTTAATTCCTGAGTTAGGTGTGGTGATCCAAACTACTCCCTGCTTGTCCTGGTAGATGCTTCTGAGTGTTTTATCGGATAATGAGAAGGCATTATCGAAATCATACCTCATAAACTGGCTTTCGTCAGTCTCCAGGTCTACAATAGTAATACCATCCAGCGTGGCTACCCAAACATCCTTACCATCCACCAGGTACATATCGCTGATATGATTATTCGTCAAAGGTGTCTGTACGCTGCCTTCATGTAGTGTTCTGGTGCTTTTGTGGATCGCATCATAACGGATGATTCCGTTGCTGGCCGTACCTATCCAGAGTTCATTACCCAAAGCCAGAAGTCTTGTTACTACCTTGTCTTTAGTGAGATCAGTTTTGACCAGCTTCCTGCCCTGAACTTTATACAAACCCTCCATGGTACTGACCATCAATTCAGACCTGAAGTAAGTCATATCAGTCATCTTCAGAGGGCTTCCGTCTTTTCCCGGAGCCTCCAGCACCAACTCTTCTTCAAAATTTTCACCAGATATCTTGATCAAATGGTCATTGCAGATCAACCACATATTTCCTTTTTCATCCTGGCTGATATGACGTATAGTAATGGTGCCCGCACGTTTCTGCTCGTGCCGGACAGGAATTCTGATGAAGCGATTGTAAGGACGATCATAAAGATTCAAGCCATCCCGGGTACCCACCCATAGGCGTTGCTGGTCATCTTCGAAAAGAGCCGTGATATGATCATTACTGATAGTGGTGGTGTCCTTTCTGTCGAACTTATGAATGTCATAGGCACCATAGTCTATCACCCGGTTGAGCCCCTCCTCAGTACCAATCCAGAGAAAGCCCATATGATCCTGCAGGGTATGGGTAGTCTTGTCACTGGACAAACCATAGTCCGCATAAATCTGATAGAAGAATGGATTTCTGGATTGCGGGAAAACCTGCACTGACAAGCAGGCCAAAAGCAGGCTGAGGATTAATCTGCGGTACATATTCTACTTAGGTGAGGCACAAATCTAGCGCAAAATACAGACAACAGCAACCACCCTAACTTACTGACAATCAATTTTGTGCACTGACCAATGGTCAGAAGCGACAAAAAAAGGATGGCTTACATAAGTACTTACACTATTTTGCCTTGAATAACTAACATGTATAAACATGAATTGTTCTTAAACCACTGGTCAACCACTGTATCTGGAAGGGGCCGAATGATGCAAAAGCCTGCCGGGCTACTTACCTTCAATAAACCCCTCTTCCTTATACCGGGGGTTGGGATAGGAATAAAAGCCTTCACCTGTTTTTACCCCCAACTTACCCGCATCGAGGTAGGTTTTGAGTAAGGCTGCAAAGGCCTGGCTTCTTTTATCGCTTTGGCTGCTGGTAATGTGCCAGGCCGTATCAAGACCGACTGTATCGAGAATGCCAAAAGGTCCCATGTCCATTTTGAAATTGCCCATCCAGCTACGGTCTATGTCCTCTATAGAGGCCACATCTCCGGTCTTGAGTGCTCCGGCAGCACCAATCAGGGCCATGAGCATAAAATTGAAAACGTAACCGGGGTTCTCTTTTTTCACAAACACGGGAGTCTGCCAGAGTACCGGCCCCAGCTCCATCAGCAGATCATTCACCCAGCTTTCAGTTCCCGCATGCGGCATCACATCCACTACATTGGCATAGAAAACATCATGAAAATGATAGTTGCAAAAACGTTCCGGTCGTCCTGTGGCATCCGCGATTTGTGAAGGCAAAAGGTAAGAAGTATTAGAAGTAAAAAGGGTTTTGGCAGGGCAAAGTGCTCCGAACTGTGCCCAGACTTTTCTTTTCAGTTCCAGGTTCTCAGTAACAGATTCATTTACAAAATCGACATCCTGAGCCGCTTCCTCTGCATTGGTGGTAAAGGTTAATCTGGCCAGGGCCTCATCGACTTGTGCCTGTGTTAGCCTTTCATGCCTGAGGAGCATCTTCACAATGCTTTGATGCACTCCTTTTGCCTTCATCAGTGCTTCTTCACTGATATCATAAATAGTGGTCTGAAATCCACTGATAGCACATTGTAAGCCCACCCGCAGGCCGAGTGTTCCCGCACCCAAAACGAGTACCTTTTTAATATCTTCAATTTTCATTTCCATTCTCATTTCTGGTTCTCTCCCTGTCAGCGTAATGCCCCCTGGCATCATCGTATTAAATCCTGTCCTGATCCAGGGCCTTGACTGCATTGGCTCCACAAGCCATCACCGCATAAATCAGATTGGCAAAACGCGGGTCCTGTGTCAGCCCCTTCTTATACCGGGTGTAAATCTGCTGAATGATCACACCAATCTTGAAAGCTCCGAAAACATAGTAAAACACCTTATTGCTTAAATCGAATCCGGTTTTTTCAGCATACAGATCGACAAATTCAGCCCTGTTCAGGTTACCCGGCAGCCAGGTAAGACTGAAGGGTTTTAAGGCTTCAGAGTCATCGCCCTGAGCCCAATATGCCAAAGAAGTACCCAAATCCATTAGAGGGTTACCCACGGTAGACATCTCCCAGTCCAATACCGCAATGATCTCTTCCAGCTTGTCAGGGTTGAGCACCAGGTTATCGTATTTGTAGTCGTTATGGATAAAACTTACATACTGCTGGGCAGGTATATTTTTTCCGAGCCAGTCAGCCACTTGTTCCATTTCCGGAAGTTTATCTGTCTGAGCATTAAAATAGCGTTTAACCCAACCAGTCACCTGCCGCTCAGTGTAGCCTTCCGGTTTACCAAAATCGGCCAGGCCTGCCTTATCCAGATCCATCAGATGCAGATCAGCCAGGTTGTTGACACAAGACGCTGAAACGGCCCTCATGACTTCAGGTGTCAATGTCAGATTTTTCGGAGGCCTTCCCCTTAAAATCACTCCTCTCACGCGTTCCATTATATAGAACTCAGCGCCCATCACTGACTCATCATTCGTATACAGTACTACTTTAGGAGCCTTCGGGTAAAATCCCTCAAGAGCGGAAAGCACCCTATACTCCCTGTTCATGTCGTGCCCTCCTTTGATATTGGCACCAAAGGGAGGTCTCCTCAATACATATTCCTTTTCCCCCGACTTTAACAGATAAGTAAGATTGGAGAAACCGCTGGGGAATTGAGAGATTTCAAGGTCACCTGAAAAACCTTCCAGGTTGTCTTTCAAATATGACTTGAGCAAACCCAAATCGAGTTCTTCGCCTTTTCTTATGTCCGTTGCCTTATCAAGCATAGATTAGTTTATTATTGGTTAGTTGGGCGACCAGGCAAATATGAGATGCTGAACTTTTCCTATTCTCCATTCCAGACTGATCATTCGACATTAATCATTCCTTACGCTACATGCCGTACTTCTTCAGGATTGATTTTGCCAGACTGGCCTTATGCACCTCATCGGGTCCGTCATAAATTCTTGCCCCCCGCTCATGTCTGTACCAGAAAGAAAGCATGGTATCTTCTGTAATTCCTAAAGCCCCGTGTACCTGCACTGCTCGGTCCAGCACCTGCATCAGTACATTGGCCACGTAGAATTTAATGGTGGAAATCTCCAGCCGCGCTGCTTTACTGCCTTCCCTGTCCATTTTATGAGCAGCATGCAGTACCATATACCTGGCTGCATTAATCTCTGCTCTGCTTTCTGAAATCCAGTTCTGAATCGTTTGCTGATGCCCCAGCATCTTGCCATCTCGCAACTCACGGGTAGCCGCACGTTTGCACATAAGGTCAAAAGCGCGTTCACAGATACCGATCCAGCGCATACAGTGGTGAATTCTGCCGGGTCCCAGCCTCTGCTGAGCCAGCATAAACCCACTGCCTGGCTCACCTATCAAATTACTCAACGGTACCCGACAGTCTTTATATTCAATTTCCGCATGGCTCATATAGCCACCACCCACATCACCCATAATGGGAATATTGCGGGTAAGCTCGAACCCTGGTGTATCCGTAGGCACAATGATCATACTGGCCCGGTTGTAAGGACCAGCCTCAGGGTCCGTCACAGCCATTACTATAGCAAAGGCAGCCCCATCAGCAGCTGTAGTAAACCACTTATGCCCGTTGATGACAAACTCATCACCTTCCTGTACCGCAGTAGTTCCCAGGTTAACCGGATTAGAACCCGCAAATTCAGGTTCTGTCATAGAGAAGCAGCTTCTGATCTCTCCATTGATCAGCGGATGCAGATACCTTTCCTTTAATTCCTCCGAAGCAAACTGATGCATCAGCTCAATATTCCCGATATCCGGGGCCTGACAGTTAAGCGCATAATGGCCCAGTGGCGTCATACCCAGTATCTCAGAAAGCTGACCAAACTCAGTCATGGTCAGGCCCAGTCCACCTTCATCCTCGGGTAGATAAGGCGTCCACAGTCCCAGAGACTTTGCCTTTGCCCGCTTCTCATCCAACAGCGCTTTCGCCTCCGGCCAGGGTCCATGGACCAGTTGCATTTCAACAGGGTACAACTCCTCTTCCACAAAGGCTTTTACCCTCGGATAAAGCGCTCTGAGTTTATCGGTAGCAAAAAGTTCTATCATGTGGAATAGTTAAAAGTTAAGGGTCTTGAGAGGATTGTATCAGTTATGGTTAAATAGTGTAGCCACCATCAGCGGTGATAATGGCTCCCGTAATAAATTTAGAGGCCGCTGAAGCCAAAAACACGGCCAGTCCCGCAATGTCCTCAGGCTGTGCCAGCATAGGCAGTGCCTGTTTCATCATAACATGCTTCAGTATCTTTTCATTAGAGGTAAGAGCCTCGCTGAATTTGGTTTCCACCAATCCGGGACAAATGGCGTTGGCCCTGATCTGGTCCGGCCCCCACTCACGGGCCAGTACTCTGGTCAGTTGAATTAAAGCTGCTTTACTCACTGAATAGAGCCCCAGCCCCTGCCCGGGAGTGATCCCTTCAATACTGCTGATGTTAATTACCGATCCGCCTCCCCGGCTCTTCATGCTCTCGTAAGCATATTTGGCCAGGTTCAGGGGCCCTCTTACATTCACATCCATGATCTTATTGAAGGCCTCATCTCCCGCCTCCTGTACCGGACCAAAAACGGGGTTGGCCGCAGCATTATTCACGATGATATCAATGCCCCCCAGGTTCTTTATCGTGCTTTCTGCCAGCGCCTTGATTTGTTCATCATCTCCCATATGACATGGAAAAGCAATAGCATTCCAGCCTTTGGCTCTGAACTCATCAGCTACAGAAGACACCGCATCCAACTTCCGGCTGGAAACCACCACCTTGGCTCCCTGCTGTGCCAGTGCCATGGCAATGAATTTGCCGATTCCTTTACTCGCTCCTGTCACAATGGCCACCTTACCATCGAGCCTGAAATTATCTGCTATTTGCATGAGGGGTTAATTTTTGATCGATTCTTTGTAAGATAAAAACAATTTAATTGTTATGCATGCAGAGTATTTTATAATTTGCTGAAAACCGGGGAAATTCTCTTCAGTGAAGTATGACAGCCTAAGAAAGTTTCCATTGATAACAGAACCACCAGACTCATGAAAGCAGCTCAATTCGAAAAACTCGGACTCCCTACTGAAGTAATTAAAGTAGTAGATCTTCCTGTTCCGGAACCTGCACCGGGCGAAGTACGGATTAAGGTCACCAAAGCCAACATTATTCCGGCCGACATCATGTTTATCCAGGGTATGTACGGATTGAGACCGCAGCTTCCACAGATCGGTGGTTTTGAGGGCACAGGTACCGTGGATGCCTGTGGAGACGGAGTCGAAATGGCTGAGGGAACCGGAGTTATCTTTACTGCTCAGGGTGCCTGGACAGAGTACGTTTGTGTTCCTGCCAAAACGGTAATCCCAAAGCCTCCGGTGATGTCTGATGATATTGCCTGTCAGGCTTTTGTCAACCCCTTTACTGCCTACGGTATGCTCATGGAAGCAGACCTCCAGGCCGGGGACTGGCTGCTGCTTACCGCCTCTGCCTCTGCCTTCAGCAAGTTTGTAATCCAGCTGGCCGCTCAGAGAGGAATTAATGTGATCGGTACGGTACGAAGGGACGAACAAAAACAGCAGCTGCTGGATTTGGGGGCTAAGGCCATCATCAATGAAAAGACCGAGCACCTCTACAAGGCAGTTAAAACTGCTACGGAAGGAATTATGGTCAAAGCGGCTTTTGATGCCGTGGGTGGAGAACTGGGCGATAAAGTACTCAACGTTCTTCAGATGAACGGAAAGATGTTTGTCTATGGGCTGTTAAGCCTTCAGCCTATTCCACTCAACAGCGGTCTGCTTATATTCAAAAACCTGACGGTAAAAGGTTTCTGGCTCAGCACCTGGATGGCCAACCTCACCAAAGAGCAACGCATGACCATCGTACCGGAGATATTGACAATGCTGACCAAACAAGAACTCAAAGCCGATGTCGATGCCTACTATGGCATTGATGACATCATCAAAGCCATAGAGCACATGGAAGCACCGGGCCGCAGTGGTAAGATCTTACTGGATATGAGCAAATAAGAGCTTCTGTCTCACATGAATCGGGTTGTATTCAGACTGCTCAAAAAGCCCTTCTTTGGTCGCTTTATGGTACCCTGGCGAAACCCGCTGCCTGAGGGTGAGCGGGACCACTGGCAGTCATTTAGGGTGAAAAGTAAAACCGGTGCTGAAATTCAATTGCTCTGGCATCAACAGCAAAATGCCCGTGGCACCATTGTGCTCGGGCACCCGATGGGAAAGGCTGCCAAAGGCCTGTTCCTTAAAAATGGTCACGCACAGCAGTTGATCGCAAAGGGCTTCAATGTGATGGTGTATGACTTCAACGGTTTTGGTGAGAGCCAGATGGGCAGCTTTAATTTCTATCATGATGCCGAAGCGGCCGGCCTGAAGGCTCAGGCACTCTCCCCGGGGATGAAACTGGGATATCATGGTATGTCGCTGGGAGGTATGTGGATATGCCCGGTATTGTCAAAAGAGACAAACCCCTTCTCCTATGTGATTCTCGAAAGTGCTGCTACTACCCTCCCTGAATTCTGGAAGCATTACCCGCTGGCCCATAAGATTCTGCGGTTTTCTTTCTTCTTTATACCCAGGCAGGCCGAATATCTGAAACCCATTCGCCATATCAGTCAATTAAAAGGTGTAGAAAAACTACTCCTGATCTATTCTGATACGGACGACTATACCCCTCTGGAAATGGGAGAAAGATTCAGGGATCAGGCCAACATAGAAGCACAACTCTGGAATGCTACCGGTGCCGAACATGCACTGGCTTACAAGCAATATGGCCAGGACTACTGGGACAAGGTAATCGGTTTCTTTGACCAGAATTTTTATAAAGAATAGTTAGGAAGAATTCATACGAACCTCCAATTCTCTATCTTCATACAAATTCCATCACCATGAAAATCAAACTCCTCTTCAGCCTCCTCTTTATCTCTACACTGCTCTATTCGCAGAACGGAGGACTTACAACTGCCAGCCCCGAAAGTGTAGGCATGTCCTCAGACAAGCTTGCCAAGATAGACAGTCACATACAGCAATATATCAAGGACAAGAAAGTGCCGGGTGGCTCGTTCATGATCGTGAAAAACGGCAGAACCGTCTACGAGAAGAACTTCGGCTTTCATACTTCCAAAGCAGAAAAAGCCTACCAATCCAGCGATATTTATCGTCTGGCTTCTATGACCAAAGCCGTGACCTGTGTGGCTATTATGCAACTGGTGGAAAAGGGGAATATAGATCTGGATGATCCTGTTTATAAATACATTCCCTCCTTCAAGGATCAGGTAGTGCTGGATCAGTTCAATGCCGCAGATTCCAGTTTCACAACTGTTCCGGTGGAAAAAGCCGTTACCATAAGAAACCTCTTGACCCATACCTCCGGTATTATCTATGGCAGCTTCAACCCGGGCAAGCTCATGGCTGTCTATGAAAAACATCAGATGAACGTTGGTTTTTCTCACCCCGAATGGACCACAGAAGAGTGGATAGACAAACTGGCCAAAGTACCTCTGGCACATCAACCCGGTAAACAATTCTCCTATGGTCTGAGCATGGATGTACTCGGCAGAGTGGTTGAGGTGGTATCAGGACAGTCCTTGGATCAGTATTTTCAGCAAAATGTCTTTGCCAGGGTTGGCATGCAGGACACCCATTTCTACCTACCTCAGACGAAATTCGACCGGTTGGCCCCGGTATACACCAAAGTGCAGGGTGAGTTGAGAGCCCTGGAAGAAATAGGCGCTGCCGCCAGGGCAAGCTACCCTAAAGAAGGGCCACGCAACTTCTTTGCCGGAGGGGCAGGACTATCCGGCACTATCCATGACTACATCAAATTCATCAATACCCTCGTGCAGGGTGGCGGTCCACTCCTGAAACCGGAAACCTTAGCCGAAATGACAAGGGATCAGATGCCCGATGTTATCACCAACTACCAACCGAACCCCTATCAGACGGACGGTTCCTTTGCTCTGGGCTTTACACTCTACCAGGATAAGCCCACCAAGAAAAGCCCCAAATCTCCCGGAACTTATGAATGGGGTGGATACTTTAATACCAAATTCTTTATAGACCCCGCAGAACAAATGGTTTTTGTAGGCATGACACAGATAGTCCCTTTCAATGACAATGCATTCTGGGAAGATATGTATAAGCTCATTTATGATGCCATCGACTAATGTGCTTTCGATAACTGCTTCGTGACATCTAGTTCCAATTCAAATAAAACTGTATAAACGATTAAACAACTTTTAATTTTTGTCAAGATGTAAAAACTCAGGTTTCCGGGAGCTGTCTTACCTGAAAATACGTCCCGATCATCTATGGAATTCGACAGCCAGTGAATGGGTATTAGCCCTCCTGAAAAACTCACACAGAGTCTTGAGCAACTTTCTCTTGCCGTTATTCCGACTGCCTGAGGGAAGATCATTTTCAAAAGGACAACCGGCAATCTCTGACTAAATCTGTTCTGAAATCCTGAAGTGCTTCGGCAACATCAGCTTTGAGAGTTGACCGCTCAACTGGTATCCCCCGGGAGCTTACCGGGCTTCTGAAATTGTTCGTCTTACGCCTGTGATTCTGACTAAAACCAAACTGGCCTTCCCGAAGGAAATTCTGATCGAACAGGGTTTGTTTCAGCCCAAAAGTCGCAAAATATTTTTTTACCAAAAATAAAACACTGATTAACAGATAGTTAAATTCAAATCAATACATGTCACAACAAGT
>DIYF01000138.1 GCA_002427745.1 Roseivirga sp. UBA6061 | reverse complement strand
AGCATCAGGCTGGTAGGGAAGGGCCATGGTTGTGAGGCCTGATAACGAATATGGGATACTTCAAGGCCTACTTCTTCTTTCATTTCTCTCATAACGGCCATCTCCAGCGACTCACCGGGCTCTACAAAACCCGCCAGTGTAGAGTACATACCAGGAGGATAGCGTTTGCTTCGGCCCAGCAGGCATTTCTGTATACCGCCAAAATCCTTTTCTATTAAAACAATCACGGCCGGATCAACACGAGGATAGGCCACCTTGCCACAGGCAGCGTTGATACACTTTCTTTCATGTCCGTTGGATTGAGAGACCGTAGGGTTGCCACAGGCGCCACAAAAGAGGTGATTTCTATGCCAGGTGAGCATAGCCCGCGCATAAGCAAGCAGGCTGGCCTGTTCTTTGTCTATGGTGGCTATCAGCTTTCTTACCTCTTCAAACTGGTATTCCGGTCTGAGCCAGTCAATATCATCGAGCTCAAGAGGGGAGTAGTCAATGGTGAACAGAGGTCTGGACTGATAATGTCCGAGAAAGATCAGCTCATCCGGATCAAAATTAAGTTGCTTATGGCTGAGCATAGATATCCGGGCCTCACCGGTGCTGACCTCGAACAGGTTTCTGCTTCGCCAGACAGGAAGAATCAGGCTATCATTCGATTCCAGTAAGAGCTCGATACTGACTTTTCTTTTGAGGTGATCGCGATCCAGTACCTGGCTGGTGTAATATAGGTTATGCATGATCGGTTTTGAATTGTTGCGCCCACTCGAGAGACCATTTTCCCAAAGGCTGTAATAAAGAAAACAGACTTCTGCCTGTTTCGGTAAGCACATAACCATCCTCAGATCTGGTAATTAAAAAGGCCTGACGAAGCTCTTTTAACCGTGTATTGAGTACTCCCGGGGAGACAGATTCGCACTTTTGCTGCAACTGTCTGAAATTCAGAGCATCCTCGTTGAGATTCCATAAAATACCCATGGCCCAGCTACGGCCCAGCAGGTCGAAGAGTGCCATAATGGGCTGGCCGGATTGGGAGCCTCTCACGGGGCTTCCGGGAACAGGTAATTTCATTGCTATTAATTTAATAGCAAAGCTAATCTTTTTTATGAAGGGAAGGTAATTTTTTGCAGATATCAGGTCAGGGCTTAGTGGTTCATCATGGGGATAAGGTCCCTCACATCTCCCAGCTCCAGATATTCCACACCGTCTGCCTCATGAGACTCAACTCTCTCGTGTACCCAGGTATCATGGAAGGGGATGTGGATGGCTTTACCACCTATTTTACATACGGGTAAAACATCTGACTTCAATGAGTTACCTATCATTAAAAACCGATTGATATCGAGTCCATTGCGATTTATCAGCTCCTGGTAGGTAGTGGGGTTCTTTTCACTGACTATTTCGACTCTGGTGAAGTAATGCGCCAGGCCTGAGCGGGCAATTTTGGTTTCCTGATCAAAGAGATCGCCCTTGGTGATGATCATCAGCTCATAGCGGCCTTTCAGCGCCTCAAGGGTTTCTGTGATTCCCGGTAATACTTCCACAGGGTGCTGTAGCATGTCTTTGCCCAGATCAATAATTTGTTGTACATCCCGGCCACTGAGCTTAAAGTTTGTCATTTCCAATGCTGTCTCTATCATAGAGAGCATAAACCCCTTGATGCCGTAACCAAACAGTGACAGGTTTTGATTTTCGAACTTGTACAGATCGGCCTCCAGGCTCTCAATGGGGATATAGGGGGCTACGATTTTCTCCAGCCTGATTCTGGTTTGGGTAAACAGGGGCTCATTTACCCAGAGCGTATCATCAGCATCAAACGCTATGGTAGTGATCTGGTTCATTCTACATTAAAGTTGAAGTAGGTGTCAGGGTAGGGTTCGTCTTTCAGTGTATAGTGCCACCATTCATTGGCATACTCTTTAAAGCCATGGGCCAGCATAAGCCCTCTGAGCTTGTTTCGGTTGGCGGTGTGCACCTCATTCACCAAATCTGTATCATGATGAGATATTTGCCCGAAGAAGTCCCAGGGACTTCCCATATCCATTTCTTCACCTGTTTCCAGATCAACAATCGTGAGATCTATGGTGCTGCCACGGGTATGGCCGGAGCGTTTGGCTACATAGCCGAGCTCAAATACGCGCGCTTTATCTATCTCCGGATAGTATTTATGTTTGGTCAGTGTATCGCTAATTACCTTGCCCCATCTCACAAAATGATCAACCGCTTTCTGAGGCCTGTAGGCATCAAAAACCTTCAGTCCGAGGCCTTCTTCGTTTAGTACAGCCTGTACTTTTTTGAGCGCCACGGCAGCTTCCTGACTGATGTAGGCCGTGGCCCTGAGGTATCCGTCTACACGGGCTCCTACAAAATTATCCGTGCTGTAGTACCTGATATCATAGACGATATTGGGTATGACCTCATGAATCTGAACAAAACCTTCATGTCCTGATTGTACTTTTTTATTGCTGCATGAGAATGCCAGGAGTAGTGTGGCCAGCAGCGGAATGAGAATATTCTTCATAGCCTTTTTATAGGCTTTGAATCTAAGCTTTTGGATCTACAAAACCTGATTCTCCATTCATTTTACGAATAAAGTCATCTACAGCCTGTTCATGAATGTTATAAACGGATTCTGTGGCTTTGGTGGCATTGCGCATTACCATGCGTTCCAGAGGATTCATTTTCTCAAAAAGGAATTCTCCACCAAACTTTCCGAGTGCGGTTGCATGGTTTCTTAAAGCTTCAGGATAGGCATTGTGAAATTCTTCGCTGGCCTTGTCTTCCAGCATGTAGCAGATATACAAACCCAGCTTTTTGCCAAGCAGTTCAGCTTCATGTTTTTTGCAGAAATGCTTGAGTTTTCTTTGAATCTGTCCGATGTGGATGGAGCCTCCCAGAATTACCTGATCGTAGTTTTCAAGGTCAGGGAGTTTGGCCTTACGCAAGTCAACCATGTCTGCCGGCTGGTCATTAAGTTCCTGAGACAGCAGGGCGGCAATCTTTTCGGTAGTGCCGTGCCTGCTGGTATAAATGATGAGAGTTGCCATAGCTTTTTTGTTTATATAAAGCTATCTGTCGCCCTGCTCTTTTTGGGTGACATAGGGCAGACAAGAAACTGATTTTAGTCACTCAAACAGAGTGGAAGGTCAACCTCTGTCTTCGTTCCGGACATTACTCTTTTCGGGCCTGTAATTGAACACGGCAGCGAGTATTCCCAGCCCAAGAGCCACATACTGACCGACTGTGACGGTATCTGTCTCTTTGATTACCTGAATGATAGTAACAGTAAGGAAGGCCCCGAGGGCCATTCTGAGGAGGTTGTATTTTTGTTTTGACATACACAAAGCTAGTGGCTTAGTATGGCAATAGCGGTTTTTTGAGCCAACTGACTGACCGCTCAGTGTTTCCTGAGACCGACCAGGCTTTGTACCGGCTACTTTCCTGTTTCCCGGCTCTCAACATAGAAATTACGGTCAACAGAGAAGGTTCTGATTGCCTCCCCCAGGTCCTGTGTTTGTAGCTCCGTAGTGGGCTTGAGTTTTACCTTTTTGCCATTGATCTCTGTCACAACAGGCATATCAAAACCTGATACCACGCGGGTCCAGCGGAAACTCAGCTTGCTGTTATCTATGGTATACTCCAGCCTGGGAATCCGGATATCTCTCAGGTACTGATCAAATACCTTACTGAAGTCTATGCCTGATTTGTCAGAAATATAGTTCTCGATTTGGCTTGTATGGACGGTTTGATGATAAAAAGTCTCGTTCAGCCCTCTCAATATGCTTCTCCACAGCTCATCATTATCTATAATCTGACGTATGGTGTGGAGCATATTAGCTCCTTTGTAGTACATATCACCAGATCCTGACACATTTACCTTATAGGGTCCGATGATATGTTTGTCATTGCGGATTCTCTTGCGGGTGCCTATTACATAGTCGGAAGCAGCTTCCTTGCCATAGAGGTAGTCGAGATACAGGTTTTCAGAGTAGGCTGTAAAGCTTTCATGCACCCACATATCGGCTATATCTTTATTGGTGATATTGTTGGCAAACCATTCATGTCCTGTTTCATGAATGATGATGAAGTCAAACTTAAGCCCCCAGCCGGTACCGCTCAGGTCAGTACCCCGGTATCCGTTCTGGTATCCATTACCATAGGTGACAGAGCTTTGATGTTCCATACCGAGGTAGGGGACTTCCACCAGTTTGTAGCTGTCTTCATAAAAGGGGTAAGGACCAAACCAGTGTTCAAAGGCTTCCATCATAGGGCCCACCTGCTTGAATTGCTCTTTGGCCTTATCCAGATTCTCTCGTAATACATAATAGACGCATGACAGATCTCCCTTTTCGCCCTTGTAGATCTCCCGGAAATCCACATAATCACCTATGTTGATATTTACACCGTAGTTGTTAATCGGGTTGGAGACAAACCAGTGCCATGTGTTTTTAACAACTGTGCTTTCGTTTGCTGATACATCCCTGTCTACCTTTCTTAAGCGGCCATTTGACACATTCATCAGACCATCCGGTACCGTAACACTGATGAGCATGCTGTCTACTTCATCGTACATATGGTCTTTGTTAGGCCACCATAGACTGGCTCCGTCACCCTGGCAACTGGTGGCAATAAAGTGCTTTCCGTTACTGTCTTTTTGCCAGGTAAGGCCACCGCTCCACGGAGGATTGGGGCTTTCTCTCGGGTGACCTTCATATTTGATTTCTATTTCACCTATCGCGCCTTTTTGCTGAGGGTGGATCAGTTTGATAAAATGAGCGTTCCCGTCTTTCACTACTTCCAGCTCTTTTCCCAGCTGATGTACGCTGGTAATTTTCATCGGAGGCTGCAGATCAATCTGTAATGTCTGGTAAGGTTCCAGCACTTTATATTGTACCGTATTGGATCCACTTATGAATTTGCGTTCGGGATCTACCTCTATATTCAGGTGATAGTAGGTGAGATCCCACCATGCGCGTTCGGGAGTGACAGATCCGCGTAGCGAGTCAGCGCGGGTATACTGTGCTTCCACTGAAAAACTTAAAAGAAGTAACAAACAGGCGGATAATGATCTCATGCCCTGAAATTGTATCCAATTTCAGAATATTCCAACCTTTATGGAATCAGGCGGTTCAATGCATCTATTTCTGCTCTGCTCACAGCATCCATGGGAGTGGTATAAACATCCTTACGGTAAAGTCCCTGATCATAAAGCTCAATACATCGCCTGATGTGCACTCTGGCTTCTGTGAGATTTCCCTTTTGCTTATGGACTTGTGCCAGGTAATAATAATTGTCGGCCAGTTGTGGATTCACATTGATCTGTTCTTTCAGGCTTTTCAGGGCTTTCTCCAGATCACCGCGTACCAGATACATTACTCCCAGGTGTAAGAAGTCGTATGGCAGGGCATAGAAATCGGGACCGGCCACAAAAGCTTCCAGTACCTCCAGGGCCTTGTCATGTTGACCGAGGCCTTTGTAGGCCAGTGCTTTGGCAACGATGAGGTGGCAATCACCGTTTTGAGCATAACCGATATCATAGTTAACCATGGCTTCCAGGCGTTCGATGTCATCTATTGCGCCCTGGTAGTCTCTGAGAAACTGATAACGGCACCAACCCCGGTAGCCTAGCTTTTCTTCCGGAGCAAGGATTACCGCTTTGTCCATAAGCTTGCGCCAGGTGATAAAATCACCTCGTTTCAGGTAGGGAACGGCCTTTTCATGCCAGGCGTAGGCAAAATCTTCGCACAACTCGATGGCCCTGTCAAAGTGAATCTGAGAATTACGGCTTCCCTGCGGATATTGAATGGCTTTATACGATTGTTGGCAGGCCTGGTAGCAAGGCTCATTATCTCTGAACATTTCACAGTTAGGCCTCGGGGGAGCCTTGTAAAACAGCGGTGTCAGTAGTAGGAAGAGGCTTAGGAGTTTTTTCATGGTAGTACCTCGCTTATTTTACCTCCTTCAATTTTGAAAGTCAGGTATTGATAGAAATCTCTGCCTTGCGGCCATTGGTCAAAGGCCAGAAGTCTGGTCCGGATTGTTGCTTTCAGGTCTTTCCTGAACTCCATTTCCTGATAATCTGTGTTCATAGACTGCTCTCGTAACCGACCAATTCTTCCCTCACAATTAACTACGAAGCGTATTGTGTAATAGCCCTTGGGAGTGTTGTCTGGAAGGGTGACCGTACCAAAATGATCCATGAGCACTTTGTTGGCCACCCGGTAATCGGCTCCCAAAGCATAGTATTGAGGTATTTTACCTTTACTACAGGTTTTGAAATCCGGGTTGTCAAGCTCAGGGTCGGGGGCAATATCTCCCACATGATCGGGGTATTCTGCCATGGCTGATTTGGCAGTCTTATGGGCTGCTTCTTTACCGTCTTTACCACAGGATGAGAGCAGGCCAACAGTAAGGGTTATGCACAAGATAAGTCTCGGAAAGCGCGACATATATGGCTAAGATAATGGCTGTTTAAAAAACACCGTAAAGTGCGACTCAATCTTCTGAAGAGTTGCTGAATAATTTAACCTCAGGTCCATCGAGGCTGGTTTTGGTCAATCTGATAAAGCGCAGGCCCAGCTTTTCCAGCAAACGGATGGACCGTTCATTTTCCGGAAGGGTAGTGGCCATAATGGTCTTCAGGCCAAGTGTGTCTCTGGCGTATTCCATGGTGGCTGTGGCGGCTTCCAGGGCATAGCCCATTCCGGAGTAGTCTTCCAGAAAAGCGAAGCCGATATCAGGGTGCTCAAGATAGCTGCGCTGCAAGAGGCCACACATGCCGATTGGCGTACCATCCAAAAGAGATACTTTGAAAAGCCCGAACCCGTGATCGGCATAGCTCTTTTGAGGTCCGGTAATGATATAGGTTTCAGCATTGTCAAGGTTACGAATACCACGATCACCAATAAACCTGATCCATCCGGGTTCATTCACCAGTTTAAGCACAAAAAGGGCATCGGTCAAAGCCAGTTTTTCCAGTCTGAGCCGGGGGGTAGTTGCAATCATGGTTGAAGTGGTTTCATGTTTTTTTGTGAGAGATAGCTCACGCTGTCAGCAAAGACCATGGCAATTACAGGTCTTGGCTCGGATGACAGTTCAGGCCAGTTAAATGGCTCAAAGATTTCACGGTAAGCCCCTGTTTTCGGGTTTCTATATCTGAGACTGTATGTGAGTATGCCGTGGCCGGGAGAGAGTCTGACTTCCAGCGGTGCATTAATGCTGATACGTTTAGTTGTTTTCATCATTGACATATCCGGATGATACCGGGTAGTATCCCGGAGAACGAACTGTCGGGTTACACCATATTCCAGAAAGATACTTATGATCACTTCCTTTTTAGGCTTGATGTACTTAGGCCAGATGACAAGATCAATATCTGTGTTCAGGCTGTCATTTACTGCGAAAATCGCTTCGCTTTCAGCCTTCAGATGAACAGCCTCCCGGGTATATCGTATCGGATTGACATAACAGGTTGTGGCCGAGAAGAGCAGCAGAAGGCTCTGAAGCCATATAGGGGAGATGAATTTTTGCTTATCCGACAAAACTGATTTTGATTACCTGTAGTTAAATAACAGAACTACTTAGTGAAAACCAATTTCCAGTGAAACAACGAGGTCTTTATATACATCAAAGATCGGGAGTATTCGGGACGCTTATCCTGGTGTGCTGCCTCTTGCTTTCCTGTATTGAAGTGAAGGCCCAACAGCTTGAAATTGCCCTTTATGGTGCCAAACTCGCTCCGGAAGAGACGGAGCATGTTCAGCAAAGCTTACGTTTTCAGATAGACTTCTATAATACACTCTTTGGCGATACCATCCGGGAGAATTTGAGGCTAAGGGTATTTGGAAAACGGACGGAATTTGAAACTTATGCCCGGAAAAGAATAAATAATGTGGATGTATCAACCATAGGGGGCTACTTTTCACCGGCTGAAGATGAGTTTGTGATCTTTAAAACGAAAGACAGAGATGAGTTTTTGGAGATATACTCACATGAGCTGAGTCACGGTATTCTCAGTAAGAAGGTGGCCAGAAGAATGCCTACCTGGCTGGACGAAGGCCTGGCCAGTTTTTTTGGCAGTATCAACTTTGATAAGGAAGAGGTGAAAAGCGAAGTGGATGGATGGATGATGAGGCAGGCTTACTCTTCCCTGAGGTCTAAGAGTAACCTCAGAAAGTTTCTGTTGAAGCCTTATGGCGATTTTCACAGGATGAGGGCTGATGTAAGCTACGGCTTATCCTGGTGTCTGGTCAATTTTCTTTATTTTGAAAAAATAGACCAGTTCAGAACGATTATCCTGGAAATATCTGAGGGTAGAAGGACCCTGGATACCATAGAGCAGCATTATCCGGGAGGTTTTAAAAAATTTCATGCTGAGTTAAAAGCCTATTACCGGTCGATGATCTTCTGAATCGATACATGAGCCTTTATCGTGACCACAATACAAAGGATGACCACAGCTATCAGTTTAAACTGAACTGTGATCATCCCTTATGTATTGATCTATTTGTTAAGCCGGCTCGTTAATCAGTCGCTGCCGCGGACTCTTCTGCCTTTGATTACACCACCTTTTGGTGCCATACCGTAAATATCTACTTCCATAACGTCATAGGGTTTCCAAAGCAGAGATTTAAAGAAGTTGTCCCAGAAATCATCATCCGAACTCCAGGAAAGCAGAAAGTCAAACTCGAAATTATGCTGATAATTCGAGCCATGTCTGCCTACCTTATTGGCAACGATGATTTCAGTTTCGTTCGATAGTATTTTGGCGTATTGAAGTCCCACCTTGTTCAGGTTCAGATCATTTTCCAGGTTAAGCCAACCGGGAAGGTTCTGACGGGCCAGGCCCAAGAGGGTGTTAATAGCACTGTTTACATCTCCGTAATCAACGTCTACACTGAAAACTTTAAGTTCAAAGAAGGTTTGTTGAGGGTTGACGAAAGGCCAGTTGCTTGAAGCAGCCGGCCAGCCGATTACCTGGCCTGCGGAGTTGACAGTATACCCTTTATACTGAAAGACAACCTCGTTGTCATACAAAGAGGTGGGATGCGAGATAGGGTTTTTATACTTGTATTTGATATAGTTGATGCCCAGCTCTACATAGTCAGCGGCAGTTGACTCGCTCCAGCCAATAAATCTCTTTCTTTGATACTTGACTTTAGTTCCAAGCGATTTAAAGAGTACAAAGTTCTGATTCCAGAATTGTGTCTGAACTCTGTGTTTACCGTCATGGTAATCGTTACACTTTACCCTGTTTCCAAAGGCTTGTTGCCACAGACTGTTCTGTGCATAGGCGCAGTCCTGAAAACTTTGTGGTACAACCAAAGGATAGGTACCAGCTGTACCCGATCCACCGGTACCGCCACCACCAGTACCACCGCCTCCGGTGCCACCGCCTCCGGTTCCGCCACCACCA